>NZ_JBVIUJ010000020.1:0-109847 GCF_055596705.1 Streptomyces sp. NPDC039609
TGGCCGGGACGGCGATCCGCAGGGCTCCGTCGGTGTATTCGACCGTGGTCTGCTCCGCGGCCTTCACGTCGCGGCTCTTCGAGGCGTTGGTGGGCATGTGCGTCCGGCGGGCCGAGCCGCCGGGCAGCTTGCCGTCGCAGGGGTGAGAACGTCGGCTCCGCAGGTGTCCTCGACTGGGCCGTGAGAGGCGACCGTCATGGCTGGTGCCTGGCCCGACCGCATCTCGCCCCGGCTCGATGGCCTGAGCTCCACCTACGAGGTGGAGCACTCCGTCAGGCGCCCCGTCAGTCCTTCGGCCTCGGCGACGCGCTTGGCGCACAGGTATGGGCGCGCGAGCAACAGGCCCGTGCCGGTCATGGCGATGCCGAGGTAGACCGGCGCGAGGTGGATGAAGTCCGTGTAATGGATCGCGCCGTGCACCACGACAGCAGGCAGGAAGCCGGCCGCTCCCGCCACGGCCAGGGTCCAGAACACCCAGGCTTCACCCCGCCGCCAGCCCCACGCGCTCAGCAGAAGGATCGCCACCGCGGCGGACATCAGGGCGCCTCCGAACCCCGCACGGTCGTGAGCGACGAACGGCACGAGCCGGGGATTGACGGCTTCCAGCATCTCCGTGCTGGTGCCCAGGAAGGTCAGATCCGTCGGCACGAAAACACCGGTCAGTCCGACCAGTGAAATCACGGCCCCGCCGACGAACAGCCCCGCTCCCGTGACGATCAGCAGCAGCTGGCCCGCCAGCGCACGTCGGCGCTCACGTTCCGGGCCCTCGGGTGCCAGGCGCCACCGCGGTGCGTGCCCGGTCGGACGGCGGACCGCGGCCACGAACATCGGGAACAGCACGATGGTGGTGGCTGTGTGCAGGGGTTCCACGAAGCCGTTGGCCAGGAAGTAGAACAAGGTGGGAAAGCCGATCGCCCCCGAAAGCAGATACACCTCGCGAGCCCACGGCCAGCCACGTCTGATCCCGCCCACGGCAAGGCCGGTGTAGAGGGCGCCGATCGCCACCATCGTGCCGGCCATGGTGGTCCGGTCGTGCTGAATGAAGTGCACCAGGTGGTGGTTGGCGGCATGCAGTTCATGCAGCGTCATGCCGAGATAGTCACGGTCGTACCAGAGCAGTACCGGCCCCAGCGTGATCGCCGCGGCGCCGAGTCCGGCGCCCGTCATACCGAGCCCGACGAGCAGCGCCCACCACCAGGCCGGCCAGCGTCGGGGGTCTCGGCCGACATCACGTATCCCCGGAGCGGGCTCGGTGGGTGTGGCTGCCTCGGTGACCCGTGCGAACCAGCCGGGTCCGGCCTCGACGAGCACCCTGGGCCGGGCGAGCACGACAGCGCCCGCTTCCACGACCGCGGCGGCCGCGGCGGCGACCGACGGGTCGGACACATGGACCACGTGCGGGTCGTCGCCGTCGATGAACCCGTCGACATGGGGTCTGAGGGCTGCCTCGGCCTGCGGATCGCAAGCGCGGACGACCAGCGGGATCGAGCGTCCGGCAGCAGCCTCGCGTACGGTTTCCGCTTCGGCCGCCGAGACGGGCGACACCTCTACGAAACCGGCACCGAGCGGGGCCATGGCGCGTACCGCCTCTTGGGCCAGCGAGGGCGGGACGGATATGCCGAGGCGGACAGCAACCGGCACGCCCGCGATCTCACCGGCAAGGCTCTTGGGTGGATGGCGGTGACCGAATCCCCTGGCGATCAGCCGCGCGCCGGCGGGGCGGGAGCCGATCCAGGCCAGCAGGCGCAGCGCCGATCGCTGCGAGCGGCGGCGGCCAAGGACGGCAGCGGCCGCGCCGCGCAGCGGGTGATACGTCCAGTCCGGCATCAGTGCCTCTCACTCTTCGTCGCGGCCGGCGGGGCATCGGGTGGCGTCCAGCCGAGCACCGGCGTCATGGAACGCAGCGTCGCCCGCGTCGGCATCAACCGGGCGGCCGTGTCCCGCAGCAGCACCGCAGGCGGCCACGACAGCTGACCGACAACGCCGAGCCGGGCGGAACGGCGCGCGATGGCGCGGGTCCTCGGGCGGCGCAGCTGATCGTACGAACGGAGCGCGGCCGCCACGTCCGGCGTGCCGTCAAGGCAGTGGGCGAGGGTGACCGCGTCCTCCAACGCCTGGCACGCGCCCTGTCCCAGATTCGGGGTCATGGCATGGGCGGCATCCCCCAGCAGCGCGACCCGGCCACAGGTGAAGGAGGACAGCGGCGGGAGGTCGTACAGATCGTGCCGCAGCACCGCGTCCACGGGGACGGCGGCCAGCAGACGGGGCACGGGATCCGGCCAGGTCCCAAACCGGCGCACCAGCTCCGCATACTCGGACTCGGACGAGCCGAAGGCCCTTCCCTCGGGCAGCGACGCGGTTGCGAAGCAGTACATCCGCCCGCCCGGCAGCGCCGTGTATCCGAACCGCTCCCCGCGGCCCCAGGTCGCAGCGCCCTCCAAAGGCGGCACGGCGAAGGGTTCGGTCACCATGCGCCAGGCCGTGTAGCCGGCATACCGGGGACTCGCCGCCTCCGGCCACAATGCGCGGCGGACCACACTGCGCAGCCCGTCCGCGCCAATGACGACATCGGGCGTCGACCGACCCCCGCGGTGATCCACGACCAGACTCTGCCCGTCCTCGCGGACCGCGGACACCTCACTCCCCGGGCGCAGGCTGTCAGCCGGCAGCGCCTCGGCCAGCACCCGCAACAGGTCCGCGCGCTGCAGGACCACCAGGGGATGGCCGAAACGGCGCGTCAGCTCCGCATTGTCCGTTCGTGACAGCCAGCGGCCCCGACGGTCCCGTACGCCCCCGCCGGCCTCGATCGCCCCCAGTGCCCGAACGGCGCCGGCCAGGCCGAGCGCCTCGAGCGCGTGCAGCGCGTTCGGCCACAGGGAGATACCGGCCCCGATCTCAGTGAACTCCGGGGCCCGTTCCAACACCTCGACACGCCAGCCACGGCGGTGCAGGGCGACGGCCGCCGCGAGGCCGCCGATCCCACCGCCGACGATGGTCGCGACGCGCTGCGGCATGAGTCCTCACTCGGGGTACGGGGACGCCCCCTGGTCAGGCGGCCATCGATCCGGTGCCCGAGCGGCACACGGCAAAGGCGCAGGTCCGGCTGAGCAGCGCCTCATAGCAACATGTCGACAGATACCTGTCAACGCGGCCCCGGAGCGGACGGGCCGACTCAAGGACGCTGCGGCTGCCGGTGTCACGACCGTTCCGCACCGAGGTCGGCAAACGTGGGGTGCTGTTCTGCGGTGAGCTTGTTGATCAGACCGCCACCGCAGGCATGAGCGCGCGTGGTGTTGCTCGCTGGTGGCTGATCCGGCAATCCAAGATCGTGATTCCCTCGGCCGCGCCTCCGGCCGGGGACTACAGTCGCGAGCATGGTCGAACACGATGCCTTGAGCGCCACCCGCCAGGCCTACGACGCGGCTGCCGCCCAGTATGCACAGCTGTTCCGCGACGAGCTGCTGGGCATGCCTTTGGACCGTGCGATCTTGGGTGCCTTTGCCGAGGTCGTGAGTGCGAGCGGGGACGGTCGGGTCGCGGATCTGGGTTGTGGACCTGGCCATATCACGGCTCATCTGGACAGCCTGGGGCTGGCGGCGTTCGGCGTCGATGCCTCCTCCGCGATGATCGAGTTGGCACGACAGGCACATCCAGGCCTGCGGTTCGACGTGGGCTCAATGGCCGCGCTGACCATCCCTGACGGCGTGCTGGGCGGCGTACTCTCCCGTTGGTCCATCATCCACACTCCGCCGGAAGAACTTCCCGACATCTTGGCGGAGTTCCACCGCGTGCTGGCACCTGGCGGCCACCTTCTGGTCGGCTTCTGGGCCGGCGATGATCCGTCTCACCCGACGCAGATCTTTGATCACGCAGTCGCACCGGCCTATCGGTGGTCGCCCGATCACCTCGCGGCGATGCTGCGCGAGTCCGGGTTGGCCGAGGTAGCCCGCATGGTCCGCCGGCCCCAGCCCACCGAACGGCGCCAGTTCCAGGCGGTTCACCTGCTCGCGTGTAAGGCGTAGGCGACTGTCTGACCGACTGCCCTCCGGGCCCGACCGTCCACGACTGCTCGTAGGACGCGACGATGTTGTCGGCAAGAAACGGCGAGTGGTGCGCCGATCACAGCTCCAGGACCGGCTCGGGAACCGTTCCCCCGGGTCCTGCGTGACCTCTTGATGTGTTGTCGGCTGGCGGTGAGGCGACGGGAGGGAAGCGGATGAGGGCGCGGACGTTGGTGAGCGTGGCGGTATCGGCCTGTGTGGCGCTGATGGCATGCGCGTGCGGCCCGGACAAGGCGAAGGAGGGCACCGACGCGAGGCCTTCGCAGTCGTCCGCGTCCACGCGGACAACGGAACCGTCGGCCACGCCGTCCGCGTCCGCCCGGACCGAGAAGCCGTCGGCCACTCCGGGCAGCGACCAGCGCAGGCCCAGGACCAAGGAAGGCGCGATCCAGCGGTACGAGCAGTACCTCCACGCCCTGGGCCGTGAGGACATCGACACGGTCTGCGAAGTGGCCGCGCCCGCCGCGAAGAAGGCACAGGACCAGGGATTCGGCCCGTGCACGTCGACGTACGCCGTCGTCTTCCAGATGATCTCGCCCGCGCAGAAGAAGGCCCTGCAAACCGCGACGGTCGACCCGCAGCGCATCGTGGTGCGCACTCCCGACAAGATCGAGATGCCGGTCGAGGCCGTCAGGTCCTCCGCCACCTTCTCCGAGAGCGACCTCGGCAGCTACACCCTGGAGTACCTCAAGAACAACTGGTACATCACCGACTGAACCCGACGCGTCGTACGCGCTGCCGCCCGACGGCAGTAGCGGACTCATTGCCACGGTCTTCGTTGCTGATCAGAAGCCGGATTCGGAACGGCTCGCGATCGCCGGAAGGGCGCCCCAGGATCGGTGAACGACTGGCTTGGGAGTGAGGACCGCCCAGCGGTCTACTGGGCACCTATCATCGGCTCCGTGATGTCGCGAAGGTCTGATGCCGCGTAAGTCCCCGCGCCTGGTGCGCGCCCGCCTCCCTGATCGCCAGGGGCACGACGGAGTCAGCACGCTGCTGATCACTGCCTGCCCTGGGCCACCCATGTGCAGCGCCGTACACACATACTTCTATGTCGATGGCCTCGACCTGATCGCGCGCAGTTTCGACGGCGCAACCGGCGATCGTCCGCATCAGCTGCTCAGGCCTGGAGGCCCCCTCTATCCGACTGATCAAGCCCGGAACGTGGATGTTGCGACCCACGGGCAGGGCACCGACGCCGCCCCGGCGGTCTGTATCCGGATCCGGCTCCGGGGTCGGACCGTGATCTGGGGCAATCTGATGTACCCGGGTGCTGATGACCGTGTCATCGAGGAAGTTCGCTTCGACTTGACCCAGTACCTGGCCGAGATCGAGCGCGGCTACGCGCGATGGGGCGGCGGGGCGTAAGGCGTACATACGGAAACGCCGGCGACTCTCACTGATCTGCGTGCCCACTCCTGTACGGTCTTGCGGATCGCGGAGAGCGATTCCCTCAGGTGCCGAAGAGGTCGATCGTGGCTGATGAACGGCTTGACGCCGAGTGGGTCCGCGGCTGGTGCGAGCGGGCGGACGCGGCACTCACGGAACTGGTTCAGTCGATCCAGGCCCGGCGCGGCTTCCCGCCCGGCGGCAACGTGGTCGCGCGCGCGACGGACGAGAGCCATAAGGCGACGGACGCGCTCGTGGAACTGACGCCGATCCCTTCGGACCTGACCACGATGTACTGGGTGCTCTGCGAGGTCTCCCTCCCCGACGTGGACAGCGGCTACTTCGTTCACCCGGCGTCAGAGGTCGCACAGCACTTCCGCGAGTACGGAGCCATCCGGATCGACGGGGAAGAGCCTGCGCTGGTATTCGCCCGCGAAGGCGGCGGCCACCTCTTCGCGCTGGCAGGGTCCGGCCGCGTCTGGAGGTCCACCACCGCCTCGTGGTTCGGTCAGTTCGACCTTGCCGCTTCCAGCCTCCAAGAGTTCCTCGAAGAGCTGGTTCGAAGGATCAGCCGTCAGCTCTGACCGGCAGCGGCGGAGGGGCGTTCGGTCGCCGTCGGTGGGGTTGCGGCGCCGTTCAGGCAGCGGTCGAGGAGCGCGTGCATGCGGGGGACGGGGAGGGACGGGTTGGCCGCGGCGCCCTCTGCGGTACGGGGGTCGGTGAGCAGGCCCTCCAAGTCCCCCGGTGTCAGGCTCGGGTTGGCGGCGGCTGCCCGGCACACCGACTCGTCGGGGTCGTCCACCGGGGGTACGGGCAGGGTGGGATCGGCTGCGGCCAGGGCGCGTACCTCGGGGTCCGGGTGGCCGACGAGGTGGGTGAGGCCGGCGCGGGGGAACGCGTGCAGCGTCAACAGGTGCGGACGGTGGGCCGGGCGCGTGACGAAGACGTCCAGAAGGAGGTGTGGCGGAGCGAGGGGGTGGTGGCAGGCCAGCCGGATCCGTACCTCCTCGTCGTCGTCCTGCGCGAGTGTCTCGACGATGTCCGCGGGCAGGCCGGGCCAGCTCGCCGCAACCCGGCGGAGCACCGGTTCTTCGGACGTCGCGCAGGTGGCGAACCAGTGGGGCGACGGCTCGGGGGCCGGCTCGGTGATCGGGCAGAGGCAGTCCGGACCGTGCCCGATGACCCGGTCGATAGCCCAGTACTCGGCCCAGGTGCGGGGGAAGGGGTGGAGGCGTGCGCGCATCCGAACGCCGTCGTCCGGGTCCTCCCTCAGCTCGGTGACAAGGTCCGGTGCCAGGTCGGGCCGGGCGGCGACCCTCTCGCGGACCTGTGCCTCGGGGTGGCGGGCGAGCCGGGCGACGGTGTCGGCCGGGGTGTGGCGGTTCCAGGTCAGGGGGTGGACCGTGTCGTCCGCGAAGCACTGCTCGATGAGCGCGGGGGACAGGGCGCACGTGCCGAGCACGAACGACTTGCTGTGCGAGCCGATGAACGGCAACTTGGCCTCCACCGCTTCCGGGTCCAGCTCCCAGCTGCGCTTCTGCGCCGCTTCTCGTACCGCGGGGTCGGGGTCGTCGAGCAGGGCTTCGCGCTGTGCGGGGGTGAGCACCTGCCAGGCGGTGGCGTGGATGCGGATCCGGGGATGCTCGTGCTCGGCCATGGAACGGCGGAAGGACAGAGGGATCTGCCGAGAGAATTCGAGGTCCTGGACGATCTCGCCTTCGGTGAGCATGCCGTCCTCGCCGCCGTCCTGGGCGGTCAGGAAGGCGACGAGGATGTCGTCCGGCAGCGGCCGGACCCATCGGGGGCGGGGGCGGGGGCCGCCGGCGAGCCCCGCGCGGACGATCCCCGACGGGTCGGTTGCCAAGGGGGCGAGTCGCGAGGGGTCGACGTGCCGGTTGCGGGCGAGGGCGCGGCGGATCCCGCCGGCCGGGTGGCGGAGGGCTGCGTCGAAGACGGCGTCGGGCAGGTCACGGCCCTCGCACATCAGCAGGCCGGCGTCACCGGCCGCTTGATCCATCAGGCGTATCAGTACGTCGGAAGGCGTCGCCGGATTCAAGGCGATGCCGCGCAGCCACAGTTCATGCGGAGAGTCGGACACCGCGTCATCCTGCCACCTCGTCGCTCTCGCGTGATCCGGCGTCGGACGTAGCAGTGGCAGCACCGTGGCCGCAGTCCTCCCCTGCCCGAAGCGGGGAGCAATCGTCGCGTGATCGGTCGGAAAGGATCTCGCAGCGTTCTCGTGTCCAGGTCCTGCCGTGGTGTGAGGGCCGCATCTGCCGACGTTCTGGGTACGGCAGTCACGCGAGTTGAGTACGAGCGCTCAACCGGCGGTCCCCCACCGCATCGAGGATGGGAAACGTCGTCGAACACGAAGGAGGCGCCAGATGCTCAGCCGCATCGCCGACATCCTGGTACCCGCGGTGGGCCGCCTCGCCGTGACCGTGAACGCCCGAGCCGAACTGGCGCCGGGCAGCATCATCGCCGCGAACCACACCTCGCTCGCCGACCCCGCCATCGTGCTCGCCGCACTCCGTCGGCTCGGCGTCTCGCCCGTCGTCCTGGCCGCCGCGGGTCTGTGGCGCATCCCCGTGCTCGGCCGGGCGCTGGCCCACGAAGGCCACATCCCAGTGATCCGCAACGATCGTCGTGCCTCGGACGCTCTCGACCTCGCCGCGAAGGCCCTCGAACAGGGGCGCCTCGTCCTCATCTACGCCGAGGGCGGCCTCCCGCACCGGGCCGACGCCGCCGAAGCACCTCCCGGGGCCTTCCGCAGCGGCCTCTCGCGTCTCGCCCACCGCACCGGCGCGCCTGTCGTTCCGGTGGGCCAGGCCGGTGCCCGCCGTGTCACCTCGGGCAGCACGGCGAAACAGCTCGCGGGAGTGGCCACCGCACCGCTGCGCCGGCCGGGGCTGCATGTTCACGTGGGCGCGCCGCTCACGTTGACCGGGGACAGCGCGGCGCGCACGGCCCAGGCCCATAGGGCGGTGACCGCGGCGTGGAGGACCGCGGCCGACCACCTCGGGTGATCTCCTCCCCCGGCAGGAGGTCGGTCGCGCGGAGAGGGTCGCTCCTCCCCTAGAACGCCTCCGCGTGCGTACGGTCACCAGAGCCAGGACCCGGGCCCGGGCGCCGACTTGGAGGGGTGACGCGTCGCCATGCGCCGGAACTGCCCAGTCGGCCCATGAGGAAGGCGAAGGGTATCGACACGAGGACGACTGTCTGGAGCGGGAACCAGTCGACGTGCCAGTCGGGGAAGAGCGCCAACGGGTTGCCGGAGAAGACCGGGCCGGACAGTTGCAGCCCGACGGCGCAGCCCAGGCCTCCGTACAACGTCCAGAGCAGGCCGGTCCGGGTGTAGCCCTTCCAGAAGAGGGTGTACACCACTGCCGGAAGCAGGGAGGAGGCGGCCACTGCCAGGGAGAGAGCCGTCAGGAACTGGACGTTCCACCCCTGGACCCAGACCGCCAGGGCGATGCTGAGTACGCCGACACCGGCGGACGCCAGGCGTGCGGCGGCCACTTCCCGGCCCTCGGTGGTGCGCCCACGGCGCAGGACGTGGGTGTAGAGGTCGTGGGCGATCGTCCCCGCTGCCGCCAGGGTGACACTGGCGACGACGGCCAGCGTGGTGAGGAAGACGCCGGAGGCGACCAGGACGACGAGCAGCGCTCCGCCGGCATCGGCGTTCGAACCCCCCGCCAGTTCGCCGGCGAGCATCACCAGCGCACTGCTTCCGCCCGGATCGGCGGCCAGGATCGCCGGTGCGCCGATCAACGCCGAGGCCGCGAAGCCCATGAGAGCCGTGGTGAAGCAGAACGCGCCGACGATCGTGAGGGTGTGGCGCACGGTACGGCGGGCGGTGGCGGCGTCGGGAGCCGTGCCCAATTGCAGGGCGACGTGCGGCAGACAGGCCGCGCCCAGGACGATGGTGACCACGAGACCGATGAAGTCCAGGGTGGCCGCGGGCTCGGCGCTGCCGCCGAAGCGGAGGCCAGGGCGCAGGTAGTCGGCGGGACGACCGCTTCCCTGTTCGGCCGCGGAGATCAGGGAGTCGGCGCTCCAGTGGAAGCGGTGCAGCAGTACGACGGACACTCCCAGGGCCACGCAGAGCAGCACCACCGTCTTGATCACCTGGATCACGACCGTACCGCGCATGCCGCCGAACGCCGTGGTGCAGACGACAAGAGCACCGATCATGACGATCGCCGTCTTCTCGATGCCTGGACCGGAGAGCCCCAGCAGCGCCGCGGTGGTCACTCCCGCACCGGAGAGCTGCACGACCAGATAGGGGACGCAGATGCAGAGGGTGACGGCGGCGACCGCGATCCTCACCGCGCGCCCAGGGGCCCGCAGCCCGAACGTGTCACCCAGGGTGTAGCCGGCACGCTCGCGCAGGGGCGCGGCGAGGAGGAGCAGTACACCGAGGGAGAGCACGGTGCAGAGCGCGATGAACAGGCCGTCGTACCCGAAGACGGCGACGCTTCCCGTGGTGCCGAGCACCGTGGCCGAGGAGAGGTAGACGCCGGAGAGGACGAGGGCCCCTCGCAGGGGCCGCAGTGTGCGGCCCGCCGTGTAGAAGTCGTTGACACGGTCCCTCGGCGCCCCGCTGAGGACACACAGGAACAGGATGGGGACGATGAAGGCCACGAAGCAGCCGAGGATCAGTGCCTGGGTCTCCGTGTCGAGCGTGCCCGGCGCGGCGAGCGGGATCTCGGGTCTCATCAGTACTCCCCACGCTCGTGCGCGATGTGGCGGCGACCGGTCCGGGAGTCGTCCGCGCGGCGGTCGTAGCGCGCCGCCGTCCACACCAGCAGCACGGCCTGGAGCAGGAGTGCGGGCACACCGATGCCGGTTTCGCCCAGGACGGAGTCGGCCATGAAGTCGGCGGCGGAGCAGACGAGCAGCAGATGCACGGCGAAGACTGTTGCGTTGACCACGGCGAAGGACATGCCTGGACGGCAAGGCCGGGAGCGATGAGGGGAACGAGGAACGTGCGGGTGGGTCATAGCGGTCTCTCCTGGCGGGCCTGGGTGCGGGTGGATCGCCTCTGAACGAGGCTCACCAGAGCACCGGCCCCCCAGGCCCGTCCATGCGCTTCGCCGGCACCGGTGTCCGTTCCCAACGCCCGTAGGGCGTGACTGTGCCGAGGCCCAGAGAGATGAGGGCGAAGGAGGATCAGGCCGGGCGACGCCGCTGTTCGTCGTCGGCAGAGCGCGCAGGGGCCACGGCCGGTCCCAGCAGGAGGTGTGCGTCGAGCGCGAGGGTGAGTTGCACCAGGTCGCGTGGGCGGGACAGCGCGAGGCCGGTGATCTGCTCGACACGGCGCAGCCGGTTCAGCACGGTGTTGCGATGGCAGAACATGTGCCGAGCTGCCTGGCCGGTGGAGCCACCGCATTCGATCCAGACGCCGATGGTGTCGAACAGCAGGTCGCGGTCGGCGGGGTCCAGGTCGTACAGGGGACGGAGCACCTGGCGGACGAGTTCGTTGGACAGGTCGGGCCGCGAGACCAGGAGTCCGTCGGGCAGGCGGGTGTCGAGCCGGGCGACCTCCCCGTCGCCCCGGCAGGTGCGAAGAGCGAGCCCTGCCATGTCGCGCGCGCGGGCCAGACTCTCCAGGCCGGGTACCACCAGGCTGATGCCGATGCGGAGCCCCGGGCCTGCGTCGAGGCCGGAGGCGAACGCTTCCAAGGGGCGGTCGCCCAAGTGGGCTACGAATACGGCCCGTTGACCCCAGGCATGACGCAGGACCCGTATGCCCCTCAGTTCTGGAGCGGCCCGGGGAACGCGGCCGTACGGCGGTGTCGCCTCCGCGACCGCCACCGCGTACCGGCCACCGAGCGGCAGATCGAGGGTGTCGGCCGCGCTCCGGGTGAACTCGGGTTCGGGGCGCTTCTCCAGCAGGGCGGCGAGGATCAGGCGGACGCGTTCGGCGTGTCGGCCGGCCACCCCCTCGATGACCTGCCGGTATGCGTCGGCGACCAGGACGGCGTCGCGGTCGTTGCTCTTCCACACCAGCTCGGCGACGTGTACGAGCCGGTGCATGTCCCCCAGGCTTTCCCGTTCCACGACGCCGATCATCCCGCTCCAGACTTCGGATCCGGCGACACGGAAGGCGTGCAGGACTTCGTCGAGGGGACGGCCCTGTTCCGCGCGCCGCATGCCCAGCTCTCTGGTGAACCGCTCGACGTCCACGATCCTGCTCGGATCCACCCCGGTCTCCAACCCGTGGCGGATGCCGGTTCCCACGGTCTCGCGCACGTCGGGCGGTGCGAGCACCGGGTCGGCGTAGTACGGCACCTCGGCGCGGATCGTCTCCAGGACGGCGTCCGTGAAATCCGTGCCGTACCCGAGAAGCCGCCGGCATGCGCGGTCGAAGAGCTCGACGGAAGACGGGTCCGTGGCGCTGCCGGGGGCGGAACTGCGGTACATGGACGCTCCTGGTGGACGGGGTGCAAGAGCACCACGCGAGGGGCCGACGTGCGGCGCCGGCGTGAGCTGCCGACGTCCGGTGGCTACGTGAGCTGCCGACGTGAGCTGCGCGGAGCGCGGGGAGTCCTCCGCCTGGCCGGTCGCCGTAGGCGAAAGCCGGCGGCGTCCTTCCCGGCGAGCATCATGCTAAGCGGTCGGTCAGGGAGTGGTGGGGTCTCAGCCGGATCGTGATGTTTCCGCATCCGAATGAGGCGACAAGCCAGTCGCCCCGGGGCCGGACCAGCTCACCCCCGAGCGCGTCGACGGGCGGTGGACGAGGGGAACGCGCCAGTCGGCAGATGGCACTCTGATGCCATGGAACGATCCGGCTCTCAAGAGCCGAATGATGCCATCGCGCAGGCAAGCTCTCCTTCGTGGTCCGCCAGGGCCGCGGCAGGGCGGCGATTGGCGGCAGAGCCTCGGATCGAGGCCGTCGTCGCCGACGTCCTCCACCGTCTCCTCCTCGACGGAAAGGACACAGGCGTGACCTCGGACACGGCGGTCGCCCTCCTGGGGCGCGGGGACCTGCCGGGTCTCCGTGCCGTTCTCGCAGCCCGCGCCCAGGCGACCGAGGCTGCCACCGCCGACCAGCTCAGCGCGGAACTCGACTGCGATCCACGCTGGACGTCCGGCGAGGGTGTCGCCCCCGAGCTCATTCAGCAACTCCGTGAACTCTCCTTCGATGCAGACCCGGAGGTTCGCGACGAGGCCCGGCGACGACTCTCGCCCTTCCGCAGTTGAGAAGGCGAACCTGAGCCGATCGGCCCTCGACGACGACCGATCGTCACCCGAGCCGAGGACCGGCCGACCGCCTCCGCAGAAAGTGCCGCGCCAGGGGAATCGCGTGGACCTACCCCTGAGGCCACATCGATCGTCCACGCTTCAGGGCCCCAGGTAAGGACATGCGGCATCGACGCCCTCATTGCCTACCCAACTCCCACCCGGCTGGCAGACACTCACCTGGTCCCAAGACCCGTGCTGGAAAGTATGATCAAGCGATGTCTGACATGACCGAGACCACGCCCGGCTGGCTGACCACGGACGAACTGGACAGCGCCAGGGCCCGGATGCCCATCCTGTACGTCGAGGCCGTGCCCGTGCGCGTGGACGACAGCGGCGAAGTCACCAGCATCGGAGTGCTGCTGCGGATCCGCGAGGACGGAACGATCAACCGCACCCTGGTATCCGGCCGAGTCATGCACCACGAGCGGGTCCGAGACGCGCTGCTCCGCCATTTGGAGAAGGACCTCGGCCCTGTTGCGCTGCCTCGTGTCCCCGCTTCCTTGCAGCCCTTCACGGTCGCCGAGTACTTCCCCACGGCGGGCATCACCGCCTACCACGACCCACGCCAGCACGCTGTTTCTCTCGCGTACATCGTGCCGGTGACCGGAGACTGCCGCCCCCGGCAGGACGCACTGGACCTGGTGTGGTTCAGCCCGCAGGAAGCTGCCTCCCCAGCTGTGCAGGGCGAGATGACGGGCGGCCACGGGGTGCTGCTGAAGCAGGCCCTTGCCCATGTGGGACACGCGTACTGAGGCCTCCCTGCGTGACCGCCGGGCAATCAGCCGTCGTCCAGCGAGTCAGCTGAGTCACGGCCTGGCGGATGTGCCGCACGAAGGACCGATCCGCCAGCGGATCCACGACGGCGCGGACGGCGGGGCGCATCGTGGGGCAGGGACGACCTGGCTCCGGCGCTCGCATCTGGCGGCGAGTCGCCTGTCCTCCGTGCCATGCGCGGCCATGGCATCCAGCGCCACACGAGACGATCTCCAAGTCGCACGCGACGCGTGTCGCATCGCCCGGGCCGACCAGGCGGACTCTGGCAAGATTCCTCTCCCGCCGTGCAGCTGGAGACTCACGTCGCAGCAATAGCCCTCCGGTCGGTACCGTTTGGTATTTCGCGAATGCCACCCGCCACTACCCGAGCGACCAATTCCCCATCGTCCAGTCGTATGTCGACGTTTGCCTGGCGGGTTGCCTGGAGACCGAGGACCGCTTCCCGGAGGCCCGAAAGGCTCAATTCGCCAAGGAATTCATCAGAACCACGACCGACCGGCAGACGCCCGGGCCGAACCGCAGCGCTTGGACGTATCCGCCGTGGGGCGGCTCGGTCGACAGCAGTCCGGGACGTGGTCAGCGACAGTCGTCGAGCCAGTCGCCCGGGATCAGGCCACGAACGCGGTCGAGGTCCTCCGCCGTCCGGCCACGGACCAGGATGGCCATGCCGTCGTCACGCAGCAGCACGTTCTGGCCGAGGAACCACCGGATTGCATGCTCGTCCTCCCCGATGGGATACGCAGGGAACGGCAACCGGACGGTGTTCGCCTCCAGCAGCTCCCCACTGTCGTCATCGGGCTCGAGGAAGTCGCAGAGCTCGCCATGGACCTGAACGGACTCGGACAGAACGATCTCGACGAAACAGAGGGACAGCCGCTCCAGCCAACCCTCCCATCGCTCGGCGCTCTTGTCGGCGAGGTCGAGCCGGATGAACACCGCAGGATCTTCGTCCTGGAGGCTGTCGAGGAGGACGCCCCAGGACGCGGCTCCCTGGTTCTCGTGACGGAAGACCAGGGCCTCCTTGGCGTCGTCCACATAGAGCTCGGCCGGGCCGAGCAGCACATCGTGGTTGCTGGTGAGGTCCCGGCGGCGACCGAACAGCAGATACGCATCGCGCAACGCCGCCGGCAGCCGGACACCCAGCCTCTCCTCGGCGGCGACCAGATCGGCCTCCGCCCATCCGTCACCGCTCTCGAGGGCGCCGGCCCAATGGGCGGCGAAGCCCTTGATGAAGCTCCACGCACCACTCCGGCCTTCGACGCCTCCGGCGAGAGACGCAGCAAGATCGAACTCTTGTGTCATGCCAGGACGATATCCGTCCGACGTGTCAGCCCTCTCCACACGACCGACCGCGGCCATACGATCCTCCACTTCTTCGCTCCGATCCCGGCGTCGCCGCCTCGGAGCGCGGAGTCACACGAGACTGCCCCGGGCTACCCCTGTCGCGGTCGGGCATCGGCCTCGAGGCGGCTCGATCGGCCTTGCACGAAAAGGGCCGCGAAGACCCTGTGGAATCGCGCGGTCATCTCGTCGGCGGTCTGCTCGGGGTGGTGCCGCCACCAGCCGACCACCGAGCTCACCGTCCCGTACCAAAGGTGCGTGACGAGGTCCGCATCGAGCGGGTCGGTGGCCTGGGAAGCGCTGAGAACGTCGGCCACGCCGGCTGCTCCCATGCGGTTCAGTTCCCGCCGGTACACCGAGGCTGCGGCATGGAGGTCGATACTGGCCGCCACGGTGGTGTCGTAGACGAGTTCCCAGTCGTGCGGACGTGCTTCGAGCGCTCGGAAGATGGCCTCCATGGTGCGTGCGGCGCGCGCGAGGTCCGGTGACCCGTCCTGCGCCGATTCGACCGCTGCGACGAGACGGGAGCCTGCGCGGTCCAGGCAGGCCAGGTAGAGGCCGTCCTTGGACCCGAAGTACTCGTAGATCATGGGCTTGCTGATCCCTGCCCGCGCCGCCACGACCGCGGTCGACCCACGTACGTAGCCCTTGGTGCCGAACTCCTCCGCCGCCGCGTCCAGGATCAGCAGTTCGCGGTCCTTGCGGGGCATGCCCTTGGTCCCCACGCCGCGCGCGTTCTTCTCCTGCTTGCTCATGGCTGCATCCTATGTCAATCTTACCGCGCGTTAACTTACCCAGCGTTCAGATCGGTGGTGTCGGGCAATGCAAGGCAAGACGCGTTCGTGGTGGGGATGGGGAAACCTCGAGGATGCGGTGGTCGGCCCGGAGCGTGACGCGCTGACCCGCAGAGTTTCCGAACTGCTGCCGGGAGCGGACCTGACCCCGCACACGGCACCGCCGGTCGAGTCGTTCGCCGTGGGAGCGAGCAGGGTCCAGGCGCCGTCGGCTCTGGCGTCGATCGTTTCCGAGGACGTACGGGACCGGCTGGCGCACAGCCACGGGCAGGCGTTCCGCGACGTGGTTCGGGCCCTGCTGGGCAAGCTGCCGCACGTGCCCGACTTGGTCGTGCGCCCGACCTCGGAGGCCGAGGTCGGGCAGGTGCTCGATTGGTGCAGCGACGCCGGCATCGCGGCCATCCCCTTCGGCGGAGGCTCCTCGGTCGTGGGAGGTGTCGAACCGCGCGTCGGCGGCGACTACGCAGGGGCGGTCAGCCTGGACCTCACCTCCATGGACCAGGTTCTCGAAGTCGACCGCACCAGCCGGGCCGCGCTCGTCCAGGCCGGAGTGTTCGGCCCTCACCTGGAAGACCAGCTGAGGCCCCAGGGGTACACACTGCGGTTCTTCCCTCAGTCCTTCGAGTTCTCCACCCTCGGCGGCTGGCTGGCCACCCGGGCCGGAGGCCACTTCGCCACGGTCCTCACCCACATCGACGACCTCACCGAGTCGCTCCGGGTCGTCACCCCCGCCGGCACCGTCGAGTCCCGCCGGCTTCCCGCTTCGGGTGCGGGCCCCTCCCCGGACCGGATGTTCCTCGGTTCCGAGGGGTCCCTCGGCGTCATCACCCAGGCATGGGTACGGCTCCAGGAGCGCCCCCGGTGGCGGGCAGGCGCGTCGGTGGGGTTCGCCGACTACGACGCGGGCGTGAATGCGGTCCGCGCTCTGTCGCAATCCGGACTGCATCCTTCCAACTGCCGCCTCCTGGACCCCGTCGAGGCGTTCATCAACGCCGGCTCCCCCACGGCCGTCCTGGTGCTCGGCTTCGAATCCGCGGATCACCCCGTCACCGCCTGGATGGAACGCGCTCTGGAGCTCTGCCGTGACCACGGCGGCACCCTCGCCGAGCCGGCGCGCCAAACCGACACGGCCGACATGACCGAGACCGCTGACCGGTCCGCGCACAGCGGAGCCGCCGACACCTGGCGCTCCTCGTTCGTGCGGATGCCGTACCAGCGGGACGCGCTCGCGGCTCAGAGCATGATCGTGGAGACGTTCGAGACCGCGTGCACCTGGGACCGATTCGACAGCCTCCGCGCAGCCGTCAACGAGGCGGCCCAGGACGCCATGCGCCAGGTCGGGGCTACAGGCGTGGTGACCTGCCGGTTCACCCACGTCTACCCCGACGGCCCTGCACCGTACTTCGGGATCTACGCCGGTGGGGTGTGGGGGAAGACGGTGGAGCAGTGGGACGAGATCAAGGCAGCGGTATCCGACGCGCTGATCGCCTCCGGAGCCACCATCACCCACCACCACGCTGTGGGCCGCGACCACCGGCCGTGGTACGACCAGCAGCGCCCCGACCTCTTCGCCGCCGCACTCCAGGCCGGCAAGGCGACGCTCGACCCGGCGGGCATCCTCAACCCCGGCGCCGTGATCGACCCTCTGCGGAGGCCCTGAGCAGCGCGTCCGCCGCCGGGTCCTGCCCTGGCGGAGTCCGGCGCAGGATTCGTGCGGTGGCCACCGCAAGCTGTGCGTCTCAGGCGGCCTTCGACCTCGGCTTCGACCTCGGCTTCGACCTCGGCGAGGCTTTACTTCGTATCCCGCCGCGCCGTGTAGGCCGTCAGCATCTCTGAGCGTGTCCGGTACAGCACACACCGGCGAAGCGGCCCTTCGGGCACGCTCGGGTCCTCGAAGTCGTCAGCCGGGTCGCGTGTCATGCCGATCCGGCGCATCACCGCCTGGGAACGTACGTTGGTGACGGTTGTCGACGCGACCACTTCCGGCAGTCCGAGGGTCTCCAACCCGAAGGCCAGGCAGGCCAGGGCAGCTTCGGTGACGTAACCGTGGCCCCACGCCGAACGTGTCAGACGCCAACCGATGTCCACTCCGGCGAACGGCATGTCCGCGCCCACCTCGTCCAGGCCGACGCGGCCGATGAAGTCGCCGGTCTGCCGTGATTCCAGCGCCCACCAGCCGAAACCCCGCTCGTCGAAGGCGGCCTGCATCGATGCCACCACGGCGTCGCTCTGCTCCCGTGTCAACAACTCCCCGAGATGTTCGCGGACTTCGGGATCGGCGTTCATCGCCGCCCATGGCTCGAGGTCGGACTCCCGCCACCGGCGGAGCAGAAGCCGATCCGTTCGCAGTTTTGGCATATCGCCCAGCCAACCCGATCGGGAGCAGGGTGTCGATCGGATTTGTCGTGCCGCTGGTTTCTCCACCATGCCTGGCTCGTTACGTAGATCCTTCGCGAGATCTTGCGTGAGCTGGGCACCAACTACCAACCCTGGCGCGGGGAGCACTGAGGTCGTCGGATGAGGGCGCGCGATCATCGCCCCCGCGGCCGGCTGTGTCTTTGTGAGATCGGCCAACGTTGTGGCCGAGGGACGCACGGCGATTCCGTTGTTTCGCCCGTGGCCCGGCCACAGGATCCACGGTGCCCCGCAGAACCGCGGGTCACGCAGGATCCCAAGGAGGAGCCATGGGCTCGATGGCCGACGAGTTGCGCCGACGTAAACCCCTGAACGAGATGATCGCGGAGGCGGACGGCGACTACTCGGGACCTCCGCTGCGACGCACCATGGGGCTGTGGCAGCTGACTCTGCTGGGCATCAGCTCGGTCGTGGGAACCGGGATCTTCTTCGTGCTCGGCACCACCGTGCCCAAGGCCGGTCCCAGCGTTGTGCTCTCGTTCGCCGTCGCCGCGGCCGTCGCCGGGCTCGGGGCGCTGTGTTACGTGGAACTGGCGGGCGCCGTCCCGGTGTCGGGCAGCACGTACTCCTACGCCTACGCGTCGCTCGGGGAGGGGGCCGCGTACCTCGTCGCGTGGTGCCTGATCCTCGAGTACGGAGTCGCGGTCTCCACCGTGGCCGTCAGCTGGGGTCAGTACCTCAACGAGGTCGGCGACGCGCTCTTCGGCGTCACGCTGCCGGACGTCATCAGTCAACCGCCGGGCGCGGGTGGCCTGGTGAACGTGCCGGCGCTGGTCGTGGTGCTGCTCTGCTCCCTGCTTCTGGCTCGTGGGACGAGGGAGTCCGCGCGGGTGAACGCGGCCATGGTGTGCGTCAAGATCGGCGTGCTCGTGTTCTTCGTCGTCGTGGCACTGACCGCCTTCACCGCCGACAACTTCTCCGACTTCGCACCGCACGGCATCGGCGGGGTGACGGTCGCCGCCTCGGGTGTCTTCTTCTCCTACGTCGGGTTCGACACCGTCTCCACGGCCGGCGAGGAGGTGCGCAATCCCCGGCGCACCATTCCCCTGGCGCTCCTGTTCACCCTGCTCACGGTCACCACGCTGTACGTGACCGTCGCGGTCGCGGCAGTGGGCGCCCAGCCGGCGCGCCGGTTCGGGGAGCAGGCGGACGCGGGTGAGGCCGTCCTGGCCGAGATCCTCCGGAACGTGACCGGCCTGGGCTGGCCGGCGCTGCTGCTCTCGGCGGGCGCGGTCGTGTCCATAGTCAGCGTCGTCCTGGTCACCTTGTTCGGACAGACCCGCATCCTGTTCTCGATGGCCCGTGACGGCCTCGTTCCGGAGATCTTCCGGCGCGTCGACCGCAAGCGGCACACCCCCGTCCACAACACCTGGATCGTCGGTGCGGGCGTGGGTCTCCTCGCCGCCTTCGTGCCCCTGCAGCACCTCGCCGATCTGACCAGCCTGGGCACGCTGATCGCGTTCGTCGCCGTCGCGGCGGCGGTGGTCGTGCTCCGCCGCATCGCGCCGGACGCGCCACGTCCGTTCCGCGTCCCCTTCTACCCCGTGGTGCCTGTGCTGTCCGCGCTGTCCTGCCTGTACCTGGCGTATCTGCTGCCGGGCATCACGTGGACGCTGTTCGGGGTCTGGCTGCTTCTGGCGGCCGTTCTGTATCTCGTGTTCGGGCGGCGTCATTCGCGGCTGCGGCGCAGCGGGGCGGCACCGGACGCCGCGCATGGGGTTGCGGGTCAGGTGGGCACGGGCGACGACGCGGTCACGGACGGCCGGGTCCCGCCGCCCGCCGGGGGGAGCGGTCCGACGGTGCCGCGCGCCTGAGTTCCAGCCAGGCGGCGAGCCGCATGTCCGGGTCGTCGAGATCGATCCGGAACAGTTCATGGATCCGCCGCAGCCGGTGGCGCAAGGTGTTGGGATGCACCTTCAGCCGTGCTGCGGCGGATGCGACGTCGCCGGTCGCATCGAGCCAGGCGATTGCCGTGGTCCCGTAGTCGGTCCCCTGGGCGCGGTCGTGGGCCAGCAGCGCGTCGACCTCCGACAGACGCAGCCAGGCGTCCCGCTCGAGTTCGTCGCCCAGGCGGTCCAGCAGGATCCGGTGCCGCACATCCGACGTCGCGGCGGCCGGCTGTCCAGGTGCCTCGTGGGCCGTGGCCCGTAGGATCCCGTCCGCTTCGCGACGCAGGGCGGCGGACTGGGCGAGATCGGTGTACGGCCTGGACACCGCGGCCCGTGCGCCGTCACCCACCGATCGCTGTACGGCCGCGAGCGCGCTGTCCGCGAATCGCCGGCCCGCCATATGACCCGTCGCGGGCAGCAGGACGTACACGGCGTTCCCGTCGGCAGCCACGGTCGCCGTCGCCCGGTGCGCCGCGCAGTGCCGCATCAGCACCCACTCGACATGGGTGAGCAGCGCCGAATCGGCGCCCGCCGTCGCGGCCTCACGTGCGGAGGCCGGGCCGGGTCCTGGGGCGGCAAGCGCGAAGGCGGTCAGGCAGAACTCCACCCCGGGGCGCAGCCCGAGCAGGTCCGCGGCCTCGTCGGCGGGCGGTCCCGAACGGTGGAGGACCGCGCGCAGCGTGTCCCGCCGCATGCGTCGCTCGGCCTCCGGCAGGTTGAGCGCGCGCAGGAGATGGGGAGCTGCGAACCGTGCCGCGTCCAGCAGTTGGAGCTCGGCATCGCCGCTGAGCCCCTCCTCCGGTTCGATCGCCCACAGCGTGCCCAGCGGGAGCGCCCCGGCGCGGATGGCGACGGCCGCTCGTGGCAGTTCGTCCCCCATGGCGGGGAAGCGCACGGCGCCGGTCGCGGCGAGGACCTGGCGGTACTGGCGGCGCTGTTCCGGTACGTCCGGGACGCGGCGGTGCAGGATGCCCCACTCTCGTACGGAGTCGATGCGAACCCCGGCCACCTTGGAGTACGCGACCACGTTCTGGTCCAGATCCTCGATCGCCACCGAACCGCCCACGGCGGCGGCCAACGCGTCCGCGAGCGCGAAGAGTTCCTCACCGCCGGCCGGTGCGGAGCCGGTCGGCTCCCCACTGCCGTGGGCGGCGAGCGCACAGCTCACCCCGGCATCGACGTTCCGCCAGGGCATCGCGTCGTCGGCGGTGAGCACGGCGATGCCGCACGCCCGTGCCTCTTCGACGAACGGCTCCGGGTCGTGGCCTCGTCGTTTGACCACCACGGCCGCGAACTCCCGTTCCGCGGCCTGGCGCAGCACCTCGCGCGCCCGGCTGTCGGCGAGGCCGATGCCGACGAGCAGGAGGACGGCCGCGGGGGAATGCGGCATCGGCTCCTCGGGGTCGTGGATGACCGTGCCGCTCACCCGCACGTCCAGGCCCTCGGGCGCCACCAGCACACGCACCGGGGACACATCGACGTCCCGTGCCAGGACCCTCAAGGTGACCGGATCCATGCTCTCCTGCAGCGTCGTGGACGTTGTCGGATCGGACAATGGGTACCTCGTTTCGTGGGGAGATCGACCACGGTGACGTGGGGTGCGGGCTGCCAGGATAGCCACGTATCCGCAGTCGAACCGAAGAGGGAGACCTCGCGCATGACCGTCGCCGAGCAGCCCGCCCCGCCCGCCACCGCACTTGTCGGACTCTTCCCTGACGGCTCTCACCTGGATGAATACGGTGAGCTCATCGTCGGCGGGTGCCGCGTGGCCGACCTGGCCGAGCGCTTCGGGACCCCTGCGGTCGTGGTCGACGAGAACGCTCTGCGCCGCCGGGCCCGGCGGTACGTCAGTGCCTTGGCGGAGCATTGGCCGAACAGCCAAGTGGTCTTCGCGTCGAAGTCGTTCCCCTGCACCGCGGTCGTCCGCACTCTGGTCGAGGAAGGCCTGGGGGTGGACGTGGCCGGTGGCGGCGAACTCGTCACCGCCCTCGCAGCGGGTGTCGACCCGGCGCGGCTCGTCGTCCACGGAAACGCCAAGACCGAGGCGGAACTGGTGATGGCGGTGGACGCGGGCGCGGGCACGATCGTCGTGGACAACTTCGACGACATCGACCGCCTGGAGCGTGTGGTGGGTGACCGGCGGCAGCGGGTGCTGCTCCGGGTCATCCCGGAGGTGTCCGCCGACACTCATGAGGCGATGGTCACCGGGCAGCGAGGCTCGAAGTTCGGGCTGTCCGTCCCGGACGCGGTCCGCGCTGCCGAGCGCCTCCGGTCGAGCGACCGGCTTCTCCTCGAGGGCCTGCACGTGCATGTGGGCTCGCAGCTGCTCGACACCGAGCCGTTCCGCAGGGCGGTCGAGGCTCTGGCCGGCATCGGGGAGCTGGGCGAACACGCCGTCTACGACCTCGGCGGAGGACTCGGCGTCCGCTACACCTATGACGACCGCCCGCCGACGGTCGAGGAGTACGTACGGACCCTGACCGACACGGCGCGCAAGCACCTTCCGTCCACGGCCCGCCTGATCATCGAGCCCGGCCGCTCACTCGTGGCCGAGGCGGCCATGACCCTCTACCGCGTGGTCACCGTCAAGCCCGGACCGCGCACCCTGGTGGCCGTGGACGGCGGAATGGCCGACAACCTGGAGCCGATGCTGTACGGCCAGCGTTTCGAGGCGACCGTCGCCTCCCGCGTCGGCGGCGGCGAGCGTTGCGATCTCGTCGGACGTCACTGCGAGTCGGGGGACACGCTGATCCGTGACGTACGCCTGCGGGACCCGCGGGTCGACGACGTCATCGCGGTGCCGGTGACCGGCGCGTACTGCTTCTCGCTCGCCAACAACTACAACGGCGCCAGGCGACCGCCCGTCGTGTTCTGCCGCGCCGGGGAGGCCCGTGAAGTGGTCCGGAGGGAGACGTACGACGATCTGCTGCGGCGCGACATCGACGTTGACCGCTGCGACGAGTGAGACGGGTGGGAGCGTAGACGCCGGTGGTTCGGACGCGCTCAGTCGCCGGCAGGAGCGTTGTCGACAAGCCGTCCGGCCGTCTCGGCAGCCAACTCGTCGATCTCCTGCTGAAGCGCCCGGGCCTGCGCCTCGAGCTCCGCGATCCCGGCTTCCCGTTGGTCGGCCACCGCTGTGATCCGCGCGGTGTCTGCGGCGATCACGGCACAGGCGTGATCGACAGCGGCGTTCAGCTGCGCGTCGTCGGCGGTACGGGCGAAGTCCTCCAGAGCGCGCTTCACGGCGTCGGAGCCTCCGCGCGCGAAGATCCGCTGCAACGCGTCGTAGTCGAGGTGGTCGGTCACAAGGCTCCCTGGGTGCGCTCGTTCTTGTGGACAGACTAACGACAGGGTCAGGCTGAGGACGCGGCTGTGTCCCGCACGAGCCGGTCGGGGCGACGAAGCGGTCCTGCCCCGTCGCCGCCGGGGCGGCGGGGCTGCCCGACCCAAAGTTGCGCTGCCGCGCGAGCTGCCGCGGCGGCACCTCGGCGACGGCCCGCCGGCGGGCCGGCCGGCGTCCTCCGGCTGATCGTGCGGGTCACCGCGGAGTTACGTATATCGATGTCCGCGATCCTCCGCTCCGTGCCACCATGCGGGCATGGATGCTCCTCCCGCGACAGGCATGGCCCACCAGGTGCACCGGCGATGGCATGCATGGGAGGCACCTGACGGAGACTTCATCACGTTCGCTGACGGCTCTCTGTCGGTGATGAGCCTCGTACGCCTCTGCCCACCTGATGAGCACGACAACGCACGGGCTGAGCGATGGCAGTGGATCGAGCAGCTGCGAGCGACTGAGTGGAGCGTCGACAACTGGGTGGATGTCGACTGCGTGCTCTCCTCCCACACGCATGCCGGAAGCCGTGCCTTGGCAGGAGAGTCGGCTGCTCACGGGAGTATCGGCTGGGTCGCCCTGACACGGGACGACGACGAAGGCACCTTGGAGTGGGTCGCGATCTCCCTCTCGTCCAATCCGTTCTCCAAGGTGACCTTGGACGAGACCACGGTGACCGCTGTCAGTACGGCAGGCCGTATCTGGACCTTCCCTCGCAACGCACCGCAGCGAGTCAGGATCACCGAAGATCCCGCCTACCCGTGGGGTGGTTGAGAAACGCGTCGCCTCAAGAGCTGCGCATACCCCGGTGGTGCTCCGAGACGCAAGGCGCTGTCAGAGCCGGACGATGACGAGAGCGGTGTCGTCGGTGGCGCCCACGGCCGGGAGCAGGTCGAGAAGAAGCGCGTCGGCGAGCGGCTCGGGTTCGGCTCCTCGGTGGCGGATGAGGGAGTCGGCGAGGCGGGTGAGGCCGGCGTCGATGTCCTCGTGGCGGCGTTCGATCAGGCCGTCGGTGTAGAGGACGAGGGTGTCGCCTTCGGTGAAGGTGCTTACGGCCTGTGGGCGGGGAACGTGGTCGGGGCGGGCGCCGAGCGGGGGGTCCGTGGCCTGGTCGAGGAATTCGACGGCGCCGTCGGTGCGGAGCAGGGCGGGTGGTGGGTGACCGGCGCTGCTGTACGTGATGGTGTGGGTGTCCCAGTCGATGAAGGTCTCGACGGCGGTGGCGTTCTCGGCGCCTTCGACGGAGCGCGCGTACAGGCCGAGGACTTCCAGCGCCTGGGCGGGGCCGTCGGCGACGTGGGAGGCGGCGCTGAGGGCGCTGCGGAGCAGGCCCATGACGCCTGCGGCCCGGAGTCCGTGGCCGACGACGTCACCGACGGCGACGCCGATGCGGTCGCCGGGCAGGCCGACGAGGTCGTACCAGTCGCCGCAGACGTTGAGCGTTCCGATGGCGGGCCGGTAGCGCACGGCGGCCCGGTGGTGGCCGAACGGGCCGGGGGCGGGCAGCATCGCGTCCTGCAGGGCGAGGGCGACCTCGCGCTCCCGGGCGTGGGCTTCACGGAGCCGTTCGTTGAGTTCCTGCAACTCCTTGGCCCGGGTGTACAGCTCGGCCTCCAGCACCCGGGTGCGGCTGCCCCGTGCGCCGCGGGCCTTGATGAGCTCGGTGACCTCCTCGACACGGTGCAGCAGCAGCACGACCTCGCCGTCCGGTCCGAGCACCGGTGCGTTGACGGGGCTCCAGTACCGCTCTTCCCACTCGCCCGGCCGTTCGAGGGACTCCACGTCGTAACGCTGCAGCGCCATCGTGTCCCGTTCGCCGGTGGCCAGCACCCGTTGGAGTGACGCCTGCAGGTTCCGCGCGCCGGTGGCGGCGGGGTCACCGGGGTTGTCGGGGAAGACGTCGAACAGGTACCGGCCGATCAGCTGCTCGCGCGTCCGGCCCGACATCCGAACGAACTCCTCGTTCACGTCCACGTACACCAGCCCGGGAGTCAGCAGCGCGACCATGGCGGGCAATGCCTGGAACACGGCCGCGTGGTCGATACCCGCCTCCGCCATGGTCGGCCTGCCTCTGCGTTCGGTACGGTCCGGTGATTCCCACGATAAGAGTCAAGGTGAGCCCTCGCGCCTTCGCCGGATCGGGGTGGCGGCGCGGTTCGGGAGAGCGGCGCACACCGGCCCCGATGGGCGTGCGTCCGGACCGGGCGGTGGTTCGGAGCCTGGGCGGCATGGTGTGCTCCGTTCAGGCCCACGTCATCCTGTCGGTCCGCTCCGGAAAGCCGTTGGCCGACCGCCTGAGGGGCATAGTAGGTTCCGCGTCGGAACCCGGTGAGTATCGAAAGGAAACCCGCGGTGCACTTACCCATTTGGGCAGCGGCCGACGACGACCTCCTCGCGGAGGAGCATGGTCCGCCGCTCGCGGCCGTCCAGGGTGTGCGCGGCTTCCCGCTCGCCCATGTCACCGACTGACGCGGGGAGTCGCCTGATGGCCCACGTCGTCGAGTTGTCGTACTACCCCATCAAGAGTTGCGCCGGTACGTCGGTCACCGAGGCTCTGCTGACGCCCGCCGGCCTCGCCCACGACCGCAGCTTCATGGTCGTCAGCGAGCAGGGCGTGTTCCGTACCCAACGCCGTGATCCCCGCCTGGCCCTGATCCGGCCCAGCGTGGACCCGGAGGGCGGACGGCTCACCCTGCACTCCCCCGGCATCGAACCGCTCACCATCGACGTCGACACTTCGGGTGCACGACGGGCGGTGGACCTGTTCGGAGCCCCGTACCGGGGCATCGACCAGGGCGATCCGGCGGCCTCATGGCTCTCGGACGTGCTCCGCACCCCGAGCCGTCTGGTGCGCGTACCGCCGGAACACCACCGTGTCACGGACGGCAGGACGCCCGGCACGTCCGGCTACGCCGACAGCTGCCCGCTGCATGTCGTCTCGCGAGCCACCCTGGAACTGCTCGACCGGAGACTGGCCGCCCGCGGCGCCCCGCCCGTCGCCGCGAACCGCTTCCGCGCGAACGTGGTCGTCGACGGCTGGAACGACGCCCACACCGAGGACCGCACCCACCGCCTCTCCATCGGTGAGGCCGAACTGGGCTACGCCAAGCTCGCGATCCGCTGCGCCGTGACCTTGGTCGACCAGGAAACAGGCGCACGAGCCGGCCCGGAACCTCTTCGCACCTTGGCGACCTACCGGCGAGCCACCGAAGGCGGCATCGCATTCGGCGCGAAATTCGCCGTCCTCCTCCCCGGGAAGGTGTCCGTCGGAGACGACGTGACCGTCACGGAGTGGGGCGAATCCGAGCTTTAAGGAGGTTGTGCGGAAGGTGCCGACGGCGATCGCCTCGTACGCGGCGCGCCAGACCTCGTTGTCCACGCAGGAGCGCCCGATCGCGCGGTACTCCTCGGCGGACACGGCGCGCAGCTCCGTCAGCGCCCGGCTCTGGGCGTCGATCTCGGCCTGTACGGGTTCGGCGTCGGGCGCAGCGCCGGTGATACCCGGTCTTCGCGGTGCAGGCGAATCCCGGCAAGACCACGCGGTTCACCCCGCCGGGCGGCCGGTACGTGATCGCGGCCGGCGCATCGATCGCGGGCGGAGATGTGCTCGACCCCGACGAGGTCACCGAGCGAGCCGCCATTTCCTTCGACGGCACCTTGGCGATGCAGGCAATCCTCAACCCGGACCACACGTGGACGGTGAGTGACCAGGCGGCTCTTTCGGATCCGTGCGTCAGGTCGAGACCCATGGAGTGTCAGCGGTGGGCCGTACGTTGTGGCCATGGGCATATACCTGGTCAGTGTCGCAGCAGAGGATTGGTTCGGTGAGGATGAGGGTGGATGGGGGGAGGTCGCCTCGGCGCTGAACCAGGAACTGGGGCGACGGGGGCTGCCGCCGTACACGTCCATACCGGATGAGGGCGACTTCGCTCGTGGCTCGGGGCAGGCCTTCGAGGAGAAGCTGATCCCCTCCATGGACGGATTTGTGGCGTTGTGCCAGGCACACCTGTCACGCGAGGACGTGGAGACTCTCTGCGGCTGGACGGTGCTGGTGCCGCTGTCGCTCGACGAGGACGTCTGGCTGCCCGTCGACTCCCGCTACACGGAGTCCTCGACCATGGTCGCCGGCGCTCCTCAGGTGCTGGCGATCGCCGAGCGGCTGGCGGCGGTCATCGGCCTGCCGGCGGAGACACCGGAGATGTGCGACAACCTCGATCTGACCATGTGGTTCATGGACGGAGAAGCGAAGAAACTGGCCGCTGCCCGGCCGGGAGCATGGAGCGACGATCTGGATGCGGCCTTCTACGTCGCCCTGTATCTGCGCGCTGCCCAGCATTCGATCCGGCGCAGCAGCCCAGTCGTCTACACCTGACCACTGGTTGGCACCATGCCTCGACTTGGCTTGCTGGGCTGTTGTCTCTTGGGGACAGAGCCACGCGGGAAGTGGATGAGAGGGGCGACGATCGGAAGGCTGGAAGGGACGGCAATGATTCTGCATCTGCAGCCGGGGGTGGGCGTGGCCACGGTCAGGTTCGGCATGTCGGCCGACGAGGCGGTCGAGGCCGCCCGCGAAGTGGGCTTCACCGGGTCCGTACCGGACTGCGGCGACGCGCCCGGACAGGTGCTCTGCGAGCACGGTGAGTCCCGGGCGGAGTTCACCCTCGGCTTCACCAAGGGAGTGCTGACCGATATCCACGTGCACCGGTTCCGAATCGAGGGCGCGGAGGTGACGGTCGTACTGGACGGCCTCGATGTCTTCCGCACACCAAGCGATGAGCTGCTGGAGCGCCTTGAGGAACGAGGCCACACGGTCGAGCTGAACGATGACGGCGTGGACACCCTTCCCGACCTCAACGTGATCCTGTCGAACGAGAGCAGCTTCGACTACCCGATGGACGAGGAAGGGGACCCCATCTACTTCGACTACGCCCTCGTCACCTCCGTGGACTTCCGCGCACCGCGCGCGGATTGACGCCCGCCCTCACTCCGGACGAGGCCGGTCCGCACCCGGCGGAATCGTGTCACGACAGGCATTGCCCTCCCCGGCAGCCGGAGCTTGCCGGACGGCATTGCACGATCCGGCGTCGCCCGGTCGCTCGTACCCGCACTTACTCGAGTACGAGCGACCAGTACGAACGTGACGCTGATCAGCAGCGCCCACGCTCCGAACTTGGCCAGCGGGACCGGCTGCCAGCCGTCGAGCTGGTGGGGGTAGCTCCAGGCGCCGGCGTACGTGGCCGCGTTCTCCGCGACCCAGAGGAAGAAGCCGATCAGCGCGAAGGCCAGGGCCAGCGGAAGGCGGTAGCGGGAGCTGCCCACCGTGAAGTGGACCCAGGTGCCCGCCATCGCGGCGAGCAGCAGCACCGCGAGCAGGAGCCTGACGTCCGGGAGCCAGTGGTGGGTGAAGAAGTTCACGTACACGGCTGCCGCGAGCACCGCCATGGCCCGCGGCCGGTACCCCGACAGCGACAGATCCATGATCTTCCAGGCGCGGCAGCAGTAACTGCCGACGGCGCTGTAGAGGAACCCGCCGTAGAGCGGGACCCCCGCGACCTTCAGGACGGCTTCCTCCGGATAGCTCCACGAGCCCATCCGCACCTTCACGAGCTCGAAGAGCAGTCCCACGAGGTGGCAGCACAGGATCACGGCCGTGTCCCGGGGCCCGTCCCAGCCGACCTTGCGCGCCAGGACGGTCAGTGCCACGCCGAAGATCAGGAGCAGGTCGTAGCGTGCGACCGGCAGATCGGCGGGCAGCAGCCGCGAGGCGCCGATGCCGCCGACGAGAGCGACGGCAAAGGCGACGGCCCGCACCTGGTCGAGCCCGAAGCGCCAGAACTGGGCGCAGCCGTGGGTGATCTGCTGAAACATCATGCCCGAGCAGACATGCGTCCTGGCGCCATTGGTTCCCCGATGGCGAGGAACCCGCCTGCCCAGGTCCTTCGCCGGGTCCTTCGCCGGCGGGGGCGGCGGCCCCGTCAGCCCCCGGCCGTGGCCAGGAACTGGGTGGCCGCGAGTTCCGCGTACAGCGGATCGGCGGTGACGAGTTCACGGTGGGTGCCCACGGCGCGGACCCGGCCCGCGTCCATGACGACGATGCGGTCGGCCATGGTGACCGTGGACAGCCGGTGGGCGACCACCATCACGGTCGTGGTGCGGGCGACGTCGGCCACGGTGTCGCGCAGTGCGGCCTCGTTGACGGCGTCGAGTTGGCTCGTGGCCTCGTCGAGGAGGAGCAGACGCGGGCGGCGCAGCAGCGCCCGGGCGATCGCGACGCGCTGACGCTCGCCACCGGAGAGCTTGGTTCCGCGGTGGCCCACCAGCGTGTCGAGGCCCTTGGGGAGCCGCTCGACCAGACCGTCGAGCCGGGTGGTCCCCAGAACCCGCAGCAGGTCGTCCTCGCCGGCGTCGGGGTTGCCGAGCAGCAGGTTGTCGCGGAGGGTTCCGGAGAGCACGGGCGCGTCCTGCTCGACGTATCCGATCGCGGAACGGAGTCGGGGAATCTCCCACTCGTCCAGGTCGCGGCCGTCGAAGGTGATCGTTCCGGCGCCCGGGTCGTAGAACCGCTCGATGAGGGAGAAGACCGTGGTCTTGCCCGCTCCGGACGGGCCGACGAAGGCTGTCATGCCACGCGGCGGTACGGAGAAGGTCACGCCGTGGTGGATGTACGGGAGATCGTCCGCGTACCGGAACCGGACGTCCTCGAAGGCGAGCGCGGCGGGTTCGGCTCCGGGCTCGGGCAGCGGTGCGGGCGCGGCCGGCGGCTCGGCCGGCAGACGCAGTGCCTCGCGGATCCGGGCGAGGGCGGCGGACCCCGCCTGGTACTGGGTGACGGCGCCGACGACCTGCTGGATCGGGGACATCAGATAGAAGACGTACAGCAGGAACGCGACGAGGGTGCCGACATCGATCGCGTCGGTGGCGACCCGGGCGCCGCCGACCGCGAGCACGGTGATGAACGCGATCTGCATGGACAGGCCGGCCGTGTTCCCGGCCAGCGCCGACCACTTGGCGGCCCGTACGCTCTGCCGCCAGGACTCCTCGGCCGCCGCGTGCACGGCCTGCTCCTCACGGTGCTCGGCGCCGGACGCCTTGACCGTGCGCAGTGCGCCGAGGATGCGTTCCAGCGACGCGCCCATGGCGCCGACGGCGTCCTGCGCCTGGCGGCTGGCCTTGTTGATCCGGGGCACGATCACGCCGATCACCGTACCCGCGCCCAGCACCACGCCGAGCGTGACGGCCAGCAGGACAGGGTCGACCAGGCCCATCATCGCCAGCGTCGCGACGAGCGTCAGCCCGCCGGTGCCGAGGCCCACCAGGGAGTCGGTGGTGACCTCGCGCAGCAGGGTCGTGTCGGAGGTCACACGGGCCATCAGGTCGCCGGGTTCGCTCCGGTCGACGGCGGCGATACGAAGCCTCAGCAGATATGACGTCAAGGTGCGTCGCGCGCCGAGGACGACCGACTCGGCGGTGCGCCGCAGAACGTAGCCACCGAGCGCGCCGATCCCCGCGTTGGCGACGACCAGGGCAGACATCAGCAGCAGGGCGCCTGCGATCGAACGGTCGTCGGAGAGCGCGTCGATGAGGTACTTGGCCACCAGCGGCAGCGCGAGCCCGGTGGCTCCGGTGACCAGCGACAGCACGGCGCCGAGGAGCAGCGTCCAGCGGTGCGGCCGTACGTATTCGAGGAGCATGCGCCAGGCGGGCGTGACGGGTTCGGCGGGCTCACCGTTCGCGGAGCGGTCCTGCGGGGCGGGTGCGGTGGGTGGGGCGGACTCTGTGGTGGTGGCCACGCATGCTCCTCGTCGTGCTGTGTCGGGTGGGCCGGGTCCGCATGGGCGGGGAGGCGGCATCCATGTACGTCCGAGCCCGGGGCGGGGACGAGGGGTGAGGCTCCTGGACAGCAGACGCGTGCGCGGGCACGGCGGTTGAGGGCGGAGGCCGGTCCGGCTCAGTATCAAGCCGCCGTGCCGTTGTGTCATCGGGGTTTCGGTCCGAGACAGCCCGACTCGCCGGTGATGGTCGCCCTCGCGCTCGGGGAGAGCGGGAAAGAGGCGCCCCGACGGTCTCCGGCGCGGCAGGGAGGCACCGCCCGTTCGTCGACGGACCCCGGCCGGTACGGAGCCGGCGTCGGCCCCTGCGGTTTCTGCCGCAGGGGCCGAGGGCCGTCAGCACCCCTATCGCGTCAGGTAGTCCTGTCGCAGGGCGTCGAGGATCTGGGCCGCCTCGGGGAGGTCCGCCTTCCGGCAGCGCGCCGCTGCGGTCGTCAGGCGGGCGATGGCCTCCTTGAACCGGCCGAGGCCCTTCCCCTCGATCAGGGCGGCGATCCGGACCGCTTCGGCGCGCGGCACCTCGCCGTGTTCTCCGCCCTGTTCGTTGGCGGCGATGGCGGCCTCCGCCTCGACCAGGGCCTCCGGATGGCGTTCGGCCTCCGCCAGGACGAGGGCACGGCGGTAGTGCACGGTGCCGATCTCGTACCAGGGAACGAAGTTCTCGTCGCCCTCCGGCACAGCGCCACGGATCGCGTCGGCCTGCGCCAGGTGGTCCAGGGCGGTGTCCAGACCGTCGGTCCCCTGGGACAGCATGGTGAGACGCGCGAACTCGCACATCATGTGCACGATCAAGGACGGGTTCGGTGCCTCGGCGTGCGCCGCGACGGCGCGCTCGTACGCCGTGCGCGCCGCGTCCCAGCGGTCGGCCAACGCCAGCGCGGTGGCCGCGTCCGCCGCCACCAGGGTGTGCACCGCTCGCTCCTCCTCCCACGCGGCCACGATGTCCGCGAGACGCAGGAACTCCTCGGCCGCGGCCAAGTACTCCTCCAGCTCCCGCAGTCCGCGCGCCAGAGACAGCCGAGCCTGGGCGAGCACTCGCTCGTCGAGCGAAGAGGCCGCCTCATCGGAGAGGACCGATTCCAGTACGGCTACGGCGTCGGCCTGCCGGCCGCTGCGCGCGAGGACGTCGGCGAGCTGGATCCGGGTGTCGGTGGCCTCGTTGTGCTCCCCGCCCTGGTCGAACCGCGCCGCAGCCTCCGAGAGGTGGCGGACGGCCGCGCCGAAGTCCCCGAGATGTGTGGTGGCGTGGCCGAGCAGTGCGTACGTCGGCGCCAGCGGGAACTCCGTGTCGTCGTGCCGGACCGCGTCGGAGATCGCCTGGTGCAGCAGCTCCACCGCCTCCGCCGGCTCCTCCTTGGACATCAGGATCTGGGCGAGCAGGGCGCGCGGACGCGAACCGCGCCAGGGCCTCCCGGAGGCCTCCACCTCCTTGAGCGAGGCGCGGAGCTCCGTCTCGGCGCCTGCGATGTCACCGCGGCGGACGGCGATGTCTGCGACGAACTGCCGTGCGTTGGCCACATGGTGCGGGACGGACAGGCGCTCAGCCTCGGAGTGCAGCGTACGGGCGAACTCCTCGAACCGCTCCCGGGCGGAGTCGGAGGCCTCCGGCCCCCGCACCACCTCCTGGTAGGCGACGAAGGTGCAGGAGTACAGCACCGTGAGATACGACAGCACGCGCTCCAGTCCCGCGTCGCCCTCGAACGCGGCCTCGCCCTCCCCGAGGGCCTCGCCCGTCAACGGGGCATCGGTCTTGAGTCGCTCCGCCTCGCTCAGGGCCTCGTCCATGGCGGCCGTGGCCCGATCCGCGTCCAGCGGCTCGTGGGCCTGGTCCGCTCCCCCGTCCTCCTGCGCCGTCGACGCGCCGTCCGCTTCCTGGTCGGCGACGAACTGCCAGGCGAAGGCGCGCGCCCGTGCGGACAGGGCGTGCCACGGCATGCCGAGCCCCTCGAACAGCTCGGCGGCCTCCTTCAGCTCGGTGATGCTCTCGGCGGCGCGGTCCTCGTGCGAGAGCCGGAACGCGTTCTGCTCGGCGAGTTCCGCCCGCAGGAGGCCCTCCGGGCCGAGCCGGTCGTCGTGGGTCGCGGTGCCGTCCGCGAGGCGTTCGGCGATGCGGGTCCAGAGCCTTGCGCCCGCGGGGTTCCCCACGGTCTCCAGGCGCCGCGCCTCGCGCACCAGGGAGACGAAGTCCTCGGGAACGTCGACGACGGCGGTGGGTGCGGAGACCGTCGCCGGTGTGCTCTTCGCTCCGGAGGAGCGGGCGACGGACGTCCGCAGTCCGAGGGGCAGCGGCTCGTCGAGCAGCGGGCGCTGTTCGAGCCGGAGCCGCCGGTGGTCGCCGACGGCCGTGGTGCCGTTGCGCGCGTCGAACGCTGCGGCGAGCGCGTCCGCGTCGGAACGGACATGGGCGAGGAGTTCGCCGGCGGTCCAGTTCCGTCCGGGCGGGCCGGCGACGGCGGTGTCGGCGTGCCCGTCCTCGACGAGACGGGCGAGCAGCACCTCCACACCGGTGAGGAAGCCCAGGCGGGCCAGCGGAGCGCCGGTCGCCTCGAACAGCGGGCGGTTCTCGGCGAGGATCTCCAGCCCGCGGCCCTCGTTGCGCGAGAGGGCGCAGAACTCGAGGTGGTGACCGACCTCGTCCTGCATACCGGTGTTGCCCCGGACCCGCCGGTATCCGGTGAGGTGGTGGGAACGGGCCTCGTCCGTGCGGCCGAGGCGCAGCAGCGCCGGCAGGGCGCGCGCCTGGCTCATCTGGGGCTCCTCGCTGCACCCCTGCTCCCCTGCGAGGACCGGCCGCCACGTGTCGAGCGCTCCGGTGTGGTCGCCGGACATCACCTGGTGCCAGGCGAGATGCCGGGTCTCGCACGCCTCGCAGTCGCTGAGTTCGGTGCGGGGCCGGGTGGCCCAGAGGTCGTAGGCGTCGGCGACGCCGGTGCCCGTGTGGGACGCCACGTGGTAGCGCATCGCCGCCACCGGCTGCATACCGTGCTCGGCCGTCTCGTAGCGGCTGCGCATCTGGTCGATCCAGCCGTGGACGGTGGCCAGCGGCATCTCCGGTACCTGGAGCAGGGACGTCGTCACCCACTTGAAGCGCCAGAAGACCTGGTGGGCCTCCCATTGGCTGAAGGATTCGGGAGCGGTGTCCCACAGTTTGAGCACCCGGGCGAAGGCGACGGGCGACTTGCGGTGTTCGCCGGTGAACTCGTACGCCGACATCAGCTCCAGCAGGGCGGTGACGAGGACGTCGGGCTTCTCGAAGGCCTCGGCCGCCTCGACGAGTTCTTCGGCGGTGATGGTGCGCTGAATGCCGTGGGGGCGGTCGTTGTTCTCGCGCAACGCCTCGACCACGGCCTCGGGGGTGTCCAGCATCAGATGTCCTTCCGGGGCTCGGAGCCGGGTGCCGCCGTGCCGGGGTGGTGCATGGCGTGGGTGAGCAGGCCGATGAAGGCCCGGTTGAGCAGGGCGCTCTCGCTCGCGCGGAGCGGGCGGCGGCTGAGCAGCAGGGCCTGGCCGTAGAGGGCCTCGGCGGTCGTGACGGCCAGCCCGCGCTCGGTGATCGTGATGGCCTGGCGGACCAGCGGGTTGAGGTGGTTCAGGACGAGCTGTGCGCGCGGGGTCTCGTGGCGCAGGGAGCCGAGGATGTCGGCCCACAGTCCGTCGCTGTCGGCGGCGAGGCTCGACCGGGTCCGCTCGTGGCGTGCCTCTCGGTTGTCGAGGAGGAGCGCGGGTGCGGTGACGGGCTGGAAGTCACGCAGGACGACGTCGCAGTCGTGGACGCCGATCGTCTCCCGGGCGACGGCGAGGAAGGCCGCCGCGCGCAGTTCGGCGGTCGGGTCCACGGCGTCGAGATGGGCGGTGACGGTGGCGGGGTCGAGGTCGGTGACGGCCGCTCCGGGGCGGATCTCGGGCAGCCTGTGCACGAGGTCACGGTCGTAGGTGTAGCCGCCGTTGACGACGCCCAGGCCGGCGGCCGAGGCGATCGGGGCGACCTGGCGGAACTCCTCGACGCTGCGGGTGACCAGGAGGGTCGGGTGCGTCCGCGCGAACTCCTCGAGGGTGACGTTGCCGTCGGTGGTCTCGAACGGCAGCCAGGGCAACACGATGCGCAGCAGCTCGTCGTCGTAGCGGGCGAGCGCCTTGACCGCGAGGTGGTGCGTGTCGATGAAGCGGTGGAGCAGGGAGGGGTCGCTGGCGGCGAGTCCGGTGAGCCAGTCGCGGATCCGGTCGCCGAGGGCGTCCCGTACAGCGGACAGGGTGCCGTCCTCGTACAGCGCCTCGCGGGAGGCGGTGGGCCGCAGGCTGGTGGTGTCGACCACGCACCGTACGAAGAACGCCCACTCCGGCAGGAGTTCGGGCGCCTGGTCCGTGAGGAGCATGCCCTTGAGGTGCACGCGGTGGCCCGCGCGCTGGGCCGGGCTCACGGCCGTGGGAAGGACGTACGCGACGCCGCGCAGGCCGGCCGCGGGAAGGTCGAGCTCGATGGTGTCGAGCGGTGTGAAGTCGAAGAGGTCGCGGCAGTACGCGGTCATCGCCTCGCGGCGGGCAAGCGGGGAGCGATGGCTCCGCTCCCACGGGGGCTGCTCGTTGACCCGGTGGGTCTCGCCCCGCGGTCCGACGACGGTGACCTCGTGCCGCAGAAGACCGCCGTAGTGCCGGGCCAGGGCGACGACCTGCTCCGGGCTCGTCCACTCCGCGTTGTCTGCGCGCGGCGTGAGCCGGACGGTGGTGCCCGGCTCGGGCACGGCCGAGGCGGGCAGGGTACGGATGGTGTAGCCGCCGTCGGAGTGGCCACGCCATTCGACGGCGGGGGCGGCCGGGTCGGCGGCGGAACGGCTGAGCACGGTGATCTCGTCCGCCACGACGAAGCAGGCGAGCAGGCCGATGCCGAACTGGCCGATGAACTCGCCGCGCGCGGCGTCGAGTCCGGCGCCGTCGAGGGCGCCTTCGGCGGTCCGCTTGGAGCTGCGCCCGATGGTGGCGAGGAACCGGTGGACATCGGCCTCGGTCAACCCGACGCCGGTGTCCGTGACGGTGAGGGTGTCACCTGTGCGCACGGTGATGGTGCCGGGGGCGTCGGGCGCGAGCGCCTGCCGGGCGGTGATGGCGTCCACGGCGTTCTGGAGCAGCTCGCGCAGGTAGACACGGGGACTCGAGTAGAGGTGGTGGGAGAGCAGGTCGACCAGTCCACGCAAGTCGACCTGGAAGGTGTGAGCGGTCTCGGATTGGGGCACCTTGCGGAGTCTTTCGGTAGGGCACGCCTGCCGCCGTTCGGCGACGTGGGCGGGTTACGGATGGAAGGCGGGGCGGGGCCGGAGTGCCCGTTCGACGCATCGGCTCGAAGCGCCGGGCCGGAGCGCCGGGCCGTCGAGACGGAGGCCGTTCGCGTCACGGAACGTCAGGACGGCCGTCGGTACGGGAACCGGGCGGAACGGCAGGACGACCGGATGCCCCGATGCGCCGGCGGCGCGGGGCTACCCGTGCCGCGCCTGGCGGTCACGGGGTGCGTGGCACCTCCGGCTCAGCGCCCGGCCGACGAACACTGCTTCCGGTAGGCCGCGGCGGGGTCGGTTCCGTCGAGGTAGTTCCAGGGGGACTCTGTGACGCGGCCCTCGAGGGCCTGGAAGCACTCCCGCGCCGAGACACGGTCTCCGGCCAGTGAGAAGGCCATGGCGAAGGTGTTGAGGACCTGGAGCCAGGCTCCGCGGCGGACGAAGTCCGGGTGCCGGAAGGAGTGATCGGCGGCCTTCCGCAGGGACACGGTCACCTCGGGCCGGCGCATGTACGCGTCGTCCGGTCCCTGGTCGAGGGAGAGCCACTCCTCGATGTGCGCGTCCGCGATGAGCTGGCCCAGGTGTGTGCCGCCAGGAGCGCCGAACGCGGCCTTCCCCGCGAAGGCGTGCATCTCCTCGTGCGAGCCGCCCCACTTCTCGCAGACCTGCTGCAACTGTTGCTGATGCGCTCCGAGATGGTGGGGGTCGCGTCGAACCGTCGCCTCGAAGCGGCGGCGCGCGACGTCCTGGCCGACCTGGAGGCCGCGGCCGGTGGTCTGGAGGCCGTACCAGGGCGAAGTCCATTGCGGTTCGCGCTCGGCCACCTCGTACAGGTACGTCTCGGCCGTACGCAGCCGGTCGTGGAAGATCTCGAACTGCTCGCGCGACACGTGCTGTGCCCGCGCCGCGGTCCGGGCCTCCCACCCCCAGCTGATGTGGCGGATGCCCGCCACGAGCCGGGGCAGCGCCGCGTCGGGTTCTGCTTCGAGCACGCCGGCGATCCAGCGCTCCACTCCCGCGATGTCGCCGACGGCCCACAGCAGCTCGGTCCGGTCCTCGCTCTCGGGACGTGCTTCGAGCACGTTCCGCACGGTGTCCCAGTCCGCTGCCGCGGCGGCCTCCCGCACGCGCCGTACGTCAGGATCGCCGGAGTCCTCCTGTACGCGCGCAACGGGCCGACCTGCCCATTTCCCCAGCGTGAGCCCCCATTCACGGAGCAACGCCATGTCCCCACCCCTTGCTGTGTCCGAACGGGGAGGCCGATGATCAACCCCCTCGTGGAGGTAGTGACTATCACGCGCGACCGACAATCGCACACTCTTTCCCGTCCGGAGTCCGGCGGCTGCTCGGGCGTACGTCGCCGCGTTCGCCTGGGGCAGCTGGGTCGCGACGCGCGGGCCGGGGCTCAGGGCGGCATCCCTGCGGGGGTGCCTGGCGGGTCACCACCAGTAGGCGGGGTACCTCGGTGAGGTGCGGCGGATGCGGGAGCCGGCGTAGCCCGTCAGCACGAGGAGGACCGTGGAGCCGAAGAGGAGGGGGACGAACCGGGCGGGTGCGGGTGTCTGGAGCACGATGACGACGGCGGTGGCGCAGGCGGCGGAGTGCGGCGTGCGGGCGAAGGTGGTCAGCGCGAGAGTGAGTCCCGCGGCGACGGCCGCGGTCCACGCGTTGCTGCCCGCGGCTGCGAGGGCGGCGTAGCCCACGGCGGCGCCGAGCAGGTGGCCCACGATGACGCTGCGGGGTTGGGCCAGGGGCAGCGTGGGGGCGGCGTGCACCAGAGCGGCGCTGGCGGCCAGCGGGGGTATCAGCACCGGTTCGTGGATCACCGCGCCGATCGCGACCAGCGCCAGCAGGACGGCCGTCGCGGCACTCACGCTGTGGAACGCGGCCACCGGCGAGGGTCTGGCCGGAGCACGGCCGCCGAACCGCGGCGGGCGAGGACGGTCGAGGGTGGCGTGGGCGTGTTCGGGACGCGAAGGGGCGTCGGTACTCATGTGTGCTGTTTCCGTGGCAGGCGGCCGAGGGCCGGATGGAGCAGGAGCGGTGGGGACGACATAGGGGCTCTGTGATCGACAGCCGGCCCGGCTCTGCGCATCGCCCTGGTGTCGGCGGCGCAACCTCTCACGACTCTAACCTGCGGGTTTGCGGCGGTATGACTCGGGGTCCGCGACTCCGTCGCGTCGGCGGAACGGTGCGGCCGAGCACTGTCTGCGGATCCCGGAGCTGCGGATCCCGGAGAAACTCCCCGGGTCCTCGAACCGGTGACAGGAGCTCGGCGTTCAGGCACCCGACGTCACGATGGGCCGCCCGCCTTGAGTGCGGGCGGCCCATCGCTGAGCGGCACCGTGCTCGCCGTGGATGTCCCGGCGGACGCACCGCATCGGCTCCCGGCACGATCAGCCCAGTACGTTGAGCGCCCCCGGTTGCACCCGCACCGTCACCGGCAGGGTCGCGTCGACCTCGCCGTCGGCGCCGTACGGGAGCGGGCGGTCCGCCTCGATGCGGATCTCCTTGCCGCGCAGGATCTCCACCTGGGGGCGGTTCACGTGCGCTCCGGTCTTCAGCTCGTTCATCGTCGCGAAGAAGTGGCGCTTGGGGGCGTCACCGATCACCACGACGTCCAGCATCCCGTCGTCGAGTCGCGCGCCGGGTGCGACGTTCCGGCCGAAGCCGTAGAAGCCGGAGTTCGCCGCGACGACCGTGTAGCCGTCGCGCTCGTGCAGCACCCCGTCGACCGTGATCCGGTACGCGGCCGACCGCCAGGCGAGGACGGCCCGCAGGCCGCCCGCGTAGTACGACGCCGCGCCCCGCAGCAGACGCGAGGCGTTGGCGTGGCGATTGGCGACCGCGTCGACGCCCGCGTACACGCTTCCGAGGACGGAGACGCGTGCGTGGAACGCGGACTCCACCTCGATCGTGTCGACCGCGCGCGGTACGCCGTCGAGCAGCACCCGCGCGAGCCCAGGGGCGTCGGTGGGCAGTTCCAGCGCGCGGGCGAAGTCGTTGCCGCGGCCTGCGGGAACAAGGCCGAACACCGTGTCCGTGCCGCTGAGCGCGCCACCGACGCAGCCGGCCATGCCGTCACCGCCGACCGCGAGCACGACGTGACCCTGTGCTCCCGCCCGGCGGGCGAGTTCCTGCGCGTGTTCCAGGTTGCGGCTGTACACGGTGTCGAGGCGCGCGCCCGCTTCCCGCAGCAGCCGGGCCAGCGGGAGCAGGGCCGCCGTGCCGCTGGATCCCCCTGCAGTGGGGTTGACGACGGCGGTGAACTGTCGCATGGATCAGGCCTCCGGAGGGGAGATGGAGAGTCGGCGGACGGTCGGGGTCGGCTGGTGCGTTCAGCGGACGGGGATGAGGACGCCGGGGCTGAGGACGCCGGACGGGTCGACCTCGGCCTTGACCGCCTGCAGCATGCGGACTCCCAGGGGTCCGATCTCGCGGGCGTACCAGTCACGGTGGTCGGTGCCGACGCCGTGGTGGTGGCTGATGGTGCCGCCGGCCGTCAGGATCGCGTCGTTGGCGGCCCGCTTCACGGGGTCCCAGTGGGCGACCGCGTCCTCGCCCTGCGCCGAGACGACGGTGAAGTACAGCGAGGCACCGTTCTCGTACGTGTGGGAGATGTGGCACATGACGAGCGGCGGGGTGCCGGCCTCGGTGAGCGCGCTGGTCAGCGCGTTGCGCACCCCCGCGTACAACTCGGGCAGCGTGGACCAGAACCCGGCGGTCTCGAGCGTCTCCGCGAAGGCGCCGGCGTCGAGCAGAGCGTCGCGCAGGTAGGGGGCGTTGTAGCGCCCGTGCTCCCACCGGTCACCCGGCTCCTCGCCGACGTACTCTCCGCCGGCGTCGAGCAGGATCTCGCGCGCGGCGGCGCGGCGGGACTCGGTATCGGCCTCGGTGCCCTCGTAGCCGGTGATCGCCATGCAGCCGGAGGTCGGCGGGGTGTCGGCGGCGCCGATGGCGTCCGGCTGCGCGAGTCCGATGAAGGTCTCGGTCTCGTCCGACAGGCGCAGCACGGTGGGGCGCGGGCCGTCCTGGGCGAGTCGGCGCAGGGCGGCGGCCCCGGCCTCGAAGGAGGCGAAGCGCCAGCCCTCGTAGACGCGCTTCTGCGGCAGGGGGCGGATGCGGACGGTCACCGCCGTGATGACTCCGAGGGCGCCCTCGGAGCCGAGGATCAGCTGGCGCAGGTCGGGACCGGCCGCCGAGCGGGGGGCACGTCCGGTCTCGAGCGTGCCCTCCGGGGTGGCGACGGTGAGGGCGAGGACCATCTCGTCGAAGCGGCCGTATCCGGCGGAGGCCTGGCCGCTGGAACGGGCCGCGGCGAAGCCGCCGACAGTTGCCCACTCGAACGACTGCGGGAAGTGGCCGAGGGTCCAGCCCTTCTCGTTCAGCAGTGCCTCGACCTGGGGGCCGCGCAGGCCGGGCTGCACTGTCGCGGTGCGGGACACCTCGTCGACGGCGAGCAGCTGGTCGAGGCGGCGCAGGTCGAGGGCGACGAACGGCCGCTTCGTCTCGGGCGCGAGGCCGCCGACGACGGACGTACCGCCGCCGAACGGGACGGCGGACAGACCGTGGGCGGCACAGGCACGCAGCACGGCCAGCACCTCGTCGTGGTCGGCCGGCAGTACGACGGCGGCCGGAATGTCGTCGACCTCGCCGGCCCGGATACGCAACAGGTCGGGGGTCGACTTGCCGCGGGTGTGCCGGATTCGGCTCTCGGCGTCGTCGCGCAGCGCGTCCTGAGCCGCGAGCGCCGACGTGAGCGCGGCGCGCGCCTCGCCGGTCAGCGCCGGGGCGGGGAGCTCGATGTCGTCGAGGGTCGACGGGCCGCTTGCGCGGGGGGTGACGCCGAGCAGGTCACGCAGCAGGCCGGTCACCGCGTCGGGAAGGGGGGCCGCCTTGGCCGGGTCGCCCCAGCCGCTCCACAACATGTCCACTTCGAGAAGTTCCTCTCGGTCTGATTCACGGACGGTGCTGCCGCTCGGCCCGTACTGGCATTACACTGTGACAGATGACGCCCATTCGTCACAACCATGCGGACCGCAGCAACTCGGACCGCGGCCACTCCGACCGCAGCCGCACCGAGGCAGATCCTGTGCTGGACGCGGTACGCGACTGCGTGCTCGCCGTCGGCGTACGGCGCACCACCCTCACGGACGTCGCCCGGCGCGCGGGCGTGTCCCGGATGACGCTGTACCGGCGATGGCCCGACGTCCGCAGCCTCGTCGGCGACCTGATGACCCGTGAGTGGATCGCCGTCGCCGCCGACGCCATGCCCGCCGCCGACGACAGCAGACCCGTCCGGTCGCGGATCGTGGACGGGCTCGTCGCGGGCGCCGCCGCGTTCCGAGACCACCCGCTCTTCCACAAGATCCTCGACGTGGACCCCGAACTGCTGCTGCCCTACATCCTCGACCGCCGGGGCGCCAGCCAGGAGGCGTTCCTCCGCCTCCTCGTAACCGCGCTCGGCGAAGGCCACGAGGACGGATCCGTGCGGCGCGGCCACGCGGACCTGCAGGCCCGGTCCCTGCTGCTCGTCGTGCAGTCCTTCACCCTCTCGCTGCGCACCATGACCGACGAGACCGATCCCGAACTGAGCGCAGACGCCTTCCTCGACGAGCTGCGCACCCTGCTGGAGAGGACCCTCACCCCATGAGCCCCGTGAACCCCCAGAGCAGCCCCACCCCGCCCGGCTCCTCGCTCAACGCCGAGCGCCGGAGCCGCGAACTCGCCGAACTCGCCGAAGGCACCGAGGTCGACGTCCTGGTCGTCGGCCTCGGTGCCACGGGAGCCGGAGCCGCGCTCGACGCGGCCACGCGAGGGCTCACCGTCGCCGCGATCGACGCCCACGACCTCGCGTTCGGCACATCTCGCTGGAGCTCCAAGCTGATCCACGGCGGACTGCGCTACCTCGCCACCGGACAGCTCGACGTCGCCCACGAGAGCGCCGTCGAACGCGGCATCCTGATGGAACGGACCGCTCCCCACCTGGTCCGCGCCCAGCCCTTCGTCCTGCCCCTCACCCCGCTCGTCAGCCGCGGCCAGGCCGCCCTCGCCCGCGCCGGCTTCATCGCCGGCGACCTGCTGCGGGCCTCCGCCCGTACGTCACGCGTCACCCTCCCCGCCCCACGCACCCTGTCCGCCGTCGAGACGCGTCACCTCGCCCCGGCCCTGCGCACCACGGGGCTGCGCGGCGGGCTGCTCTCCTGGGACGGCCAACTCACCGACGACGCCCGGCTGGTCACCGCGATCGCCCGTACCGCGGCCGCGCACGGCGCCCGCATCCTCACCCGTACCCGCGCCCTCGAACTCACCGGCGACGGCGCACTGGTCCGCGACGAGACGACCGGACAGGAGCTGCGCATCCGCGCCCGGGCCGTCGTCAACGCGGCCGGGGTGTGGGCGGGCGGCCTCGTCGACGACGTACGGCTGCGGCCCTCCCGCGGCACTCACCTCGTCCTGCGCGACGTCGACCTCGGCCGCCTCTCCGCCGGCTTGCACATCCCGATCCCGGGCGAGACCAACCGCTTCGTCCTCGTCCTCCCGCAGGGCGACGGCCGGGTGTACGTCGGACTCACCGACGAACCTGTCGAGGGCGACATCCCCGACGTGCCGGAAGTCCCCGAGACCGACATCGGCTTCCTCCTCGACGTCCTCGGCTCGGCCCTCGACGTCACCCTCCGCCGCGCGGACGTGGTCGGGGCCTTCGCAGGCCTGCGGCCCCTCCTCGACACCAGCGGGTCGGGAGGCCGCACCGCCGACATCTCGCGCAAGCACGCCGTCCTCGCCTCCTCCGACGGCATCATCACCGTCGTCGGAGGCAAACTCACCACCTACCGGCGCATGGCCCAGGACGCCGTCGACGCCGCCGTGGCAGCCCGGACCCTCATCGCCGGCCCGTGCCGCACCGCCTCCGTGCCCCTCGTCGGCGCCGCCCGGCCACAGGCCCTCGCCAACCTCGACGTCCCGGCTCGCCTCGTGCGCCGCTACGGCACCGAAGCACCGGCCGTGCACGACCTCGGCGTCAGGAACCCGGACCTCGCCGAGCCCGTCGTCCCCGGCCACCCAGTCACCTGCGCCGAACTGCTCTGGGCCGTCCGCCATGAAGGCGCACTGGACACGTCCGACCTCCTCGACCGCCGCACCCGCATCGGCCTCGTCGCGAAGGACCGCGACACGGCCGAGCGGGCGGCCCTGGGCGTGCTCACGCAGACGGCCTGACCCGGCGGAGCCGGTCTCGGGGCCCGGACCGGTGGAGCCGGTCCGGGTGCCCGGCCGGGCGGTCCGGCTCCGAGATCGGGCACCGGCTGCCTGGCCCGTGATCGGACCGCGTGGGAGGCCCCGCGGCCAGGCAGCGCCGTCTGACCCGAAGGTGTCGCCGGCCGCACCCTCCCGGACTGTCCCGTACCTGGGGGCACGCCCCGCCCCGGCATCGTCGCGCCCCTATGGGGTAGGCGGGCGGTACGCACAGCCCGAAGGAGGAACCATGTCCGGATTCATCACGCGTATCAAGCAGTTCACCCGTACCCCGCAGGGACAGCGGGTCATCACCTCGGCCCGGCGCGCCGCCACCGACCCCCGCAAGCGCGCCCAGGTGCGCTCGCTGCTCGATCGGTTGCGTGGGCGCCGATGACGAGGCGGCCGGCACGGTCAGGCGTGAACTGACAGGGAAGCCTCGCGTGGCGGGACGCGCGACCACTCCCCCAACCCCACTCCGTCACCCACGTAGGCGCCTTTCCCATGCCCGCGCGAACAGCGTGGGCAAGGGGGCCGACGGCACAGCCGCCATGTGTGACGTCGATCGGTGGTCCCTCGCCAGCGGCAGCAGACCGAGCTTAGCCACCTCGATCGGGAGGCGGGGCGGCTTGCGTTCCTGCCAGGCGCCCGGCAGGAAGAGGGAGCGACCCGCTCGCGGCCTGGCGGCGCGCAGCACCCGGCCCGACGCGCCCAGTTCGGCCTCGGCCTCCTTGAATCGGGCGGGCTTCCACCCTGTCCACGCCTTGACGTTGCGGTCCGTCGGGTCCGGCAGGGCGAGCAGCATCAGATAGAGCGCGGCGGCGTCCTCGCTCAGTCCGAAGGCCTTGGCGCACTCCTCGACGAGATGCGGTACGGAGCGCGTGGGGTCCTGCTCCCAGCCCGAGGGCCGCTCGCCGTCGGAGGCAAGGTGCTTGCCGAGCGCGACGAAGTCGTCGCTCAGCAGCAGCCTCAGGTCGGCGAGGGCGGGCAGCCCGGAGGGGCTGGGCAGCCACTGGGAGGGCCGTACGGAGTCGAGGTAGGCGTCCAGGGTGTCCAGCAGCGGATCGTCCGGCCCCTTCAGCGCGGCGGGGTCCACGCGCAGATGACGCATGGCGAACGTCGTGTCAGCCACCTCCGTGACCGCCGGATGAGCGGTGAGCGCCTCGGTGGAAGGAGGCTCTCCCATCAGGTAGTTGCTCTGCAGTGAGAAGAGGGTGAGCGGGCCGGGATCCGCGGCCAGGTCCTCGCGAATCCTGGAGATCGCCGCGGCGACCGCGGAGCGCAGCGGATCGCCGGCCGGGGTGCGGTAGGCGGTCCAGGCGGCGATCCTCGGCAGGGCCAGCGGCTGCGGTTCACCTACCAGGCCTGCCCGGTGGTGGTCGAGACAGTGCGCCCCGGTGGCGAGGGTCCCCAGGAGAGAGGGAAGCCGCAGGTGGGGCCACGAGCGCTCGCCCGAGCCCTCCGACGGGGCGAGGGCCGCCTCGCCCTTGGGAGGGTGCATCTCCTTGGTTGCGAGAGGCAGCAGTGCGGTGGGAACGGGCAGGGGGCTGCCCAGCTCCTGCAGCCACCACTCGGCGGCGCGGTCCACGTCGGGGCCCGTACTCCACAGCTGCTCGGGATCGTCGGGGAGGAGCTTGTCGTAGAACGTCGTGAAGAACCGGGAGCCGAGCACGGACGTGAGGGCGGCGGCAGCCTCGTCCGCCTCGCTGCGTCGGATCTTCCATGCCTCCAGGTCGGCGGAGGGGTGATGGGAGAGGTAGTCGTCCTCCTGTTCCAACTGGTGCGGCGCGCAGGAGACGTGTGCCATCAGCAGCACGGTGGCTTCCACCGGCGAGAGGCCCAACCGCTCGGCGAGGGCTGCGGCGAGCTCCGGACGAGCCGGTGCCGGGCCGCGCTCGCGGTACAGCGCGACGAAACGCGCGAACCAGTCGGCCGGGCGCGCCGGCTCGAGAACGTGGGCACTCGTGAGCTTCACTCCTGCGGCTGCCAGGGGGCCGTCCTCGGCGAAGGAGCCGTCGGGGGCGTACTCCCACAGCATCCGGTGGGGCTCGGTCCCTCGGCTGACCAGTACGACGGCGACGGACGTCGCCGTCCGGAAGACCTGCCCCTGGGTTGGGGCATAGGCGCCGGTGCGGTCCTCGGGCGCCTCGCAGTAAACGATCCGCCAGCGACCCGGTTCGCCGGCGGCGACGGGATGGGTCGTGTACGTCATCAGCGACTGGCCCGCCCGGCCGCCCGGCCTGGAGGAGACGGCGCACAGGGCGAGTGGCGCGGCGTTGGCGTGCGCCCGGTGGAACACGTCGTGGCGGACTGAGATGTCGAACCTGGTGCTGGGCTGCGCGAGGTCACCCTCCCAGACGGCGGTGTCCCGCTCCGCGAACCGCATCATCTGGCGGGCCATCTGGATGTAGGGCGCTTCCCTCCCCGCCTCGGGGGTCGGCTTCGCGTCGTCCCCATCGGGGGTGAGGCGGCGGACGAGCCGCTCAAGGCCGGCACGGCAGTTGACGGCCATCACCACGGAGCGTGCGGCCAGACTGTTCATCGGTTCGCCCAGCTGCGGCAGCGTTTCCAGGATCGGTCCGCGATTGGGGCCCCGGACGCCCTCCCGCTCGACGCCGTAGGGCTGGAGTCTGCCCAGCGCCTCCTCCACCTGCGCCCGCGAGACGGTGTCGGGGAGCTCGGCCATCAGCAGCGTCATGACATCCACGGCCGCGAACTCCGCGGCAGCGTCCGCGTTCTTGAGGAGCAGGTCCACTGCCACGCCCACGTGTACGAAGCGGCCGAGCAGCAGGACCAGCTCCTCGAAGTCGACCCCCGCGCGCAGCTTCGCCCGCTCGCGGTCGCACCAGGCACGGATCTCCTCGTGCCCGATCGGGTTGTCGAACAGCTCGGGGATGTGCTGCCAGCCCTTTGTCTCATGAGGCTGATACCAGCTGTTGGGCCCCAGGTCCTTGGTGGTCATCTCCAGATCGGCGCGCACCCGTGCCCGCAGCTCGCGGGCGAAGCGCTCGTCCGCCTGCAGATGCTCCAGCTTCGGCCGGCGGCCGAGCAGGAGGGTGTACAGCTGCGACGGGCCGAGGAGTTCCGGTGGGTCTGCGACAGGCGCGCCGTGCTCCAGCAGGAGGTCGATCAGGTCAAGAGGCGTCTTTGCGTCGCTTCGGTCACCGAAGTGCCGGTAACGGAACTTCACGGGAACACCATCGGCCGCCAGCCGCGGCGCGATCATCTCGGCGATCTCGTACATGACGGGCGAGGGGCCGTGGTGGTGGCTGTTCCCCCGGACACACTCGGAGAACCAGACCGCGGCCGCACCCGCGGGGAGACCCTCGGCCTCACCGGCCAGCTGCGCCAGCGCGCCGGTGCGCTCCAGCAGCGCCCGCCACAGGGTGGGGTCTTCTCCGAAGTGACGCGGACGCAGCTTCAGCACCCGGTCGACCGCTGTGGGGGCATGGTCGCCCAGGAGGTCCATGGCCGTGCCCTTGAGGCAGTCGGTCCAGAACTTGTCGTCGCGCAGCGACACACCGTCTGCGTCGAGTATCTCGCCGAGCAGTGTGGCCAGTTCACGCTCGGGGTCGAGGCCGGCGGCCTTGGCGATCTTGCGTACGTCGGCGGCCAGTTGCGGATACACCTCCGACGACGCCTGGATGCGGCGGATCGCCACCAGGCGGAAGCGGGCGAGGTCCGCCTCGGTCGCCACTCCCTTGACGGCCAGCTCGCGGGCCCAGGCACGCAGGACCGTGGCGGAGAGGGTCTGGCCGTCGGCGTACGCGAGGTAGCGGCCCAGCAGCCATTCCTTGTCGACCTTGCGGGCCTGCACGCGCTCGGCGGTGCGGGCCCGCCCGAACCAGGCGGCGGCTGCCGGCTTCTCGCGCAGCCGCAGGGCCAGGTCGGCCATCTCGTCGAGAAGGGTGATGAACAGCGCGGGAGCCGATTCCTCGAGCCCCTGGAGTTCACTGTCGACATCAAACTTGTAGACGAGACTCCACTGGTGAGTGCGTCCCTGCAGGCTGAGGAGCTTGTGGGTCACCAGCTCCTCGAGGCCTGGGTGGGCGGCGATGATCCGCTCGGGGAAGGGGAGCTCGCCGCCGGAGAGGTCCGGAATGCCGGTGGAGAAGCATCCTTCCGGCTCCCAGTGCTCCTCGCGCATCAAACGGTCGCGGTGCGGAATGAGTTGCTCGGGAAGCAGTTGCGTCAGTGTGAGCCCGTCGAACCCGACATACGTACGGGCCCACAGGCCGCCGTCGCCCAGCTCGTCGCCGAGGTCGACATCCTCCGTCTCCAGCGCCTCCCGCCACAGCGGATCGGCATCGGCCAGTGCACGTGGCACGGCGGCCCCGGCCAGCGCCCACTCACGAGCCTGCCGGCGGCACACCTCACGCTGCTTCCTCAGATGCCTCCGTGCCTCGAACTGCGCATCCAGCCCTGGTGCGCCCGCGATGGGGGCGGGGAAGCTCTTCAGTCTCCGCCCCTGCGGATTGCGGTAGACGATCTCCAGATCGTCCGTCAGTTCTGCGGTGTAGCCGTTCTTTTCGACACGCGTGCCCATGCGTCGGTCTCCCCGTGGTGCTGATCGATGGCTACTACGTTACGGGGCGTCACTGACATCGCCGCTCGCACCTCACGCGCTTCCGGACCTCCGTCCGCTCCGCTCCCCCGCCCCTTCAGGCCGAGAACGGCGGCGAGGAGCAGCGCGACCAAGGCGGTGCCGGTGGTGCCCCGCCAGCCGAAGGTGTCGAGCACGGGAGCGGCGAGGCCGGTGCCGATGGCGCCGATCGTGAAGTAGAGGACGAGATAGACGCTGCTGAGGCTGCCGGAGCGTTGGGGGTCGAGGGCGATGATGCGGCTCTGGTTCGCGGCCTGGGCGGCGAAGCAGCCGGCGTCGAAGAGTGCGAGTCCGGCCGCCACGACCGGCGGGGAGTTCAGGCCTGTGGCCAGCAGGGCGGCACCGGCCGCGGCAGCGAGCACCGCGGTGGTGATCACGGCGTGGGCGCCGTACCGGTCGACGAGGCGTCCGGTCACGGGGAGTACGGCGAAGCCGAGGAGTCCGGCGAGGCTGTACAGGCCGATGGCGGTCGGGGCGAGGGAGTGGGGCGGCTGAGCCAGCGCGAGGCCGAGGGCGACCCAGGTGAGGTTGAAGGCGAAGTACCAGAGCCCGCCGGTGGCCACCGCGGAGCGCAGCTGCGGGTGTTGGCGCAGGAGCGGGGGAAGCGAAACGAGGGTGGCGCGGTAGCCGAGGCGGGAGTGCGGGCGCTGCCCGGGCAGAAGTGCGGCGGCAACGATCGCCCCGAGCAGAGCGAGGGCGGCGAAGACGAGCAGCATCCGCCGCCACCCGAGGAGGTCGGTGAGCGTGCCGCCCACCATGCGGCTGAGCAGGATGCCGGCCGACATGCCGGCGGCCACGGTGGCGACGCTCCTTCCGCTGCGCCCGGGCGGGGCGTGGCGGCCGGCGATGCTGCCGGCCTGGGCCGCGACGCCGGCCGCCACGCCGATGACCAGGTAGGCGGCCAGGAGCACGGTGGCGCCGGGCGCGGTTGCGGCGAGGGCGAGGGCGGCGGCCAGGGCGGTGAGCTGCGCGGCGACGAGCCGGTTGGGGGCGAGGTGATCGGTGAGTGGGAGGAGGAGGGCGAAGCCGGCCATGCAGCCGGCGAGTGCGGCGGTCGGTACGAGACCGATCACGGTGAGGGGGACGTCCAGGTCGGCGGCGACGGTGGCGAGCGCGGGCTGGAGGGCGTAGTTGTTGGCGATCGCCGTTCCGGCTATGGCGGCCAGGAGGAATGTGCCGCCTCGGGGAAGGGGGCGCATCACGGCTGTGGGCCGCGGGTGAGGACGACGGCGTAGCGGCATTCGGTGCCGGTGGTGTTGGCGAAGACGCGCGGGGTGGGTTCGCCGAGTTCGATGGTGTCGCCCGCTTCGAGTTCGTGGACCGAGTCGCCGTCGTGGAAGGTCAGGTGGCCGTCGAGGACCCAGACCACCTGTCGTACGAAGGCGAAGGCTGCGGCCGGGTAGGGCACGCGGGCTCCGGGAGGCAGGTGGATCTCGGCGATCTCCGCCGGGAAGTGGGGGCTGGTGACCTGGCGGCGCCGGTATCCGGTGGCCGGGTCGCGCCACTCGGCCGCCTCGTCCCGTCGGCGCAGTCCGACGACTTCGCCCATGTCGTCCTGCGTTCCCTCGGCGAGGGCGAGCAAGGAGGAGACGCTGAGCTGGAAGGCGGCGGACAGCTTGCCCAGCACGACGGCGGTGGGGCTGCTCTCGCCGCGCTCGATCCTGCTGATCATCGCCTGGGAGACCCCGGAGGCCTCCGCGAGCTGGGCCAGGGTCCACCGGCGGCGCTCCCGCTCGGTACGGACGCGGTCCGCGATCTGCGCCACCAGGGGGTCTACTATGTTGGACATGAATCCAATATACGAGAGAACCGAGGTCGTGGCGGTGCGCCGGGCACGCCCCGACGACGCGGAGGCCATCCGGGCGATACGTAACCACGCGATCGAGCACTCGACGGCCCTGTGGACCCACACCCCGCAGTCCCCCAGCGAGGGTGCCGCCTGGCTGCACACCCACATGGAGCGCGGCTCTGCGTTCGCCGCCGAGGTGGAGGGCGAGGTGGCCGGCTTCGCGGTCTACGGACCGTGGCGGGATCTCGACGGGTTCCGCCACACGGTGGAGGACTCGGTCTACGTCCGCGAGGACCGGCACGGGCTCGGCGTCGGCTCCGCGTTGCTGGCTGCCCTCATCGCCTCGGCGCGCCATGCGGGCCACCATGTGGTGATCGCCGACATCGAGGCCGAGAACACCGCGTCGATCCGACTGCACGAACGGTTCGGCTTCGACCACGTCTGTACGGTTCCGGAGGTCGGCACCAAGTTCGGCCGATGGCTCGACCTCACCATCATGCGGCTCCCCCTGACCTGAGCCGCCGCGACGTGAAAGACCGCATCGACTGGCCGCGGCCCCTTCGGTCAGGACACGGCGACCACTCTCCGCTCATGAGGGCGCAGAGCAACTGCTGTTCCGCCGTCCGATGGCTGATGTCGAAGGCACCGACGTCGATCCGGTCGGCCGAAGGAGATGGCTTCCCGCTCTCAGGACGATTCTCTGTAGTGAGTCGCCATCGCGGAGGCGCGGTCGTGCAGGGAGCTCCTCAACGACGTCGGGGCCAGGGCTTCCGCGTCCGTGCCGAGCTGCCACAGCGCCCATTCGGCGTGTCGTGAATCCTGGAAGGTCACCTCCAGCCGCAGCCATCCGCCCTCTTCGGGTTCTTCGGCGCGGACGGCCAGCGCGGTGTCCAGCAGGTCCTCCCGGCACGCCGGGTTCACCCGTACCAGCACGGTGAGGTGGCCATCGGAGAGAAACCGCGCGGAACGTTCCCGCCAGATCCGGTCCAGATCGACCCGGTTCGGTCGCTGTGCCGCTTCGGGGAGTTCCTCGGCGGCCAATACCCGTGACAGCCGGTAGGTGCGGTCCGCGCCGGATCTCGTGGCCAGCAGGTAGCCCCGGTCTCGTACGGTGACCAGGCCGATCGGGTCGACCGTGCGCCACTGTGGCGTCTGGCCCGTGGCCGCGTAGTGGATGCGCAGTTTGTGTCCCGCGAGCACCGCGCGCCGGACCTCGATCATCGTCGTGTCGGGCACCTCGTCGGCAACCAGCCGGCGTGAGAGCAGGTCGGTCTCCGGCTCGACGAGAAATCGCTGGACCCCGTCGCTCGCGACGGCCCGGTGACTTTCGGGCAGCGCGTCGACCACCTTCCGCATCGCCGAAGCGAGCGCCGAGCTGAGGCCGAACACCTGCTCGCCGCGCGCCGCACCTGCGGTCAGCAAGGCAAGGGCCTCGTCGTGGTTCAGTCCGGTGAGCTCGGTCCTGAATCCGGGCAACAAGCCGAAGCCGCCGTGCCGCCCGCGTTCGGCGTAGACCGGAACGCCGGCCGCGGACAGCGCCTCGATGTCGCGCAGCACGGTGCGGGTGGACACCTCCAGCTCGCGGGCCAATGTGTCCGCGGTCATCCGACCGTGCCGGCGCAGCAGTAGCACCAGTGAAACCAGGCGGTCGGCGCGCATGCGAGGACTCTAACGAAATACATGACCAAGGGTGTCGTGATTTGTTGGGAGGCTCGCTCACACGACGTCGAAGCCGGCGGTTGCCGAGCCGATGGACGTCCGTACTCCCCAATGAACCGAATGGAGCTGATGTGGCGATGGAGCGAACGGCGATCAACCCGGTGGCGTGGTCGGTGGAGATGGGGTTCAACCAGGGTGAGGTCGTCTCCGGCCACACACGGACCCTGTACATCTCGGGCCAGACGGCGATGAGCGGCGACGGCAAGCCTCAGCATGACGGTGACATGGAGGCGCAGCTGGCGTTGAGCATCGACAACCTGGAGGCCGTGCTCGGCGAGGCCGGCATGTCTCTCGCGAGCCTCGTCCGGCTCAACGTCTACACGACCGACGTCGATCTGCTCTTCCAGCACTACGGCGGGCTGGCTGCGCGGTTGGGCGCCGCCGGGGTGGCGCCGGCCACCACGATGCTCGGGGTGACCCGACTGGCGATCCCCGGCCAGATGGTCGAGCTCGAGGGGACCGCCGTCGCATGATGTGACGGCACCCCCTTCGCAGCAGGCGGGTGAGTGATATCCGCCGCTCAGGGTGGTGACGACCGTCGTCCGTGCCATCGACGGCGAGCCGTTCCCGCAACGGCTGTGACACGCAGACGTCCGCCTGCTGCTCGACGTACACCAGCGCCCTCGGAATCCGCGGAGCCGAGTACGTGTGCGCGAGCAGCCAGGTGGCGGCGACGGCAGCCACCGCGGGCGCCGGGCTGGTGCGGGAAAACCTGGGGTCGGCAGCGGCTACGAGGCGTAGCGCGAGCGGCCCCACACATGGGTGGTCAGCATCTGGCCGAGCGCCAGGGTGCTGAGGCCGAACATCAGGACACCCAGGGGGACATGGAGCGAGGGCATGTGCGCGATGCCCAGGACGACCTGCACCGAGGCGAGGACGAGGAAGCCGGTCGCGTACAGGATGGGGCGGGGCGGGCCGCCGCCCGGCCGCCAGGCGAGGACCGCGGCAAGCACGTAGAGCATGGACGCGCCGTACATCACGCGCGATCCGACGTCGTGCAGCAGCGCGCCGTGGGACGAGGTCAGCAGCATGCCGGCGGTGGCTGCTTGAAAGAAGAGCGTCAAGGTCTGCAGGGCGATCGCGACATTGAGGAAGGTGACGCCGCGCGGCTTGGTCGTCGCCTGTCTGGCCATGGTGTGGTCCCTCTCGTTCGGCATGTGGCAGGGATGGGTGGCGTCTCGGCAATCCGGTGTGTTCATCGCAGCGTCAGCGGGGTCTCGGTCCCGACGCGGGTGAGCTTCTCGGGGTTCCGGACGTAGTAGAGGCCGGTGATGCGGGTGTCCTCCACGTGGAGGGCCATGACGCCGTCGAGTTCGCCGTCGAGGCGTACGACGAGTGCGGGGCTGCCGTTGAGCACGGTGCGTTCGCAGGTGATGGCGCCTCGGGGCTTGGCGGTGCCGCCGAAGTAGAAGCGGACCACCGTCTCGGCGCCGATGATGGGCCTGAGCGCGGCCCGCTTGACGCCGCCACCGTCGCTGAGCAGGACGATCTCGGGCGCGAGCACGTCGAGGAGTTCCTGCGGGTTCCCGGTTTCGATGGCTCGCTGGAACGACTCCACGGCGGCCCTGGTCAGGCTTGCGGACGCCGCCTTGCGGGGGCGGCGGGCGTCGACGTGCCTGCGGGCACGGTGGGCGATCTGACGGACGGCGGCGGGGGTCTTGTCGACGGCCTCGGCTATCTCGTCGTAGCCGACGTCGAAGACCTCGCGCAGCACGAACACCGCCCGCTCGGTCGGCGAGAGCGTCTCGAGGACGAGCAGCATCGCCATCGACATGCTCTCGGCGAGCTCGACGTCCTCGGCCACGTCCGGCGCGGTCAGCAGCGGCTCGGGCAGCCACTGGCCGACGTATGCCTCCCTGCGACGCTGCATGGTGCGCAGGCGGTTGAGCGCCTGCCGCGTCGTGATCCGGACCAGGTACGCCCGCTGGTCGCGCACCGGCCTCAGGTCGGCCTTGACCCACCGAAGCCAGGTCTCCTGGAGGACGTCCTCGGCGTCGGCCGCCGACCCGAGCATCTCGTAGGCGACGGTGAAGAGCAGGTTGCGGTGGGCCACGAACGTGTCGGTCGCGGGGTCGGTGGCGTGGTCGGTCATGTCTCGTTCTCTTCCTGTCGAATGACTGGTCAGGCTGCCAGTTCCGCGGTGCCCGACGTCACGGCCACGTCGTCGCGCTGCGCCGGGCGCTCGGCCCACCTGACCCTGGCATTTCCACTGCCGCGCACGACACGATCGGTGGTCTCGGTCATGGCATCTCCTCCGTCTCATCGGCTGCGACATCAAGACACCGCGCGATCAACGGCTGTGACAGCGTGTGAGGCGGATCACTCCCTAGGGCCGGCTCCGCCGTCGGAGGAGCACAGAACCCGGGCCGTCCGCGCAGTTCGAGCCGGGCCTGGAAACGATCCCGGCGCCCGGACGAAGCCCTCGCCCCAGCTACCCGCCGAAGCAGCGGGTAGGTCTGACGCGGACGGCGTAAGAGCGTACGTGCGGTCTGCGCAGTGCGCGTGGCCGCCCGGGCGGGACCGACCGGACGGGACGCCGTGCCGCCGTGGCGGCGGCGAGTTCGGCCGTAGCTCGGGCGGTAAGATCGGCAATCTATCCGTAATAAGCGGATGAGTGACGAGCGTGCGCCTTATTCGATTATTCGTCATTTCATATGCCAATAGGCGTCGCTCGCGTCGCCACAGGACACAACTCGCGACGCTCATTGGCAGTTCTCATGCTGGATTCACATGACCTCGTAAAGTTCATTGAGTTTGGGCGGGTTTCATGACTTTGGGAAAAGGTTCCACGATGGGGGTTCGGGAAGCCTGCCGGGCCGAGGGGCACGGCGAGGTGACCGTTACGCGCCATCGATGGGGCGGCTTCCGATGTGAGTCGCGGTTCGTCCGCGGCCGTTCGGCGCGCATCGGGACGCTGGTCCTGGTCGGCGGCGCGTTCCAGACGAAGGAGAGTTGGGGCCGCCTGGAGCGCGAGCTGTTGGAGTTCGCCGACGTACTGACCGTCGACCTGCCCGGCTGGGGAGCCAGCCCCGTCCTGCCCGAGCACTATGGATCCGACTTCCTCGCGGACGCCTTGGGTCACATGCTCGATGACCTCGGACTGAACTCGGTGAATCTCCTCGGCGGGTCCTACGGCAGCGCGGTCGCCTACCGGCTCGCGCAGAAGCGTCCCGGTCTCGTCGCGAAGTTGGTGCTCATCGGCACCATGACGCACATCCCGGAGCAGGCACAAGGCCCGATTCGACGGAGTGTCGAGCTGCTGAAGGCCGAGCGGATCGAGGAGTTCACCGATGTGACACTCGGCATGCTCATGAACCTCGACACGGTCGATTCCGTGGTGGCGGGGACGCGGGTACGGCGGTTCCTCCGCCGCCGGCTGCAGAACCTGACTCCCCACGACAGGGAGCAGTTCATCGCGAACACGCAGCGCCTGCTCCGGCACGAGGGGCTCGACCTGCACCAGCCACCGCCGATGCCCGTTCTGGTCGCGTCCGGCGAGCACGACAGCTTCACGACGCCCGACCGGTGCCGCGACCTCGCCGCCACCTGCGCCGACAGCCGGCTCGCCGTCGTGTCCGACGCCGACCACATGCTGCCCGTGGAACGACCGGTGGAGCTCGTGGACCTCGGCATGCGGTTCCTCATGGATGAACCGCTGGAGGGCCGTGACTATCTCCGCGCCGTCGAGCGCATCTCGCCCGTGGTCGCCGTGTGATCCATGGGGAGGCCCGCCGGTGGGTATGGGCGCCGTGCCGCGCACATCCGCCGGCTGCAAAACGCCCCGCCGTGCCACATCCGCCCGGCTGAACAGCACCCCGCCGCGCCGGCTTGACCTTGACACGGTGACAAGGTCTTCACTGTGGCCGAGGAGGTGGTCCCGATGACCATGGCGCAACAGGACACGGATACGACGCGAGCCCTCCAGGGGCTGGAGGACGGCCGCTCGTCGGTGCGACTGCGGGCAGCGCTGGCGGTCGGCACGACCCCCGACGCGCGGTTCGTCGACAAACTCATCGAGCGATGCGCGATCGAGCCCGAGTTCTATGTACGCGAGATGCTGACGTGGGCACTCACCCGCCACTCGTCATCGGTGACGGTTCCAGGGCTTCTCCACGAAGTCCGCTCGGAGCGAGCACAGGCACGGAGCCAGGCGTTGCACACGCTGTCCAAGATCGGGGATCGGCAGGCGTGGCCGGCGATCACAGGGGCGCTTCTGTCCGACGCCGACGACGAGGTGGCGCGGAGCGCTTGGCGGGCAGCTGTCGTGCTCGTACCCGAGGAGGAAGAGCCCGAGTTGGCCGGCGTGCTGGCGACTCAGTTCGGGCGCGGCGATCGAGAGACACGGTTGAGCCTGAGCCGGGCGCTGATCGCGCTCGGCGAGGTGATCCTGCCGGCTCTGCGGGCTGCGAGCACGGATCCGGACCCTCGCGTACGTGAGCACGCGATCGCCACGGAGCGGCTTCTGCGCGACCCGGATGCCGGGTTCGAGTTCGCGATCGAGGAGGCGAAGCGCGTCGTGGCGCTCGGCGGGAAGGGCCAGGAGGGGCGGTAGGACGTGTTGATCGGTGATGTGGCACGACGGTCCGGGGTCAGCGCCCGGATGCTCAGGCACTACGAGTCGCTCGGCCTCGTGCGGCCGACGGGCCGTACCGAGGCGGGCTATCGCGAGTACTCGACCGAGGACATCCGGCGCATCTTCCACATCGAGAGCCTGCGCTCCTTGGGGCTGTCGCTGCGTGAGGTCGGCAGTGCGCTGGATGATCCCGGCTTCAAGCCCTCGGCGCTCGTCGACGACCTCATCCGCCAGACGCGCGAACGCATCGCCGCTGAGACGGCGCTGCTCACGCGTCTCCGTCGGATCGGTGCCGCGGAACCCGCCGGCTGGGAGGACGTGCTCCAGATCGTCGCACTCCTCCATGCTCTGGGGTCGGAGAGTGCCGGCAGACGTCAGCGCGCGGCCCTGTCCTCGGTCGAAGGGGTTCCGGTGCCCGTGGAAGTACTGGCCGAGGCGGCGTTGGGCGAGTCGGACCCGAACGTCGCCGGAGCCCTTCGATGGGCTCTGGCGCAATCGGGCGATGGAGGGTTGACGCTGCTGGCGGAAGGCCTTGGCTCGCCGGTGGCCGAGGTGCGGGAGCGTGCTGTCCGGCCCATCGCCGAGATCCCGAGCGATGGGGCGACCGCGCTGTTGCGGGATGCCCTGACGAACTCCGACATCGCGGTCCGCAGATGTGCGGCTGTGGCGCTCGGGGTACGTGGAGTGGCCGACGCGGTTCCGACGCTCATCGACATGGTCGTCGAGGAGACGAATGACGTCGATGCGGCCGATGCACTGAGCGTGCTGGCGCGTGATCCCGGGTTGGCGGACCAGATCACCACCAGGCTCGTCGAGTTCCTCGCCCGCGGCACCAGCGGTCCCTCCGCACGTCGACGGCTGACGCAGGCACTCGCGGACATCCCCGGAATCCCGGCGTCACGTGCCCTTGCGGATCTGTCGCATGACGAAGACCGTGGCGTTGCGCTCACTGCCGCGTACATTCTCACGCTGCGCGATGCCCCATGACGATCCCTGCCCTGTGCCGCTGGTCACCGCACTCGTAGTGCTCTCACGGATGCCGAACGGGAACGGTTGCGGCCGTTCCCGCCGGATGTCAGGGCACCGCGGCCGCCCGCCGGCAGCCGACCGTGACGACGTACGAGCCCGGCCCCCTCACCGACCGCGGCCGCGCCCTACTGCGCCGCCCGTTCCTGGAGGGTGGTCTGCCAGGCCGGAGGCTGCTCCTCCTGGTTCGTCTCCGCGCGGCGGCCGCCGCGGGCGAAGAAGTCGGCCAGCGGCAGGATCGCCGCGCCGACGGTGACGGCGTCCGGACCGAGGGTGCCGAGGTCGATGCGTACGTGCGCGGCCGGGTAGGAGAGGGAGTAGGAGGTGGCGTAGGCCCGTACGGAGTCCAGGAAGCGGGCGCCGAGTTGGAGGCCGGCCCAGCCGCCGACGAGGATGCGCTCGGGCTGGAAGAGGTTGATGAGGTCGGAGAACCCGGCGCCGAGGTACTCGGCGGTCTCCTCCAGGACGGCCAGGGCCGTGTCGTCGGCCTCCGGTACGGCACCGTCGGCTGCGGGTGCCGGGTAGGCGGCGGCGAGCATCGCGGTCAGCGCGGTCTCCTCGTCAGCGTCCGCGGGCGGGCGGCCGCCCGCTTCGGCCCAGCGCTGGAGCAGCGCCTCGGCCCCCGCGTACGCCTCCAGGCAGCCCTGGGCGCCGCAGCGGCAGCGGCGGCCCCGTACCCGTACGGTCAGATGGCCCCACTCCACGGCCCGGCCGGGTCTCATGTCGTCGGCGACGACACAGGCGCCGACACCCGAGCCGAAGAGGACCACGACCGCGTTTCGCGCGCCCCGGCCGGCTCCGAACCACATCTCCGCCTGGCCGAGCGTCTTGGCGCCGTTGTCGATGTAGTAGGGGACGGTGTCGGGCAGCAGTCGGGACTCACGCAGCAGTCGCTCCAGCGGTACGGCGTCCCACCCGATGGTCTGCCCGTGCACGACGGCGCCGTCGTCGCCGGTCCTGGCGACGATGCCCGGCACGCCGATGCCGACGCCGAGCAGGCGCTCCGCCGCGATACCGGCCCGCTCCAGAACCTCTGTGATGCCTTCTCGGAGATGACCGACGACGACCCCGACGTCATAGCGGTCGACCCGCCGTTCCCCCTTCGTCTCCAACGGCCGCTCGACCCGCGCGAGTTCGGTCAGGGCCAGGTCGAAGAGCTCGACCCGCACCCGGGTCTCGCCGACGTCCACCCCGATCATGTACCCGCTGTGCGGGCTGATGCGCAGCAGCGTGCGGGGGCGGCCGCCGGCGGAGTCGACGCTGCCCGCCTCCTCCACCAGGCCCTCGGTGACCAGTTCGGCCACGACGTTGCTCACGGAGCCCGAACTCAGGCCGGTGACCGGCCCGAGCGAGAAGCGGCTCAACGGCCCGTCGAAATACAACCGTTGCAACACCGCGGTGCGGTTCTCCCGCCGCAGGTCACGCACCGTACGGCCGCTGCGCACTGTCACCCTGCCCCCTCGTCGTCATGTGCTTGCAAGCAACATACCGCTGTCACGACTCTTGACGCGACCTTCGCTTGAGGTTTAACTCACATCCTAAATTAAGCCCTGAGGTCGTTCGGGAACTGAACGCGGGACCATGCGCCGTTCCCCCTCGCGGGCGATCCGCCACTCCACGAAAGGCCCCTGGAGTCATGCGCAGAACCCGAGCCGCAGCCGTCGGCGCCGTCACCCTCTCCCTCGTCCTCTCGGCGGCCGCCTGCGGCGGCGGCACCTCCGGCGGTGCCGGGTCCAACGAGAACCCCAAGACGCTCACCTACTGGGCGTCCAACCAGGGCGCCAGTATCGAGGTCGACAAGGAGGTCCTCCAGCCCGAACTCGACAAGTTCGAGAAGCAGACCGGGATCAAGGTGAAGCTGGAGGTCGTCCCCTGGAACGACCTGCTCAACCGCATCCTCACCGCCACGACCTCCGGCCAGGGCCCCGACGTCCTCAACATCGGCAACACCTGGAGCGCCTCCCTGCAGTCCAGCGGCGCCCTGCTCCCCTGGGACGCGAAGAACTTCGAGAAGATCGGCGGCAAGGACCGCTTCGTGGCGTCGGCGCTCGACTCCACCGGTGTCCAGGGCCAGGACCCTGCGGGCGTCCCCCTGTACTCCATGGCGTACGCCCTCTACTACAACAAGAAGATGTTCGCGGACGCGGGCATCGCCAAGCCGCCGGCCACCTGGGACGAGCTGGTCGCCACCGGCAAGAAGCTCAGCAAGGACGGCAAGTCCGCGATCGGCGTAGAAGGCTCCAACCTCGCGAACAACATCCACCAGGTCTTCGTCCTCGGCAAGCAGCACGGCGCGGACTTCTTCACCCCCGACGGCAAGGCCGACTTCACCTCCGACGGTGCCGTGGCCGCGGTCGAGCAGTACGTCGACCTGATGGCCGAGCACAAGATCGTCGCCCCGGGCAACGCCGAGTACGCGCAGAACCAGTCCCTCAGCGACTTCTCCAACGACAAGACCGCCATGGTGCTGTGGCAGACCGCCTCCGCCACCTTCGCCTCGCAGGGCATGAAGGAGGACGAGTGGGGTGTCGCGCCCGCTCCCGTGCAGTCCGGCGCTCCAGGACAGGGCAAGTCCACCAATTCCATGGTCGCCGGCATCAACATGGCCGTCTTCAAGAACACCAGGAACATCGACGGCGCCATGAAGTTCGTGAAGTTCATGACCGGTGACGAGGAGCAGAAGATCCTCAACAAGGCCTACGGATCGATACCGCCGGTCTCCTCCGCCCAGCAGGACCCTGCGTTCAACACCCCGGCCCTCGCCGTCCTGCGTGAAACCCTCGCCACCAGCGCCGCCGCGCTCCCCCAGGTGCCGGAGGAGTCGCAGTTCGAGACGGTCGTCGGCACCGCCGTCAAGGAGCTCTTCGCCGAGGCGGCCGCCGGCCGTGAGGTGACCACCGAGTCGGTGCGGGCCAAGCTCGAGAAGGCCCAGCAGCAGATGCCCAAGAAGTGAGCACGGACACCGACATGACGACCACCGCCATCGAACCGGCGGGACGGACCGCACCGAAGCTCACCCCCGGGAAGGCGCGCAGCCCGCGCCCTCCCGGGCGGCTCCGCCGCATCTCGCTGCCGTACCTGCTGCTGCTCCCCGCGCTCGTCCTCGAGATCCTGGTCCACCTGGTGCCGATGGTCATCGGCATCGTCATGAGCTTCAAGGAACTCACCCAGTTCTACATCCGGGACTGGGGCACCGCTCCGTGGGCCGGCTTCGACAACTACGCCCTCACCGTCGACTTCGACGCGCCGGTGGGCCAGGCGCTGCTGAACTCCTTCCTCACCACCTGCCTGTTCACGCTGCTCTCCGTCGGACTGTGCTGGCTGCTGGGCACCGCCGCCGCGATCTTCCTCCAGGAGACCTTCCGTGGCCGGGGCATCCTGCGGACGATCTTCCTCGTCCCCTACGCCCTGCCCGTCTACGCCGCCGTCATCACCTGGGCGTTCATGTTCCAACGGGACAACGGCCTGGTGAACCATGTACTGCACGACCAGCTCGGGCTCACCGACAGCCCGCCGTTCTGGCTGATCGGCGAGAACAGCTTCGTCACGCTGCTCGTCGTATCGGTGTGGAAGGGCTGGCCCTTCGCCTTCCTCATCATGATGGCCGGTCTGCAGAACATCCCCCGGGAGATCTACGAGGCCGCCGCCCTGGACGGCGCGGGCGTCTGGCAGCAGATCCGCCGGATCACGCTGCCCTCGCTGCGCCCGGTCAACCAGGTGCTCGTCCTCGTGCTCTTCCTGTGGACGTTCAACGACTTCAACACGCCGTTCGTGCTGTTCGGCAAGGCGGCCCCCGAGGCGGCCGACGTGATCTCGATCCACATCTACCAGTCGTCGTTCCAGACCTGGAACTTCGGCACGGGCGCGGCCATGTCGGTACTGCTGCTGCTCTTCCTGCTCGTCGTGACGGGCGTCTACCTCCTGGCCACCTCCCGCGGAAGGAAGACGGGCGATGCCTGAGACCACCGCACGCCGCGCGCCCCGCTCCCCCATGGCCCCGCCTCGGTCCTTCCTGTGGAGCAGGCGGATCTTTCTGACTCTCCTCACCGGATTCGTCCTGCTTCCGGTGTACGTCATGATCTCGAGCTCGCTGAAGCCGCTGCAGGACGTCTCGGGGAAGTTCCAGTGGATCCCCTCGGGGCTCACGATCCGGCCGTACGTCGACATCTGGGAGACGGTCCCGCTCGCCGACTACTTCATGAACTCGCTGATCGTGGCCGGTTCGGCGACCGTCTGCTCCGTCGTCATCGCAGTCTTCGCCGCCTACGCGGTGAGCCGGTACTCCTTCCGCGGCAAGCGGGTCTTCACGGTCACGGTGCTGTCGACCCAGATGTTCCCCGGCATCCTCTTCCTGCTGCCGCTGTTCCTCATCTACGTCAACATCGGCAACGCCACCGGGATCGCGCTGTTCGGCTCACGCGGCGGCCTCATCCTCACCTATCTCACCTTCTCCCTGCCGTTCTCGATCTGGATGCTCATCGGGTACTTCGACTCGGTGCCCCGCGATCTGGACGAGGCCGCCAAGGTCGACGGCTGCGGTCCGCTCGGCGCGCTCTTCCGGGTGATCGTGCCCGCCGCGATCCCCGGCATCGTCGCCGTCGCCGTCTACGCCTTCATGACCGCGTGGGCCGAGGTGCTGTTCGCCTCGGTGATGACCAACGACGCCACCCGCACCCTCGCGGTGGGCCTCCAGGGCTACTCGACCCAGAACGACGTGTACTGGAACCAGGTCATGGCCGCTTCCCTCGTCGTGAGCGTGCCCGTCGTGGCCGGCTTCCTCCTCCTTCAGCGCTATCTCGTCACCGGACTCACCGCCGGAGCGGTCAAGTAGTCCCCCTCCATCAGCACGCCTTGAGAGGATCTCCGTGTCCGAAGCGACCGACTCCCTGCCCACAGACCTCGCCGCCCTCCCCCGGGACTTCGTCTGGGGCACGGCCACCTCGGCCTACCAGATCGAGGGAGCCGTGGCGGAGGACGGCAGGTCCCCCTCCATCTGGGACACGTTCTCCCACACTCCCGGCAAGGTCGACAACGACGACCACGGCGACGAGGCCTGCGACCACTATCACCGGTGGTCCGAGGACATCGCCATCATGAAGCGGCTCGGCACCGACGCCTACCGGCTGTCGGTCGCCTGGCCGCGCGTCGTCCCCGGCGGCGACGGACCGGTCAACACCGCCGGCCTCGACTTCTACGACCGGCTCGTCGACGGGCTCCTCGGGGCCGGCATCACACCGTCGGTGACCCTCTACCACTGGGACCTTCCCCAGGTCCTCCAGGACCGGGGCGGCTGGACCTCGCGCGAGACCGCCGAGCACCTCGCCGCGTACGCCTCCGCCGTCGCCGGCCGGCTCGGGGACCGCGTCACCCAGTGGGCCACCCTCAACGAGCCGCTCTGCTCGGGGTGGATCGGCCACCTGGAGGGCCGGATGGCCCCCGGGCTGACCGATCTGACCGCCGCCGTCCGCGCCTCCTACCACCTCCTGCTGGGCCACGGTCTGGCCACTCAGGCCCTGCGCGCGGCCGCGCCCGGCGCGCAGATCGGTCTCGTCACCAACCACTCCACGGTCGAGGCCGCCTCCACCGGCCCCGAGGACATCGCGGCGGCCGTCCGGATGGACGGGCACACCAACCGCTGGTGGCTCGACCCCGTCTACGGGCGCGGCTTCCCGGTCGACATGCGCGAGCTGTACGGGGTCGAGCTGCCGGAACACCCCGGTGACCTGGAGACGATCGCCGCACCGCTCGACTGGCACGGCCTCAACTACTACTTCCCGGCGACCGTCGAGGACGACCCCACGGGTCCGGTCCCGTACGCCAAGGAAGTGCGTCTGCCCGAGGTACCGCGCACCGGCATGGACTGGCAGATCGACGCCGGAGGGCTCGAGGCGCTGCTGCTGCGGCTGACCGAGGACTACGGGGTACGGCGGCTCTACGTCACCGAGAACGGCTCCGCGTTCCCCGACGCCGTGGGGCCCGACGGCGCCGTGCACGACCCGGACCGGATCCGGTACCTGGAGCAGCACATCGCGGCCTGCGCCCGGGCCGTACGCAAGGGCGCACCGCTGGCGGGTTACTACGCCTGGTCCCTGCTGGACAACTTCGAGTGGGCCTACGGCTACGACAAGCGTTTCGGTCTCGTCCACGTCGACTACGCGACCCACGCCCGCACGATCAAGGCGAGCGGACACCGGTACGCGGAGATCATCCGGGCCCACCGGGAGGCGAGCGCGGGCAGCTGACCAGACGTACGGGAAAGGGCCCCGCCCGCCGGATCCGACCGGTGGGCGGGGCTTCTCCGTGCGCGGAGGTCAGGGGAACGAGACGATCGTGGACGGGATCGTCGCGGTCCCCGAGGTCGGTGAGCCGATGTCGTTGATGACGTGTTCGTACTGGCCGTTGCCGCCGAGTGAGACGACGAGCAGGCTGTGGAACCTCACCCCGGGCTTCACCGGGGCCGTGAATCCGTGGTCCTGGCGGATCGTCGGATCCACGTTGTAGTAGCAGTAGCTGCCCAGGCCCCAGCCTTCGTGGACGTCGACGGAGTCGTCGACGCGGTAGGCGGCGTAGCCCTTCGTCGTGCCGTTCTGGATGGCGGCCTGGTTGGGCGCGTCGTACGCCTTCTCGTTCTGGAAGAAGATCGTGCGGCCGCGCTCGCCGTACCACTCGACGTCGTACTTGTTGAAGTGCTCGACGAACAGGCCGGTGGCCAGGACGTCGTCGCCGTTGACGCGGACGCCGTAGTCGGCTCGGTTGGTCTCCCATCCCCAGCCCTCGCCGTGGTCGGCTCGCCAGACCCAGGTGTGGTCGACGATCGTGTCGTCGCTGTTGACGACCATGCTGGTGGTCGCCTTGCCGGCTCCCGCGCCACCGATGCGGATGTAGACGTCCTGAACGGTGGTGGGGTTGGCGGCGTGGTCGGCGGAGGCGCCCTGCGGGCCGATCTCCAGCAGCGTCGGGGAGTTGACCGGGCCCGCGTCGATCAGGAAGCCGGCGAGGCGGACGCCGTCGACGTCGGCGACCCGCATCGCGGTGACACCGTTGTCGGGGATGATCGTGGCGAGGCCGAGACCGAGCACGATGGTGCCCGCCCGGTCGACCTCGATGGTCCGGTCGACGTGGTAGACGCCCGGGGTGAAGAGCAGGTGCAAGCCCTGGGCGAGCGCGGCGTTGATGGTGGCCGCCGTGGCGCCCGGCTTGACGACGTAGAAGCGGTTGAGCGGGATCGACTCGCCCTGCGGGGTGCCGTTCGCCCAGCTGACGCCGCGGGCGTTGGTGCGCTTGGCGGGCGCGAAGACCTTGAGCTCGTTGCCGTCGAGGTGGAGGAAGGGCTTCTCGCGGGAGATCGGGGTGGTGTCGAGGGTGGTGTACGGCGGGTTGGGGAAGCTGGTCGCCGGGGCGCCCTCGACGCCGGAGAAGGTCATGTTCCACACACCGTTGGTCCAGCCGCCGACGGCGCTGTCCCGGGTGTACCACTGCTGCTGCGAGTAGGGCCCGACCGTGCCGTCGATCTTGCTGTCGGCGATGTAGCCGCCGCTGGCCCACCCGTACCCGCTCGGGGCGAGGTTGAGGCCGCCCTTGACGTGCATACGGCGGAAGGAGGCGGCCTGGGAGACGGCCCAGCGGTTGGTCCCGTTGACCGGGTTGAGCGCCAGGTTCTCCGCCGAGCGCCAGAAGTTCTGCGTCGCGTTGCCGTTGAACCACCCGGCGTCGACGGTCACGTCGCCGTTGAAGGTGGTGTCGTCGGGGCGCAGGCCGAGACCGGCGATCTGGGTGTAGAAGCCGATCTGGGCGTTGAGACCGTTGTAGGTGCCCGGCTTGAAGAGGAAGGCGTGCCTGCCGTTGCCGAACTGGGCCGACTCCTGCTGCTGGAAGACCTGGTCGAGCCTGGCCTGGATGCCGGGCGTGGACGGGTCCATGATGTGCACGTTCGGGCCGAGGTCACCGCCTCCGGGCAGCATCGGGCCGCCGTTCGTGGCGCCGTAGACCTGGAACTCCCAGAGGGAGTAGCCGTATGGGGTGGCCCGGATGAGGCCCTCCATCCGGACGTAGCGCGCCGTGCCCGAGACGGCGACGGTCTCGGTGCCGCCGGCACCGGTGGTCGTGGAGTGGGCCGTCGACCAGGTGGTGCCGTCGACGGAGGTCTCGATCCTGTAGGCGGTCGCGTACGCGGCCTCCCAGCGCAGCTCGACGCGCTCGACGGCCGCGGGCGCGCCGAGGTCGACCTGGAGCCACTGGGGATCGGAGAAGGCGCTGGACCAGCGCGTGTCGAGGTCGCCGTCGACGGCGCCGGCCGCGGCCGTCCCGCCGTTCTCCTGGCTGGAGGCGGTGACCGGCTTCCCCTGCGAGAGCAGCACCGGGGCGGCCTGGGCGGCGGGGGCCGGGAGGAGGGCGAGCAGCGCTGCGACGAGGGCGGTCACGACGGTGGCTGCGATGCCGCGGCGGGCTGCGGCGGGGCGTCGTCTGCGTGGCGGTGCCGCCACGGGTATGCCGACTGCGGGCATGAAGAGGTCTCCTCGTAAAGGGAGTTGGAAGAAACGAAGAAGGCGCGAGAGAGCGCTCTCCCGCACCTTGCCCGCCGGTCCGGCCGGGGTCAATGACTCCGGCCTCACTTTTCTTAGGTCTTTCATTAAGTCGGTGACGCTGCGGTGGTCCCGGGCCGGGGCGCCGCGAGGCGCCCCGGCGCGCTTCAGGGGTAACTCACCAGGTTGGCGACGTTGGTCGTGGAATTGGACGGTCCACCACGGTCGTTGATCACATGACGGATGGTCCCCGTACCGCCGAGGGAGACCGTGACCATGCTGCGGAAGCGGACGTTCGGGTGCTGCGGCGCCTCGAAGGCACGCTCCGCGACCACACCGGGATTGACGTTGAAGAAGCAGTAGCTCCCGAGCCCGTACGCCTGATGGCTGGTCACCGAGTCCGCGACCTTGTAGGCGCTGTAACCCTGCGTCGAACCGTTCATCCAAGCGGCCTGGTTGGGCGGGTCGTAGGGCATCTCGTTCTGGTAGAAGTACGTCCGGCCGCCGTTGCCGTTCCAGATGGTCTGGTGCTTCTGGTAGTGCTCGACGAAGAGGCCGTACATGGTCACGTCGTCGCCGTTGACGATCAGACCCGTGTCGGCCGTGTTGGTGTTCCAGCCGATGCCGGTGCCGTGGTCACCGCGCCAGATCCACATGTGGTCGCCGATGACGTGGTCGCTGTTGACGACGAGGCTCGTCGTGGCCTTGCCGACCGCCGCGCCGCCGACCCGGAAGTAGACGTCGTGCAGCGAGGTCGGGTTGGCCGCGTGGGACGCGGCTGATCCCGGCGGCCCGATCTCCACCAGGGTCGGGGAGTTGACCGTACCGGCATCGAAGAGGACGCCCGCGATCTTCACACCGTCCACGTCGGCCACGGTCATGGCCGTGACGCCGCCCTCGGGAATGAAGGTCGCCAGGCCGAGACCGAGCACGACGGTGTCGGGCCGGGTCACCTTCAGGGTCCGGTCGAGACGGTAGACGCCGGGGGTGACGAGCAGGTCCTTCCCCTCGGCCAGCGCGGCGTTGATCTGCGCGGCGGTCGCACCCGGCTTCACGATGTGGAACCGGTCGATCGGGAGCGAGGCCCCCGGGGCGCTGCCCGCGGCCCAGGTCGTGGCGGTCGAGTCGGCCCTCGCAGCGGGTACGAACACCCGGTAGGCGCCGGCGCCGTCCACGTACAGGAAGGGCTTCTCGCGGATCGTCGGCGTGCGCTCGACGGTCGTGTGGGGCGGGTTGGGGAAGGTGGTGCCCGGGACGCCCTGGCTGCCGACGAAGACCATGTTCCAGTTGGAGCCGGTCCAGCTGCCGAGCTGGGAGTTGCGGGTCAGCCACTGCTGCTGCGTGCCGGAGCGTACCTGCCCGTCGATCTTCGTGTCGGCCATGAACCCGCCGCTCGACCACCCGCCGTCGCTGAGCTCCAGATTGCCGCGCACATGCATCCGGCGGTACGAGGACGCCTGTGAGACGGCCCAGCGGTCGGTGCCGCCCGTCGGGTTCACCGAGAGGTTCTCGGCGCCCCGCCAGAAGTTGTGCGTGGCGTTCTGCGGCGGAAACCAGTCGGCCTCCACGTGGACGGCCCCGTTGATCGTCACCGCGTCCGGGGACTGGCCGAGGCCGAGGACCTGGGTGTAGAAGCCGACGTTGACATCGTTGTTGTAGGTGCCGGGCTTGAACAGCACCGCGTGGCGCTGCGGACCGAACTGGTTCGTCTCCTGCTGTCGGAAGATCGTGTCCAGCCGGCTCTGGATGGTGGCGGAAGGCATGGAAGGGTCGAACACGGCGACGTTCGGGCCGAGATCGACATCGCCGGGAGCAGTGCTCACGGGGGTCACCTGGAAGCGCTGGGCGGCCGTGCCGTTGCAGGTGTACTGCACCAGCTGGACGCCGTCCGCGGTCGAGGCGGCCGGCACGTCCAGGCACTTGCCGCTGTGCCGGTTCACGAAGCGGTACGCTCCCCCGCCCTCGTCCACGGCCTGCCACTGCTGGTTGTTCCCGCCACCGTACGTCCAGAGGTGGACGGCGGCGTTGTCGGCGGCGGACACGTCACTGACGTCGACGACCTGGGCCGTGTCGTTGCGGTTGGCGATCCGCACATGGCCGTCGGCCGTCGGTGTGATGGTCCACTGCTGCGCGGTCGTGCCGTTGCAGGCGTACTGCTGCACGGCGGTGCCGTTCACTGTGGCGGCCGCCCGCGCGTCGAGACACTTGCCGCTGCCGCTGTTGACGACGGTGACCCAGCCTGTCGGGGGCGCGGCCGCGACGCCGGCGACAGGGGCTGCCGTGGCTGCGGGGTGGGCGGCCGTCGCGGCGGGGTGGACGGCCAAAGTCGCGCAGACGGCGGCCGCGGCGCCGAGGAGCGCCGTCAGAGGACGGGTGCTACGGTGCCGGTGCCGTGGGGCGCCGTCGTCCCGGGAGAGGCCGGTCATCGGGTCACCGTCCACTTCTGGTTGGCGCCGCCGGTACAGGTCCAGATCTGCAGCCGGGTGCCGTTGGCGGAGCTGTTGCCGCTGGCGTCGAGGCACTTGCCCGCCTGGGGGTTCACGATGTCCCGGGCTGCGTTGGCGTCCCACCGCTGGGCCGCCGTTCCGTTGCACTCCCACAGCTGGACGACAGTGCCGTCCGCGGTGCCGCCGGAGGCGACGTCGAGGCACTTGCCGAGCGCCCGGATCGTTCCGTCCGTTCCGACGGTCCACCGCTGGGCGGCGGTCCCGTTGCAGTCGTACAACTGGACCGCCGTGCCGTTGGCCGTCCCGGCGGCGGCCACGTCGACGCATGTGCCCCCGATCCCGGTGATGGGGCCGCCGGTGGTGGGGTTGTCGGCCGTGGTGACGCGGACGTGGTCGACGACGAGCTGCTGGGGGAAGACGGTGGAGCCGTCGGGGTCGCCCGGCCAGTAGCCGCCGACCGCCAGGTTGAGTATCAGGAAGAACGGCTTGTCGAAGACCCAGCTCCGTCCGCCGAGATCGGCCGGGGTGCGCGTCTGGTAGACGGTGCCGTCGACCGACCAGGTGATCCTGCCGGGCGACCAGTCGACCGCGAAGGTGTGGAACGCGTCGGCGAAGGCCTGCCCGCCGGGGAGCGTGCACGCGGCACCGATGCCACCGGCGCCGGAGTATCCGGGGCCGTGGAGGGTGCCGTGGACGGTTGAGGGCTCGAAGCCGACGTTCTCCATGATGTCGATCTCACCCGAGTCGGGCCAGCCGACCTGGCCGAGGTCGTTCCCGAGCATCCAGAACGCGGGCCACATGCCCTGCCCGCGCGGGACCTTCATCCGGGCTTCCACGTGGCCGTACTGCGCGGTGTACTTGCCCGCGGTGTTCAGCCGGGCCGAGGTGTACTCGCATCGGCCGTACCAGCACTGGTAGTTGCCGGGGTTCTCCTTCCGCGCGGTGATGACCAGGTGCCCCTGGCCGTCGAGCGCGGCGTTGCGGTTGCCGGCCGTGTAGTACTGCCGCTCGTGGTTGTTGACGTTGTCGCCGGTCTCGACCTGCCACCGGGATCCGTCCACCGCGGAGCCCGCGGGCCCGTCGAAGTCGTCGGAGAAGGTGACGGCGGCCGCCTCGGCGGCGGGCCTGAGCGCGGTGCGCTGGTCGGAGGCTGCGGACAGGCCCGGCGCGGGACCGGAGAGACCGAGGCCGAGCGCCGCGAGGACGAGGGCCGTCACGGCGGAGGACAGCAGGCGCCGTGGCGAGCGGGAGGAGTGCATGACTCTCTCTTCCGTCGGGTGTGGGGGACGCACTGAAAGTCATGCCCATGACACTCAGCGGCAACGGGCGGAGCGCCTCGACGGCGCGGGACGCCGGATCGCTTTGTTGCACCCATGATTTAAGGAGTGAACTAAGACGTGCGTCAAGGGTTTTGGTATGGACCTGTGCCGCATCGGTGAACTCGGGCCGCTCAGGCGTCACGGATCCGCGGTTGCGGCGGCCCGCCGGAAAGGGGCTTTGCATGAGCTCCGATCTCCGAGCTCAGATCTCGGTCGGGTCTCGCCGCCCTAGGCCGTGCATCGAAACTGGATCTTGGGCTGTGAATGATCACGGTTCATGGGTCGGGGAGATCTCACGGACGAGCAGTGGGCGGCGCTGGAGCAGCTGTTGCCGAAGGGCACCAGGGTGGGACGGCCGCCTGTCCGGCCTCAGCGAAAGTTGATCGACGGCATACGGTTCCGGGTCCGGACCGGTGTTCCATGGCGGGATGTCCCGGTCGAATACGGACCGTGGAACCGGGTCTATGACCTGTTCCGCCGAGGGCAGCGGAACGGCACCTGGCACCGGATCCTCAACCGTCTCCAGTCCCTGGCCGACGCGAGGGGTGCGATCACGTGGGACCTGAGCGTCGACTCCACAGTGTGCCGCGCCCGCCACGCGTCCGCCCCGATCGGGTCCGCGCGGACAAGGCCTACGCCTCCCGCAAAAACCGCGCCTACTTGCGCCGCCGCGGGATTCCGTTGCACCACCCCAGACAAGGCCGACCAGGCCCGCAACCGCCGGAAGCTCGGCTCCCGCGGCGGCCGGCCGCCGCATTTCGACCCGGCCGACTACCGCAGGCGCCACGCGGTCGAGTGCGGGATCAACCGTCTCAAGCGCCACCGTGCTGTCGCCACGAGGTACGACAACTCGCTGTCCGCTACGAAGCGACCGTGCTGGTCGCAGCCATCAACGAGTGGCTGTGACCAGCACTCTTGTCCCGTGATAGCAAAGGTTGAGCGAAGACCGTCACGGTCCCTGCATCGAATCGAGGTCCAGGATCATGTCCAACGACCGCACCCCGTCGGCCCCGGTGAAGGAACCGGCCTCCTGGAAGCCGTTCTTCTGGTAGAAGCGAATGGCGCGTGGGTTGTCGACGAGAACGCCGCCCAACAAGATGATTCTCTTCCTGCCGAAGCGGCGCGCGACGTCCGTCACGAGTGGGAAGACTTGCGTTCCCACCCCTCTCCCCTGGTAGTCGTCAGCCAGTGTGGGACCGAAGCGGCAATCGGTGGCTGCAAGGCGGATGTCGGCCTCGCGATAGCGCGCGATGTCCTCGGTGTGGAGATCGAAACTGAACTCAAGTAGGCCGACGATTCTGCCAGATGGCACTTCCTCAAGCACAAGCCGGAGCTTGTCGAAGCGCGCGATCGCGTCGCACAGCTCCGACGCAGTTGCGAGGTCGTACCCATCGAACGTACTCAGCCGCCTCGATTCAACTGACAAATCCCCCAAAAAGCCCGACAGGCGCTCTGCATCGGCGTGTACGAGAGGGCGGAACACCACGTCCGAACAGTCATTCAACGTCAGGCGACTTGTCAGAATCGACGGGTCGTCGGCGACCTCCGTCAACGCAAGCATCCCAGCACCCCCACTAGCTCAGATCCGGTGGCATGAACCTATTGGTGATCAATCTTCGGGGCAACGATCAAGCGAGCTGTGATGGCATGGGTCGACTTTCACAACAGGCCCTGGAGGCGGGAAGCGGGCCCTCGGCACCCAGAGACGGGAAGCGGATTGCCGGTGGCGCAATGGCTTCGCCCGCCAAGGACGGGAGCTGGCGCCGTGGGCCCGCCGGGCCTGTCCGACGTACGGGCCGCCCGGCACGTCGGGCCCGCCCGGTACGTCGAAACCGACGGGAGCCACCGGCGTCACGGCGGCGGATCCTGCGGGAGCCACGGGGCGACCGGTCCGCCGGATCCGATGGCACGGACGAGCAAGGGGCGGATCCTCTGGAGCCTCGCCGCTTCACCCGACGGCGGGTTCCGCGAACTGTCCGCCGCCGTCAACGACATCAAAGCCGCCCATGCCGTTCCGGACACCACGGATATGGGACACAGGCGGCTACTGGGCGGCGAGTTCGGCGTTCGCCCTGGCGGTGACGTGGGCGAGCGCGCGGGCCGCGATCTCGCGTTCGGTCGCCGGGAGGTCTCCGTACAGGCGCTCGGACAGCCCGGCCACAGCGGCCCTGAACTCTCCCTGGAGGCTCACGCCCTTGTCGGTGACGGACATTCGGGGGCCGTCGATCAGACCGGCATCGGCGAGTTCGTCGAGCAAGGCGAGTGCTTCCGGCCCACCGATCTTGAGCGTCGCGGTCACACGGTCGACGGCACCGGCGCGGTCGAGCCCGTCGGAGACGGCGTTGAGCGCCACGGACTGGTGGAAGGTCAGGCCCGAGGCGGCGAGGAGCCGGTCCCGCACGGCGGCGATCGCGTGGTACGCAATGCCGATCGTCTGGCCGTCGAGGAGGGCGGCAGGGGAGGTGGCGGTGGACGTCATGATGTCAATCTCCTTGCGAGTGAGGCATGTTGGATCTCCAAACGCCAACCGGAGACCACTCCGGTTGACTTGCCGTAACCCTAAGTGGAGAGCTCTCCGATTAGCAAGAGTCAACCGGAGAAGCCTCCGCTACGTCCGCTACGCTGCTCCGCATGACCGCCCCCAACGAGCGCGCCGACGCCGCCCGTAATCGCCTCCGCATCCTCGACGCCGCTCGGCACCTGCTCGCGACGGACGGCTTCGCCGATCTGTCCCTGGACGCGGTGGCCAAGGAGGCCGGAGTCGGGGTCGGCACGGTCTATCGGCGCTTTCACAACCGGCCGGGGCTCGTCTACGCGCTGATCGAGGACAACGAGACGCGCTTCCAGGAGGCCTTCACGCGGTATTGCGAGGATGAGGCCCCGTCGGCACATGACCGGCTGCGCACCTTTCTGCACGGCATGGCCGACCTCGTGGACGACAACCGGGAGTTGCTGCTTCTTGCGGAGGCGAGCGCGCCGGCAGGGCGTTATCGCAGCACCCCCTTTCGCCGGCACCACGAGCAGATCGTCGGCATGGTCACCGAACTCGCGCCCGGCGCGGACGTCCCCTACCTGGCGGATCTGCTCCTCATGGCGTACACGCCGGGCCTGTTCGACCATCAGCGCACCGAGCGCGGCTGGGACGTGGCCCGCATCAAGCGCGGTCTCGATGCGCTGATCACCGGCATCGGGGCCGCCGAGAGCGCCGATCAGCCGTCGTCGTAGCCGGCCGGAGGCATCGACGAGCGGGGTCCCGGCCGGCCGCCCCGCCCACGTGACGAGCGGCGCCCCCGGGGCCGGCCGGCCCCATCACCCAAGGCCTTGGAACCCGTCCAGCCGCTGGTCAGTGCGCCACCCCAACAGGCCTCGCACGGTGCGATGTCAGTGGTCGCCACTAGGTTCTTACATGTCCCGCCGTTCAGGCGTGGGCCTTCCCTTACCCTTCCCATGCCCTGAGGAGATCTGCGTTGTCCCACTGGGAGACTTCGAGTCTGACGCGGGTGCTGCAGCCCGCTCGCCCACGGAAGCTGGCCAAGGTTCCGTTCGTGGAGCTGGCCGACGGGCGCCTGCAGGGTGTGGTGTCCAGCGGATCGGACATCGCCCGGGTCTACGTTTCATCGGTCGCGGTCGGCGACTACGCCTTCTCGTGCAGCACCAACAACAACCGGCCCTGCGGCGGCGCTCGGGGCTCCTTCTGCAACCACATCCGCGCCCTCATCGGTGAGGCGGTGCTGCAGTACGGGGCGGAGCGCGTCGCCCGGTACCTGAAGGTCGAAACGGCCGACGAGCAGCTGAACGCGGCGGGCGTCACCAGCGCCATGTCCGCCACCCGCCCTTCGGCCGCGGCCGGCGGAACCGCGGCAGCCGCACCGGTGTTCAGCCGGTTCCTGCGGCATCTGTCCTACCTCGAACTCCAGCCGTCGACCGATCCGTTGCCCGAGATGCAGTGGTTCCCGCCCACCCGAGAGGTGGCCTGATGCATGCCGACCTGCTCACCGAGCCGGTTCCCGGCCTCGAGGAGGCACTCGCCGCCGTCGACGGCTTCGACGCCCTTCTCACCGACGGGCTCCTGCGGCCCCGGCCCGCTCAGGCCGGTGATCTGATCGCGTTCGCCCATGCCGTCGCGGGCACCCCGCTGGCCACCCGAGTCGGCGAGGCTGCGGAGAAGGCCACGGCGGGCGCCGCCGGGGAAGAGCACTTCCTCGCCCTCGCCGCCGCCCGCGTCGCCCTCTTCGGCTCCGTCCACGACGCGCTCGTCGAGCGGGTGCACGCGGCAACGGGCCGGGCGAGCGCCGATGACGCGCCCCGGCCGGCGCCCAGCGGCGAGCCGGTCAACGTGCTGGCCGCCGCCCGGTCATGGCTGTGCGACCTCGCGCGCACCGGTTGGCGGGGACTGGACCACGAGATCGTGTCCGGGGCGGCCCCCGTCGTCTCGGCGATGCTGCCGGACCCGGCTTTGCGCCGCCTGGCTGTCCTGCTCGACGGCTTCGCCACCGAGCTTGCGGCCAGCTGCCCCGGTGCCGCGCTCGAGCGGATCCCGGAGCGCCGCTGGGCGGACCTGTGGTCGCGCGCTCTGCTGCTGACACTGCCCGGATCGGCCGAGGCGGCGACCACCGACACGGTGACCGGTCGTCTCCTCCCTCTCGGCGTCGATCTGCACGAGCACGCCACGGCCGTACAGGCGCAGGTCCACGCCGTGCTGGAGCCGGCCGACGGCGGCACCGCCCGACTGGTGCGGGCCTCCGTCTCGGCGCCGAAGCCGGACACCGTCGTCGGTGCGGGCCTGTGGCAACTCCTCCGCCCGCACATGTCGCTTCTGGCCGCTGTCGGCGAGGGCGGGACGATGGATCTGGTCGGGATGCCCGTCACGGCCGAGGGTGACCTGATCTGGGACGACACCCTGGCCCGCGCGGGCGAGCCGGCCGATCCCTTCGTCACCGCGCGGGTCGTCCTTCCGACGGCGGCCGACGCCGTCCCCGCTCCCCTGGACCGGCACCCCGCCCGGATCGCGACCCCGGTGTTCCTCGAGGGTTACGTCACGTCCCCGGACGACGACGTGCTGACGTTCACCGTCGCCGGACATCCGCTCACCGTCGACACCGACCGCATCCCGGCCGCCGGCCCTCTCACCCCGGAGAACGTCGCCGCGTCCCGGGCGTGCATCGGCCTCCTGCGCTGGGACGCCGGAGCGTTCCGCGTACAGCCTCTCGCGGTCGAGACGACCGTGCGGAAGAAGACCCTGGCGATCCACGCCGGATCCTGGGCCGGAGGAACCACCGACAAGGCAGGCGTCAAGGCGGAGAAGGCCGCCACCGACGCCGTGGCCGTGCTGCGTGAGCGAGCGGGAAGGCTGTTGCGCGCATGACCGACCCCACTCCCGAGACCCCGCGGGCCGACGCGGACGAGAACCGGCGCCAGGTGCTGTACTGGCGACTGCTGGCCCGTCTCTTCGACCCGGAGGAGCAGCCCGGTCTGGAATCCGCGAGCCTCGCCGTAGTCGAGGACATCGGGCTGCCGCCGGGCCTGCTTGATCCGCAGGCCTCCGTCGACTCCGTCGTGCAGCGCCACCCCGAACTGGCAGACGAGTTCGACGGGCTGATGGTGCCCCAGGACGGCGACGAACCGCGCGACCGAGCGGCCGAGGTACGCCGCGCGGCATTGCTGTCGAAGGTCCTGCTCAACGTGTTCGCTTCCCCGTCCGGATCCGTCAGCGCCGGGCAGCTCGCCGGCTGGCAGTCCGACGCGGGATGGCTGGAGCGTGCCCTCGGGTGCCGGCCCGGTGACCTCCGCGGGGGTCGCGCCGGAGCAGGAGCGGGCGGGCGCGGCGTCAGCCCGTACGGCACGGGCGGGCGCCGCGGTACGCCGGACCTGAGCCGGCTGATTCCGCAGATCGGGCCGGAGCTCGGCGCCATCGAGGCGGACCTCGTCAAGCGGATGCACCTTCGAGAGGTGCTCGCCGATCCGAAGCTCGCGTCCCGGCTCACGCCCAGCATGTCGCTGATCGAGCAGCTGCTGCGGGACAAGAACAACCTCTCCGGGGTGGCGCTCGCGAACGCCAAGGCGCTGATCCGACGGTTCGTCGACGACGTCGCCGAGGTGCTGCGTACGCAGGTGGAGAAGGCTTCCGTCGGGGAACTGGACCGCTCGGTCCCACCCAAGCGGGTCTTCCGAAACCTGGACGTGAACCGGACGATCTGGAAGAACCTGACCAACTGGAGCCCGGAGGAGGAGCAGTTGTACGTCGACCGCCTCTACTACCGGCACACCGCTCGAAAGACGACGCCCCAGCGGCTGATCGTGGTCGTGGACCAGTCGGGCTCGATGGTCGACTCGATGGTGAACTGCACCATCCTCGCCTCGATCTTCGCCGGGCTGCCGAAGGTGGACGTCCACCTCATCGCCTACGACACGCAGGCCCTCGACCTCACTCCCTGGGTGCACGACCCCTTCGAGACCCTTCTGCGAACCCAGCTGGGCGGCGGCACCGACGGCACTGTCGCCATGGCGCTCGCCCAGCCGAAGATCGCCGAGCCCCGGAACACCGTCGTGGTGTGGATCTCGGACTTCTACGAATGGCGCAGTGAGGAACTCTTCGCCTCCATGGCGGCCGTGCATCGCTCCGGCGCCAAGTTCATCCCGGTCGGTTCGGTGACCAGCGCCGGACGAGGAAGCGTCAACCCGTGGTTCCGCGAGCGCTTCAAGGACCAGGGCACCCCCGTGCTCTCCGGCCACATCCGCAAGCTCGTCCACGAGCTGAAGACCTTCCTCACCTGACCACTCCTTCCTGCGCCGCCGGACGACGGCGGCGCGCCCCGAGACCTGCGGCCCCGCGCCGCCCCAGACCTGCACGAAAGGCACCGAACATGTCCGACCTGCTGCGCGCTCCCGCCGAGATCAAGTACGCCGAGGAACTCGACTGGCTGGAGTCGATCGACGACAACCCCAAGCCGTTCTCCTGGCGGCTGTCCCCGAAGATGGTCCGGCTGTTCATCCTCGGCTCGGAGCGCGCCGACGGCCTCGACCGCGAGATCCCTCAGAAGTGGTTCGGCGACCGCAGCTTCGTCGAGCGCTCCATCGTCACCCTCGCCTCCGACCGCGGCCTGCTGCTCATCGGCGACCCCGGCACCGGCAAGAGCTGGCTCGCCGAACTCCTGTCCGCCGCGATCAGCCGGAACTCCACTCAGGTCGTGCAGGGTACGGCCGGCACGACCGAGGACCACATCAAGTACTCCTGGAACGTGTCCATGGTCATCGCCAAGGGCCAGTCGCGTGAGTCGATGATCCCCTCGCCGATCATGACCGCGATGGAGACCGGCACCATCGGCCGCTTCGAGGAGCTCACCCGCTCCACCAGCGACGTCCAGGACGCGCTCATCTCGATCCTGTCCGAGAAGTACATCTCGGTCCCCGAACTCGACAGCGCGGACGGCGAGAACATCGTCTTCGCCAAGCCCGGCTTCTCGGTCATCGCCACCGCCAACAGCCGCGACCGGGGTGTCAACGACCTTTCCTCGGCGCTCAAGCGCCGCTTCAACTTCGTCCGTATCCCGGTCGTGACGAACAAGCAGAGCGAGACGGAGATCGTCCGCTTCCGCACCGAGGAACTCCTGCGCCGCCACCAGATCGAACTGGACGTCCCGCCGAACCTGCTGGATGTCCTGCTTCAGAGCTTCGCCGACCTGCGCGCCTCGGCGACCGCTGCCACCAGCGACGACGAGAAGCTGGAGTCCGCGCTGTCCACCGCCGAGCAGATCGGCGTCCTGGAGGACGCCATCCTGCACTCCAACTTCTTCGGCGAGCGCGCCCTCACCGCCCGCACCCTCGCCTCCTCCCTCGTCGGCTCCCTTGCCCGCCGCGAGCCCGAGGACCTGGCCATCCTCAACAAGTACCTGCACGGTGTCGTCGAGCCCCGCGGCAAGGAGGAAGGCGGCCTGTGGCCGGAGTTCCTCGACGGCGGCCGCGACGCGATCGCGACCCTGTCGTGAGCGGCCACCAGGAAGGAACCTTCGAGGCGCTCCGCGTCCAACTCCAGGAGGCGGCAGCCGCGTTCGCCGACGGGCCGGCCGCCCTGGAGGGCATCCTCCTCGGCCTCGTCGACGACGTCGACCGCGCCGCGCGCGAGCCGCTGGAGATCTTCCCGGTCTGCCACCACTCCCCCGCCTCCGCGCTCGCGATGGCACGCCGGCTGCGGGAGAAGCAGCCGAAGGTCGTGTACCTGGAGCTGTGCGAGGACATGACGCCCCTGCTCACCGAACTGCGCAACTGCAGGCTCCCCGTCGCGGTCCAGGCGTTCGCGTCCCGGCTCGACGGCTTCCCGGAGGAGTGGGCGCCGCTGTCCGTGGTCGCCCCGATCACCGAGGCGTCGGCCGAGTACCAGGCGATCGCGTACGCGCTGGACACCCCGGGCGTGGAGCTCGTCCTCGTGGACCGCTCCTCGGATCACGTCTTCCAGTGGGACACGCGCCGCGGCCGGACGGAGACGGCCGAAGCGGACGCGCCGGCGGCCGAGGAGGAGGCCGCGCTGCACGGCGATGCCGTCGGCGTGGAGATCGGCGACCTGCGGCCGCGGTTCGCCGAACTCGAAGAGCATCTGCTGCGGCACGGCAGGGTGCGGCACTGGTCCGAGTGGTGGCACCAGTACGTCGAACTGCCGCTGGGTGACAGCGACCACGACACGTACCGCCAGGCCATGTTCCTCATCGGGAGCCTCTTCCGGCGTCTGGCCCCCGGGGACGCGGAGCGCGTGCGGGTCGACGAGGACCGCGAGCGCTACATGTGGACGCGGATGCGCGAGCACCTGGCCGCGACCGGCACGGACCCCGCGGACTGCATGTACGTCTGTGGCGCCTTCCACGCCGCAAGCCGTGTGGCGGAGTTCGGCGTGGACGGCGGCGACACCTTCGAGATCAGCCCCCGCACCGGCACCACCTGGCAGTACGGCCTGATCCCCTCGAGCCACGCGGCGATCGAGGCGCAGTTCGGGCTCGCCGCAGGCTCGGTGTCGATCGCGGCGACGGTGTGGGCGAAGAACCTCAAGCGCACGCGTGTCGAGCCCTTCCGACTCGCGGGACAGGCGGGAGCGAAGAAGACGCGACCGAGGAAGATCTCGGCCGTGGCGACCGTGCCGAGTGCCGAGCCGGCGGACATGCTCACCGGTTTCCTTCGGAGGCCGCCGGTCCTGGACCGTCTGGACGAGGCCGAACTGCTCGGCTGGTCCGTGGACATCGTGCGCGCCGCCCGCCGTAACGGTTACCTCGCCTCCACCGCCGACGCCATCGCCGTCTTCGAGACGTCGATCCTGCTCGCCGGGATGCGGGACCGGGCCAAGCCCACCCCGTACGACTTCCAGGACGCGGCCGTCACCTGCATCGAGAAGGACACCGTGCCCGGGCGGCGCGACGTGCGCCGACTCGTGGAGATCATGATGGGCGGGGACCGAATCGGTCAGGTCGGCTACGAAGCCCTGCCGCCCCTGGCCCGCGACGTCCACGACCGACTCGCTCCGCTCGGGCTGAAGCTCGAGGCACGAGGCGTGAAGCGGGCGCTGCTGGACATCGCCGGCCGCCCTGAGCTGGAGCGCTGCTCCGATGTGCTGTGGATGCTGCGGTACCTGATGCCCCACGGTGCCGCTCGCCCGATCATGGGCGAGCGGACCCTCGGCGAGCGCCCGATCCAGGAGTCGTGGGACCTCGCGCTCGGCACCCACCAACGCGCCCTCATCGAACTCGGCTACGAGGGCGTCAGCGTCGAACAGGTCCTTGAACAACGACTGCGCCGCGCGGCGTACGGCCCGCAGGCCACCGCCGCGACCGTTCTCCAGGCCGTCGAGGACGCGACCCTCCATCTGCGCAGCCGTCGCCTCGCCGATGAACTGGGCACGCGCGCCTTGGAGGTGCTCGCGGCCGAGCGGAGCGTCGACGGAGCGCCCGAGGTACTCCGCCGTGTGCGCCGGCTCCTGGCGTACTACCGGACGAGCGAGCCGGTGCTGCCCCCGTGGATCGAATCCTTCGTGAAAACGGGCTACGCGCACTACTGCACGCTGCTTCCGACCGCGTTCGCCGACGAGGACGCGGGCGTGCGGCAGGTGGCCGCGATGCTCGGCTTCCTGTTCAGCATGGAGTCACTGGCGCTGTCCCTGGGCTGCGACCGCACCCAGCTCGAGCTCGCGGTCGCTCAGTCCCACCCGGAGGACCCGTCCAAGACCGCGCTGCTGTGGGCCTCGCAGACCCAGCTCGGAACCATGAGCCGGAGCGAGCTCAGGGAGCGCTGCGACGACCTCCTCACCAACCCCTTGGCCCTGCCGACGTACCCCCGCTATCTCAGCGGCTTCCTCCACGCCCTGGAGCCCGCGCCCGGCCTCACCGACTTCGTCGTGGAAGCGGTGTCGAACGCCTTCGGCCGGCTTCCGGACCCGGTACTCCTGCCCTGGCTGCCGACCCTGATCACCACCCTGCGATCCAGCGGCGCCGAGCTGGCCCCGCTCCTCATCCGCGAGGCCGGACGGATCTTCCCCTCCCGGCTCGGGGCGCTGGACAGCTGGATCCCGCCGTGGCGGGAAACGCCGCAGCCGGTCCGCAACCGCGCCACGTCCGACCCGGGAGGCGGCGACCGCGCGATCCTGCTCGACGCCCATCCCGCGACCTGCGATGCGGTCGCCGCGCTGCTCGGGTGCGAGGATCCTTGGGAGCCGGCCACGAGTGGTCCCTCCGGATCGGCCCTGGTGGGACGTCACCCCGCCACGGCAGAGGCCGTCGAGCTCCTGCTGACCCGGATCTGACAGGGAGCACGCAGGAGCCTGCCGTCCACCCGACCCGGGCTCCTGCGTGCCGGCGTGCTCCTGCCCGCCGGTGCGCTGCCCCGCCGCGCCGGGAAGCGGCTCGGCTCGCCCTCGGCACGACGGTCGTCGGTGGCGGGAGGAACCTCCTGGCGGTGTCCGACGGGCCGTCGATGCCGGTCGGCTCAGGTGAGAGACGGCACCCTCTCGGACTGCGGTGGCGGACCGGGCGGTGTGCCATCGCCGAACGGCCGCCCACCGAGGTGTTCCCGACCGTGCGGGGTGAGCCAACCGCTGGTGTCCGGGCCCTTCGGGACGATCCCGCTCGGGTTGATGGTCCGGTGCACCACGTAGTAATGGGCCTTGATCTGCTCGAAGTCGATCGTGTCGCCGAATCCGGGCGTCTGGAACAGGTCCCGCGCGTAGGCCCACAAGGCGGGTAGCTCGGTCAGCTTCTGCCGGTTGCACTTGAAATGGCCGTGGTAGACGGCGTCGAACCGGACCAGTGTCGGAAAGAGCCGGACGTCGGCCTCGGTGATGGTGTCGCCCACCAGGTAGCGCCTGCTCGTCAGCCGCTGCTCCAGCCAGTCTAGCCGCTCCCACAATTGCTGGTACGCCTTGCCGTACGCCTCCTGTGAGCTTGCGAAGCCACACTTGTAGACGCCGTCGTTCACGTCCTGGAAGACCTTGTCGGCCACGTCGTCGATCTCGTCGCGCCACTTCTCCGGGTAGAGGTTCGGCGCGCCGTCCCGCTGGTGGGCGGCCCACTCGTGCCCCAGGTCGAGCGTCATCTGTACGAAGTCGTTGGTCACCACCTCACCCGTGGGGACGTCGACGATCGCGGGCACCGTAATGCCACGCGGGTAGCCGGGCTGACGCGCGAAGAACGCCTCCTGCAGCCGTTCGATGCCGAGCACCGGGTCCTTGCCGCCCGGGTCCAGATGGAACGACCAGCTCCGCTCGTCGTGCAGCGGCCCGGCGACACCCATCGACATCACGCCCTCGAGGCCCATCAGGCGCCGGACGATCACAGCCCGATTCGCCCACGGGCAGGCCCGGGCAATGACCAGGCGATAGCGCCCGGGCTCCACGGGATAGCCGTCGCGGCCGTCGGCCGTGATCCGAGTCGTGATGTAGTTCCTGTCCCGCTTGAACTCACCGTCACCAGCCATGTCCCGAGCCTAGCCATCCTTGGCGTTCGTGGAAGTCGCACGGGCCGGCCTCATGCATCAGACCTCATTGCTGGGTCGCGTAGGTCCACGTTCGGAGCCGGATCGCGAGGGACGCCACGCGGTCCAGGGTGATGCCCGTGCGACCAGGTAGCGGGGGCCCGGCTGTACGCCGAGGCGAAGGTACGACCGGGTGGCCGGTCACGGCACCTGGACTTCGAGGGGAGCTTCACCGCCCGCGCCGTCACACGAGCAGCGCCCCTCACCTGGCGGGGAGGGGCGCTTCGTCATGCCTGTCACCACCCTGCCGCATCGCCTGGTTGCGAGCGGAGGGGTGCGGGCGCCGAGCGGGTCAAGGCGCACGGCGCACGCGGTTCAGGGGGTCCCATCGGGGTGCCTGTCCACCGTCGTCCGGCGGACCGTCACCTGCGGGTGGTGTCAGCCGCGGTGGTGGTCGTGGTCGCGGTCGTGGTGGTGGTTGCCCCAGGACTTGGTGTCGATGGTGCGGCCGTGGTCGTCGCGGAGGGTGGCCTTGTCGCGGTTGTTGTCCCAGACGTAGTTGCGGCGGTCCTGGTAGAGGTCGGTGCGGCTGTCGCGGCCCTCGCCGGTGTGGATCCGGATCGTGGCCCGGCCGGCGAGGCGGACGTCGCGGAACCGGTAGCGGTTGCCGTCGTTGTCACGCAGGGTCCAGCCGTCCAGGTTCACAGCGCGACGGCTGTTGTTCGTGATCTCGACCCATTCGGCGTTCAGCGACCGGTTGGAGCGGTTGTCGCGTCCGGGGCTGTCGGCCTGCACGCGACTGATCTCGACCCTCGGCTGCTGGCGGTGGCGGTCGTCGTCGTGAGCGGCGACGGCCGGCAGAGCAGTGGCGGAGACGATGGCGCCGGCGGCCAGCGCGGTCGCCGCGATGCGGCGGGCGGTCGAAGAAGCAGACATGGGTGATGTCCCCTCAAGAGCAGTGCCCCACCAGCCATTCGAGCTGGTGGATGCGGTTGGGTTGTCTCGGTCCGGTGTGGCCGAGGACCCGAACTCTGCGGCCTTTTCGGACATGTCGACAGGCCGACCGAACCCAGTTACCAAATGCGGACATTTCTGTAACTATCAGATTCACAGAGCACGCAAATGCCGCAGATGTGGCCCTGACATTCGCTGCCCGCTACACCCACCCGTTCAATGATCAACGGCAAGCCCTTACCGGCTCCGGAGCACGGATCGCCGCGTCGCCCCGCACACTCCCCCAACTGGCGGAGGGGCCTGCGTAACAGCCGTTCCGCACGATTCTTCGCACAACCAGGGCGACCTCGCACGCAAAGACGACCAGCCCTCAGCGGTCCCGCCCGAGGAGGAGGTCACAGGCTCGCGAGGAGGTCGTCGAGCGGGGCCGGTACCTGCGCGGGGTCGAGGGCCTCGACCAGGAGACCGCCGTAGCGGATCTTGCGGCCCTTCTTCGTGCCCAGGAAGCGCCGCAACTGCTGGTGACGGGGTCGATCCTGCTGCGCCGGCTGGCTCAGGAAGGTCTGCCAAGGGCGCAGGTCGCCCTCGGCCCGGATGATCTCCTCGACCCTCGCCGTACCGAGCGCTTGGATGAGCTCGTCCTCCAGGTCGGCCACGCACACGAAGAAGCTCGCGCCGGGCGCCCCGGACCGCTCCAGGCCGCGTTCGTAGTAGCGCTGCTCGCGCTCGTCGCACAGTCCTGTCAAGCGCAGGCCGAGACCGGGCGGCCCGAGAAGGCCGGCGTAGCGGCCGACGTTCATCGCCCCGCCCATCGACACGACGCACACTCCTTCGGCGGCGAGGTCCCGGCCACGCCGCGCGGCCAGCGCCTCGACGGCCGCGAGGTCACTCAGCCCTTCCAGCAGAACCGCCGTCCGCAGCCCCAGTTGCCTGGCCAGCTCACTCGCCGGTCCACCGGGACCACCCGCCGCCCATCGATCGACCGCATCCCTGAACGCCCACATGTCCACCATGGAGCGAGTCTGCACGCCCACCGGCCCGCACGGCAGCGCATTATTCGAACGCCTGACTGGACACGCCTGATGACCGCGACGTCGGTGGGGACGCTGGTGACCGCGATGCCGGCGGCGGGGTCGTCGTCGGTGACTTCTCCCCCGGGGTTTCGTATCCCGCGATGTCGCCGCCGTGGCCCCAGTAGACACCGCCGCAGGACAACGGCCTGCGCGCCGATGTCCCCGAGACCGGCGGTCGTACGCATCTGCGCTGGGCACCCGACCCGCACGGAGCGAGCGGTCCGATCGAGGTCCGGGTGGCGGCCGCGCCGGCCAGGCCGGCGCTCACAGTGGTCGACCGGACCGGGGCCGGGACGAGTACGGGCACGAGCGCGGGCCGGGGTGCCTTCCCCACGTCCGGGCACGGCATGCCCGGACTGGCCGAGCGCGTACGACTCCTGCACGGCGAATTCGAGGCCGACCAAGTCGGCCCACAGCACCGGCGGTTGGCGGTACGGCTGCCGGTACGGCTGCCGGCGTGATCGGCTGCTAGGCACGTGCGGGCGCCGGCACAACCAGCCTTGGCACGAGCGACGCCGTCACGCCCGTCGCCGGCACCGGCCCCGGCACCGGCCCCGCCGGCCCGGGGTTCACCGGGTGACGCGGCCGGGAGGGTCCTGATCTTCGCCGGCTTCGTCAGCCGCCGCTCTCCGGGGTGAGCAGCGCCCGGGGGCGCCCGGACGCTACCCCCGGAGCCGCCGCCGTCACTCGGCGATTTCCGTGCGCTCCCACCACTCGTAGACGGGGAGCTCTCCTTCTGGGCCCTTCTGAACGCGCGAAGTGGCTTTGAAATGTTCGTATCCGCCACGGTGTGGGATTTTCAGATCCTCGCCCGGCTCGGCCACCGGCACGACCCGCTCCGCCAGGTCGTCCGGCCCGCCCACAAGTGCCGCCATGATCGTCATGGGCCCCAGTCTCACCAACCACCCGACCCTGCGCACCCCGACGCGCCGCCCCCGCACCCCGCGCACCCCGCGTACGGAGGAACCCGAGTGTCCGCGCGTTCGGCGCGTCGGCGGAGCCCCGGGCGCTCAGGCTCGCAGCCCCGTGACCTCGCCCACGTGGCGCAGGCTCGGGTCGAGCAGAATTCCGTGCAGTTGCTGGAAGACCTGGCGGGCCGCCACCGCGTTCCAGTCCGTCGGGAGCAGTTCGGTGGGCAGACCCGGGTCCAGGTAGGGGAGGCGCCGCCATTGGGTGAGCAGCGGGACGTAGTGGCGGAAGGCCTCGGCCGGTTCGGGTTGCGCTTCGGTCGCCGTCAGACGGGTGGCCACCGGTGCGTAGGTGTCGGTGAACTCCGCGTACTGCTTCTGGATCGCCGGGAAGTCCCACCACGAGCTCACTGTGCCCGGAAGATCGCTGAAGGCCGCGTACTCGGCGGCGAACAGGTGGACGTACTCGCTGAGGCCGAGCCGTACGAGCATGCTCCGGGCGTCCTCCAGCAGCCGGCCCGGTGCCAGCCACACGCCCGGGGCGATGTTGCCGAAGCCGAGCCACGTCAGGCGGGTGCGCAGCTGGTAGCGGTGGGAGCGTTCCGACTCCGGTACGGAGAACACCGCCATGGCCCAGCCGTCCGCCAGATCGGCAGGTTCGAGGCTGCCGAAGATTCGGCGGTCGCCCTCGTCGAAGACGGGCAGGACGGCCGGGCTGAGCCGGTAGCCGGTGGCACCTCGGCGTTCCGGTTCGAGGACCCCGCGCTTCTTCAGCCGGGAGATCGCCGAGCGCACCGCGGGGCCGTCGACGTCCAGCTCCCCCATCAGCGTGATCAGGTCCGCGATGGAGATCCAGCCGCCGAGGCGGCGCAGGAACGCTCCGTAGACCGTGTTGATCAACGAGCTGGGCCTGAGGGGGCTGTCCGACATGATCGCCTTCCGTTGTACGCGGTCGCGATCATATCGGGGCCCCCTTCGGGCCCTGTCCGGTCAGGCGTACGCCCCCGACAGCAGATGCCCGGCCCCGGGGGCCACGGCCGGGAGGTCCAGGGCGCGCAGCATCTGGTGGGCGGTGCACACCGCCGCCGACACGACCGGCTTGCCCAGGAGCTGTTCGGTCTCCTCGATCACGCCGAGCGAGGGCATCTGTACACATGCGGAGAGGACGACCGCGTCGGCCTCCGCGTGGTCCAGCGCGCGGGCGAGCCCCGGCAGCCTGGCCGGGTCGTGGGCAGCCACGTCCAGGTTGTTCGGGATCTCCAGGGCTTGGTGGTCGAGGACTTCGATGCCCTCCCGGGTGAGGTAGTCCACGACTGTCTGTGTGAGGGGGCGCATGTACGGGGCGAGCAGCGCGATCTTCCTGGCACCGATGGTGTTCAGCCCCTGGACGAGCGCGCCCGCGCTGGTGACGACCGGCGCGGGGGCGCCGTTCTCGACCGTGCGCAGGTGCAGCCGCTCCTCGGAGACCCGGTGGTAGCCCGGTCCCATGCTCATGATGGCGACGAGGCAGGCGTAGCCGAGCACGTCGACGCGCGCGTCGGAGAGTTCCACGGCGCAGCGGTCGGAGTCGGCGTCCATGGCCTTGAGCTGCTCGGGCGTCACGTGGGTCATGCGCATCCGGCTGGAGTGGAAGGTGAACCGCTCGTCCGGCGCGACGGCCTCACGGGCGCGCAGGATCGCGGGGACCTCGGTCTCCATGGTGACGTTGGAGCTCGGCACGATCTGACCGATGCGGTAGGTGCGGTGGTTGCGGGGTGGTGGCACGGGGTGCTCCTCGGTTCTCGTACGGGGATGGGTGCGGGGTGGCCGTGCGGGGCCGGTACCGCTCGTTGCGGGTCGGGCGCGCACGGGCCCTCGGCACAGGGCTCAGCGTGCCGGGCCGGTACCGCTCGTTGCGGTTCGGACACGTACGGGCCCTCGGCACAGGGCTCAGCGTGCCGGGCCGGTACCGCTCGTTGCGGTTCGGACACGTACGGGCCCTCGGCACAGGGCTCAGCGGGCGTCGACCACTGGGTTGGTCAAGGTGCCGATCAGCTCGACCGTCGCCTCCACCGTGTCACCGGGCGCGAGGAACTCGGGCGGGACCATGCCGGCCCCCACCCCGGACGGCGAGCCCGTCGCGATGACGTCGCCGGGCTCCAGGGTCACTCCGGAGCTGATGTCGGCGATCAGGCGGGCGATGGGGAAGAGCATGTGCCGGGTGTTCGACTTCTGCTTCGTGACGCCGTTGACGCGCAGCGAGAGGTCCAGGGCCATGGGATCCGGGATCGCGTCGGCGGTGACGACCACCGGGCCGAATGGCGCGTACGAGTCCTGCCCCTTGGAGAAGAACCACTGGCCGGAGCGGCGCTGGTCGCGGGCGCTGATGTCGTTGACGATGCTGAAGCCGAAGATGTGGTCGTACGCGTCCTCCTCGCTCACCCGGGAGGCGGTGCGGCCGATGACGACGGCGAGTTCACACTCCCAGTCCAGCTGGGTGGTGAGGTCGGCGTTGTGCAGGATGGGCGCGCCGGGGCCGGTGACGGCGGTGGCGGGCTTGCTGAACAGGACGGGGCGAGGCGGGAGTTCCTTGTCGGTGTCGAGGCTGCGGCTGGACTCCTCGACGTGCTCCACGTAGTTGAGTCCGACCCCGATGATCTTGCCGGGGCGGAAGGGGGCGCCGAGCCGGACGTCACCGGGCCGGTGGACGGCGTGGGCAGGACGGTCCCCTTCGAGCAGCAGGCGCACGGCGTCCAGGGTGGCCTGGCCGGCCTGGACCAGGCCGAGCAGATCGTGCGGGAGGGGGACGCCCGCGTGGTCGGCGAGGGCGGTGAGGTCGAGGATCTGGTCGTCGGTCTCGACGCCCGGCCGCGGGGACTCATCGGCGGCGGTCGTGAAGGTCAGCAAACGCATGGGGGCTCCTCGTGGGTCAGGCGGCGGTGACGGGCTGGTGGCCACCGTTGTCGGGGTACGCCTCTTCGCGGTGGAAGCCGAGGGAGCGCATGACGGGGAAGTCGTTGAAGGAGAAGAGGCAGGCGTCCTCGGACGGGTCGAGGTTGTGGTGCTCGTGCCAGGCCCAGGACGGGACGCAGAAGATGTCCCCCTCGGTCCACTCGAAGCGCCGGCCGGCGATCACCGACGCACCCCGGCCCTTGGCGACGGTGTAGATCACGGAGCCGGTGTGCCGGTGGGCCGCGGTGGCCTGTCCGGGGCGCAGCAGCTGCATGTGGGCGCCCATGGTCGGCATCACCGGGCCGCCGGTCACCGGGTTGGTGTACTCGGCGATGACCCCGTCGTACGGGGAGCCCTCGGTCGCCTTGGCGAGGCCGCGCAGGGCCTCGTAGGTCGGCTCCCACGGGTAGGCGAGCAGCGGCGAATAGGGCCGGGTCCACTTCTCCGCCCCGTAAGGGAGCAGGGTGCCGGAGTAGGTGAGGACGGAGGAGTTCACCACCTTTCCGGGAGTCTGGTAGAGGTCGGGATGCACCTCGTAGAACCCGGCGTCCAGGGCGTTGACCAGCGGGATGTCCAGGCCGTCCTGCCAGATCACCGGGGCGTCGGTCCCGTCGTTGCCGTGCTCGTGCCAGGTGCCGTTCGGGGTGATGGCGAAGTCGCGCGGGCCGACCTCGAGCTTCTGGCCGTCGACGATGGTCCAGGCGCCGTTGCCCTCGTGGACGAAGCGGAGGGCGGCGGCCTGGTGGCGGTGGGCGGTCATGGCCTCCCCCGGGCCCATGATCTGGAGACCGGTGTAGAGGAGTCCGGCGGCGGCGCTGACGTCCTTGCGTCCGGGGTTGACGAGCATGACGACGCGACGGCCTGCGTCGTCGGCCTCGACCAGTCCGAGGGCCTTGTGGACGAGCGGCCGCAGTTCCTCGTAACGCCACAGTACGGGAACGGACTTGGGCTGCGGATACCACGGCTCGATGTCGTTGGCGACGGTCCACAGGGCGCCGGCGTCCAGCGCTTCGAGTTCGCCGTAGTACGCGGTGAGTTCGGGGGTGTCGGAGACCCGGGCGCGGCCGAGCATGCTGTCGTCCTGCTCGATGGTCATACGTCCTCCTCAGGTGCGGTGGCGGTCGGGGGGCCCGCCTGCGGCGCGGTGAAGGTCACCGGCGGGCGTGGGGTGTTGTCGACTTCGAGGCGGAAGATGTCGAAGCGGTTGTAGTGGCCGGTGATGTCGTGCATCTGCTTGGGCTGGATGCAGCGGCCGAGGTCGATCTCGCCGTAGACGATGCCTTCGTCGTCGACGAGCGGTTCGGTGACGGGGCGGCCGTCGGGGCCGAAGATGCCGGACAGTGCGCTGCGCGGCCGCTGGAACAGGGCGCGCAGCTCGTCGTCGTCCCCGGCGAGGGTGTCGACGATCTCCGGCGAGACGGTGGAGCAGGCGACGACGGAGAAGACCTTGCCCTCGAAGCTGTGGGCGGCGGTCCGTACGGCGATGGCGTCGGCCATGTCGTAGTCGGCCGGGGCGACGGGCAGCGCGATGTAGCAGGAGGCGTGGACGAGTTCGCCCTGGGCGAGGAGGGTGAACCGGGCCAGAGTGTTGGTGTTCTCGCCGCAGGCGAGGGCGCCGAGCGGGCCGACAGGGGTCCGGTGGACGCGCAGGGAGCTTCCGTCGCCACCGGTCCAGGTGAGCTTCTCGGCCCACGTAGGCACCAACTTGCGGTGCACACCGAGGAGTTCTCCGTCCGGCCCGATGGTGAGCAGGGTGTTGTAGAGGACGCCGAGGCTGTGGGACGCCCGCTCGTTGACTCCGATGACGAGGACGACGCCGTACTGGCGGGCCGCGGCGCGCAGGGCGTCGACGTACGGTCCGGGGATGTCGACCGAGGCGCGCTGGAGCCGCTCGAACCAGGGCGAGCCCTGGACGGGGTTCATCGTCCAGTTCCAGTACGGGTAGCCGGGGACGAACACCTCGGGGAACACGACGAGTCGGGCGCCGTTGCCGGCCGCCTCGGCGATCAGGGCGACGGCCTTGTCGACGGTGGCGGCGGGGTCGAGGTAGACGGGCGCGGCCTGGACGGCAGCGGCCGTGAAACGGGGCAGCGCGTCGAGGGTCGGCGGCGGTTGGGGCACGGGGTTGTCCCCTTTCATCGGGTGCGGGAGGCGGTGGCCGCTTCGGCGGGCACCGAGGCGATGGCGGCTTCAGCGGGCGCGCCGGCGGTGGCCGCGCGCGGCAGCCAGCGCTGGTGCACGGGGGCGGCGGGCTGCCGCAGGAGTTCGAGTCGCGGAGGTACGCGGTCCGTGCGAGCCGCGGGCGGGCGGCCGCTGCCGGCCTTCCAGGACGGAGCCCAGGGTGCGGCCGGGCCGCGATAGCCCTGGGCGGCCGCGGCGTGCAGGGTCCACAGCGGGTCGTGGAGCTGGGCGCGGCCGACGCCGCACAGGTCGGCACGGCCCGCCAGGATGATGGAATTCACGTCGTCGTACGTGGAGATGGCTCCGACGGCGATGGTCGGTACCCCGGTGGCGTTGCGGATCAGATCGGCGTACGGGGTCTGGTAACTGCGGCCGAAGCGGGGCCGCTCATGTGCGACGACCTCCCCGGTGGAGACGTCGATGGCGTCGGCGCCCGCCTCGGCGAGGGCCCGGGCGATGCCCACGGCGTCGGCCTCGCTCAGGCCGCCCTCCGCCCAGTCGGCTGCGGAGATCCGGACCAGCAGTGCCTTGCCCGCCGGCCATGACTCCCGTACGGCGCGCAGCACTTCCAGGGGGAAGCGCAGCCGCGCGGCCAGGGTGCCACCGTACTCGTCGGTGCGTCGGTTGGTCAGTGGCGAGAGGAACCCGGAGAGCAAGTGGCCGTGCCCGTACTGGAGTTCCAGGGCGTCGAATCCCGCCCGGTCGGCGCGCTGGGCCGCACGTACGAAGTCCCGTACGACCAGGTCCATGTCGGCACGGGTGGCCTCGCGCGGCGCCGAGCCGTTCTCGTCCCAGGGCAGTGGGGAGGCGGCGATCAGGGGTCCGGCGGCCGCACGGCGGCCCGCGTGGGTGAGCTGGATGCCGAGGCAGGTGTCGCTCTGGCCGTGGACGAAGGCGGTGATGCGTCGCCAGGCGGCCTCGTGATCGTCGTTCCACAGGCCCGGGCAGCCGGGGTCGGGGCGGGCGTCGGCGCCGACCGCGGTCATGCCGGCGATGACCAGGCCGGCCCCGCCGAGCGCCTGCGTGCTCAGGTGGACGAGGTCGAAGTCGCCCGGGACTCCGTCACGGGCGGTGTCGAGGGCGGTGGGCGGGACGACGATGCGGTTGCGCAGGTGCAGGCCGCCGATCCGGAAGGGCCGGAACATCGGCGGGACGGGCTCGGTGGTGTTGACGGCGGTGGTGAACGCCTCGTCGCGGACGCGCAGGTTGTCGTAGGTGACGCGGCGACTGCGGGTCAGCAGGTTGAAGGCGAACTGATGCGGGTCCTGGCCGGTGTAGCGGTCGATGTTCTCGAACCATTCGAGGCTGGCCTGGGCGGCCCGCTGGGTGGACTCCACGACCGGCCGGCGCTCGTCCTCGTACGCGGCGAGCGCGCCCGGAACGTCGTCCGGGTGCTCGTGCAGGCAGGCCGCGAGGGCGAGGGCGTCCTCCATGGCGAGCTTGGTGCCGGAGCCGATGGAGAAGTGGGCGGTGTGGGCGGCGTCCCCGAGGAGGACCACGTTCTCGTGGCGCCAGGTGCGGTTGCGCACTGTCGTGAACCGGAGCCACTTGGAGTTGTTGGGCAGGAGGCGGTGGCCGTCCAGGTGCCCGGCGAGGATCTCCTCGCAGCGCCGGATGCTCTCCTCGTCGCTGGCACCGGGCGGGTACTCCCGGTCGGCGGAGTCCGTGAAACCGGCGCGCCGCCAGGTGTCCTCGTCGAGCTCCACGATGAAGGTCGAGCGGGTGTCGTCGTACGGGTACGCGTGCACCTGGAGGGTGCCGAAGTCCCGCTCCTCGACGATGAAGGTGAAGGCCTCGAAGACCTTGTCGGTGCCGAGCCACATGTAGCGGCCGGCGCGTTCGTCGAGGTCCGGGCCGAAGGTGTCGGCATAGGCGGCGCGGGTGGCCGAGCGGACGCCGTCGCACGCCACCACCAGGTCGTACTCGGCGGCGAGTCGGTCCGCGGGCGGTGCCTGGGTGCGGTAGCGGACGTCCACGGCGAGGGCCGCGCTGCGGTCCTGGAGGATCCGCAGGAGACTCCGGCGGCCGAGCGCCGCGAAGCCGTGTCCGCCGGAGGTGAGGGTCTGTCCCCGGTAGCGGACGTCGATGTCGCTCCAGCGGGCGAACTCCGCCGACATCGAAGCGTGGATGACCGGGTCGGCGGTCGCGATGCCGTCGAGGGTCTCGTCGGAGAAGACCACCCCGAAGCCGAACGTGTCGTCGGGGGCGTTGCGCTCCCAGACGGTGACCTCCCAGTCAGGGGAGAGCTGTTTGGCCAGGGCCGCGAAGTACAGGCCGCCGGGCCCTCCTCCGATGACTGCTACGCGCACGGGGTACCTCCTGTGGTTCTGTGGATCAGCTCGGGGGCCTGCGGGCCCGCCTTGGTGAGGACCTCGCGGACATCGGCGGGCCAGGGGGTGGTCCCGGTGGCGCGGGCCGCCGAGTGGGCGATGACCATGCGGCCCGTGGCGGCTTCCGCGCCTTCCTCGCCGAAAACGGTGAAGGCGTAGTGAAGGGAGCTCGCGCCGACCTTGGTGACGCGCAGTTCGGTGCGGACGGCCTCGCCGAACCAGAGCCGGGCGCGGTAGTCGGCCTCGAAGTGGACGCGGGGCGTGCTGCCGAACAGGTGGGAGAGTCCCAGGCGGCGCAGCAGTACGGCCTCGGCAGCCTCGACCCAGCGGACGACGGTCGAGTGGTGGTAGTGGCCGGCGGCGTCGGTGTCGGGCCATTCGACACGGCGCTCGACGATAACGCTGGGCAGGCGCGCGACCAGGGCCTCGGGGGCGCCGTCGGCGCAACTGCCTTCGGCTTCGCCGGCCTTGGTGCGGGTGCCGTCGATTCCGTCGGCCTCGGTGCGGGTGTTCCCGGGTTCGGCGGCCGCTGTACTGGGGGTGCCGGGTTCGGCGGCCGCTGTACGGGGGTCGACGGGTCTTGCGACCTCCGTGCGGTCGCCAACCGTGCGGGCGTCCTCGGCGCGGGCCCCGGCCCGGGCGAGTCGGCGCAGTTCGCCGCGCTGGAGCTTGCCGTTGGCGGTCTTCGGGAGGTCCGCGACGAATTCGACGGCCCTCGGATACTTGTACGGTGCGATGGCCTGTTTGACGTGGGCCTGGAGCTCGCGGACGGTGGAGGCGGCCGCCGGGGTGCCGTCGCGCAGGACGACGTACGCCTTGACGACCATGCCGCGCCGCTCGTCGGGGGCGCCGACGACGCCGCAGTCCTTGACGTACGGGTGGGCGGCGAGGGCCTTCTCGACCTCCGGGCCGGCGATGTTGTAGCCGGAGGAGACGATCATGTCGTCGCTGCGGGCCACGTACCAGAAGTAGCCGTCGGCGTCCCGGATGTAGGTGTCGCCGGTGATGTTCCAGCCGTTCCTGACGTACGTGGTCTGGCGCTGGTCGGAGAGGTAGCGGCAGCCGGTGGGGCCGGTGACGGCCAGCAGGCCGGGTTGTCCGTCGGGTACCGGATCGCCCTGGTCGTCGACCACTGCGGCGCGGTACCCGGGGACGGGCCGGCCCGTGGCACCGGGGCGGATGTCCTCGTCGGCGGCGGAGATGAAGACGTGCAGCATCTCGGTGGCGCCGATGCCGTCGATGATGCGCAGGCCCGTGGCGGCGTGGAACTCCTCCCAGACGGAGGCCGGCAGGGGTTCTCCCGCGGACACGCAGCGGCGGAGTCCGGACAACTGCCCGGTCGCCCCGGCGGCCATGATCGCCCGGTAGGCGGTGGGCGCGGTGAACAGGACGGTCACACCGTGCGCCGCGACGAGATCCGCCAGCTGCTCGGGGGTGGCCTGCTCGATCAGCAGGGTCGCGGCGCCCATGTGCAGGGGGAAGACCACGAGCCCGCCGAGGCCGAAGGTGAAGGCCAGCGGCGGTGTGCCGGTGAAGACGTCGTCGGGGCGGGGTTTGAGGATGTGCCGCGAGAACGTTTCGGCGTTGGCGAGGACGTCCCGGTGGAAGTGCAGCGTCGCCTTGGGGCGCCCTGTCGTCCCCGAGGTGAAGGCGATCAGCGCCACGTCGTCGGCCGCGGTCTCGACGGCGGTGAACCGGCCCTCCTTCGTGGCGCAACGGGCGGTCAGATCGGCTTCGCCATGGCCCCCGTACGGGATGACCGGCAGGCCGGAGCGTCCTGGCGGGCCCGGAGGGCCCGCCGCGTCGAGCTCCGCGATGTATCGGTGGTCGCACACGGCGACCGACGGGCGGCTGATCTCGCACAGTTCGGCGAGTTCGGTGGAGCGCAGCAGCGGCATGGTGGTGACAGCCACACCGCCCGCCTTGAGGACGCCGAACCACGCGGCGACGAGCCAGGGGTTGTTGGGGCCACGCAGCAGGACGCGGTTTCCGGGACGGAGCCCGTGGTCCTCGGTGAGCACCTGGGCGACCTGGTCGGCGCGCTGCTGGAGCTCGCCGTAGGTCCAGCGCTCGGTCGGGGTCAGCAGACAGGGACGGTCGGGGCCCCAGCGCTCGACGGCGTCGTCGAGCAGGCGGCGGGCGCAGTTGAGCCGGTCGGGATAGTCCAACTCCGGTAGATCGAAGTGGAGTTGGGGCCAGAGGGAGAAGTCGGGAAGCCGGTCACGGCAGAAGGAATCGGCATGTGCCGAAGGGGAGAGCTCCATGGGGCGGCACCTCAATCAGGGAGCAGCGGGGAGATGAGGCAAGTATCTCGATAATTTGGCGGCCGTCAACTTTCCTCGATATTTCGAGCCCCGCAGCGTCGCCCGAGCGACTCAGGCGAGGGGGACGCGCACCCGCACGCACTTGCCCAACTCGTGTGCCAATACGGCGAGTTCACCGCCGACCTCGGCAGCCAGCAGCTCGATCAGAAGCAGACCTCGACCACCCTCGGCGTCCGGATCGACCTCCACGGCGGGATCGGGCAGCTGAGGCAGGGCAGCCACCCCGTCGGCAACCTGCAGGCACAGCCAGCCCCCGCCACAGGAGACGCCGACGCGCATCCGACCGGTCGCGGCAGCGGCGTGCTGGACGACATTGCCGACGAGCTCACTGACGGCCAGAAGGAAGGTGTCCGCGATGTCGGCGGCGATCCGCCAGCCCTCGAGCAGAACGCGGACGCGCGTCCGGACCAGCGGAACGGTCGCCGCAGTGGGCTCGGGCACCCAGCGAACGAAGGCCCGCGCGGGGGCGGGACCCGGAGCGTGATCCGCAGCGCACCCCTGGGCGTGACCCGGGGCCGGCGCGTGCGCAGGGGCCGGAACGTGGGGTGCGGGATGAGCGGTGGCGGTGAGCATGACGCGCTCCCAAAGGGGGACACGCGACGCAACCACATGGTCACTCGTGTAACTAGCCCAAGAATCAGAGAGCTACTGGGCTTGTCGTCAGCGGAAATGCGTCGCTAGAGTTTTGATAACACGTGTAACACGTTACGTCTCCCCGGGCGCCACGCGCAAGCATTTCGGACAAAGCGCTACGAACCCCGGGTCCGGCAGAAGGGCCGCAATGACGCAATCCCACCCGGCCGAGCTCGACCTGGCCGACATGACCTGGCCGCCCCCGCCCTACCACCCCCCGGTACCGCCAGTGACGGACGAGCACGGGGTGCGCCGCTTCGACGGGGTCACCTACGCCACCACGCCCGGCTACCGTCCCCGGCTCCTCGACGTCCAAGTCCCGGCCGGAGAGGGGCCGTTCCCCGCTGTCGTCTGGATCCACGGCGGCGGCTGGCTGGACGGCGACCGGCGCTACCCGCCGCCGACCGTGCCGGCCGCGCTGCTGCACGGATCGGTCCTGGCCGCCGGGCTCGCGCTCGTCTCCATCGACTACCGGCACAGCCTCGAAGCTCCCTTCCCGGCCCAGCTGCACGACGTGAAGGCCGCGATCCGGTACGTCCGCCAGTTCGCCGGCGAACTCGGCGTCGACCCGGACCGGATAGCCGTCTGGGGCGAGTCGGCGGGCGGTCACCTGGCGGCACTGGCCGGCCTCGTCGGCCCGGGCAGTGCGAACGCCGAAGCACTGGAGGGCGCGCACGGGGTGGCCACCGGAGACACCGGCGTCCGGGCCGTCGTCGACTGGTACGGGGTCTCCGACCTCCCCGCCCTGGCCGGTCACCCACTGCCGGGGATGCCCCCGGGCGGCGAGTTCCCCGACCCGTACGACGCTCTGCTCGGCGGCACCGAGGCGGAGCGCCCGTCGCTCGCCCTGGCCGCGAGCCCGGTGACGTACGCGCAGGACTCGACCCCGCCGCCGTTCCTGCTGATCCACGGCACGCGGGACGGACTGGTCCCGTTCAGCCAGAGCGAGGCGCTCGCCGAAGCCCTGGTGGCCGCGGGTGGAGACGTGACCCTGCGGCCGGTCGAGGACGCCGACCACATCTTCCTGGGCTCCCCCGACATCCCGGAGATCGTCGCGGAGAGCGTCGCGTTCCTGGCCCGGCACCTGAGCCCAGGGGTCTGAGGCTCCCGCCCGGCGCCCTGCCCCCGCGCCCCCACCCGCAGCCGGTCCCCCTGCCGGCTCCATCTCCCCCTTCCGACGCGCTCCCGTTCCTTCGCGGTCCGCATTCCGTCGCAGTCCTGTTCCGCCGAGGGGCCCGGTCCGTCCGGGCCCCTCGGGTACGTCGACCATCCAAAGGCCGCGGACCCACCCCGCGGTCGCGAGAGGCACCCATGTCCACGCATTCGGCCACCCCCTCCCCCCTCACGGAAAGACCGCCCGCCGGCACGGCGGCCCCGCACCGCCGCACCGGTGTCCTCGTGGCGGGGCTTCTGCTGCTCGGCATCGCCACGCTGCCGGCTTTCGTCGTCCGGCCGAACCCGACGAACCCGCCGTTCCAGAGTCTCGACGACCAGTGGCTGGCCTGGATGGGCGGCCCGCACGACGGGCCGTACGCCGTACTGGCAGCGGTCCTGAACTGGTTCGGCGGCCCTCTGGGCGTCGTCGTACCGCTCGCCCTGCTGTTCTTCCTGCTTCTGCGCAGGCGCTGGGCCTCGGTCGGCTTTCTGCTGGGCGTCTACTTCGCCGGCAATCTGTTCGTCGTCCAGGGGCTCAAGCACCTGGTGGACCGGCCGCGTCCGGCGAACCCGCTGGTCCGGGTCGACCACGGCTCGTTCCCGTCCGGCCATGCGGCGGGGGCGGCGCTGCTCGTCGTACTCGTCGGGGTACTGCTGGTCCCGGCCGCGCGGCGACGGGCCTGGTGGCTCGGGGGCACCGTGTTCACGCTGGCCATGATGTGGAGCCGTACCTGGCTCCACGCGCACTGGCTCACCGACACCGCGGCCGGAGCGGCCGCCGGTGCGGGCGCGGGTCTGCTGGCGTGGTGGCTCTGCGTCCCCGCGCTCGCCCGGGAATCGCTCCGCGACCGCCGGGGGGCGGCCGCGACCACCCCGGACGCAGCACCTGCGGTGCCGTAGCCGAATGCGGCGGCTCCCGGCCCGTGAACCAACGGACCGGGAGCCGCCGTATTTCAGGTGAGCCTCCGCCGGCCCGGTGGAGGTGGCGCCGCGGACAGGCGGGGCCGCACGTCCCTGGCGGGGATGGAACTCAGGAGGTCTGGCGGTGGACGAGTACGGCCTCTATGGCGGGGAGCGGTGCGGTCGAACCCGTCTCGATCAGCTCGTGCAGGGCGTCCGCGATCCGAGCCGGTGAGGCCAGGTCCAGGCGGATCGTGCTGAGCGCGGGCTGCTGGAACGCCGAGAGGACGAGGTCGTCGGAGCCGACGATCGCCACCTCGTCCGGCACGGCGATGCCCTCGACCTTGAGCGCGTGCAGGAGCAGTGCGGCGTACTCGTCGTTGTAGGCGAAGACGGAGTCGAGGTCCAGGCTCGCCCAGCGGCCGGCGAGCGCGGCGGCAGACTCCCTGGTGTACGCGAGCTCCACCGGGGTGACGGTGGCCATGTGCCGTGCGGCGACCGATTCGGCTCCCGCGAGGCGCGGCCGGGCGAAGGCGTCGAGGCCGCGCTCCTGGGGCATGACGACGCCGATACGGCTCCTGCCACGGGCGATCAGGTGCTCGGCGGCCGTGGCGCCGATACGGGCGTGGTCGAAGCCGATGGTATGGACGCCGGGCAGCGGGCGGGACGCGAAGGCGAGTAGTCCGCGCACTCCGGCGCGGCGCAGCAACTCGGCGGCCTGCGTGGTGAGGCGGTCGCCGTCGAGGGCGACGACCGCCGCCGGGCGCAGTTCCGCCCAGGCGCGGGCGGCGTCGACGGGATCGCTGAAGCGGCCCGCGTGGAGGACGGCGGTGTAGCCGCGGCGGTCGAGTTCGCTGTGCAGGTCGTCGACCCAGTCGCTGACGAGTCGGCCGATCGCGGAGATCGAGGCGGGCATCAGGACGAGATTGCTCCGGCCGGCGCGCAGGGACCGGGCGGCGGCGTGCGGGACGTACCCGAGCCGGTCGGCCGCGTCGAGGACGCGGGCACGCGTGCTCTCACTGACCCGATGGCCCGGGGTGTCGTTGAGTACGAAGGAGACGGTGGCGCGGGACACCCCGGCGAGGCGCGCCACATCGGCGCTCGTGATCGATGCGGGGACGGGGGTTTCTTCTGCCATGACGTCCCTTGACGCTCCTTGCGGTGAGTTTGTGTCTGCTGTCGTGCCTGCTTCCACCTCCGAGGTTACACGAGTTAGATCAAGAGAGTGGTGGGCCGCGCGCGACAGCGCCCGACCCACCACGGGTCCGTCGGCCCTGCCGATACGCAGGGAGCGTTCGCGTTACGGCGTGAGGTCCCGCGTCACCGCGCCGTGCAGGCGACGCGAGTCACCGGCGAGGTCGCCGAGAGCGGTCACCACCGAGTCGAAGCGCATCGTGGTGCGTGTGTCCGCGCCGTACGGGTCCCATGTCGGCATCTCGGCGTGGTTCGGGTCGCCGGTGCGGGCGAACGCGATCCAGGCCTGATGCATCGTGTGCGCCAGCCCGTCGCGTACCGCGGGGTCGAGCCCGGCGAGGAAGGGCGCGTGCGCCCACCGGTCGAAGTTGGCGAAGACGAAGGGGAGTTCGAGACAGTGGGCGGCGCCGAGGCGGCCGTCGTACGCGGGCGTGGGGAGGTCGAACTGGTAGGCCCAGACGGGCCGCCCCGATTCCGCCCTGGCCTCGGCGAGTCGTACGGCGGGGACGCGGAAGAGCTCGTCCGTGATCAGATCCATCAGCACATCGGCGGGGCTCGCGCCGGGCCGGGTCCGCTCGTACGCCGCGTACACCCCGGGCGAGGCTTCGGCCCCGAAGGTCTCGGCGATACGGGCGATCACCTGGTCCCGGTCGACGGCGGCATACGCCGGGTCCAGGGCGAAGCCGAAGTTGGCCTCCTCGCGGGTCCAGCCGATCATCACGTCGATGCCGCTCGCGGCGCCGTGCAGCAGCGCCTCCACCGGGTGGCATGTCAGGGTGACCCCGTCGACGACGGGCAGGAACGGGGTCGGCCAGTAGCCCCAGCTCGACGTACGGGCGAACAGCCCGCCGGCCGCACCGATCAGCACGGGCCAGGGCAGCTCGCGCAGTTCCGCGACACTCTTGACGCCGGTCAGCTCCATATAGGCGGCGGTCCGCTCCAGGTACGCGTCCGGGCCGGGGAGGTCGAGACCGAAGGGCGGGCTCTGCAGAATCACGCGCCTGATCAGCCCCTGGGTCTCGGGGAGTCCGGCCAGGGCGGCCGTCGACAGGGCACCGCCCGACTGCCCGGCGACGGTGATGTTCTCCGGGTCGCCACCGAACGAACCGATGTGCGCCACGATCCAGCGGAGGGCGGCGAGTTGGTCGCTGAGCCACGGGTTGCCGGCGCCTTCGGGGTTGCCCTCCTCGGCGCCGGTGTAGAGGTAACCCAAGGGGCCGATGCGGTAGTTGATGCTCACCACCACGAGGTCGCCGTCGCGGGCGAAGGTCTCGCCCGAGTAGTTCGGCATCGACCCGGAACCCGAGACGAAGCCGCCTCCGTGGATCCAGACGAGCACCGGGCGGCGGGCCTCGTCGGCAGCCGGGGTCCAGACGTTGAGCGTCAGGCTGTCCTCGTCGAAGGGCGGCGATCCATGGCCGCCGAGGACCGGGTCCCCGCCCTCCATGTACAGCTGCGGCACGCTGGGACCGTCGGCGGTCGCGTCCCGGGTTCCGCTCCAGCCCGGGTGCGGCTGGGCGGGGCGCCAGCGCAGGTCGCCGACCGGGGGTGCGGCGTAGGGCACGGCACGGAACACGGCGACCCCGCCTTCGGCCGTGCCGCGCAGACGCCCTGCGGGGAGGTCGACCAGCGTGTGATCCGGGCCTGGGGTGAGAACCATGAGCCAATCCTTCCTGGGTCGGGCGCCGAACAGACGCCGACCCCGTCGAGAGTATTGCGGAAATTCTTCGACCGTCAACGATTCGCGACACGACCGGGCCTTCACAGCCAGAGGCTGTTGGCCGCCGTACGTTCCGCCTCCGTTTTCAGCAGGGGCTCGAACGCCCGCCACAGCAACAGGCAGGCGCCGACTCCGGCCAGCGCGCCGGCCAGCGTGTCGCTGAGCCACTGGGCGTGCAGCCAGGTGCGGCTCCACATCATCGCGACGACGTACACGGCACCGAACAGCCACCACCAGCGTCGCGCACGCGGCGGGAACAGCACCACCGCGGCCACGAACATCAAGGCCACAGCGCTGAAGACCTGACCGGAGGGGTACGAGCCGTCATTGACGAGGACCCAGGGATAGGGCGGACGCGGGCGGTCGACGAGCTGCTTGAGGGGCAGCACCACGACGACACTGGCGAGAACATTGGCCACGAACATGTACAGCGCCGAGCGCCAGCGACCGTAGACACAGAGGCAGCCGCACAGAATGAGCGGCAGGACCATGCCGAGCGGGCCGCCGAGCCGGTCGAGGACGGTGGCGATGCCGGTGGCCGCGTCGGCCTGTGAGCCGTCCATCGAGGCCGCCCAGCGATCGTCGACCCCCTGGAAGAACGGGCGGTCGCCGGCCCGGAGCACCAGCCCGATCAGGAGCGGCGCCAGAAGGAGCGCGATTCCGGCGGGAAGCGCGTGGCGCGGCGGGGTGGCCGGGAGGTGGTGGCGGGGAGGGTGCGCGGGACGCGGGGGCGGGGACGGCGCGGCGTCGGGTGGGCTCGGCATCATGGCGGGCCTTTCACGGTGGTTCACCCGGAGCGGTGGGGCGCGCGGGAGGGCGGGCGCGGGGTACGGACGGGAGGCGCGCGAAAGCGGGGGGACGCGGAGGACGCGGGAGGGCAGTCACGGGAGGGGAAGAAGCGCACGGAAGCGGAGACAGCGCGACGGGAGGGGACGCGGAGGCGGGCAGGCACGACCGCAGGGGTACGCGGAGGCGGGGGAACGCGGAGGCGGGGAAGCGTGGTGGTCGCTCGGCCGTACAGGCGTAGGTCGTACGGCTGCATGGGCCGGCTGGAGCACCGGAGCCCTGGAGCCGTCGTCGCGGTGCGGCACGGAGTATTGCGGATGCGTGACCGCCGCCACAAGAGCAAGAGGGTTTCGAGACACGATCGCCCTGGTCAGCACCGCCGCCCGACTGGTTACACGTGCCCCACGTGCGATTCTCCCCTCGGTCACGATCTGCGCAACGACTGGGCGCAGGCTCTAGCGGGACCCGGAAATGGGTGCTACACAGTCTCCAAGCGCTGCGGGTAACACGTGTAACAACATCTTGTCGGCCGCAGCCGTCCCGCAACGGCTTCCGGTGACACCGCCGCTCACGCGGCGTCTCCCTCACCCGTGTACCGCCCACTCGTGCAGCGGAAGCGATGCATCACGGCCCGCACCCCGGCCGACACCCGGTCCCGTACCCCTCCAGCTCCCCGCTCCGTCCTCCCAGGAGTCGTCATGGCCACGAACGAGCTCACCGATCCGATCGACCCGCCCGCCGCAGGTGCCGACAGCACCGCCACCACCGCGGAACCGGAAGCTCCGCGCCAGCGCGGGCTCATGCTCCTGCTGCTGGTCGCCAACTCCGCCATGATGGCGGTCTACATGGGCGTCGGCTCCGTCCTCCTGCCCACCCAGGTCGCCGCGATCGCCCCCGACGACAAGGTCGCCGTACTGGGCCTGATCGGCGGTATCAGCGCCATCTTCGCGACCGCCTTCAATCCGATCGCCGGCGCCCTCTCCGACCGCAGCGGCCGCCGCAACCCCTGGATCCTCGGCGGTGCACTCGGCGCGCTGCTCGCTCTGGCCCTGCTCGGCAGCGTCACCACCGCGCTGCTCGTCGGCATCGGCTGGTGCCTGGTCCAGGCGACGATGAACACCTACCAGGCGGCCGTCACCGCGATCGTGCCCGACCGCGTCCCCGCAGCCCGCCGCGGCACGGCGTCCGCGCTGGTGGGGTTGGGAATGCCGATCGGCGGTACCGTCGGCGTCCTCATCGCCTCGCAGACGGCGACGCATCTGCGTACCGGATACCTGGTCTTCGGCGCGATCGTCGCCGTCGCCGCACTGCTGCTCTCCGTCTTCTGCCGTGACACCCCGCGCACCGAGCCCGCACCGAAGGGACCCAAGGGCTCCCAACTCGCCGCCTTCCTCTCCGCGTTGGCCAACCACGACTTCCGCTGGGCCTTCATCGGCCGCGCCTTGATGGTGCTCGGCTACTTCTCCGTCGTCGGCTACCAGCTGTACATCCTGGGCGACCACATCTCCCTGCCCGCCGGAATGACCCCGCCCGAGGCGATCGCGATCCTCACCCCGGTGTCGATGGTCGCCGTCGCCCTCTCCACCGTCGTCGGCGGCTTGCTGTCCGACCGCTGGAACCGTCGCAAGGTGTTCGTCGGCGTCTCGGCGGCGCTGGCCGGGCTGGTCATGATCGTCCCCGTCATCAGCCCGACCTGGACCGGAATGCTCGTGTTCAGCGCGCTCAACGGCCTCGCCTTCGGCTGCTTCATGGCCGTCGACACCGCGCTCGTCACCCTGGTCCTCCCCCGGGCGGAGGACGCGGCCCGCGACATGGGCGTCCTGAACGTCGCGAACGCCGGGCCGCAGATCGTCGCCCCGTTCGTCGCCTCCGCCATCGTCACCGCCCTGGGCGGGTACACCCCGCTGTTCCTGGCCGGCGGGGCCCTGTCCTTGATCGGCGCGCTCGCCATCCTCCCGATCCGCAGCGTGCGCTGATCCACGCCGAGCCGTCTCCGCCGGATCGGGCGCGTGCCGTGCCATGCCTACCGACAGGCCGGGCTCGGGTGATCCGACAGAGAGGCCCGGGCCCCGTCGGCCGCATCCCGCGCCGACGCCGCCCGACCCGTACTCCGGCGGGCACATGCCGAGGGTCACGTGCCCGCCGGCCTCGCACCACCTCATCGCGCCACCACACCCTCGCGGAACACCACTCTCGCGCCACCACACCCTCACCCCCCTGCCTCCCAATTCCTAGGAGCCTCCTGTGAGACGCAAGCGAGTTCTGCCGCCGGCCATGCTGATCCTGTGCACCGCGGCCCTCGTGGGTACGGCGCCCGCGGTCGCCTCGCCCCGGACCGCACCGGCCCCCGCGGCCCCCGCGGCCCCCGCAGCGACCGCCGCTCCGCTGCGGATCCTGCTCACCAACGACGACGGCTACAACGCGCCGGGCATCCGCAAGGCGTTCGAGCGGCTGACCGCCGCCGGGCACGACGTCACCATCGTCGCCCCGCTCACCAACCAGAGCGGCAGCGGTACCAAGATGTCGAACGCCCCCACGATCACGGTGAAGCACCCCGTGCCGAAGGTGTGGGCCGTCGACGGCAGCCCCGGCGACTCGGTGGCCTTCGGCCTCTCTGAGGTGTTCGAGGGCCGTGCCCCCGACCTGGTGGTGTCCGGCACCAACTTCGGGCCGAACGTGGCCGGTCTCGCCAGCCACTCCGGCACGGTCGGCGGCGCCGTCGTGGCGGTGGAGTCCGGCGTACCCGCCATCGCCCTGAGCACGGGCGGCCTCTCGGTGCCCGATCCGGTCACCACCGTCAACGCGATGGGCCCGACGCTCGACTTCGCCGTCAAGCTCATCGACCGGCTGCGTACACAGGCGAAGTCCGGGCCGCTGCTCCCCAAGGGCGTCGGGCTGAACGTGAACCACCCGGTCGTCGGCGCCGACGGCAAGGGCACCGCCGCCGGGGTGTCGACCACGTTCCAGGATCCGCAGACGATCCTCGAACCGAACTTCACCGACTCCGGCGACGGCACCTGGAAGGTCGACGTGACCGTCGACATGCGTCCGGCGGCGAAGGGTGGAGACGTGGAAGCGGTCAGCGCGGGCCGGATCGCCGTCAGCCCGATGAGTGCCAACTGGAACACCGGGCCCGCCGACCACGCCGTCACCGCTGCCCTCCTCTCCGGTCTGCGTCCGTGACCGCTCTCCATCGGCCCACTCAGGAGGACGGATGAAGCGGCCCGGCAAGCGGCCCACTTCGGCAAGACCCCTGCTCGGTACGGCGCTCGCACTGGTGGCACTGCTCGCATCGGCGGTCCCGGCCACGGCTTCCGCTTCGGCGGGTACGTCCGCACGGCCCGTGGTCACCGTCGGGCAGGGCACGCTGCGCGGCCGGAACCACGACGGGGCACAGGAGTTCCTCGGGGTTCCCTACGCGGCGCCGCCGGTCGGGGAGGCCCGGCTGGGGGCACCGCGTGAGCCGCGCCGATGGAGCGGAGCACGGGAGGCGACCCGCCAGGCGCCGGCCTGTGTGCAGTTCTCGCCGTTCGGCATCGCGGACCCGACAGCCGTCAGCGAGGACTGCCTCTACCTGGACGTGTACCGCCCCAAGGGGGCCAGGGCGGGAGCCCGGCTGCCGGTGATCCTGTGGATCCACGGGGGTGCGTACAGCCAGGGCACCGGCACCCAGTTCGGCGGCCGGACGACGGCCGACCTCACGAACAGTGTGGTCGTCAGCATCAACTACCGCCTGGGACAGCTCGGTTACCTCGCTCTGCCCGAACTCGCCCGGGAGAACGCCCGGCGCACCGGCTCCTTCGGTCTGCTGGACCAGATCCAGGCGCTGCGCTGGACACGGGAGAACATCGCGGCGTTCGGAGGGAACCCCGCCAACGTGACGGTCTCCGGGCAGTCGGCCGGCAGCGGTTCGGTCTGCGGGCTTCTCGCGGCGCCCTCGGCGACCGGGCTGTTCCACCGCGCCGTGTTGCAGAGCGGGCCGTGCACCCTGATCGGTACACCCGACAGTGCGCGGGCCGAGGCGCAGGCTCGGGAGTTCGCCGGGCGGGCGGGCTGCGCCGATCCGGCCACGATCGTCGCATGCCTGCGCGCCGCCCCGGCGGCGGCGCTGATCGAGGCGGCACGCACACTGCCGACCTCGGGACCGGCCTCGGGTGACGGGCTGCTGCCGGTGGATCCGGCCGCCGCGATCGGCAGCGGGAAGTGGAACAAGGTGCCGGTGATGATCGGGAGCACCCGCTCCGAGTCGCGGCTGTTCGTGGCACTGACGCAGCCGCGGCTGACGGAGGCGGAGTACGAGGCACAGATCCTGGCGGCGTACGGTGCGGCGGGCCCGGAGGTGCTCGCCCGCTATCCGGTCTCGGCGTTCGGCTCGCCGTATCTGGCGCTGTCGGCGGTCATGACCGACTCCTCCTTCGCCTGCCACACCGCGTGGACGGCGCAGCTCTTCGCCGCACAAGTGCCGACGTACGCCTACGAGTTCGACGACCCGGCCTCGCCGACGCTCGCGGGTGCGCAGGTTCCGGGGCTCGACATGTCGAACGCGCACAGTGCCGAGCTGGCGTATCTGCACGACTTCACGGCGGGCGACCGGCCGTTGACCCAGGTCCAGGTGGCACTCGCGACGCGGATGAAGCGCTACTGGGGTGCCTTCGCCCGCTTCGGTACGCCGACGGTACCGGGGCAGACGGTCTGGCCCGCGACCGGGAGCGGGACGGTCCTCTCACTGAACCCCACGTCGACGCGGACGAGTTCGTCTTTCGCGACGGACCACCAGTGCGGTTTCTGGCGGACCCGAACGACTCGTCCACCGCTGTAACTCCGCTACGGGGCCGGGCCACCGCACACCTGTCGGTGTGCGGTGGCCCGGCGTCGTTCACGTCGCTCGGTCCGGGTGCTCCTCCTCGCGTCAGGACGGCTGCCGCAGCCAGGAGTCGAGAACTGCGTAGTCTCCATCGGTCAGACCACGGCGGGGATCGACGCGATGAAGCAGGGCGTGTCCTCGGTGATGGGTGGCGACCCAGGCCCGATCCGTGTCGGTGATCTCGTCGTCGACCCAGGCGAACGGGCGCCCCGACGCCCATTCGACGAGGGGGCGGGTCTTCCAGTGCAATCCGTCCCGCTCGTCCTGTGCATCGGTGGCGGAAGGCTCCGGCCAGACCACGACGCCCAGCTGCGGCAGACCGATGCGGGGGCAGATGCACTCGTTCGCGTCACCCATCCATGTCGTCGCCCAGACCACCTCACACGGCAGCGCCGCCAGCCGGCGCCCGTGGTCGGGATCGATCCTGCTCAGGAGTGGGTTCTCAGCGGAGGCGGGGGCGAGTCCGGTGACGTACGTCGGATAGTGCCCGGATGCCGCGCCGAAAGGGATGAGCGGTCCATCGACATCAAGAAACAGCAGCGGACGCTGCGGAGAGCCAGTCACCGGGGCACGATAGCGATGGATTCCAACGGGTGTCGCCGCGACGGCGTGGGCCGTGCGGCCGCCTGCGGCGAGGCGAGGCCGCCGCCGCACCGGCAGCTTGCCGGACGCCCTGACGCGATGCCGCCGGTCCTCTGTCAGGGCGCGGCCCAGCGGTCCGTGATCAGCGCCGCCTGTTCCAGTAGCGCCGAGATCAGTTCCTGGGCGGCGCTGGCCGAGGTCGAGCGCAGTACGGCGACGCTGATCTCCCGGGCGAGGACGGGTCCGGCCAGGGGGCGTACGACGACGTCGGGACGGGGTGCTCCCAGGGCGAGCCTGGGGACGAGGGCCACGCCCGTCCCGGCCGCCACAAGGCCCTGAACCACGGCGTAGTCGTCGGTGCGCATCGCGTGCAGGGGCTCGTAGCCCTCTCGGCCGCACGCCCATGCCAGGACGCGGTCGCACGGGTCGTGCGGGTCGGCGGCGCCCACCCATGCGGTGTCGCGCAGCTCGGCGAGAGGAACCTGGCCCAGCGAGGCGCACGGGTGGTCCTGCGGCATGACCAGGAGGAGCGGATCGGACAGCAGCGGGTGGAGTTCGACCTCCTCCTCGAGGTCGAGGCGGTCGCCGGGCTGGGAGAACACGAGGGCGGCCTGGAGTTCCCTGGCACGCAACCTGCGGAGGAGCAGGGGGAGTTCGCCTTCGGTGAGCGAGATGTGGACGCCTTGGTGGTGGAGGCGTTTGACCGCCGGTGCCAGCAGCAGGGCCCCGGCCGTGGGAAACGTACCGATGTGGATGGTGCGCATGCCACGCTCGGCGAGGTTACGCACCTCCAGCTCTGCATGGCGCAGACGGTCGAGTACGGCCTCGGCGTGCGGCAGCAGGGCTTCGCCGAGCTCGGTCAGCGTGGCGCCTCGCGGTCCACGCTGGACGAGCTGGGCGTTGAAGTGCGCTTCCAGGGAGGCCAGGTGGTGGGTGATCGTGGGCTGGCTGTAGTGCAGTGCGCGGCCGGCGGCGGCGAGCGAGCCCTCCTGGGCGATGGAGCGGAGTACCTGGAGATGTCTCACGTCGAGCATATAGAGATCCTATGGAGGGGTCACGAAAAGTCCACCATTCCTCAATGACTGGAGCCGTGTCACGCTCCCGGGGTGAACACGCGAACGACCGCTCCCCGCACCCACTCCCCCACTGATCCTGGCTCCGGCCAGCTGTCCGCCCCGTACGCCGAGGCGGTTCTCGCCCACGCCGGACGGGACTGGCTGAGGCTGAACGTTCCCGGCCATGCCGCGGTCCCTGGATCGGACCTCGCCGGGTTCTTCGGTTCGCGGATCACGGCCCTGGACTTCCCGCCGCTGCTCGACGGCATCGATCTCGGCCCGGACACTCCGCTCGACAGGGCGCTGGCGCTGGCGGCCGAAGCCTGGGGCGCACGGCGCACCTGGTTCCTGACCAACGGCGCTTCGCAGGGCAATCAGATCGCCTCGATGGTGGCCCCCTCGCTGGGCCGCACGCTCGTCGTGCAGCGCAGCGTGCACTCCAGCGTGATCGACGGGCTGGTGCTCTCGGGCATGGACGCGGTCTTCGTCCAGCCCTCCGTCGACCCCGAGCAAGGCATCGCCCACGGCGTGACCGCCGGGGACGTGGCGGCGGCGCTCGAGCGGACGCCGGACGTGGCCGCCGTGTACATCGTGTCCCCGAGCTACTTCGGCGCGGTCGCCGATGTGCGCGCCATCGCGGAGACCGCCCATGCCGCTGGGGTGCCTCTCATCGTCGACGAAGCATGGGGCTCGCACTTCGGCTTCCACCCCGCGCTTCCCGCGAGTGCGCTCTCCTTGGGCGCGGACATGGTGACCTCGAGTACGCACAAGCTCGGTGGCAGCCTGACTCAGTCGGCGATGCTGCACGTGGCCGAAGGCCCGTTCGCGGACCGCCTCGAACCGCTCGTGGACCGGGCGTTCCGGCTGGTGCAGTCCACGAGCGCGAGTGCCCTGCTGACCGCGTCACTGGATCTTGCGCGCAGGAGCCTGGTCATCGACGCGGACGCGACCTCAGGGTCGGTCGAGGCCGCGGACAGGGTGCGCAACGTCGTGCGCGCGTTGGGTCGCTTCGGTGTCGTGAGCGATGGCTTCCACGCCTTCCCCGACATCGTCCGCGCCGATCCGCTGCGGATCGCACTCGACACCCGGGCCGGCGGGATCACGGGGCACGAAGCCAGGCGTCGGCTCTTCCGGGACCACCAGATCATGGTCGAGGTGGCGACCGACGCGGCGATCGTCGCCGTGATCGGGGCGGGGTTCGTCCCTGACACGGATCGGTTCCTCGAAGCGCTGCACACCCTGCCCTCCCCGCTCACGGGATCCGACACCGAGCGATCTGCCGTGCTGCAGCTGCCCGCGCCCGGTCCCGCGAAGCTCACGGCCCGTGAGGCGTTCCTGAGCCCGACCCGGGTACTGCCCGCGGAGCAGGCCGTCGGACGCATCTCCGCGGACACGCTGGCCGCGTACCCGCCCGGTATCCCCAACATCCTGCCGGGCGAGGTCATCACCGCCGAGGTCGTCCGCTTTCTTCAGCAGACCGCGACCGCACCGAACGGCCATGTCCGAGGAGCGCTCGACCTGGGCGTCACCCGGCTGCGCGTCGTCGACGGAGACAGCGGCCACGACCACAGCCGTCCCGAGGCCGACTGAGCCACCGGGCACGACCCGGTCGAGCCACCGGGCACCACTCGGACCGACCGGGACACCCGGCACGACCAGGCCGACCGAGACGCCGGACACGGCCCGGCTACCCGGGACGCCCAGCACCACCCCCGCCTTCCGCACACCACACCCACCCCCGAGAGAGAGCACGCCCATGCCCGCACGCATTCCGACTCGTCAGGCGATCGCCGCCGCCGTAGCCGCGACGACAGCCACGCTGCTGCTGGGCGCCTGCGGCGACCAGACCGGCGCCGGCCAGAGCTCCGGTGGCACCCAGCCCGGTGGCGCACGGAGTGACGCTCCTCTGTTCGCCAAGCTTCCGAAGAAGTATCAGGTCGCCGGCGTGATCAAGGTCGGTACGGACGCCGCGTACGCCCCGATGGAGTTCATGGAGAACGGAAAGATCGTCGGTGTCGACCCGGACATCGCCGACGCTCTCGGCCAGCAGCTCGGCGTCAAGTTCGTCTTCACCAGCGGCACTTTCGACGGCCTCATCACCTCCCTCAACTCCGGGCGACAGGACATCGTCATGTCGTCGATGACCGACACCAAGGCCCGTCAGGAGGGTCTGGACGACAAGGGCCAGAAGACCGGCAACGGCGTGGACTTCGTCGACTACTTCGTCGCGGGCTCCGTCGTGTACGTCCAGAAGGGCAACCCGCACCACATCAAGTCCATCACCGACCTCTGCGGGAAGAAGGCCGCTGTGCAGAGAGGCACGACCTTCGAGAACGTCGTCAAGACGCAGTCGAAGCAGTGCGAGGCGAGCAAAAAGCCCGCCATCAGGATCGAGTCCTTCCCGACCGATGCGGAGGCCCAGACCCGCGTCAAGGCGGGCGGCGCCGTCGCGGGAGTCAACGACTACCCGGTCGCCCTCGACCTGGCGCTCAAGGCCGACGGCGGGAACGCGTTCGAGATCGTCGGCGACCAGATCGAGGCCGGCCCGTTCGGGATCGCGGTCGACAAGAAGAACACCCAGCTGCGTGACGCGCTCAAGGAAGCGCTGGACGCGATCATCAAGGACGGCACCTACAAGGCCGCCCTGGACAAGTGGGGGGCCGCCGACGGCGCGATTCCCGCGGCCAAGATCAACGGCGGTTCCTGACCTCTCGCGTACCACTGAAGGGCAGTCGTCGTGAC
>NZ_JBVIUJ010000021.1:0-106739 GCF_055596705.1 Streptomyces sp. NPDC039609
CCTCGCCCCGCAAGTACGCGAGGAAGCCCCGGGCAGCGAGGGTCTCGGAGTGGTCGGGGCCCAGCACCCGCTCGCAGTCCGGAAGGAGCTGCTCGTAGGCCGTGAGGGCGCCGTCCACATCCCCCGCCTCGCCCCGCAAGTACGCGAGGAAGCCCCGGGCAGCGAGGGTCTCGGAGTGGTCGGGGCCCAGCACCCGCTCGTAGTCCGGAAGGAGCTGCTCGCCGGCAGTGACGGCGCCGTCCACATCCCCCGCCTGGGTACGCAAGCGCGCGAGGTTGTTCCGGGCAGTGAGGGTGCCGGGGTGGTCGGGGCCCAGCACCCGCTCGTAGTCCGGGAGGAGCTGCTCGTAGGCCGTGAGGGCGCCGTCCACATCCCCCGCCTCGCCCCGCAAGTACGCGAGGTTGTTCCGGGCAGTGAGGGTGCCGGGGTGGTCGGGGCCCAGCACCCGCTCGTAGTCCGGAAGGAGCTGCTCGCCGGCAGTGACGGCGCCGTCCACATCCCCCGCCTGGGTACGCCAGTACGCGAGGTTGTTCCGGGCAGCGAGGGTGTCGAGGTGGTCGGGGCCCAGATGGTGCTGGGTGGTGCTGGACAGGTGCTGGAAGTGGCGGAGGGCGGCCGCGGTCTGGCCGGCCTCGCCGAGGCTCAGGCCGGTGTGGAAGAGCAGGAGGTGGGCGTCGGGTAGGTGCAGGGCATCCTCGGAGTGGAGGGTGAGTGCTTCGCTGTTGGCTCGCAGGGCCTGGGCGAGGGCGGTGTCACGTTCGATCTCGGGCCAGGCGGCGATCAGGGCGTCGGCGGCCGTGCGGACGATTTCGTCGTGCCGGTCGGCGGGGAGGGGGTCGCGGATGGCGCGTTGGAGGAGCTGGTGGACGCGGACCGTGTGGTGCGGGCTGCTGAGGGTGTGGTCGACCAGGCTCAGGCGGTGCAGCGCACGCAGGGCCCGTGTGGCGTCTGTGGCCGTGATCTCTGCGGCATGTGTCTGCCCTGGGGTGGCGGTGCGGTGCTGGGCGAGGTGGTTGAGGGCCGGCGGGCTGGTTAGGACGCTGGCGGGGATGCCGTTGGGGTCGAGCATCGCGGCGAGCTGCAGCATGGGGCGGGCCAGGCCCGTCGGCGGGAGCCGGTCGGCGCACTCCAGGGACAGGGACCACGCGGCGGCGACGGTGGTGGCCTGGTCGTCGGGCAGTCCGGAGGGGTCGGGCAGCACGTCGGTGAGGGTGCGTGTGCGGTCGGCCAGCTGGTGTCGGTAGGTGGCGCTGTCCAGGCCGACGTCGAGGAGGTAGGCGGCGGCCTGGGAGAGTGCCAGCGGCAGGTATCCGAGGTCGTAGGCGAGGCCTGCGAGCTGATCGGCGGGCTCGTGGCGGTCGTGCGTGGTCAGAGCGGTGGTGAGGTAGGCGGTGGCCTCGTCCTTCGTGAACAGGCCCACGGGCACGAGGTGGCGGCCGTGTCCGGTGAGGGCGGCGTCGCGGCGGCGGGTGGTGACCAGGGTGCGGCCGTGAGCGCTGGCGGGGGGCCACAGGCTACGCAGGTCGGCAGGGTCGACGAGGTCGTCGAGCACGACCAGCCAGCGGCGTGCGGTGCCGGGTTTGGGCTCCAGCCAAGCCAGGAACGCGCGCGCGGCGGGCTCGGGGTGGGCGGGGTCGGCGCCGAGCACCTCGACCGCGGCCTGGGCGTAGCCGGTGACGACCGCGTCGCGTGAGGTGGCGGTGACCCATACCAGCAGGTCCAGCTGCCCGCTCTGCCACAGGGTGCGGGCGTGGTGGGCGGCGAGCTGGGTCTTGCCGACTCCGCCCAGGCCGGCCAACACCTGACACAGCACCGTGGTGCCGCCGCTGTCCACCGCGTGCTCCAGATGCTGGGCGGTGGCGCGGTCCTGGAAGCCGTCGGCCTGCCGGGGCAGCACGCCGACCTGGTGCGGCCAGGTCACCGGGGGACGCGGGGCGGCGTGATAGTCGACCTTGTCGGCCCGGCCGACGGCGAAGCTGTGATCGAGGGCCGTGACACTTCCCGGCCTGCCGATGGGCCCAGGTGTCGAGGTGGGGCTGGCCGGTCCGCTCAGTCCTGGGGCGGATCCGGCGTCGGAGGGGGGGCGACGTGTGCACCCCCATGGAGAACCCCGGTCGCGATTGAGCTGTCCTGCGCGTGGATGTTCACGTCGTGGCCTGCGCCCAGTCCGCCCTGCCCCACCGTGACAACGTTCTGCGGGACGTGCTCGGCCAGCAGGTCGCGCAGCTGGTCGGCGGCGTGGTCGCGTTCTGCATCGTCCAGGTTCTCCAGCATGGCCTCGATGCGGGCCTGCCAGGAGGCCTCCTGGCTGATCCGCGCCCGTTCCGCCTGGGCCGGGTCGGTGGTCTGCAGGGCGGCTGCGGTCTGGTCGAGGCGCTCAAGTTCCGCCTGTTCCCGCTGGGTGTCGCCCCGCCCGAACCAGCCCGCTACCGCCTGGCGGAACCCGTTCCACACGTCCGTCCCCGCGGCCTGCACCACCGCGGTGCCACCAGCCGCAGCCAGTGCTACTAGCGCTTCCACCAGCATCTTCCGCCCTCCTCACTAGAGCGGTCTCTCCTGAAAACCGTAACGCCGCACGAGATGCCCCGCACGCAACGCCCTGCGGGAGCACCCCCGTGCACCATGCCGAGGGTGAGCTGCGCTGAGCCGCAGCCATACGGTCTTGGGCCCACCCGCAGGGTTGACGCCCCGCGAGATCACCGCCGTTTGCGGCTGGTGACACAGTTCTTACCAGCGCCCCGTCTGACACGGCGGCACGGTCAGCGGACCGAACGGCTGCGGTCAACCCTGGCCGCGGTCGGCCTGGCCCTCGCGGGCCGGGCCGGGGCCCGCATCGCCCGCGTTCTCGGGGTGTCCGTCAGCGGCAGCACGGTACTCCGGCTCACGGACACGCCGAGGACCCAGCCAGCCGGGCGCCGGCCCGGCCGGCCAGGGCGAGACCGACCGAGGCCAGCGTCGAGCGCAGCCGCTCGGTGCGCTGACCGTGCCGACGGGTCAGGCCGGGTATCTGCTCCACAAAAGTCCGGCGCGAGCACAAGGTGTTCCGGCACCGGAACCGCCGAACCCGGAGCTGGAGTACGACGCTTCGTCCGGCGCTCGCTACGTCGGTGGGAAACCGCAGGTAGGAGCTGTGCACCCGGGTCGACCAGGCCCCGCACCCCGGACAGACGGCGCCGGCCGTGGTGCAGTGCGCGTCGACGCGCACCATCTCGATATTCACGTCCACCGACAGCACCGCGACGTCCGCGATCGACGGGAACAACAGCTCCTTCAGCCGAAGCACGACCTCTTCCACGGCCCAAACTTTGAGCCCAGCCGCCTCGATGACGGCTCATTTTCGGGCGACTTCGATGCCGCCCTGGCTATGTACACGAGTAGCGACGTCGTTTTGACACGACATTGGGAGTCGCACGCTCGCGCGAATAGGCGGTGTTCACGAAAACGGGAGGCAGTCGTCCTGGGCTTCGATCCACGGCCACTTGAAGTCCACGTATGGCGAGAAGGCTCGCACTGGCCTGCCTGAGTGTGGCGCAGCTCCGACTCCTCGGCGGACAGCTGTGCCGCCAGATCAACGACAAGCTCGGCACCGACGCCGTAGCGCGATCCGCGTCCTGCCCGTCGCGAACCTCGGGGCTGAACCGACCGCTGTCCGGCCGTCCGAACCTATGCGGCCATCGGCACACGTTGCCTATCGCGCTGTTTGAGGACCGTCGGATGCCCCTTGCCGATCCGTAACATCCGTTGGCAGCCCGTCGACTACAACCAGGTTTGCCAGGGTGCGCACTGTGGTCCACTATCCGAACACTACTGTCCGATATTCGGTCACTATTCGCCAGGCTTCGCCAGGGCACGACCAATGGTTCGCCACCTGCTGTCGGGTGTCAGGTAGAGGTGAGGCGTCCCAGTCTGAAGGTGGGGCGTGTCTGCTAACTGGACTCGTCGGGAGGGAGGTGAACATGCGGAAGCGGATCGGCCCAGACATCCGAGCGCAGGTGATCATTGCTGTGCTTGGCGCGGTCACATCGATCGCGGGGTGTGTGACGCAGTTCGCGCGCTAGCAGCGCTGTGGGCATGCGAGGTACCGGACGGCAAGTCGCGGCCTGTGTGAAGCGGGCCCGACCGGCACATGATCGGCCGGACCCACCTCAACGCCCCGCACACCTCGGCCGGGGTTCTGGTGGCACCCAGAACCCCGGCCGCACTCGCGTACAGCCTCCGGCAGGACCGGAGAGGCGCTTCATGTCCCAATTATTGCGTTCCTCCGACGAATAGCCCCCTGGCGGAGGCTGGCTGAGACTGGCGAATGAAGTGCCCATCACCGGTCAGGGGCTGCCTCGGGGAACCTGGGGCGCTAAGGACCAGCCCGAGCCTCGGCCCCTGGGGGCCGCTAGGCGGTCGGCACCTGAGGCGTCATCTCCCGCTCGCCTTAGCTACTGGCCGGTCAGCTGCCCGATGGTGTTCGAGCTGGAATTTCGGGGCCTGATCGCCAGGAGTGACTCCCGAACTCATCGACATGGATCATGGCCGCCGCTCTGAGGCGACCCCCGAAGTCGCGAACAAGCGACTCCCGTTCTCGCGTCCAAAGCCACCGCCCTGAAGGGCTCTGTCGACACTCAGAGTGGTCGTTGCACGGAAGCTGTGCCAGAACCTTCTCGGGCTCTGGCTCAACTTCTGTGGTGACGCCTCGACGCTCGGTGCATCGGGTCCCGCGCACTGGCGAACCGGCAGGTCACCAGGTTCGCCGGCCGCTGGCGCGAGTACATACAGCCCAGCTCCACAGAAGTTGAGCCAGAGCCCGTTCTCGTGAACATCGGAGGCGGGTGGGTGCCTCCCGAACTGCTGTCGACACGCTGCTCTACGACGTGAACAGAGCCACTGAGGCGAGTCAGAACGATCTGGGCTTGGCCGTGGCCAGCGCGATCCACTGTCGTAGGGCTTCTGCTCCGGCCTGGTCTCGGGTGGCGTGTACGGGCAGGGTGGAGGTGCGGATTGAGTCCGCGGCCCAGCCGTTCCAGCCGGAGCGGCGTCCCATCTTGTAGGCGGGCTCGACGTGGCCGAGGACCACGCCGGCTTCGGTGACGACCTCGTAGTGGCGGGTCTCGCGGTCCCGGAGTACGAGGTGCGCGTCGGCGATGAATTCGCGCGCCTGCTTCTGGGACATCGGCCGCTTCGGCTCGGTGGGTTCTGTCATCGGGCGCTCTCCTCGGCGCGAGAGGTGGGTACCGCTTGGCTGGCGGCATCCCAGGGGATTCCGCGGCCAGATGTGGCGCGCAGGGCGGCGGCGCGGGCCTTGTCCTTGGCGATCCACTGGTGGATGTCGGCGGGGACGGGGCCGCCCTCGCGGATGAGCCGCTCGTACAGGGCCACCCGGCGGTCGCACAGGTCAGCCTGTGCCTGCGGGTCGGGCACCAGTTGGTCGTGGAGCAGGCGGCTGCCCACACGGTCGGCCAGCACCATCATGGAGATGGTGGAGTGCCGGGTCAGGCCGCCACTGACCGGGTGCACCTGGTCGCGCCAGTGGTCAAGCGGGCTGCTGTGCTGACGCAGAAACGTGTCCAGGTTCCGGGCGGTTTCCTCGGCGGTGCCGTACGCGGGGTCGATGTCCTGGGCGGGGGCGTAGCGGGCGCCGTAGGGGATGCGCTCGTCGTCGGCGGTGCCGTCGGGGAGGAGCTTCGCCGGCTCGTCGAGCGGCGCCCGCCATTTCTTGACGTGCTCGGCGAAGCGGGTGTGGGCGGACTGGCGGGTGATGTTCAAGGCCTCGCCGATCTCCTCCCAGCTGGTGCCGCGCTCGCGCTCGTAGACGGCGGCCCAGCGCTGGACGTCCTCCGCGAGGCGGATCAGGCGGGCCGCTTCACGAACGTAGTCGCCGGGTCCGACAGAACTGGAGGCGTCGTCACCGGTGGCCATGCCGCCGAGGGCGCACTCGGCGGTCTCGCGCAGGGCGTAAGACAGCATCAGGCGCGCGAGCGCCGTCTCGGTGAACGGATGCGGGGGCGGTTCGGGCGTCACGTCGCCCGTCGGGCTGGTCTCGGTCATGGCGTCACCATAGGGCTGCCGAACCCTCTTTGTCAGACGTTCTCTGACGCTTCGTAGGCGTCAGATTGAAACTGACCGAATCTGTCTGTCTGATGAAAGTTGACGATCGGGAGACGTCGCGGATGATCTGACATGCCTGTGTCGTCATGTGCGGACTGACGCACTGAGGCGTCACGCGAACGTACAGGATAATTACGGTTATCCTGTCAGGATGCTGACACCGGATCAGGATGTACTGGAATCAGGTGAATCGCCCGACACACCGGATTCGGAGGTGGCCCGTTCGCCCCGGTCGACGCTCGCGACCGTCCGGCGCGATCCGCGCGACCTGTGGCCCGAGCACGCGAGGAAGCTGTACGACCATCTGCTCGCGCTGTACAGCGAGGGCGATCCGCTGCCGACGCTCGCCGCGTCCTGGATCGCGCACCAGCGGTCGGTGAACACGCAGAAGTCGTACGCCCGCGGGTTCAAGGTGTTCGAGGAGTTCGCCCGGGAGCACGGCACCCACCCCATGGCCGTGAAGTTCACGCTCGCCGACGGGTTCCGGCTCTGGCTGGAGACGACCCCGACGTGGGTGCGGGTCAAGGGCGGCCGACGGGGCGAGATGGCCCGTACCGGCAAGCCGTACTCGGACGCCTCTCGGGCCAACTCCCTCTCCGCGGCCTCCTCGTTCTTCGCCTTCCTGGACAAGGTCAGCGATGACGGCGTGAAGAACCCGTTCGACGCCGTCCAACGCCCGTACCTCGATCCGGACTTCTCCTCGACGCCCGGCTACACCGAGCAGGAGTGGGCAAAGCTGCTGGTCACGGCCCGCGACGAGCATCGCATCGCGGCGTACCGCAAGCGGACCTACGCCATGCTCCTGGTGCTCTACACCTGCTGTCTGCGCATCGACGCGCTGCTCAACGCCCGCGCGGAGGACCTCTCCTACGACAAGGGGCACCGGGTGCTGCTGCTGGAGAAGGTCAAGGGCGGCGGTCGGGCGAAGAAGCCGGTCCCGCCGGCGGCGTGGGACGCCCTTCAGGACTACCTCGGCGGCCGGGAGACGGGGTGGCTGTTCTGCACTGCCAGCGGCGGCCAGCTCGACGAACCAGCGGTGTGGCGCACCCTCCAGTCCATCGCCGCGCGTGCCGATCTGCCGAAGCGCGGCCCACACGGCACCAAGGTCGACGCCATCACCCACGCCCTGGCCAGGCCCGACGCCCGCCCGGACAAGGTGCAGCGCTGGGCAGACCACAAGGACTCGCGGACCACGCAGCGCTACAACGCGCGGAAGGAACTCCTGGACGACAGCCCGGGCTACGGGCTCGCGGCCGATGTCGCCGGGGCGCTGGCCCACGAGGACGGTTGAGTACGACGCGGTGCCCCCAGGGGCTCTGAGCTGGGTACTCCCCAGCTCAGAGCCCTCTTAGGCTGGGCGGACGTCCCTCAGCCCTGCTTGCGGGTACACCGCATCGCCGAGCCTGGTTACCGCGTGCCCTTCAAAAGTGCGGACATCATAGAGATGGGGCCGATGGGCGCCTCGCTGGAGAGTGCAGGCAGTGGCGTACGAGGTACCGGCTAGGTCGCGGTAGTCGATTAGCAGCTGCGCATGTACGGCGAACACAGCATTGTCAAAGACCAGACTCTGAACCTCGCCGGATGCCAGAGCACCGAGTGACCAGGAGCGGGGGCTGATGCCACCCTCGGCTCCAGGCTGCTCTAACTGGGCTCGCACATGGAGGGCCGGGCCGCGCCCAGCGTTATGGAGCCGCACAGTCAGCGTCCGCTCCGTCGAGTTGAATTCGAGACCAGCGACGCTGTATAACCCACCCCCCAACCAACCCAGCACCTGGCCTTCAAACAAGGGGCCTTCGGACTGACTGACGAACCTGTCGCCGGCGGGCAGCAGGACCGGGCGCCACTGTGCCCGCCGGTCAGCCTCGCCCTCTTGGGCCAGATCCCGAGTCTTGGCAGCCACGCGCCAGGTGAAGAACGCCAGGCAACCAGTGACGATGGCGAGCAGCACCGTGGAAAGTGCGACCAGAGCCTCCCAGTTCAGGTCCCACGTGTGAGCTTCGGTTGCCGCCTCAGCAAGCCTGATCACGGGCACCTCCTTCCGACCTGTGCACGGTATTCCCGGCTTGGCGCGCCGACACGCTGGCGCACGACATGGACTGAGGCGGAAGAGGTACCACTGGAAACCCTGGACTGCAGAAAACCGCAGCTCAGAGGCCTTCTCGCGCCGGATATGGCACATTATCCGAGCCGATCGACGCCCGGCTACCGAGTCACCCGAACGAGTGCAGAATTCTCGCCAGATTCTCCCCGACTCTAGACGGAGCGGGCTCGGCCCGGCATGCTCGTCCCATGCAGAACCAAAGCAAGAACCGGGCAAGAATTCACCGGAGGCCTTCGTGAGGATCACCATCGAAGGCGCCTCCCCGGAGTTCGAGCGGAAACTGCTCGACCTGTGGGCGGAGCACCGCCACGAGCTCACCCTGACGGTCGACACCGAGTGGAACGTCGAGCGCGCCGTGCAGTATCTCGCGTCGCTGCCGGCCAACGCGCTCACCTTCGCCCGGCTCGTCGTGGAGGCCGACGGCGACAAGAGCGCCGAGGAACTGCGCGAGGCCTTCGCCGGTGACCTGCGCGGTCCGACCATCGCCCTGTCCCGGGCCGTCACCCGAGGCGAGCGGCGGAAGTGGTGGCCCTCCGGCCTCGACGCCCCGGTCTTCCCTCACTACGACCCCGACCACGTCAGCTGGCAGAAGGCCATCGCGTACCGGATGACCTCGGAGAACGTGGCCGTCTTCCGCGACGCCTTCCACAGCATCTTCAACCCCAAGTAGAGGAGAAACGCCCATGTCACACCCGCAGTTACTCACCCCCGAGCGTCACCTCGTCTCCGCGAAGCGGGGGCTCGGCCTGCCGGTCATCGTCGCCATCTGCGGCTCCACCCGCTTCATGGACGCGATGACCGAGGCGGATCTCCAGGAGACCGCCGCCGGCCGTATCGTCGTCCGCCCGGGCTGCGACATGAAGCAGCCCCACGCGCTGTGGGGCGACCCGGCGGACGCGGAGGACCTGAAGCACCGCCTCGACGAACTGCACCGCGCGAAGATCCGCCTCGCCGACGAGGTGTTGATCGTCGGCAACTACATCGGGGACTCCACCCGCTCGGAGATCGACTACGCCCGTGCCAAGGGCAAGCCGATCCGCTACACGCACCCCGAGGTCGACCCGTACGGCGACGCGCTGCCGCCGGTCCCCTGCCCGATCCCCGTGGTCGGCTCCAGCGGCAACTACGCCGTGGTGGGCGTCGAGCCGGTGCCCGGGCTGCGCGTCTTCGAGCTGCCGGGAGACCTCCAGGAGGAGGGCGACGGCGCCGCCAACCCCTGGCGACTGACCCACCACTCCGGCCTGGGCCTCGTCGCCTTCCCAACCCGGGAGGACGCGCTCCGCGGCGCCCGTGAGGTGGCCGACTTGGCCGACTGGACCCGCACGCCGGAGGAACTCCGCGCTGACGCCGAGTTCGACCGCGAGGAGTACGTCGACCGCGTCCTGCACCGCACGAACGGCCTGCTCATCCCCAGCAAGGGGGCGGCGCTGTGAGCCTCGACGACCCCGTGCTGGCCGCCGAGAACCTGTGGCGTCGGCTGGTCGAGCACCAGCCCGCCGTCGCGGCCGCCCTCGGCCTGCGCGTACGAGAGCTGCCGCAGGACTGGCCGCAGCGCGAGCTCGGCGTCTTCCGCCCCGAGGCCGCGTTCCGCCTGGAGCCGTCCGAGCAGCACCAGCGGGTGGAGATCGAGCTGTACGACACCGACTGGGAGAACTGCGGCGCCTGCTCCGAGGCCTCGGATCCGTGCCGGTTCCACACGGGCTTCGAGACCGGCTACAAGGCGCTGCACCAGCCGCTGCTCGACGCCATGGCGCTCGACCAGGCGGTCACGGTGGCCGCCGTGCTCCAGCGGCTGGCCGAGGATAACGACCCCGACCACGACACGGACGGCGACCCGCAGGTCGCGCCGGAGAACACCGGAAAGGCACAAGGATGAACGACACCACGGAGAACAACCAGCCGCATCTGGAACCCCGCCCGCTCTTCGTCGCCGTCGGGCCCGCCGGTTCGGGCAAGTCCACCGCCGCCGCCTGGTTCCCGGCAGATGCCGTGGTGTGCCTGGACGAGCTGCGCCGCGAGATCAGCGGGGTCGGCGCGGGCGACCAGTCGGTGACCCCGGCCGCCGTCGCCCGGCAGAACAGCCTGCTGGAAGAGCACCTGGCCGCCGGCCGCACGGTGTTCGTCGACTCCACGAACGTGGAACCGCAGGTCCGCGCGGGCCTTCTGGAACTGGCTCGTCGCCACGGACGCCCGGCCTTCGCTCTGCGCTTCCCGGCGGACCTCGACACCTGCCTGACCCGCAACGCGCTGCGGTCGGCCGACCGTCGTGTCCCCGAGGCCACGCTGCGCTGGCAGCACGACCTCGCCCGAGAGGCCACTCCGGATGCCCTGCTTCGGGAGGGCTTCACCGCCGTGCACGACATCGAGCACACGCCGACAGGAGTCACCAGGTCCACCGACGACGTCCTTGCCCCCGAGCGGATCGCGGATGCCGTCGCCGTACTGCGCAAGGCGCAGGAGGGCGACCAGGAGGCACAGGAGGACCTCGGCAACTACTTCCCGGAGTACGAGGGCCTGGTGATGCAGACCGATCACCTCCGCTACCTCGAACTCGCCGCCCGGGCCGGTCTGGTGGCCACGCACCTCCTGATCATGCACATCGACTCCGACACGTGGGGGGCGTCGGTGGACACCTACACCTCCGACCTGGGGAGGCCGCTCGCGTCCGTGAGCCTCGGGGACTACCCCAGCAGGACCGAGGCGGTCCGGGAGACGGTGCGGGCCGCGACGGACAACGGGTGGATGCTCGCCCCCGAGCACGAGTGGGCCGACTTCGACTGCGGCGGCGGGGAGATCCACATCCCGATCTACCCGCGGCCGGTCTCCGGGTGAGTCCGGTGACCGACGCACCGCGCCTGGACCGGGCGGAGAGCTACGCGGAGACCGTGCACCGGATCTACAGCGACCGGCGGGCCGCCCCGCCGACGCGGGAGCTCCTGCTCGCCGTGGGGTACGGATCACACCCGGTGGCTCCGGCAAGACCTCCTCCAGCGGAGGCATCGCCATCCCCTCGGGCTACACCCCTATCGACCTGGATGGCGGCCCCATCGCGGCCGACGAGGACCAGCAGCCGTGAGTACTCGCATCCCGCGCAACGTTGTGCACCACATCGAATCCATTTCGAGCTGAGTACGTGTAGGACCACCTCACCGCGACACCAGCCCATCCCGGAAGGATGAACCCCATGGCCAACACCACCGACCCGTACGAGAACACCCCGACCGCCATGGTCTACGACGTCTTCGCCGAGACCGCCAACGAGCTGATCGGCCTGTGCACCCACCGCTCGGACGCCGCGACGGACGAGGAAGAGCGCGAGCGTTGGTGGCAGCGCGTCCTCGCCGTACGCGACGAGCGCCGCGCAGTGCAGGCTCAGGACCGGCAGGCCCTCCTGGAGCACATCTCCTCCTGGAAGGCAGACATTGAGACCCTGAAGGCCGCCCGGTGACCAACCCCAGCTCCTACTACCTGACCGAGAAACAGTTACGCTCCCGCTTCGACGAACGGGTACGGGAGTTCGTCTTCGGCGGCTTCCAACCGCAGGCCGACCCGCCCCTGGTCCTGCTGGGCGGCCAGCCTGCCGCCGGGAAGAGCCAGGCCATGGCCGCCACCGCACAGCGACACAGAGGCACGATCGTCACCCTCACCGGCGACGAACTGCGCCCCCTGCACCCCCGCTACGCCGAACTCCTCGCCGAGGACGCGCAGACCCGAGAGACCGCGTCAGCACAGGCCTCGGGGGCCTGGGTCCGGATGAGTATCGAGTACGCCCTTGAGCACGGCTACGCCCTTCTGCTGGAAGGGGTCTTCCGCGACCCCGCCATGACGATCGGCACCGCCGAGAGGTTCGCCCAGGCCGGACGTCCTGTCGAGCTCGTTGCGCTCGCGGTCCGCGAGGAACGCAGTCGCCTTGACGCTCTTGACCGGTTCCTGGAAGGCGGCCGGTGGACGCCGCCGGAGCTCCAGGACCTCGCGTACCGGATGGTGCCCGAGACCGTGGCCGCCGCCGTGCAGAGCCCCGCCGTCAAGCGGATCGTCATTACCAACCGATCGGCCGCTTTCCTCTACCTCGGCGAACGCGGTCCGGACGGCCGATGGCCGGAGCCGCCGGCCGCTGTCCAGTCGTTTGAGAACGAGCGCGCGAAGCCGTTCCCCGCTCAGGAAGCCCTCCAGTGGCTCGCGAAGCGCCAGTCGGTCCTCATCGAGATGGCTGCCCGTGGTGAGACGAACGAGAAGAGCCGCCCCGTCCTCCAGCGGCTCGCCCAGGACGCCGCGGCGGTCGCGGCCATGGCATCCCCCGACCCTACGAGCCCGGCCCGCCAGGCATTCATGGCTGCCGAACCGCTGCTGGCTCTCCTCACCGAGACATCCCTGGCCGATGCCCCGGCGCCTCTCCCGCTTGTTGTCGACCTTCCGCTCACCATCCAGGGCCGCGAAGAGTCCGCGCGCCGGAACCACCTCCCGGCCGCAGCGCGGGAGGCAGAGGACAAGGTCCGGAAGCATCTCGCCGACGCCTGTGCGCGGCTCGCGGAAACGCGGGACACGGCCCAGGGAAAGCCGGAGGCACGCAGACCCAGCCCGAGCGCGGCCCGGTCCCGCTCGACCACAACCCGAGGCCGCCCCTCGCCGCCGGCCCGCACGGAGACGCCTCCGGGTACTGGCCCGCAACCGCCCACTCCCGAGCACCGCAAGGGCAGAGGCAGATAGATCAGCGTTCGACGCCGACTTCCGGAAACCGGTCGATAAGAGGCCCGCGGAACCCTGAATTTCAGTGATCCACCGTTCGGGCGGGAAATCGTGGATATGCTCTAACTCTTGCGCCGATCCAGCACGTTTAGGCGTGTCAGGTGCTGCCCCTCGGTGGGTGGTCCGGGGGCTATACCGCCGGGCCGCCACTACGAGAGGCCGCACCCGGGTGGCTTCTCCTGAGGGGGAAGGGGACACACCGCATGTGTTCCGCGCAGGATGGCAGTACACGAGGTCGCGGCCGATGGAAGCGGGTATCTGCCCAGTTCCTGAGGGTCCTTGCCGCGGTTAACCCGCTCGTGTCGCTGCTGGCGGTCAGCGTCGAGGTGCTGACCCGGTAGCCGCCCAGGCCTGCTAGAGACAGGCCCGGGCGGCAGTCTGAGGGGCCCGTCGTGACGAATGTTGCGGCGGGCCTCCGGTCATTTGGCGACCCGGGCCACATGCAAACTATTTCGTCGCGCGGAGCCATTCAATTCGCGGCGCGTAATCAAAGTACACACTGGAATGCCAATAGGCATCATTCGCGGGTACATCGGAGGGTGAAATGTTGTCCACTTCACCCCGGTCTGTTGCGTGACGTCCGCCCTTCTCAGGTACATCTGAGATTAGGCGAGGGGGACGGCGAGCGGGCGATGAGGTCCGGAGACAGTGCGGCGGCGTCATCAGCGAGGAAGCGATGGGTGGCGGCGACGGCCCTGATGAGCTTGGGGAAGGTGACGCGGTCGAGGCCTCGCCCGAGCCGGGAGACGAGCACGGGACCGGTGGTCTCGGTGGAGTCGGGCGGTCTCCAACTCCGTACGGGGAGGTAGTCGTCGAGGGCCCAGACGACGGGGAGGGGGATCGGTGTGGGGGCGGCGACGGCGGAGGCGGAGTTGTTCTTCGCCGGCAGGCGCCAGGTGGGCGTGTTCTGGTCGTCGCGCTGGATCTGCAGGAGGGAAAGGCCGATCGCCTGCCCGGGGCGGAGGCCAGCGAGGCTGAGGTAGACGGCGAGGCGGGCGCGCTCGGGCATGGGGCCGCGGTAGCCGTCGGCGGCTGAGCGCAGGGCCTCCATCTGGTCGCGGGAGAGCAGTTCCTGCTCCTTGGCAGCGATGGGGCCGACGAGCTGAGAACGTCGCGGGAGACGCCAGGAGGACGCGCCGAGGGCGTCCTCACAGTGGGCGTAGTACGAGCGGACGGCGCTCGCGGCGCGGGCCCGTGCGGCCTCGCTCATGGTGGTGCCGTCCTGGTTGGTGAGGTGGTCCACCCAGGCGCGGATGTCATCGGGGGTGAATTCCCAGATCCGGGCGCCGATGTACGCGAACCAGGACTGATCGTGTGGCGGCTGTCCGGGCGGATAGACCGGCCACTCGGCGAGCGCGGCCTTGTACCGGTAGACGGTGTCGTCGTCCCATGCCTTGCCGGCCACGGGCTGGCCGTCGGCGCGGACGTAGCTACCAGCGAGCCAGGCGTCGAGGATCGCGCGGGGGTCAGGGCTGATGCTCACCTCGCTGAGCGTAGCTGTGACGCTGGCTCGCGCTAGAACGGTCACCACTCCGTCCGGTGTGCGGGCTAGGTGTGCGACTCGATGCCAGCCGTGGTGATCTCAGCAGGGTTGCTGAGAGACAGGCCGCAGAAGGGGCAGGAGAATGACTCGACGGCTCCGACGCCGATGATTCCCCCGGGGTGTTCGCAGACGTCTTCCCATTCCTCGCACTGGCAAGGGGCGGCGACGAGGTCCCCGTACACGTTGCCGGCGTAGCCACACGCTGGGCAGTCCCGCCACCATGCGTGCTCGTCTTTCGCCTGGCCGCTTCTGAGCCAGCCGGCGGCGTCGAGCTTGACCAGGCTGTGAACGATGGTCTGATCAAGGTCGAGGTACTGGGCGTCCACGCATCCGGCAATGACGCCCGAGGCGATCATGACCTTGACTGTTACAGCGGTGTGGGCGTGCTGTGTGCCCCCTGGGGCGGCGGGCGAAGTGTCGAGCGGGTGGGTGAGAGCTGGGATCACTTCGTACTCTGTGAGGAGTTGGGCGGCGGCGTGGCGGGCTGCGGTCCCGGACGTCCGAAGCGCGGTGATCAGTGCCGCGTTCAGGGCGGTTCGGGCGACATCTTCTTGGTGTTCGCGTGGTCTTGGCGTGGACGTCCAGGAGGCGGCCTCGGTGGCCGCGGTGACGGCGGCGGAGACCATGGTGCGAGTTCTGGCCCGTTCGGCGAGCGCCAGCGCCTCGGCGGCGGCTTCAATGGAGGGCCGGTCGACTGGTCCTGTAGCGGCGGGCATCGCAGCGACCTGCGGCAAGTCCGTGCAGACCGTTTCGTATTCGCCCCAGAAGTCACCGGGGTCAAGGCCGAGCTCGGCGCGCACGGACTCGGCGACCTGGAGTCCTGTCTCAAGGGTCTTCCTGGCGGTCTGGCGGTCGAGGTAGGCGGTGTGGGCGACGCCGTTGCGGGAGTCGGCGAACGGTTTGAAGGCCTGTTCGGTGATGGGCATCCGGCCGTCCATGAGGATCGCTGCGGTCCTGAAGGCGTCGAGGAGGCCGATGGTCCTCGCATGGGACAGCGGTTTGACGTCCTTCGCTGCGCCGCGTCCGACGGCGTGGAAGCGGAAGGACGGATCGCCCTTCTCGGAAATCAGGAGGGGGTTGTGGTGGCATAGCAGCGCCTTGAGGATCTGCTCGCATCCGATACCGGCGTGAAGTGCGGAGAAGGCCTGGTTCCCTGCACGCCATGAATCAAGGCTGGCGCGAAGGAACTGGCCGGCCATGTCGGCGAACTGCTCTTCGTTCAACTCTCTTCCCCCTCCTCTCAATCCTGTCTTAGAGGGCGGACGGGCGTCCACGGAATGGGAGGTCGGGTTAGAGCTCGCGCTTCGAACTTCACGGAGCAGACAAGAGGGCAGCGCTCCGCGCTCGTCGCTCAGTTGGTGGCGATCAGGGGCCGTGCCGCGGTCTTCAGGTGTGCGGCTCCGAGCGCTGTGTCTGTCCGGGCACGGAGCCGTTCCACGACCTGGAGGTGTATCAAGGCTTCCTCACCGGCCTGCGGCCTTCCGCGTACGACAAGGGCGACTGTGCAGTGGTAGAGGCAGAGCAGGGCGAGGCTGGCCGGCTCTGGGATTCCGTCGACACCGGGGCCTGCTCGCAGTACGTCTCCTCGGCGTGTGGCGGCGGTGTTCATCGCGATGCCCTGAGCCCCGGCGTGTGTCTCTGCGGACGCCCATTCGAAGTACGGGTGGAGGTGGGCGATGCCCGCGAGTCTGGCTAGGTCCTGAGTGGTCTTCTGCTTCGGTTCGCCGGGCAGGGGGTCTGCCCAGCCGAACTGCCTCCCGATGCTCTTGCCGTGGGTCGTCTTGGCCTCGTCGGAGACCAGTCTGGCCAACGCCATCTCTTCGTCGGTGAAGGGGTGCTGCCCGAGCGCCTCGGCGTGGTTCTGGTAGGTCTCCATCGACTTGTACGCGGCGACATCGTGGTGAGCCTGGTATCGGTCGACGAGGTCGTCGTGCTCTGGGCGGCGGCCGTACGCGCCCAGCGTGTAGGCAACTACGGCAAGCTCGTAGAGGAGTCGAGCTGGCTTGAGGGCTCCATGGGCGTGTCCGGCCTCCAGGAGGCAGTGCACTTCGTCGGCTGCTCGACAGGCTCGGGCGTGGATCTGGGTGAGGACACCGGTGAGAGGATCGCGCGGCTGGGGAGCGCTTCGGTTGATCGTGGCGCCCAGCTCGCGGGCGTACTCCATGGTGAGGTGGTAGAGGTCGAGGCCCCGGCCCCAGTGCCGGCGGAGGCCGCTTCGGAACTGGGCGCGGCGTCGCCAGCGGCGGGCGAGTGTGTGGGGAGCTTTGCGGATCTCGCGCGCGACAAGCTCTTCCAGGAGTCGCCCGAACTCTTCGTCGTTCATGACGATATGAGATGCCTGGCTGTGTCCACCCGTCAATGAGGTTCCTTGACCGGAGATTGAACTTTACGGAACAGACAAGCTGCCTTCCCGGATGCCAGGGGTGGGCAAGGTCCGGAGGGGAAGTGCGGGAGCGTGGCGCGGGCCCCGCGACTGCGGCCCGGAGGGGGCTGAGGACGGCTTGTCTGTTCCGTAAAGTTCAACAGCTGGACCGTGGTCACGCCGATAGGGTGCCTGCACCCCGGCACCCCGCCGGAAGCCACGTTGCACGGCACTCTCGAAGAGGTCTCCTTGAACGCGCTCCGCGAGGCGAAACTCACCGACGCCCAGCTGTCCCTCCTCCGCTTCCTGGCCGACAGCTGGACCGAAACCGGCGACTGGCCCCAGTGGGGGCACGTCCAGCACCACTTCGACCTCATCCGGGCCGACGCCGAAGCAATCCTCCACTCCCTCCCCCGAATCGGCGCAGACTCCCCCTTCGCCGCTGGCTACGGCTACACCACCGCGGTCACCGATCACCGCCACATAGGCGAAACCGACATCATCCGGCTCACCCTCGCCTCCTGCTACGCCCTGCCCGAGATGCAGGGACGGGCAGGCACACCGTTCGTCCGCGTCCTCAACCACATGATCGACACCTGGTACAACAAGCCCTCCTCCCCCACCAAACCCGGCAAGGCCTACCTCGATTCCAGGAAGCTCGCCTCGAACCTGGACCTACGCCCGCCGTTCGTCAAAGCCCTCCCCGACCTGCTCTCCTACGAACCCGCCATCTCCGTCGGCAACGGCACCCTCGAAGGCTTCTCCGAAAGAGATCTCAGGAACGGCCACTGGAGCCGCGAGGTCACCCGCAGCGTCCTCCAGTACCTCGACGTAGCAGACATCAACGACTACCTCGACCGCACCTGCGACATCGTCACCGCCAACGCCACCCACTACGCCAGCACACCACCCAGCAGCATGGCGGTCTCCGGGGACGTGATCATCGCCTCCCCCGCCCCCGCCCCACCCGGGCGCCCGCCCTACCTCGACGACGACCTCCTCGCCGACCTGGAGGACGCCGCTCACACCACGAAGTGGAAGATCCACAAGCTCCTCGCCCTGTGCCACGAACTCAACAGCAGCTACGCCGCGGACAACCCCTACGCATGCGCCGCCCTCATCCGCGCCGTCCTCGACCACATCCCACCAGTCTTCGGCCACAAGGACTTCAAGCAGGTAGCCGCCCAACACACCTTCACCATGAAGACCACTGATAAGCGGCATGCCCAGAACCTCGCCAGCTTCAAAGACATCGCCGACGACGCACTACACCGTCCCATCAGCGCCAACATCCCGCTCATCACCATGAACGATCTCCCCGAGCCCACCCGACTCAGAGCGGTACTCCACGAACTCGCGACAGCCCTGCGGAAGCAGGAACAGACCAGCTGACCTCACCTCGGCACCGCCCCGGAAAGCTTCCGCGGTCACGAGCATCCCGTGGCGGAGACGTCGCCCTCGCCGTCCCATTGCTGCAGGCCCGGGACGCGGGGTGCGCTCTCCGTTCTCACTTACGAAGCCAGCGACTCGAAGGTGACAGCCCTTAGACACCGCTCGGTGTCGCAGGTGATCGCCGGAATCAAGCTCATGAACGGGTCTCCTCGGTCGTGGTCGTGGTCTGCTCGGGGACGGCGGCCGACGCGGCGACAGTGCCCAGTGCCACCCGGGTGCCGTCGATCACCGCCCGCCGCGCCCGCTCATGGGTGTTACGGGCGCGCTCCAGGCGGGCGTAACGCTCCCCCGGGTCGCGCCGGAGTGCTGTGCTCAGAGTCGATCGCTGGCGCGGCGTAAGCGCGGTCACGGCCTCCACCGCGGCGATGACCGGGCCGGGTTCGTAAGGCCCCTCACTCCGAACGATGACCGGCTGGTCTGGTCGACTGCTCCACTCCCGGGTGGGCACCATCCGCACCGCTCGGCCGGCGGCCGCGTCCCCGGCGACCGCCAGTTCCCGCAGCGCGTACCAGGCGCGCATACTCCGCCCCCACTGGCGTTCGACGTGCCGGAATCCGTTCATGGATCCCCGCAGGTTGACCAGGGCGTCCCGCATCTCCTCGGGTACGGCCAGCTCGGCCTCGGCGTGGGCCAGCTCGAACGCCCGATAGGCCGCCCGGACATCCGCCCCGGCGTCCTCGGTCTGCAACTGGCGCTCCATGGCGTCCACGTACGCACTTGCGGCCCGCAGGTACAGGGGCACTACCCTCCACACCCGTTCCCGTACCGCCTGGTCGTGCGCGGCCCGGGCCGCGGTGGCGGCGGCGTCCCGGGCGGCAGCGGCCTGGGCCCGCCCGCCCCGGGCCTGGAGCCACGATCCGATTACCGTCCCCCCGATCGTTCCGCCGACCGCCACGGCGCCTATCAGCGCGGTCGTGATCTGTGTATCCACGTCTCCCCCTACTCGGTCGCGGCCGCGCCCTGGCCGTGGTCGTCGCAACCTGTCAGGCAACCACGATGGCGACGACCACCGAGATCACTGCGACCAAGAGCCCCAGCCCGCCAGCGACCGCACCGATAGCTCCGGAGGCTCCAGGGTTGGCCACGAGGCTCTGCCACCACCCCTGCGGCGCAGGCACGACAGACACCCGCGTCTTGACCAGCGTGTCCACAAAAAGTTGCCAGCCAGCTATGGTCATGATGGCCAGGCATATCCCTCCGATGAAGTACTTATCGGACTCAAGTTGCGCATAGGCGACGAAGAACCAAAGAAGGAAGGTCTGCACCGCGGCATGAACCGCCCGTGGCCAACCCCTGAGCATCCGCCGCGGCCCCTGAGCACGCTTCAGAACGGCCACCAGGCGGTCCATCCGGTCCCGGGCTGCGCCTGCATCAGCGTCCGTCACGTGAACCGTCGTAGCCCACGCCGAGTCCGTGACGTCGAAGAGCCCGAGGAAGAGCATCCTGAACTGCCCTTGGGGACGCACGAAATCACCCACGACGACCTTCGCCAACGGCTCCGACGCCGCCCCTGCTGCTGTCACTGTGAGCATCAAGGCCCTCAACGTCCGGTGCCCAAGTTCGGCCTCAAGTTCCGGCAAAGTCTCCGCCACAACCCGGAAGTAGTCGTCCTTGTTGTTCCAGGACCCCGGGCTACTCCACCCCACCCCCTCCCAGCGGACAACCGCGCCTGACAAGCCTTCGACAGCTGCATCGTGCAGGTCGTTCAAATGCTGCCGTTTGAAGCGACAGCCGAAGAATTGAGCCTTCCGGAACAACGTCAGCATGGCCGCACCGTACCGACCCCTCACCCCCCGAGGGGAAAAGATCGTCAAGAACGACGAGCGCTTGATCGCCCCCGAAGGGCCCGCAGGCCCTCGCCCAGGTCAGCGCAGGACCGGAGCGGCAGCAGCCGCGGAGCTTCGCGCTCTGGGCAGAGCGATGCCCTGATCCTGTGCGGCCAGCCCCGGCCGCAGCGTCCATGGCACCGTTCCGGTGCTGGCCAGCCATCCATTCGCCAGCAAACGCTGCACGATGAAGGCGCGCACCTGGTGAATCTGACCCCACCCAAGGCCCTCGGCCAGTTGCCTGAACGAAGGGCCGTGTCCGTGTTCAGCCCGGAAGACCACGGTGAACCTGGCGGCCTGAGGGCCGCGGTCCGGGTGGGCGTCCTTCCACTCACCGTAAACGGTCTTGACATTCCTGGAGACGAAATAGGGTCGGGCGGGACACAGGAACGCCTCCGCGACCCGCTCGGGGGACAGTTCACACAGGGGGCAGCACTCAACGCTGTCCACGTGCCGACGCAGGGCGAGTGTGACCGTGTCCTTCCACTGCGCCCATGTGCCGGCGCTGAACTCGAACCCTGAAGTCACCGCGCCGGTGGGCCTGGCTCGGGCCTGCGGGGGCTCCGCCGCCTTCTCCTCGTCGGTTGGCGGGCGCATACCTGACAAGTGCCGTAGCTGCGAGTCCAAGCGCCACCGGTCGCCGGAAAGCCCCGCCAGGAAGCCCTTGTGCAAGAGGTCCGGCAGAGCCGCCCAGCAGGCTTCGGGGAGGTCAGCCGGGATCCGCCCGAGGAGGCCGGACGTACTGTGCGCGGCGGCGAACAGCCCGGCCAGTCTTGCGGCGGGTGAGAGCTTCCTGACCGGCTTGGCCGACAGCGTGCGTGTTACCCATCCGGACACGCGCGATCGCATGTTCTTCCCGAAGGGCAGAGGATGCGCCCTCTCGCGGCTCAGATCGGGGACGGTGACAGGCACCGGAGGCGCGGCAGGGTCGCTGTCGAAGAGCGCGTCGTCCAGCTTCCAGCCCAGACCGCGAAGAGCCTCGACGGCTTCGCGCGGATCTCCCAGCCGCAGCGAGCAAAGGTCCGCCCCGGTGACGTTGCCAAGGCCACCGCGGGCAGCCCTGACGGCCACCACGACGGCCAGAAGCTGCGGGTCGGGCCCCGGCAGCGTCAGTGAGGCCACATAGCTCAGCAGCGCCCGAGCCGCCTCGCCTTGCTGGACGGTCAGCAGGAAGGGAAGCGGCTGGGCCTTGCCGGCCGGAGCGGCAGTGGTCTTGGTGGGGGTCGACGCAGGCTGTGGCACGGCATCCCCAACGCACCGCGCGGCTCGGAGTTACTGCCCGAGGCCCTGCCTGGAGTAGCAGATCACGCACTCAACGTCGTTCAACTCTGCCGTCGGCGTCGCCGCTGAACGCGTTCCAAAGCGCGGGAAAAACCGGGCACCATGCCGAAGGGGATGTTGTTCGCCTTCAGGCGGTCAGGGTGGACACCACCGATTGAAATGGGCGGGGCTGTACACTTTTCGCCCTGCCCGGCCCCGCAGGAGGGGCAGCGGCCGATGCACCGCGGATCGTCGTCCAGAGTCCGCGTGCCGGGCACGTTGCGCGGCAGCCCTCGATACACCCCCTGGTAACTGCGGCTGCCCTGCCCCCACTGGCTTGCCTCGGGGTCCGGCTGCGTGAGGCTGCGGTAGACGATCTGCGTGTTGCTGACCGGGCCGCGAGCCTGTCCGGCGGCACGGTCAGCTGCCGCGTTCAGCGCATCCCCGTCCGCCTGGTGCGCTTTCACTTTGAGGAAGACGACATCTCGCCCCGCCATCAGCACCACGGCGGTCTCGATCAATTTGCGGTTGGCGACCGGCTTTCCCTGCTGGTTGCGCCAGCCGTTGGCTCGCCACTTCACCAGCCACCTCCCGAGGCATCCGATCACGTAGGCGGAGTCCGTACGGATCTCAATGGGCCCGTCGGTCTCCTCCAGCGCCTTGACGACCGCGGCCAGTTCCCCGATCTGGTTTGTGCCCTCGCCCATGCTGCCGGAGGCGGTCCGCAGGACGTGGCCCTCAACGTTCCCCACCACGTAAGCCCAGCCGCACGGGCCGGGATTCGGGTCACACGAGCCGTCGGTTGCCACGATGAGTCGGTCAGACATAGCTGCCATGTATATCGGACTGACTGGCGGCCATTTCGTACCCGACCGTTTCTGAGTGGAGGCGCGGGCAGGACAGTGGCTCCGCGTACGTGCGAAGGAACGCGGAGCCACCTGGGCAACCACACCAGTCCGTCCTGTCGGAGGTGTCACAGCGACCGTACGATCAGCGCACTGAGATGACCTGTCAGGCGCCGCACACGGGTGACCTGGCCCGCTCGGTCACGTAACCATCTCCCTGCGTCGGCGTGGACGGATCCGTGTCTCGGCCACGTGGGGCGCGCTGAGGGTACTTCGGGCGGGGGTGGTGCGGGCGGCGAGAGTGATGCCGCTATCGAGACGGCTGTGGCGGCCGATGGCGATGCCGGGGCCGAGGGCGATGTTGTGGCCGGTCTGGGTGCCGTCGCCGATCAGGCCGCCGAAGCGGGGAGTTCCGCAGCGGTAGAGGCCGTCAGGGCCGCGCATGAGGACTTCGCGGTCGGGTTTGGTCATGTCGTCGCAGAGGTGGATGGCGGCAACGGTGACGGACGAGGAAAGGTGGACGTCGGCGCCGACGAGGGTTCGGTTGATGCCGATGCGGTGGCCCAGGACTGTGTCCTCACCGACGTAAGCGTGGGTGACCTCGCAGTTGAAGCCGACCGAGACGCCGGCGGCGAGGACGGCCCGGTTCCGGACGGTCGTGAACTCGTGAACCTTCACGTGGGGTCCGATGATGACGTCGTCGCCGATGATCGCGCTGGGGTGGATCTGGGCGGTGGGATGAATGCGCTCGCCCTCCAGTGTGGCCACCGCTGCTGCGTGCAGGTCGGGCCACTGGGCGAGGAAGTCGGCGAGCTCGTGTCCGGCGAGATCCCCGTACGCGGTGTTGGCCAGCTGACCGTGTGTGGCGCTGCGGATGTAGTCGCCGAGGTGGACGGAAGCCATGGCGCGCGTTCCTTTCGTGTGAACGGCAGGGAGCACGATGCGGCTAGCATCGCGGGCTCCGGGTGTTGCCGAGCGGATGGACGGAGCGGGTTGTGGCGCGACCGCGTGTGGGTGTGGCTGTGCTGACGATGGGCACGCGGCCGGCTGAGCTGAGGGCGCTGCTCGATGCGGTGGCCAAGCAGGACGAGCCCGCCACCCGGGTCGTCGTGGTCGGCAACGGGACCAGGTCGCTTCCCGAGCTGCCGGCGGGCGTGACCGGGGTCGAGCTGCCGGAGAACCGCGGTGTGTCCGGCGGGCGGAATGTGGCGATCGAGCAACTCCGCGAGTTCGGTGATGTCGATGTCCTGGTGGACCTGGACGACGACGGACTGCTCGTGGACGCGGACGTGTTCCGCAAGCTGGTCGACCTGTACGAGGCGGACCCGAAGCTGGGCATCGTCTCGTTCCGGATCGCCGACGAGAGTGGCGAGACGCAGCGCCGCCACGTCCCGCGGCTGCGGTCGAAGGACCCGATGCGCCGGGGCGAAGTGACGACGTTCCTCGGCGGCGGCCACGGTCTGTCGATGCGGATGCTGGAGGAGATCGGCTGCTGGCCGGAGGGCTTCTTCTTCACCCACGAGGAGACCGATCTCGCCTGGCGGGCCCTCGATGCCGGCTGGCGGGTGCTCTACGAGCCGGAGCTGCTGCTGCAGCACCCGAAGACCAGCCCGGCCCGGCACGCGGTGTATTACCGGATGACCGCCCGCAACCGGGTCTGGATGGCCAAGCGGAACCTGCCTGCCCCGCTCGTCCCCGTCTACCTGGGCGTGTGGACCCTCCTCACGGTGGCACGCGCCCGGTCCCTTTCGGGGCTGAAAGCGTGGCTCGGCGGGTTCGTTGAGGGGGTGCGCCGGCCGTGCGGGGCGAGGCGGCCCATGCGCTGGGCCACTGTCTGGCGCATGACCCGCCTCGGACGCCCGCCGGTCATCTAGGCAGCCGCGCCCTCCTCCATCCACTCCGGCAGGGCAGCGGGGTTCTTGCGCAGCCAGGTGACGTACCGGGCGACCCCGTCGGCCAGCGACACGGCCGGACTCCAGCCGAGCGTGTTCTGCATCCGGCGGGTGCAGGCGTAGCCGCCGAGGGGGTCGCCGGGCGGTAGCGGGGTCTCCATGAACTGGGCGTTGGGGTAGTGCTCGCGGACCAGTTCGGCGACCTGGCGGACGCTCGTTGCCTGTCCGGTGCCGATGTTGAGGGTCTCGGTGTGGGTCTGCGGCGAGACGAGTGCCCGCAGGGTCGCCTCGGCGACGTCGTCGACGTGGACCAGGTCGCGAATCTGGTGGCCGCCGCCGTTGAGGTGCAGCGGCAGACCGAGCGCGGCCCGCGCGGCGAACCATGCCACCATCCACGAGTGGGAGCCCTGCTTGATCGTCTGCGGTTCTCCGTAGACGCTGAAATACCGCACGACGGTGTACGAGGCGCCAACCGCGCCGAGCGTCAGGGCGGTCTGCGTCTCGCCCCACGCCTTGGTGTTCGCGTAGACGGACACCGGCCTCACGGGGCTGTTCAGTTCGTGGAACTGCGGCGCGATCCGCCCGTACACCGACTCCAGGAGCTGCCGCATGGTACGCAGCTCGGAGCCCTGTGCCTCGTCAGGGTTGCCGTCGCCGTAGACGCTGGCCGAGGAGACGTACACCAGGCGTCGGACGCGTTCGGTGGCGGCGACGGCGTCCAGGAGGACCTGGGTGCCGGTGATGTTGGTGTCGATCGCGGCCCGTGGGTTGCGGGTGCAGGCGGCGACGTCGGCGAGAGCGGCGGCGTGGATGACGTAGTCGCACTCGCCGACGACGTGGCTGATGAGCTTGTCGTTGCGGACGTCTCCGGCGATCACGTCGGGGTCCGTGGTGTCGATGCCGAACAGGTCCCGGTAGACGTGCGGCGGGTAGGCGTTCAGCGTGCACAGCGCGATCGGGCGGGCGCCGAGCTCCCGTAGGCGGGAGATCATGCGGGAGCCGATGAGCCCGGCTCCTCCCGTGACCAGGACGGTACGGCCCTGAAGCTGGGTGAGGGGTGAACGGGTGTCGTGCACGGTGCCTCCAGACAGATCAGAAGGGTGTGCTCGTGATCGCGGTGTCGTGTCGTGCGTGGCACGGGTGGTCGCAGCGGACCGTCACGACGGGGAGCGCGGTAGGCAGGTCGCCGGGCAGCCGGATCTCCGCCGGCGCCGTGCACAGAGTGCACTCGCCGAGCTGGCATTCCGGCGTCAGGACGCGCTGGGCCGTGGACAGGGTCACCGGGCGTCCTTGTGGCAACGGGGGCAGCCGCAGGGCGGAAACCGCAGCGTCTGGGGGACCTCGGTGGCGGGCTGGACTTCCCGCTCTTCCTGGACGGTGCGGCGAGCGCCGTCAGGCTCCACCCGGTACACCTTGATCGTCATCACGAGGCATCCCCGCCCGTCGTTGGAGGGGCAGATCCGCCAACTGCTCCACGCCCCTTCGGCTACGGGTCGATGATGTGTGAGCACGGCAACGAGCAACCAGGCCATCGAGTGGCCATCCACGGCCATGTCGCGGCCACGGCCGAAACGACGCGCGATGACACTCCACACTGGCGGCATGAGCCGTAACGACGCCCTGCGAGCAGCCCGGCTCCGCGCCGGTTGGCGGACGGTAGAACAGGCCGCGGCCGGGCTCACGGCCCACGGGCAACAGCTCCTCGACGACGCGCACTTCACTGTCTCGCCACGCACCTGGCGCCGGTGGGAGGGTGACCGCCCGGGCTGGCCGCTGGAGGAGACCGCGCTCGTCATCCACGACGCGCTCGGCCGATGGCCCGAGGACCTCGGATTCGCCACACCGCCGGGCTGGATCCGGCCGGAGCACCACGAAGAGGCCGATGTGAAACGCCGCGCATTCGTCAGCGTGACCGCTGCCGCGCTGGTCCCGGGACCGACATCCACGCAGCATGTCGACCCCGCACTGATCACGTACTTCCAGGAACAGCTTGAAGGGCACTACCGGGCCGACATGTTCCTCGGGCCCCACGACCTGATCGGCACCGTATCCGCGCAGTACCAGCTGATCGACAAGCTCGTCCGGTCGGCGAAGGGAGAGACCCGGCGCGGTCTTCTGCGTGTCGGGGCGGCCTACGCCGCCCTCGTCGGGTGGCTCTACCAAGACGCCGGCGACCTGGAGGCCGCCTCGTTCTGGCGTGGAGTGACCCAGGAGATCGCCATACGTTCCCGCGACGCGCACCTCATCGGCTACTCCCTCGTGAACCAGGCTCAGGTACGCACCGATCTGGGCGACGGCTGGGCTGTCATCGACCTTTGCGAGGCAGCGCTCGACGATGCCGCTCGGCTCGCCCCGAAGGTACGGGTCATGGCGCTTCAGCAGCAGGCGCACGGCGCTAGCCTCACCTGCGACCGCATGGCCGTCGACCAGCTCATCGACACCGCCGCTGGACTGCTCGCCCGCGTCGACGACGACCTTCCGTGGGGCAACGCGTGCCGGCGGACGCCCGGCTACCTGGAGGTGCAGCGGGCCACTTGCTACGGGCGCCTCGGCCTCGGCACAGAGGCTGGTGCCCTGTGGGAGCAGGTCCTCGACATCGTCCCGCAGACAGCCCGGCGGGACCGGGGCGTCTACATGGCGCGATACGCCACGGCGGCAGCAACCATGGGCGCCCCGGAGCAGGCCCTGGAGATCGCACGGACGGCGGCGGAGATCGCGGTGGAGACGCGGTCAGCGCGGATGCGGCGGGAGATAGTCACCCTGGAGCGGGCCATGCGGCCGTGGCAGGATGCCCCGGTCGGGCGCGACCTCGCCGAGGTCCTCGCGCCTGTGACCGAGGGGAGCTGACGATGGGTGCGCCACAGCCGCTGAGTGAGGCGGAGATCGCCACCGAGCTGGCCAAGGTTCCAGGGTGGTCACGCCAGGACGACACGATCAGCCGCACCTACGACCTGCGGTACCACGCAGGCGTGGCCGTCATCGTGCACGTCGCCGACCGGGAGCGGAGGGTCGGCCACCATGCGGACATCGACCTTCGCATGGACCACATCCGCTTCTCGATCACGACACACGACGCCGGCCACCAGCTGACCCAGGCCGACTTCGACCTCGCCACACGCATCGACGCGATCGTCGCCGCACACCAGGCCATCCCGCTCAACTGAATCCCACGGACAGGAGAGCCGCCCGCGACCCAGCGGAAGGCTCACTCGACGGCGTGTTGGGGTCAGGTTCGTCAGCGTTTGATGCGTCCGCGGATGGCGAGGACGGCGAGCGCGAGGAGGGCGGGCTCCAGGAGGCGAGAGGTCATTTCAATGTAGGTACCGGCCGTGGTCAGGTCTTGGCCGCTGGAGCGAAACACCACCGAGTTGAGCGTGACGCTCAGGGCCTTGTCGAATCGTTTGCCGGTGAATCTGTCGCCGCTCGGGTTCTTCGGGTCGTCCTTGTCGATCGTCAGTGTCACCTTGCCCTCGCCGGCCGGAACGGTGCCGGTCGCCTGCTGCTTGGGCGAGCTCTGCGGGAGGCCGAAGCCCATAAGCAGGACGATCGTCGCCAGCATCGCGGCCACGAGCCAGCCGAACGCACGGGATGCGCGAAGGCCGTAGCCGGACAGCAGCCAGTACGCCCACAGAAGGCCCCGCTCACTCCGCGTGGTGCCGGTCCGGTCGTGGCGGCGCATCTCGCACTCGCCGTAGTAGAAGTCCGCCGCCCCCGGCTCGTTCTTGCCGTCCTCGAACGCCTTGCGCAGCTGCCGGTACAGCGCGGCAACATCCTCTGGATCCGGAGTGAGCTCGGGGTCCGGGTGGTGCGGTCCAGGTCGCCACCTTCGATCTGATGGGGTCTGTCCGGCTGGCGTTGGGGGCTGACCGGCGCTTTGGGCACGCCAATGATGTTCTTCGGCCAACGCGCGCCGTCGGGTCCAGTGCACCGGACGAATGCCTCGGCGGTGCCAGCCCGTCGGGGTAGACGCGAAGGTAGTACGGCCCTCCAGCCGAAGCTGATCGATGTGAAAGGCCCCGGAGAATTGGCAGTCAGTGAGGTCTAGGTCCGTCAGAACGAGGTGTGCGGCATCCACGCCTTGGATCGACGTCACCCGCACCGCAGAGGGTCGGCCGGCCAGCAGTTCCTCGTTGCGGCGTGCGCTCGTGGCTGCGAACGCGACGGGATGGGCCGTGACGGCCATGGGTGCCGACAGCACTGCATCGGCGAGGTCTACGGTGGCATAGCGCAGACGTATGTTGGCTGTGGAGTCCCATCGCGTCCGCCTGCAGATCAGCTTTTTTGCTGAAATCTCCATCGTCACCGGCATTTCAAATGCAGCACCGGACAGGTTTAGCACCCGCGTACATACCACCGGTCCCCATCGCCCAGCCGCTCCGAACAGAGCCCTGACGAAGTGGGCTTCCGCGTTGAACCTCGCTCCGCTGAACCGAGCAGGCCCGAAGAAGCTGGCTTCGGTGAACTCTGCCCGACCTTCGAAACGCGTCCAGTCGAAATCAGCTTCGTCTTGAAATTGTGCCTCGACGAACCATGCGTCCTTGGCGAACCCCGCGTGCTCGAAAGTGCCTCTGCCAGAAAATTTCGATCCTCTTAGAGTGAGCTCACCAAAGAACTGCGCCTGGTCGAACCAGGTGGTGCCGGAGAACTGCACGCGGAGGAAGCTCGTTGACCCGGAGAAGTGGGAGCCCATAAACAAGGCATCCCGGGAAAACTGGGCATCGTCGAAGTTTGCGTTCCCCGAGAACCGTGCGTGAGCGAACCCGCCGTGGCCCGCGAACTGGGCCTTGTCAAACCGTGCGGAGGCATGGAACCGCGTTCCGTCGAGCATCGCATAGTCATCGAACTTGACTGCGGTGAAAACTGTCACCCCGGAGAACCGAGCCCTGGAGAAAACAGCCAGCCGGATGAACTGGGCCTCGAAGAATATGGCGTCCTGAGAGAACTCCGCATCGGTGAAATCGGCGTACCTGACGAACCGCGCCTGACTGAACGAGCCAATTTCGGAGAACTGCGCGTTCTGAAACTGGGCATCCAGGCCGAACTCTGCCCCCTCAAAACGTGCCCGCCCGAAGAAGCGTGCATGCTTGAACCGGGCATCCGCACCGAACTCCGCCCCTTCAAACCGTGCCCGCCCGGAAAACTGCGCGTGATCGAACTCGGCCCGCCCTGAGAACCGGACCCCATCGAAACGCGCGACATCAAAGAACTGGGCGTCGGAAAACTTCGCTGTGCCAAGTACGGGCTTGCCCGTCGAATCCTGTAGCGCTTGGAGGAGAGATGACAGGAGCGCTGGTGTGAACGGGGTGCCGCGGTGGTCGATGCTGCTTCCGGCAGCAAGACTGCTCAGATACGTGTCACGGTCCGTGTCGACAAGATGCGCGAGGCACTCTGCGTAGCCGGGTGCCTGGATACCGCGGCAGCCGACGGGATCAACGGACATCGCACCGTGCCCGCAATGCGGCCACGAAGGGGCAGCAGGTACAGGGGTCGGGGACGTGGTCATTCTGTTTTCGACTCCACAGGTGTGGGATTGGTGCCGTTAGGAACAGGACGCGGATGGAGACGCGACAAGTCCGTGCGGTCAGCCGTCGGTTTGCCGCCACGCGCTCGGTACAAGGCCCGGCAGGCGGTGGGCGACCTGGTGCTCGCCTTTGGTGCAGCCCGCGAACGGGCCCGAGGATGGACGGAGCTCGCGCATACAGGGGTCGAGGTGGTCGCGGTGCCACACCGAGGGTCCTGTGTAGCCGCAGGTGGCCGGGTCGGTGAGTTCCTGCCAGGCGAGCCACAGCGCGTGCAGGCGGGCGATGGCGACGGGGTGCTCGAACCACAGGTGACACCAGCGGGCGTCGGCGGACGGCTCGGCCAGGTAGCCGGGGACGAGCACGCCCTCGACCCACTCGATCAGAGCGCGCAGCTCTTCGTCGTACTGGGGTGAGTCGAGCAGCAGGATGAACGGCGGGAACTTCCACGCCTCTTCCTCGCCGCCCTCATCGCTGTCCTCGTCGCCGGCCGCACCGTCGTCGGTGGAGGCCTCGGCCGGGTCGGCGTCGGCGGCCTCGGTCAGAGCCTTGACCTGGGAGGTCAGGGCTGCGACGTGGGCCTTGAGGTCTTCGAGGTCCTGGAACAGGCCGACGGGGACTTCGAAGTCGGGCAGGCCTTCATCGCTCACGGCGGGTGGCCTGCCTTTCCTCGTGTGCTGCGACGGCTCGCTTGGTGATGGCCTGCTCCTCGGCCTGCATCTGCGGCCCGATGTGGGCCATGGCCTTCTCCGCGTACCAGGGGCGCAGGGCGATCTGGGCGACGGGCATGCCGGTGGACATCAGCAGCGCGGTGCCCTTGCGCATGGAGCGGATCTGACCAGGGTCGAGGACCTGCTCGCGCTGCTCGGAGACGCTGTGGCTGTAGCCCTCTTTGCTCTTGGAGTACGAGCCGCGCTCGACGGAGTGCGCGCCGATGAGGGTGCTGACGCCCTGGGCGAAGTTCCAGTCGTCGATGCCGACACCGATGATCTTCTTGGTGGCGGCCGACCACATGGCGTCCATGCCGACCTCGCCCCACGCGTTCACGCCCTGGCGGTAGGACTGGAGGATCACGAACGGCGTGATGCCGCGGGAGCCGAGGTGGCTGTAGAGGTCGGGCAGGTCGGCGATCCTGCAGATGTTGGCGGCCTCGTCCAGGACGGCGCGCATCGGCTCGGGCAGGCGGCCGCCGTGCCGCTCCCCCGCCTCCGCGCCGGCGGTGAACACCGCGTCGGCCAGGGCGGCGACGACCGCGGCGGCCGGGCCGCCCTTCTTCGACAGGAGGTAGAGGGTGTCCTTGCTCGTGGCGAAGTGCTCGGGGTCGAAGCGGGGCAGGTTCTTGTCGGGCGTGACCCACGCGAGGACCTTCTCGTCGCGCAGCGCGGAGACGGCGGTTCGGGCGTTCTGGTAGATGCCCGACTGGGTCTCCTCGGCAATGTTCACGGAGGATTCGACCTGCTCGGCGAGTACGGGCTCGTGCTCGTAGAGCGTCCTGAGCGGGGCCTTCTCCTTGGGATCGGACAGCCACTTCATGACGTCGCGGACGGTGCCGCCGTCCCACCAGGCGGCCCGGAAGAGACCGACGAGAAGGTCGCCTGCGGCCTGGCTCCAGAAGGGGTCGGCCTGGTCGCTGGTGATCTGGGTGACGAAGTGGGAGGCGAGGCGTTCGGCGCCCTCCAGCGTCTCGGCCTGCGCGACCATGTCCCACCACATGCGCCGTTCGGCCTGGGCCACGCCCTGAGTGTCGAAAATCCAGGCCTGACCCACCCGTGAGCGGGAGTTCAGCGTCGCGGCGTAGACGTCCGCCTTGTTCGACGTCATCAGCAGGCTGCCTGGGGCCTCTTCGGCCACCGGGATGGCCAGCGAGGTCGACTTGCCCGCGCGGGGCGCCATGATGGCAACGTAGGTGTCCTCGTCCGAGCCGCGCAGCTCCACTCCGGACGGCAGGTGGTCGCCCAGGAGCACGCCCCGGTCGCGGGCCGGGAGCTCCTTGGGCTTGGCGTCCTTCAGCGAGGCCCGCAGCCGGATCGCGGTGCGTGCCGCCGGCTTCGGGGTGAGCTCGCGCACCTGGTACAGCGTGGCGAGGCTGGAGGGGTTACGGAACCAGCGGAAGGCGAGCCTGAGCCCCCAGACCACGAGGGCCACGACGGCGACGTCGACGAGCCCCGCGCCGATCGCTGAGGCGGTCGAGGACTGCGGCCACACCGACGACCAGTCGGTGGCCATGCGGTAGATGGTCAGCGGGGAGGCGGGGGCGGCCTGCTCGCCGGTCAGGGCGGCGCCGGCGGCCGCTCCGGCCCAGGTGGAGGCGGACAGAGTCACCGCTCCCCCGAACAGGATGCCGCCGAAGGCCCACGCCTTGTCATTCTCCGTCATCATCGGCCGCCACCCCCTGTGGTCGTCGCCCGGCGCCGGTTGGTGTCCGTGCGGTACAGCCGCTGTTCGGTCGCGGTCAGCTCCAGCGAGGCCGCGATCCCCGGCCTCGTGCCGAGCTTGATGAGGTACTTTCCGCGGCCGGGGTGGCGGGCGCCTTCTTCTTCCACCGGGCGGATGTTGTCGTCCTTGTCGCCGTAGCTGGTGGGGTCGATGTCGAGGCCGGTGGAGGTCGCCGAGGACCACGAGCCGATCATCATGCGCTCCTGCTCGGTCAGCATCCGCTTGCCGGTGACGCGCCGCAGTTCCTCCTCGGACGACGCGCCGATCACCCAGGTGTCGCAGCGGTCCATCAGGCCGCGGGCCTTGGCCCTGTCCTGCTCGGTCGGCAGCGCCTCGACGTCGAGCAGCGAGTGGGTGACATAGATCGTGACGTCGTCGGTGGTTCTGTTGAGGCGGCTGATCGCGTCCATCGCGTCGACCAGGCCGGGGCCGGACCTGAGTGCGCGCCACATCTCGTCCATGGGCAGCACCAGCTTGCGGTCCATCAGTCCGATGGAGCGGGCGGAGTCGATCGAGCTGTAGGTGTACGCCCAGGTGGCGATCATGCCCGCGCTGAGGACGTCGTTTCCGCGTGCCCGCAGCGCGCTGATGTCGACGCTGACGGCCGGGGCGTTGATGTCGAGCGGGGTGGTGGTCGGCCCGTCGAAGAGTCCGCGCAAGGGGCCGCCGATGAGGTTGTCGAGTCCGGCGACGACCGAGCGGGTCAGGTCCTGGTACCGCTCGCCGTCGGCGGCCAGCTTGACCCGTAGCTCCTCCGGCGCTGACCGCAGTACTTTCACGACGTCCGCAACGATGGGGTCGCTGCCCTCGGCCTGGCCGGCAGCGGCGACCTGAACGGCGGTGTCCAGCGCGCTGCGCTCGATCTCGTCCGGGGTCCGCCCGAGTCCGTGCTTGGTGGACAGCAGGGCGACCAGCGTCTCGAGCCTTCGGCCGTTGAGGACGTCGAGCAGGGCTTGGCGCCGGTCGGCGGGCATCGATTGGACGCGGCCCTTGAGCGGTCCGGAGTCCAGCGGGTTGATGCGGCCGATGCCGTCGCCGATCCGGACCACGGATCCGCCGAGTTCGCTGATCAGCGTGCTGTACTCGCCCTTGACGTCGCCGGGGACGCACACCATATGCCCGTACGCCGAGTACACCAGGCACACCCGCTTGACCAGCGCGCTCTTGCCCGCGCCGGGCTGGGACATCACCCACACACCCGGGTTGGTGGTGAGCTTGCCGGTCCAGCCGGACGGGTCGATGCACACCAGCTCGCCGGTCAGCACGTCCCGCCCGACCGGCACGCCGCGCGGCGGCAGGCCGGAGCCGAGGAGGAACGGGTAGATGCCGCCCGCCTGGTTGGTGGGGCCGGTGTAGACGGTGCCCGCGTCCTCGACCGGGGCGCGGCCGCCGAACCGGCCACCCCACCCGAGCCGGGGCGCGTACCGGGCCTTCAGCCTCGCTGCGGCCTTGCGCTCCTCGCGGGTCGGAGCCTGCTCGACGGCCTGGATCACGCGCTTGGGCGTGGTCACCGGCGGCGGCTTCGGCTTTCGCGCCATCGATTCAGTCCTTCACGAGAGGGTTGTAGCCGAGCGGGAGCCCGGCCGCGAACACGGCGGCCTGCGCGCCGTACGCGGGACGCATACGGATCCCCCTCGTCGCCTTCACTGCGCGCTCCAGCTCCTGGCGCGCGGCGGGCAGATCGGCGGTGCTGCGGGCGGTGACGGTCACCATGAGGGTCCAGTCGACGACCTGCGAGCCGCCGGCCACCTGGGCCGCCGCCTGCTCCGCCCGCTGGGCGTCCGCCCGCTGCGACCACTTCGCACGGCCCTTGACCTCGGCAGTCGCCTGCTCCCGGTTCCGGGCGTGGCTGATCTCCCGCTCCATCACCGCCTCGCCCTCATACGGGTCGAGCACCCGGTAGGCCAGGGTGATACGCCGCTGGAAACGGCCCGGGGCCAGCAGCGGCAGCAGCACGCTGTACGCGATCGGGCGGCGCGGCATCTCCCGCAGAACCCACGAGATGGACACGCCGCCATCGTGCGCGTACTCCTCCCAGCCGTCGTCGGCGGCCTGCGGCCCGCACTCCGCCCAGCTCAGATCGGCGAACTCACTGTCCCGGGCGTTGAAAACATCCGGGTCATACGCGCTGCGCACCAGGCGGCGCAGGTCGATGTCGGTGGCACGGCGCTCGATGTCGGTACCCGTGCCGGACAGGTCCAGGCTGTCGACGACCTTCAGAGCTTCCGCGACCTGCTCGGCAAGGTCGGTCGGTGGATTCGCCGACGCATTGGGGTCGACCGTGACGGACATCCACGGCGCGACACTGGCGGTGGCGTGCGGAGTGGTGCGGACCAGCTCGTCGATGATCTGCTTGGCGAGCTGCGGGGCGCCCGGGTCCTGACGGGCCTTCACGTCGTCACCGAGGGCCTCCCCCGCTCCCGGGGTGATCTGAATGGTCACCGACGCGCCCTTGACCTGGTCGTCCGTGCTCATCGCGTCCAGCACCGACGTCCAGCTGCGCAAGGAGCTCTGCACGGCGCCGGTCGGGGCCATCAGGCTGCCGCCGGGGGCGAGCAGCGTGCTGATGCTCATGTATCCGGTCGCCCGGTCGTGGACGAGGCCGACGGACCTGCCCGTGGTCGGGTCGTGGGCCTTGATCAGGGTGGAGGAGGCCCCGACGCCCGGCAGGTCGAGCGCGTAGGGGTGGGGCAGCAGCAGCCGCCGGTAGGAGGTGCCGTCGATCCTCGCAGCCCGCCGCCAGGACAGCTTCGCCCAGTAGTACGCGAGCGCGGACATGCCGTGGCGGCGGGCTGCGGCGAGCCCGAGCACGGCGAGGGTCACCGGCAGGGTGACCAGCAGGGTGGCGGGCGCCTGAGTGGCGATCAGACCGTCAGCGACCAGGACCGCGGCCGCCATCATCGTCGCGCCCTTGGACAGTGACCCGATCCCGAAGGACCGGCGGGCGCGGAACCCTTCGACCATCAGCATCTTGGGTACCTCATGTGTGCTGCTCACTGCTCGCCACCTCCTCCGATCTGTCCGGCCGCGCCTTTGACGGTGCCGTCCAAGATCTGAATGCCTGCCGCGGCCGCGCCCACGGGACCACCGGCAACCTTCGCCATGCCAGTGCCCGCGCCGGCGGCCTGGCCCAGACCGGCGCCTACGGCTTCGGCTTCCGCTCCGGCCTGTGCAGGAATCTTGGCGCCTTCGTTCCGGGCGGCCTGGGCCTGGGCATCACTGCCCGCCCCGCCGTCTTCCCCTCCGCCACCGCCCTGGCTGCCCATGCTCTTCTGGACCGTCTGGGCGTGCGAAACGGGGCTGGCCGGAGCATCGCCGCCACCGCCACCGCCTTCGTCGCCGCCGCCCATCTTGGCGCCCATGAAGGACGCTGCCGCGCCGAGCGCACCGCTGGCACCACCGGAGGCCATACCGCCGCCGACCGCCGCACCGAACGGGGCGAAGATCTTGGCGAGCGGGGCGGGCGCGAGGACGCCGAGGACCAGGGTGGCGCAGCCGCGCAGCCACTCCGCAAGCGTCGCGGACTTTCCGAACTCTGCGAAGCCGGTGCAGATGATGATGGCGAGGATGGGCTTGTAGGTCACGATGACGAGCCCGCTCGTGATGAGCTTGGGCGCCCACTGGCGGGTGGCGTCTCCGCCGACCCGGCCCGCGCCGGCCACGGGAAGCAGCAGGCAGATGATGGGGATGGCGCTCTGCCGCAGGAAGACGGTGATGAGCTGGATGAAGCCGATCACTATCAGGACCGTGACGACTCCGAGCACCATGATCGGGTTCGCGATCAGGGCGGGGATCATGACCTTGACGACGCGTTCGTAGGCCTGGTCGTCCTTGAAGACGGTGTCGACCAGTCCCGTGGTCATGGCGTCGCCGATCTTCAGCAGGAGCGCGAACAGGGCCACGCCGATGGCGGAGAGGATGACGTTCTCCACCCAGCCCTGCATCGCCCGCCCGGCGTGCTTGATCTGTCCTGTGATCGCCATCTTGCCGAGCTGCCACATCATTCCGCCGGCAGCGACCACCAGGCCGAGCCAGGTCAGCATCCCCGCGAGCGTGGCGTTCTCGCCGAACAGTCCGGTGGCCTTCAGGTCAAGACTGGGCCCTTGCAGGGCCACGGTGAGGACCTTCTGGACCATCCACTTGCCGACGTCCTCGGAGGACCTGATGATGTCGCCGAGAGCGCTGTCCCAGACCGCCTTCCACTCCTCATCGACCTGCTGCTGGACAACGTCCCCGACTTGGTCGCACAAGTCGTAGCCGATGGGGAGCAGGATGCCTGTCAACGGACTACCGCTGGCGTCGCAGAGAACCTCGACGCCGCCCCCGATAGGGCCGTCTGCGGCTGCCGGCTGCGCCATGGACGCCGACAGGCCCAACACGACGACCAGGGCGAGCAGCAGCGCGGTCAGCCGGTCCTTCACGAGGCCTCCCGGATGGCCGTCCATCCGGCAGAGTTGAACGCGGCGTCGCCCGGCGCGACCATCGCCGGCTTCGTCTCGCCGCTCGCCTGCTGCGCAGCGTGCAGTGCTGCGTCCCCGGTAAGCTTCCAGTCGCCGTCCTGCCACTGTGCGCCCATCACGCTGCGCGCGTAGGAGCCGGACTCCTTCTCCATCTCCCCGTTCTTCTGGGTGCCGCGGGTCAGCAGCCACACGGTGACCTCGTCGGCCGACTTCTTGATGATCTTGAAGCCGACCACATGGCTGCGGACGTAAGCCCCCGACGGCAGCGCGTTCCCCGGGGTCACGGACATGCTCTTGGCGATCTTCTTGTCGGTCTCGATCGCCTTCAGCTCAAGCCGCTCGGCCTTCTCCGGCGTCTGGTCGGCCGCAGCGACGTACGAGTAGTAGAGCCGCAGCTGCTCATCCACATTCGTCTGCTGCCCCTCGATGGCCGTCGTGTTGGCGGCCGCGAGCATCGCCACCGCACCCTCGGCGGTGTGCGGGAAGCCGACCGTGCTGCCCCGGCTGTCGGTGCGCTCCCCCCGCGGAAGCGCCGCCCACTGCTTCGGCTCGGTCCAGTCGTCCGGCACCGCATACGACGGAGCCGGGCTGGCAGAGCCGGACGCGCTCACACTCGGCCCGCCCTTCGCCGGCGCCTCCGAACCGTCGTCGCCGTCCCCGGTGAGCATGGCGTAGCCCGTCAGGATCACCACGGCCCCAGCCACGACGCCCGCCGCCCACATGGGCTTGGTGTTCCAGGTACCCCTCGCGCGTGACATGTCAGCCGCCCTATCCCGCGATGCCGTTGAGGATGGTGATCAGGGACCCGGCCAGGAGGATGGCCGCGATGCCGCCGCCCATCCACTTGAACGGCTCACTGCCCCCGCCATTGCGGCTCTTGTCCGCGACCGCCAGCTTGTAGACACCGAAGCCCGCTCCCCCGACTCCCGCGAGGATCAGCAGCCACAGGCCGTAGCCGAAGATCTCGCCGACGAGCGGGTCCAGGCCCGGAATCTTCGTCGGCTTGGCGCCCGGAATGATGTCCGCCGCCAGCGTGACCAGCTCAGTCGTCATGGTCAGTTCCCTTCCATCGTGCGCCGCAGCTTCTCCGCCGCGGCCCGGACGTCCTTGTGCTCCAAGGCCTCATCAGGCCCCTTCACGGCCCGCAGAACCGGCAGGTACGGAACCCTCGCCACCCCCGCAAGCCGCCCCTCCAGGGCCCGCACCACATACCGCGCGTCCGCCACCGGCCGGGCCGGAGCATCCGCGACCAGCACCAGCCACGGCCTCGGCAACGGACCCCAGCGCAGCAGCAGCTCCTCCACACACGCCGCGCCATACACCGTCGTCTCGGCCACCAGAACCGGCTGCGCCCCGTAGGGGATGGCCTCGCCCGGCGCCAGCACACGCGCCCGCGTACCGCCGCCATCGCCGTCGAGCATTCGCGCGGCCGTCGCCACTGCAATGCCGAAACCGTGGACGGGAATCAGCGCGTATCGGAGCCCAACTCCAGCACCACCGGGCGCGGTTAACGCCACTGAATGGGTCATCACGCCGCAACTCCCCCTGTACGACTTTGTTTCAGCCACGATCTTGGGCTCGTGGGAACACAGAGGCTAGCGTGGATCACTGACACATCAGAGCCATGTTTTCGCAGTCAGTAACGTCAGGTCTCGGCTGAAAGCGATCCATTGGCCGAACGGGCGGGCCCAGGCCACAAGCCGTGCGACCAGCGTGCGCCCGGCCCGCTGCACGGCTCGACAGCAACGCAATAGGGACGCGAGCGCGAATCGCCCCGTGATCTAGTTCGTCAGATCACCGGACCGGCACAGACGCGACAGCAAAGAGAAGCAAGTACGGGGGGCCACACACGTGAAGGCATTGGGAGCTGCCGTCGCGATGCTCGGGATCGCCTTGGTGACGGTATTAAGCCTGATCGCCGTGGTGCTCATCGAGGGCGACGCAGAGGCAGACGAAGCGACCGACGGCGGCGGCGGACTCAAGGCAGTCCCCAGCGAATTCCGGCCCTGGATCCTCAGAGCCGACGAGGCCTGCGATCAGCCCGCCATGACGCCAGCCCTGCTGGCCGCCCAGCTCTACCAGGAGTCCAAATTCGAGACCAGCCGCGACAAGGCCACGAGCCCCGCCGGCGCCCAAGGACCCGCCCAGTTCATGCCCGGCACCTGGGCCACCTGGGGCCGCGACTACGACGGCAACGGCCAGACCTCCCCCTGGGACATCGGCGACGCCGTCATGGCCCAAGGCGCCCTGATGTGCTCCCTGCTCGTACAGGCCAAGAACTCGGGATACAGCGGCGACGTGCGGGCGCTCGCGCTCGCCGGATACAACGCCGGCTGGGGCAACGTCCAGCGATACCGCGGGGTGCCGCCGCCCTGGTTCGCCGACGGCGAGACCTACAACTACGTACAGCTGATCCTCGCCTCCATCCCCCGCTTCCAAGGCCCGGGCCAACTCGAGGTATCCGGCTCCGGCACAGGGCCAGACGCACTCCGCAAAGCCTCCACCCGCCTCGGCACCCCCTACTCCTGGGGCGGCGGCGGCCCCGCCGGCCCCTCCACCGGCTTCTGCGACGGCCGCAACGGCTACCTCAACGGCAAGTGCAGCGCGAGCTCCACCGTCGGCTTCGACTGCTCCTCACTCGTGCAGTACTCGTACTGGCCCGCCATAAAGCTGCCACGCGTCGCCGCCGCCCAGTACGGCGCCACCGCCCACCACCCGGTCTCCCGCGACAACCTCCAGCCGGGCGACCTTCTCTTCTGGTCGAAGGGCGGATCGAGCGTCATCTACCACATCGCCATCTACGCGGGCGACGGCAAAGTGCTGCACGCACCACGCACCGGCCGCGTCGTGGAAGTCCAGCCGCTCAATGCAGCCATGCCCATGGCGGACTACTTCGGCGCCACCCGCCCCTGACACTCAAAAACCGCGAGCCGCAGCCCCGACCGGGACTGCGGCACGCGTGCGTATTGGCCCTGACTACCGGGTCTTGCGCTTCGCTGCGGGACCCGCTTCCCGGTGTGCGGCCGCCACCGCCACCTCAGGCGACACCATCCTCGTCGCCTGCAACTTAGTAGGGTCCACAGTCGCCGACTTCGACCGGGCCGCCGTCGTGTTCACCTTCGCCCTGGCAGCCCCCAGAGGCTTGCGCAGAGCCTCGACCGCCGCCTCCGCCAGCCGCGAGCCGAGCTCGTGTCCCGGCCCCTCCTCCCACGACGTGTCCTTCAGCAGCCGGGCAAGGTGCGCCTTCACCTTTCCCTCGGTCTCCAGCTTGGCCATGTGAGCCGCCACCAACGGCCAGTGCCTCGCCGTCACCAAGAGCTCGGCCTCACGCTCGCGCCCAGGCATCGCCTCCCTCACCAGGCGTACGAACTTCTCGTTCTCCTGCGGGCCGATCGCCAACTGCTCCCGCAGTGCCCGCTCCCGGTCGGACAGGTCGAGATTGGTGGGTGCATCCAGCCCGATCGTCAGCGGACCGTACGAGCCCATCGCATCCCGGCTCGTCGTCGGCACCGAGCCCGCCGCAAGCACCTTGGCCACGGCCTGGTCGACACCGAGACCCTCGTCGTGACCGGCCACCAGGATCTTCCGGACGTCGACACCGCGCTCGTCCAGCCGCGCCATCGTCGCCGCAATGTCCGGCCACGTCGGCGAGGCCAAAATCGCCTCCCGAACCGGACCCGCCGGCAGCGTCTCGCGCAGCAGCTTCTCCCACTCCCCCGTGCCCTCCCGGGCCACCCGCTCCGCGTTCTCCGCGACCGCGTCCCGCACCGACACCGCGATCTCAACGACGCGCGGCAGCAGCCCCTCCAGGTCCACGCCCGCCTGCTTAAGCGCCATCAGCTGCTGCGCCACCAACGGCCAGTCCGCACCCGCCATCAGCGCCGCGGAAATGTCCGGCGGCATCAGATCCTTCAACGCCGTGGACGCCTCGGCGACCGCCTGCCCGACGGGCGGCAGCCCCGCCTCGGCCCCGTTCCGCTGCTTCAGCTGATGCCGCCTGACAGCATCCGCGATGGCCATGACCAGACGCACCGACATGACCGCGGTCTGCACCGCCTCGCCCGCCGCCTCGGCGAACGGCTCCCCCTCTGCCGGCGTTGGTGTCGCCATGCTGCTCTCCCCTCGTTAGCGGGCCCGCTTCGGGCCCTTTCCCTGCTCGTCGCCGGGCGGCCGACGCCTGGGCGCCGGTGCCGCCTTACGAGCCGGTGTGACGCTTCTCCCCGTACCGCCCGCACCCGTCGACGACGGGCTCTTGCCTCTGGCATCCACAGCCGAGCCGCGCTGCTTCCGCCATCCGTCCAGCCGCCATGTAAGCACTTCGGCAACCGACTCCGCTGATGACAACTCCCGACGTCGGGCCACCGTTGCGAGGACATCAGCCGGGTCTTCGCCCGCCCGCTCAACCTCGACCAGACATGCCCGGAGCAACGGCCATGCAGGGTCGGCGAGTACCACCCGGGCGTGCTCGGGAACGGCCTCCTGGACCACTCCGGCCATTGGGCGCTCGCCGGGGACGGCCGCCTTCCTCTGCCCGGTCGCGGATCGCGCGGCGGTGCGCTTCGGGCGAGGCCTGTACTCCCGGGCCGCTGCCGCGCCAGCGGTAACCTCGACCGCCTCGCGCAACAGCCGACCGGCCCGCCCGGAGGCCTCGGCCTGGGCACGATGCTCCTGCGCGTCGTGCCAGCGCCCAGACGCGTCAACCGCTTGCACCAGGGCCAACAGAAAGCCGAGTGCAGCCGCTGCATCATTGCGGCCGACGGCCGCCGCGGACCGCGCAAGCAGCTGGTTGGACTCGCGGTAGAGCTTGCGCGCCTGCCCCTCCAGTGCCCGGTCCCCGGGAGCTCGGGATGCCCGCTCGAACTCGTACGCCGCATCCTTGATCTGGCTGCGCACGAGCCGAGGTGAGACGACGGCCACGACCACGATCAGGTCGCCGAGGGCGGCCACGTCCCCGGCTCCCTGGTGGAGCCCCTCGGCGCCGAGTTGGGCGGCTGCCGCGCGTACCTTCTCCTCGGCCACCCGCCACATCTCCGCCGGCGCAACGCTGGGGGTAGCGACCGGTGAACTCCATCGCTCGCGCACTCGAGGAAGGGACAGGTCTGGGGCAAGGCGGGTGCCGGGGAACCAGACCGGTGTCTGCTCGCCATCGCGGTCGCCCGGCATCGCCACCGAGTAGCCCGTCACGTTCCCGTCGGGAGCGATCCGCTGCTTCACGCGGACACCGGACGTGCTGAGCCGGGCGAAGAAGTCAGCGTCGCTGCTAGCGGCGGCCGCGGCCTCGCGCACTGCTCGTTGCAGCGTCTCCCGTACCGGCTCACTCAGGCCTCGACGCTCCGCCTTCTCCTTCTCTCCAGTCTTCGCCCACTTCCTCGCCGTCCCGTCTCCGTGCGTCAGTTGGCGCAGTCCGAACTCGACCTCGAACCCGCGCGCCCGGGCCTGCATCTTCACGACGTCCCAGCTGATGTCCGGCTGTCGTCCGTCCTCGCGGGCCCGGGTCGCGACGATGTGAATGTGATCGTCGGCGTGGCGCACTGCAACCCATCGGCAGGCCTGAGGGTCTCCGTTCTCGGCGATGCCAGCGGCGTGCATCATCTCGGCCGCGACGCGTGCCCATTCCTCGTCCGACAAGAGTCGGTCCTCGGGTGGATTGCGCACCGCCACGTGGTACACGTGCTTGAGCGGCTTCGCCCCGCGCAGCGTGTAGACCGGGGCGTCCAGCATCAGCGCCAGATCCGAGATCGTCATGGCGGGCGAGCGAGCAGGATCGTCCACGAACGGATCCCATGCCGCGACCATGCGAGGGTCGACGTGCTCATCTCGTTTGCCCGGGCCGTAGAGGTACTTCAGCAGTCCGGCCGTGTCGTCCCCGTCCCGGGCCTTCTTCGGCATCATGCGCGCGGCCGCCGTTCCCGCATCACCTGCCGGGTGGCTTCATCCAGGCGCCGGATCGCTCGCTCCGCTGCGGCCGTCAGGGCATCGAGCTGTGCTCCGGTCACCGTGCCGCCGGCGTTCAGGACGCGTGCCACCTGGTTCACGTTGTTACCGATGCGGGCCGCCTGCTGCCGTGCCTGGATGAGCTCGGCGACGACGTCTCTGGAGTCGGCCGAGACCGGCACCACCTTCTCCGTGGCGACGTTCAGGGCGGCCGTGCCGACCCATGCGGCAACGGCCTGATTGTCGCGGTTGGCGGCCATGCGCACGATCGCCAGTTCGCCGTCGTTGTAGGACACCTTGATGCGTGTGCCGCGAGTTCCACCGGTCTCGCGGCCTCGCCGGCGCACGGGGCTCCGGTGCTCGTTGTCACCCGCTCGTGGGTCCGCCACAGCTCCCCCTCCAGCCTCCACCGGTCCGTCCTCGGACCCATGATCACCGGCCGCCACCCTAGTGGACCTTCGGCCAGGGGATCCGGTTACTGGGCCCAGTAACCAATAACTCGCTTTCGGTTTCTACCGCCCCCGGAAGGGTGCGGGCCCGGCGTGACACGAGGTCAAAGCGCGTGCTGCCTGCGCGGATTGGCAGCTGAATGCCAGCACACACGGACGGGCGAGAAGTAGCATCCCCGATCATGGCGAACACACACGAAGTTCTACGGCGTGCGGAAGAGATCCAGGCGGCTCGCACTGCGGCCATCATGCCGCTGGCCGAAGTCCTGGCGGACCGCGAAGAACTACTGAGCAAGTTGGCCGCCCTCGACGAGCCGTACGGTCAGGCGTACGCGGCAGCGGAGGCGGGAGGCTGGACCACGGATGAGCTGACTGCACTCGGCGCCGAGGAGCCGGTGAAGCGTCCGAAGGGCCGTACGCGTACCCGCCGCGCGAACCCAAAGAAGCCTGCTGGGGCGGGAGTGTCGGCGGCCCCGGCGGCGGCCGAGGCCTCCTCGCCGGCGGTGGTGCCCGCGCAGGACAGCACCGGGGCTGCCGCTTCGGTCGGAGCTGACGCCCACTCCAGCTGAGAGAGGCGAACACACGGAAGGGCCCTGCCGGTGAGGCGGGGCCCTTCTGCGTTGGTGGCCGTCCAGTCAGGCGACGCGGTCCGCGCTGGCGGGTGCTGCCTGGGTCCGCGGGGCGAACAGCTTTCGCAGGAGCTGCTTGTCGTCGGTCTCGGCGAACAGAGACATCTGCTCGCCGGGCCGGGGCCGCGACACGGAGACCGGCACGGCGGGCTTGCGGGTGTGCGCGCCGAGCCGGTAGGTCGTCGCCTGGTAGGCGGTGACCGGCTCGTACCAGTCCCGGCCCTGGACTGCGGCGGAGACGGCAGCGCCCATGAACGGGGAGACGGCGTCGGCGATCATCTGGGCGATGTTCCGCGTACCCTTCGCGCCCGCGCGGGCCGGGATGTAGGTCCACGGGTAGTCGCGGGGGAAGCCCACCAGCACGCCGAGGTCCGGCAGGGAGATCGTGGCCGTTCCCTCGCCCTGGGGGACGCTCGCCGGGCGGAACTTGATCCCGTACCACGGGGCGGTGACGCACTGCCCGACCGTGTTGACGCGGAACGATCCGCCGCCGAGCGCCTTGCCGGTGGTGGGGTTCGTCCGGCGCTTGCCGCGGGTGTCGGCCCACCAGTCCTCGGGGAGGTCCAGTGCGGTCGCGACGGTCACCTTCGGGAGGGCCGGGCGGCCCTGGTAGGGCTCGATGCGGCAGTCGAGTTCGGGCGTCCAGTCAGGCAGCTTGCCCGTCTTCTTGAGGACGTGGGCCCACATCTCGCGGGCCGACGCGTCGCCGTTCACGTGCTCGGCGTAGCGGGGCTTCTCGTACCGGGTGGCGACCATCCACGCGCGCTCGCGGCGGGTGGCCGCGCCGTAGTCGGCGGCGTCGGCGATCTGCCACGAGCACCATGCCCAGCCGAAGCCCTCGACGCTGACGATCTCGGACTGGATCGCCTCGGCGAGGGCGGGCACCTGCTTGAGGAGGTTGGCGGACTGCTCCATCGTGATGGACACCAGGGGGGCGCCGGTCTGCACCAGGCACATTGGCCAGATGAGCATCTCGGCCATGAGGGCGGTCCGCTCGTCGGAGACGACCGAGGCGGCCCACTCGCGGAACGCTGCCGGGGTCATGCAGGGGGGCAGGTGACCGCCGCCGCATTCCTCGCCCCAGCGGTGGGCGTCGGGGTGGTCTTCCATGCCGTCGATGACGTCGCCGAAGTAGTGGTGCGGGCCGCCGTAGAGGGAGCACAGGTCGTCGACCTCAAGGAAGCCGAAGGCCTCGCTGGCCTGCCACATGATCGACTGGAGCTCGGAGATTTCGTCGCGGTTCCATCCGGCGCGCTTGCCCGCGTCGCTGAGGGTCTGGCACGGCGGGCTGCCGTGGAAGCGGCGGGTGCAGCGCAGTGCGGGGTGGCGGGGGTCGAGCGTCCGGACGTCGGCCTCGACCACCCAGTGACCGGCCGCGCGGGCCGTCGCGGCGGCGTCCCGGTTCCACTCGATGAGGACCCAGTCGCCGCTGTCGTCGACCAGTCCGCGGCCGGTGGACATGCCGCCGGGTCCGCCGAAGATTTCGACGCCTCGCTCGGGCTCGCCCTCCTGCCAGTCCTTCGCCCAGTGCGGCGGGTAGGGCGCCGCGAAGGCGGTGCAGTCCTGGCAGTCCGCGCAGGCCGAACCGGCGCCGCAGATGGTGCAGTCGGCGCACGTCCAGCCGTCCCATTCGAGCGTCGCCGGCCGGAAGCCGTTCGCGTACGGACGGCCCTCCTCGTCCGTCGCTGCACCGGCGCTCTCGGCGTGTTCCCGGGTGTCCGTCATGCCCTGCCCCTTGGTGTTGAGGTTCTTCGGTGCGGCCCTGGGGCCGTGCGCCGGGCTCGGGATTCCCGCCCCTCGTTCCGACGTAACCAATACTCTCAAGTTTTGGGTTGCTGGTCAAGCCTAAAGGCGCTGGTCAAGAGGTGTTTGAGGCCTCGCCAGACCGCTGCCGACAGACGGTCTCAACCACATCGCGGCAGCTGCCGCCCCCCATCAGCCACGGCGCCAGGGCGCGGTCGCCTCACGCGCAGTCCGCGGCGACGGCGGGGGTACGGTCCGCGCCCCACTCGGCGCCGACGCACGGCCTCCGGCTGGTCACCCGGCACCCCTCCCTTCGCCGCTGGCCGTCTTTTGGACGCCCAGCGCGCCCGCAGTCGCCGTCCCAGGCGGCCACGCGTGCCATGTGACGGTAGGCGCCCCCACAGCGCGCCCGCAGCAGACGACCACGGTGGACGGCGAGGCCTGGAAGTGACCCACAAGCCTCGCCGTCGCCACGCTCAGAACAGGGCGTCCTGGTCCAGCTGCTGGGCTGCGCGCCGCCCGGGCTTACTCGCCGGCGGGGCCTCGTCGGAAGCAGTCTTCGGCTCCGCCGCAGGGGCCCGCTTCCTCTCCGGCGCGGGCCCGTCCTTCGGGCAGGAGCAGCGGCACCACCAGACACACGGCCGCTCGTCGGCGCGCACGATGAGCGGGGCGACGACCATGCCTGTGGGGCCGTACACCCAGTCGGTGTTGTCGTCCACGTCAGGGCCGCCCCTCTGCCGGTGGACGCACAGGTCGCACCGGTTCCCGAGGCAGTTCCAGCAGACTCCGCGCTCGCACATCGCCCACCGGTAGAAGCCCCAGGGGTACTTGTCCTCGATGGTGCGGAAGTGGCGGGGCCACGCGTGCTCGCGCACCCACTCCCCGTCGGCCTCGGGCATCGGCGACGCGTTGGGCACCGGGTCGACCAGGCCCATGATGAGCGCGCCCTGAAGGTTCAGCAGCGGCACGTCCCGGACGACTTCGTGCTCGTCGGGCGTCAGGGTTCGCCGGGGGCGGCGGATGGCGGTCCGGAGCGGGTCCGGGGTCGGCTCGGCACGCTTGCGGGGAGCGAACAGGCGGCGCAGGAGCTCCTGCCCGGCGGGGGCCGCCGGCGCGGCGGGAACGGGGGTGCAGGGCGCGGCCGGTGCGGGCTCGACGGGTTCCGCGGCGGGCGGGCGCGGGGTCTGGACGCCGGGGCAGTAGCCGCCCTCGTCCTCCCACTGCTCCGCGGCCTCGCGCTGCGCCTGGAGCTCCTGCTCGGCGAGCGTCACCGGCCGCCGGTAGAGGCGGAACGCGATGCTGTCGAGAGGGGGCAGTCGGTGCGCGGCGGCCTTCTTGTCGTCGCTGCGCTGGTGGCGCTTCGCGACGCGGTCGTAGCGGGCCTGGTAAGCGTCCTTGTCCGTCGCGTAGAGGCCTTCGGGGTGGAGCCGCGCGAGCTCCAGGGCGACCTGGCCCATGGGGCCGAGGGTGAGGACGCGGGTGCCGTCGTCCTGGCGGGCGCCGATGAGGAAGCGGGCGCCGTACAGCGCGCGCGTCCGCTCGCTGCTGATCTTCCGGCCGCCTTCCCACTGGCCGTGCTGCGCGGCCTGGCGGGCCTGCTTGTCACGCCAGTACAGGCGTCCGGTCTCGGCGGCCTCCAGGACGCGCACGTGCCCGGCCGTCCAGCCGAGCTCGGGAACGGCTTCCTCGGCGTAGTAGGCGTTCCTGCGCGCCTGGTCCCGGTTGCCCTCGTCCATGCCGGTCGCGGCCCGCTCTTCCGCCTCGCGCTGGGCCTCCTCGCGGCGCCGTTGGCTCTCGCGCTCGGCGTGCTCCTGCGCGGTCGGCTCCTGGTCCAGCTGGCCGCGGAGCGCGGCCGCCGTGACCTCGACTCCGGCGGCCGTCTGCGCGCGGACGGCGGCGTCGGCCGCACTGATGACGTAGCGGCGCAGGACGTACTCGGCGGTGCCTTCGGCCCCCCATCCGGCCGCCCACCCCGCGTACTTCTCCGCCTCGCAGGCCTGGGCGTGGGCCGCGTGCATGACCTCCTCCAGGCGAGGGGTACTGCCGGAGCGGCTGCTGCACACGGCCTCGGTGGCATGGTCGGCGGCGGCGACGGCGAGCTCGGCGGCGGCGCGGGCGATCCGGAGGAGCTGCTCCAGCCCCGGCAGCGCGGGAGGGTCCGGGAGGGGAGTTCCCTGGGTCTGGTTCATCGGCTTCCCTGCGGGTTGAGGGTTCTCGGTGTGGTGGGCCATGGCCCTGTGCCGGTCCGGGATTCCCGCCCCATTCCGACGTAACCAATACTCTCAAGTTTTCAGGTAGGGGTCAAGGCCAACCTGCGCAGATCAGTGCGCCTGTCGCCCCTCCCCCGGCCGCGCGGCAGGGTCGCCTCAAGCCGTCTTGCGCGCCTCGGTGACGATGCGCTTCCACGTGTGGACGGATCCGCCGTGCCGCTCGGCGAGGGCGGCAGCCACTTCGCCCGGCTTCGCCTCGGGTGCGACCTTCAGCGCGAGGGCGGCCTGCCGGACACGGGGGTCGGGGGCCTTGGCGGTGGCGCCGGACGGGCGGCCGCCGGCGGTGCCGAAGCTGGGGTTGCCGTCGGCGAAGTCCCACAACTGGCGTCGGGTTCGGTACTCGCGGGTGCGGGTGGCCAGCTGCTCGACGTGCGCGGGCTCCGGCCAGCCCGTGGGCGGCTTCTTGCCGTACTGGGTGATCCGGCTGGGGTCGACGCCGAGCACGCGGGCCTGCGCGGCCGGCGGAAGGAGTTCGTCCGGGTCGCCGCTGCGGTCGACCCTCGACGCCGGGGTCGGCCTCGACGCCGGGGCGGTGGCCTGCTGGCGCTGCCGCTCGAACCACTCGGTCCACTCCGTCAGGTCCCAGTGCATGACGCGGCCGATGACGCGGGGCTGCGGGTGGCCGTTGGTCTCGCGGTCACGCCACAGGTCGGCGATGGTGGTCCGGCTGTAGCCGCTGGACTCGATCAGGTCCTCGCGGGTCGCCCACTGGCGGCCGTCGATGCTCTGCACGGGCTGTTCTCCTGATGGTGTCGGTCGTGGATACGATGGTGTCGGTTCGGTTATGGGTTCGTTGAGGGCCCTCGGTGGCCGGACCGCACGGCCCGACGGGATTCCCACGCTTTTGCGCCCCGTCGGGCCTTTTCGCTGCCCGCGGAGATCCCTGCTCGATGATCCCCCGCAGACTTCCGGCCCCGTCGCCGGCGGGCCGGTGGGCGAAAGAGGCCGGGGCGGCTCAGCCGCCCCGGCGGGATCAGGTGGTGCAGGTCGGATCAGGCGGCGGCGCCGACGGGCCGGGTGCTGCGGTGCCACTCAGCGAGGTGCGCGGCGACCGCAGCCGTCTCCAGGACCGGGAAGGAGCGGCCCTGCACCCACTGCTCGGTCCCGTCGTTCAGCTCGACGATCCAGCAGTCGTTCTCACGGGTCGGGCGGTGGACGTTAACCTCGTCGCCATCCTCGGGGTCGCCGAGGTAGACGTTCAGGTGGGGCTGGTCCCAATCAGGGTCGTCCGTGGTGTCGCCGGAGCCGAGCGTGAGCCAGCTCAGCACGCACCCGCCGATCAGAACGTCCTCGATGTCGTGAACGGTCAGGCCGTACGGGGCGAGGGCGGCGCGGAGCTCCTGCGCGGCGGTAGCCTGCTCGACCTTCACTTCGAGCCACGGCCAGAGTCCGCCGATCAGGTACCGGCCGTCAGCGTCGGGGGCGACGCGCTCGTCCTCCATGCCGACGAAGGGCTCCCCCCAGGTGAAGAGGAGGTCCTCGCCGGTCCACTCGGCGGTGAGGCCGCATCCGGCATCACGCACGTTCAGGTCCTCCACGATCTGCTCGGCGGTGGCCCGAGTGACGCTGATCGGGCCGTAGGCCCACCAGTCGTCGGAGACGGGAAGAGCCTCGTAGGGGCCGTACTCGGTGCCTTCGACGGTGAACAGCTGCTTGATGGTCACACGTTCTCCAGGTGTTGAGGTGGTTCGGTGTGGCCCGCGAAGGGGCAGGGGCACCGGCGGGATTCCCGCCCCATCCGGCGTAACCAATACTCTCAATTTCTAGGGTGGGGGTCAACTGTGCAGCGTGCGGTGACCCGCAGTTCGGACGCTCCCGGCCCACCCTCGAAGGGCGGGCCGGGGCGGCCGGCGTCAGCCTCGGGCGAGCTGGGCGAGGGCAGCGCGCTTGTCGTGCAGGGCGAACACGGCCTCCAGGAGGGCGTGGGCGACTTCCTCGGTCGCGGCCGCGGTGAAGTGGCCGTGCAGGGTGGCGAGTGCGGAGGTGAGCCGGGCGTCCTCGTCGCCGAGGTCGCAGCCGGTACCTGCGGCGGCGGCCGGGATCGTCAGCGGGCGGGGGGCCAGAGCGTGGGTGACGTACTGGCCGAACTGCCGGGGGAAGCCGGTGCCCGGGGTCTCGGCGGCGGTGTCCTCGGCGTCGGCGAGGGCGAGCCGCGCGTCGGCCGGGATGCCGTCTGCGCCGGTCGGTGCCTCCTCGAAGAAGGACACGGCGACGATGTCGAGCAGGTCGGCGATCACGAGGAGCGCCCGGCCGTTCCAGGCGGGAGCGAACAGGGTGCGTCGGCGGGCGATCTCCGCGAGCGCGATGGCGCGGGCGGCGGCGGCGCGGGCCTGCACAGTGGGCTCGAACTCGGTCATGGTGGATCCTCCAGGGGAGTTGAGGTGCTTCGGTGTGGCCCGGGCGGCGGGATTCCCGCCCCGCCGGCCGGGCCGGTTCGTGGAGCGCGCCGGGCGGCGCGCAGACCCGGGGCGGCACGGCGGCCGCCCCGGGCGGGTCATCAGGTGTTGCTGGGCGCCGCGGCGTTGAGCGCGGCCAGGGCCGCGTCGCGGACGGCGTAGGGGTTGCGGCGCCACTGGGCGATGTAGGCGGCCACGGCGGCCGCGTCCGCGCCCGGGAAGGACCGCCCCGGGATCTCGGCCTGCGCCCCCGTAGACGGGTTGCCGGTGCCGATGACGATGGACCACTCGTCAGCGGCCCTCGCCGCCCGCTCGACGGTCACCTCGTCACCGTCGGCGGGGTCGTGCAGGCAGGCCAGGACGTACGGCTGCTCCTGCATGTGCGGGAACTCGCCGTCGCTGAGCCCGACGACCAGCCAGGTGTTGCGGTGCCCGCCGATGAAGGTGTCCTCGTCCAGGCGCGGGGTCACCCCGTGTGCGGCGAGCTCCGTGCGCAGGGCCTGCTCGGCGGTGACGGTCCGCCCGGCGGCCAGGTCGGCGACCTCGACCAGCCGCGCGGCGGCGGCCTCGGCCCCGTCGCACTCGACGGGCGCGTCGCTGCCGTAGGCACGGGCATACCAGACCCCGTCCTCCAGGTAGATCCGGCCGACCCGCTCGCCCTCGACGAGGACGGCCCACTGCCCGTGATGGGCACGGGCGTTGAGCAGGAAGCGGGCGGCCGGGAAGTCGTCCTGGTCCTGCTCCTCGTGCTCGCCGAGGTGGTCCTGGATGAACTGGCGGACGTCCTCGACGGGGACGTCCAGGTACAGGCGGCCGCCGCCCTCGTGGTGGGTCAGGAACAGCTCGTTGCTGTCCTCGCGCCACCACGCCTCGGTGTCGGGGGCGGTGAGGCCGGGCGAGAGGAAGACCTCGTCCAGGACCTCGGAGTCGGGCCGGGCGGTGACGGTGATGAAGTGGCCGTCCCCGAGGCGGATCCGGCTGTGGGCGTGCTCGGCGGTGCCGGCGGCGGCGATGCGGTTCAGGCGTGCGGCGATCACGGGTGCTCCCGGTGGTGTCGGTTGGGGCCGGGCCCGGCGTGTGCCGGGCCCGGCGGTGCTGCCGGAGAGGGGCGGGGCCTACTTCCGGTAGGCGGCGATCAGGGCGCGGACCTTGTCCTCGCCGATGCACCCCGGGTGCCGGTGGGCAGACGGCGGCTGGCCATTGCGGCCGCGCAGGTGACTCCAGTACCGGGGCCCGAACCAGTCGCACTCCGGCATCTCACAGGCCAGGAGCCACGGGTTGTCCGCGCCCGGGAACCCGCCGAGCGGCGTCCACAGGTGCTCGGAGAGACCGGCCCACGCCTTGCGGGCACCGGCCAGGTTGCGCGGCGTCTCGGGCATCCGCGGGTGCAGGAGCGGGGCGGGACCGTAGGCCCGGGCCTCCTTCTCGGCGCTGCGCTCGACGAGCCTGGTCGCCGTGATGAGACCGGCGGCGTACTGCTTGACGAGGTTGGCGGCGGCCATGTCCTCGCCCTTCTCCCCCTTCGCCGGACGGCCGAGGGTGTGCTCACCGGTGGAGTCCTGGACCATCCAGTTGCGGTGCCAGCGGAAGGCGAATCCGATGACCATGTCCTCGCCGATGATGACCGGGTAGCGGCACTCGGCGTCGGGCTCGCCGAGGCGGTAGGCCAGAGCGGTGGAACTCATGACGTTCTCCTTGCTGAGGTGCTTCGGTGATGGGGCTCGCCGCGTGGACGGGGATTCCCGCCCCCGTCCACGTGGGAGTGAAAGCTGGTCAGACGGTGTCGTCGAGGACGATCCGGGAGACGGCCCGACTGAAGTTCTCCCAGTCCGCGCCACCCTTGGCGTGCACGAGACCGGCGTACAGCAGGACCGCCTCCTCGCCCGTGAGCTCGCGCACGCCGATCTCGGCGAGCTCCGCGTCGATCACCCCTAGAACCTCGTCGGCGGCCGTGAAGGCGCCGCCCAGGCCGAGCGGGAAGATCGCTTCGCCCCGGTGGATCTGGACGGAGTAGGAGTGCAGCGCCGGGTCGAAGACGGGGCGGAGGGTGACGTCCGTGCCCTCGACGGAAATGCGCGTCAGCTGCGTGAAGTCCACGACGGGAACCTTTCATTGAGAGTGCTCGGTGTGGGCCGCGGCCCGTGCCGGTCGGAGGATTCCCGCCCCCTTTCGACGTAACCAATACTCTCAAGTTTTGAGGTGGAGGTCAAGCCGAACCGGGCAGGTCAGAGCACATTTCTTGGCGATTTCGGGAGCCGCTTCGCCACCTGCGGCCGGGCGGGTGTCCGCGACGATGCCCGCAGCGCTGGAGAGCGACGCCAGGCCCGGCCACAGCGCGGCAGCAGCCCGCCCCCCATCGGCCACGGCCGGGCGGCGCGGTCCCCTCTCGCTCGGTCATGCGCGACGGCGGGGGCACAGCCCGCGCCACCCTCGGCCGGAAAGTCCGACAATCCGGACAGAACCCGGGCACCCCTCCCCCGCCGCTGGCCGCCTTTACACAGACCCGAAGCACCCGCAGCCGCCGACGCGGCCGGCCACGGAGACTTACGAACAGTGGGCACTCCACGGCCGCGAGTTCATCCCTCGGCCGGAGATCGGACGGAGGGTGCACGAGGCGCGTCGGCCGCCCACCCGCCGGGCCCGACGCTCCTCGAGCACCCGGCGCCTGACGGGCCGCCCATGCGTCACCTCTTATGAGGTGACTTCCTTCGATCCGCCGACGCCCAGCCTGAGCACGGCAAGGGCCCGGCAAGAAGGTTCAGGTTCTCGCCGGGCCCCGGTGTTCGGTCGCTCAGTAGAGCTGGACGCGGGTGAGGACGATCTGCGGCGGGTCGGCGTGGGCGACGATGACGTACTCGGCAATGCCGAGCGATCCGTCCGACCCGAGCGGGATGCGCCGCTGCTCGGGCCACTTCGCCGACGCGCTGCTGCCCGGAACCTGCCCACGAGTCTCGTTGATCAGGACCGTGGCGGCCACGATCGCGCCGAAGACCTCGGCGGGCAGGGTCGGGTCCATGAGGAGGTCGGTGACCTCCTCGGACAGCACGCACGGCCAGCCATCGGGCTCGTCGTTCGGGTCACTCAACGGGGAGGCCCGACTCGCGGCGCAGCTCGATCAGGTCGGCGATCGTCGTCGTCGGCAGCGTGCCGTCGAGCGCGGCCGCTGTGAGCTGGTCACCGGCCGGGTCGGTGTCGAGCATCGCCTCGCACCACCAGCGACGCAGAACGCCCTCGGCCTCCTCGGGCGCTGCGGCCAGGAGCTCGCGGTAGAACTCCACCCGTCGCGGGCCGTCGAGCGCCTCGGCGATGCCGTTGGCGTTGCGGGGCACCCGCTCGGGCTCATGCTGGTGGATCGGCTGTGCGGTCATCGCGCAATGCCCCTCTCGGTCTCCTTCGAGTCTGCCCTGTCTCCCCAGCCGCCGTCGACCGGCTGCGCGGGCACCACCGCCTCCCGCTTCGCCTGCCAGTACGCGGTGGCGCCCTCGTTGACGGCGATGTCCAGGTCGGCAAGCTCGGCGGCCAGCCAGTACATCGGGCCTTTGGCCGGGTCGCCAAGGGCCGTCACGGTGAGCACCTCGTGCATGTGACTGAGGGCGTTGTTGACGCTGAACGCGCCCGGGCTGCGGGTGCAGTGCCTTGAAGCTGCCCCAGTCGAGCTGCACGAACTCGCGCCGGACGTTTCGAGCTTAACGACGTCGCCGCCGGGCGGCCCGCCTCTCGCCCGGCCTTGATGGCAACGTCCAGGATCCTGCGCATCTCGGGGTAGACCGGGTTCCAGCTCGACGATGCGCTGGGCCTCGTCCTCGTCGATGAAGCGGGTTCGCGCGCTGTCGATGCCGAGCATGGAGTTCTCCGTCCTCTCGTTCTCGGATGTCCTGGTCAGGCGGCAGCCATGCTGTCGATGCGCATGTAGTGCTTACGGACGGCGAGAGAGATGGCACGCCCGGCCGCGCCCTGTCGGTTCTTGGCGATAAGGAGCTCGATCTCCCCCGGATTGACCGGCTGGTCGTTCTCGTCTCGCTCCTCATGAAGCAGCAGGACTGCGTTGGAGTCCTGCTCGATCGCGCTGGACTCCTTGAAATCCGAGAGCAGCGGCCGGCGGCCCGTCGCGCCCCGGTTGAACTGGGCAAGCGCAACAACGGGAGTCTCGAATTCCATGGCCATGAGCTTGAGGCCCCGGCTCAGGGCGGCGACCTCTTGGGCGCGGACACTGCTCGGGGTGTCCGGGGTGAGGAGCTGGAGGTAGTCCACGAGGATGATCGCGGGCGCATTCCCCTTCGCAATCATCGTGCGCACGCGAGCGCGGAGGCGGGAAAGGGTCAGACCCGGGGTGTCGTCCACCACGAAGTTGTGGGCGTTCGCGAGGCGGCCGGAGACCTTCGCAATCTTGTCCCAGTCGCTGTCCTCGAGCTTGCGCTTCGAGAGACGGTCCATGGGGACCAAGGCCTCGGCCGCGGTGAGCCGGGCGAGGATCTCGTTGCCCCCCATCTCCATGCTCGCAACGAGCGCCGGCCGGTTGAGGCGCAGAGCGACATGCGCGGCCCAGTTGAGCATCATGAGCGTCTTGCCGCCGCCGGTGGTGGCACCGATGGTGATGAACATCGGACCGGAGACGGTGAGGACCTCGTCGAGGTCGTGCCACGGCGAGGAGATCGCGTTGGGGTCGGCCCCGGCTTCGAGCTGATCGAGGAACCCGGCCCAGCGATCGGCGACGGAGAGACTCTCCGCCTGGGGGATGCCAGTGGCGATGCTCTGGAGCGAGGCCGTGGTCGCCTCGACGGCCTGGGCGGTGGTGACTGCGCCGGAGTGGCCCATCTGCATCAGGCGCATCCCCTCCTCGATGAGGAGCCTGGACTCGGCCTTCTCCTTGACGATCCCCGCGTAGTGCGACGCCATGGCGGCGGTGGGAACGGACTGCACCAGGACGTGCAGGTAGCTCGCGCCTCCGGTCTTGCTGATCTCCTCGCGCTTGGCGAGTTCGTCGGCGAGGAGGATCGGGTCGACGATCCGGCCCTGGCCGTACAGGTCGTGAATGGCACGGAACACGGTCTCGTGGGCGGGGTTGTAGAACTCGCGGCCGGTCAGGATCTCGATGGCATCGGCGATGGCGTCCTTCGAAAGGATCATGCCGCCAAGAAGGGCCCGTTCGGCGTCGAGGTCGTGGGGAGGCACCAGGCCGGGACGGAACGTGTCGGGGACTTCGTCGTACGGGTCGTTGTCGTCCGGTGCGCCGTGGGGTGCAACGATGGTCATCAGGATCTCCTTCACGATGGTTGGGGCTCCGGAGCGGCGACCAGTTCTTGACGGGAGTGGTCGCCGCTCGCGTTTCGTGGGAACGTTGTCAGCTCGCGGCCGGCTGCGACGAGGTGCAGGGGCAACGGCTGCTGAGGTCATCGGTCCACCCGGAACCGAAGCAGTCCGGGCAGTTCGCTGCGGGGTGTCCGGCGGAGGAGTCTTCGCGCTGGACGGGAACAGCCGCCAGCCGGATGCGACGGCGCGGAAGGTCTTCGATCCGGCTCTTGAGCACCGATGCGTACCGGTGGACGGGTCCGCCCCGGGAGTGTGTCAGCTCAGCAACGAGGTCCTGGTCAAGCTGCCAGCCTTGGGCATCAACCACCTCAGCGAGCAGAGCGGCCAGGTTCCTCGCCGTACGGCGTCCGGCCGTCCACGGGTTCGGAAGCTCCTGTAGGAAGTTCTCGGCTGCTGCGACGGCCTCTGCAGTGGGCTTGTCCTGAGCGGAGCTCTCCCCCCCCACCCCCTCCTCCTGCGCCGCAGGCGCACCGTGAGCCGCATGTGACGTGAGGGGGTAGGGGGAGGAGGTTTCCACCTCCTCCGGGGGGTGTGGGGGGGGAGGCGCCGACTTCCCGGGACCAGGGAAGTGGCGTTGACCTGCGGAAACGCGGGCTCGACCACGTCCCGGAACGCCAGATCCCGGAACGCCAGATCCCTGCTTCCGGGAAGTGGTCTGACCTGCGGAAATGCTGTTCGCATCATCCACTTCCCTGGTTCCGGGAAGTGGTGAGGAAGCCGCTTCCCCAGTTCCGGGAAGTGGTGCGTCGGTCGGGGGCAGCTCGCGATGGTCAGGGTTGTCGCTGACGAACTCGAAGACCTCGTAGACAACCGGGCCCTTGCGCCCCCCGCCATCGGGGTGCGGGAGTCGACCGCGGCGGATGAACCCGGCGGCGATGATCCGGTTGAAGGACTCGTAAACGGCGTTCTTGCCGACCAGCTTGTCGTGGTCCTTCGCCGACCGGATGCCGAGGTCCTGGAGGCGCTTCCAGATGCCGGGAACGGTGATCTTCTCGTTCGCCGCGATGGCGAAGAGGACGTGCGTCAGAACCACGTAGTCAAGGGCGTGCACGAGCTGACCGCCGAACGCCATCTCTCGATAGAAGGTGACCGAGCGCGGGACGGTGCCCCGTACGAGGGTGGCGCTCACGTCGACGCCGAACTCCTCCGTGCCGTCGGTCACGTCGGCCGTCTGTCCGGAGCGGGTCATCGGGCCACCTTCACGGAGGCCCGGGTTACACCGCCGCCGGCTGTCGCGACCGACCGAGTCGGCGCAGCGACGCTGCGTGTCGTGAAATGCGATTGGAGCATCGTGCGAGGTCTCCCTTTTGAGGGGAGTCGCGCGTTCGGAGGTGATCACCCAGTGGCCGGAGACGAGAGGCCTGCTGCACATCTCTGCCGAAGTTGTCTATCCTGGGTGGTGGTAGCCGGGCCTTGTGCTTGCTGCCCGGCGTTACCGCCGACGTGCGACTCAGGATCAGTGGCTTTCTCAGGGCCTGTACAGAGTCGCGAGCATGTGAGCCGTCACCTGTTCCCGCAGGTGGCGGCTCAGCTCGTTTATGGAGCTCGTGAGGTCATGACGACCATCCTGGCGCTCAGTCCCCGGTTTCGGAAACTGAGGCTCTGCTGGCAGCGGCTGGCGCCCATGACGAGCGCGCCTTGACTGATCGAACGCAGCTGCTGACTCGCCAGCCTTGGGACCACGTTCCCTCGGAAGTACGAGTTGGGGGCGCCAGTGATCGGCGTGTCGGCGTGACCCGAAAGTGTCTCGCGGTTGGATGCGCGTAGCCTGCTGTCCAGCACAGGCACCTCCAGTTCAGGTGCTTGATCGCGGCTCGGGCTTCCACACACCGATGCTGCGACCGGCAGGCCTCCATACGGGGGCCTGCTCGCGTTCTGCGGAGACATCTTCCTCCCTCCCTTGCTCGTTGAGGCGCGCTCGTGAATTTTGGGTGTGTCGGCGAGCGCACGGTGTCCACGAGGTGTGCTTGCGTCAGAACTGGTTGAGGCTCACATACGCGGCGGTTGCATCGTCCGACCGCTTGAACCTAGGCCACCGTTCGCCGGCCGGGTCGCCGAGTTCGGCTTCGCGGGTGTGGGCGATCAGGGAGGCAGGCCCCTCAGTTCGCAGGAGGTCGAGCAGCTCGCTCCAGGTGAGGGTGCCGAACGAATCGACCAGGCGGCTCGCGCCGTCTGTCAGCAGCGCGGCCTGCTGCACCTTGACGAGGTCAACTGTGCCGGTGATGGCCTCGTCTGCAGCGTCTGGGTTAGTGGCCGCGACCCAGTACCCGCCAGGTGTGTTGCGGAGGCGCCGCTGGACGGACACCAGTTCCGACACACGTGCCGCGTGCTCTGGCGTTCCGGTCGGCCCTTGTAGGGCTGCCTGCATCTCCTCGGCTGCCACTTCCTCTACTCGTTTGTCGGTGACGGTCTCGATGCCGTCGGTGCCGAGATCGAGCACAAGCACGTTGTCGGAGAGCACCAAGTAGTCGAGTACGTTGCCGCGTTCCCGGATCATCACGACGGTGGAGGCCGGGACGGCCTCCTGGTCGAGTGCGCAGGAGCCACGGTGGAGTTCGTTCACTTCACCGATGGAGATCCGTAGGGCATCACGCAGAGAAACTTCGACATCGCCGATGAGGCTGATCAGGCGAGAGCCGAGCTGACGTACGAACCATGGGGTGCCGTGAACGCACCCCATGGGGAGGTCCTTCGGTGCAGATAGGCCGTCCAGCACGACGACCCCAGTGGGGCTGACGTGGACCGAGTCCTCGTTTGCTGGGCCCACACCTTGGGTCGATGCCAAAGATACCTGCACGTCAGGACCCTTCCGGGCGATAGAACGGTGTGATGCGCTTGCTTTCGGTGATCTCCAGCGTCTCGGGGTCGAAGCGGCTGGAGATCAAAGTTGAGAATCGCTTTGCCTTGAGCTCGCGGTGCACGCCGGCCAGCTCCTGGTTGAGCCAGTGGACAACGCCGCCGGAACCGCGGGCATGGATGCCAGCGATGTAGAGGAAGGTCCCCTGGCCGTCGGGGCGCGGGAGACGACCGAAGTACGCGACGTCCTCTGTCTCGCCGCGGTCCATCGGTGAGCGGTAGATCTCGCCAGTGCTGCGGTCGGCCAGGTACCAGCCCTTGTCATCCTTGTCGAACCGGAGGTGGGGGTCACTCTCGAGGATCTGCTCGATGAGGGGAGAGAGTCGAGGACCGCAGATGACTACCAGGTTGTTGCGGTTGAGCCGGACGTTTCCGCCCAGCGGGATCCGCTCGAAGGTGATCTCCAGTCCGACCTCTTCGGCGAGTTCCCGCAGGTGCTCGTAGGTCTGGACGTCTTCGGTGGCAATCACGGGGCCTTGAACGGGCTTCTCGCGCCCGTCCTTGAGTCGGCCATCCTCCAGCTTCTCGGCCAGTGCCACGATGACCTTGCCGGAGCCGAGGAAGAGGCGTTCGGGCGGAGCCCCCTTCGTGAGCTGACTGACCCGTCCCTTGCTGATGCCAAGTTCTGCCGCGAGCTGGGTGCTGTTGAGCTCGCCTACCCGCAGGGTCTCGTTCATCGCTGAGTTCCGTACGGCCTGGAACTCGTTCCCGTAGTCCTGCACTCGGCTGACGAGGCCGTGGGCCGCTTTGGCCCGCTCCAGAGGGTCGGACAACTCCTTCAGCCGGGACAACGTGCTGTCGAAAGCTGCGTCGAGCTGACCTTGCAACGGCGGCAGTTCGGCCATGTCGAGCCGTTCCTGTTCCATGCGTGCCTCCTTTCCTGGGTCATGTTTACCGCACTAAACGCCACTTGTTCAAGGTGGTTGACCCGGTACGGAGCGTCGTTCTATGGTTTCACTGCACGGTCGGTTTAGCTCGCTAAAACGATCTGTTGCGTCAGCTATACCTGCACCTCAGGTGCCTACTGCGGCGACGTTGGACTGCCTCGGAGCTGTACCGAGCCCGGCGTACCGAAGCGAAGAACTCAACAGTGGACTTGAATTTCGGGCCGCGGCGCCCCTGCCGTCACAACGACGAGATGACCCCCTCACCTGCGGATTTCTGCGGTGAGGTCTTGAGCGGGGGGCTGGCCGCACGGCAGCCCGAGAGCGGATCTGATCAGGGCCCCAGGGGTGGGGCAGGGGGTCGTTCCCCATCCGCTTACTGCGTCGACCCTCCGGGGTACGGCGCGACCCCCGACACAGGCGGTGCAACGCCTGTACGTGCCGGGGGCCTGCACGGACCAACCACCAACTCGAAGGAGCTTGATCCGCATGACCAGTATGACGACCAACGCCGCCCCGCTCCGCCCCGAGGCCGTCATCGACGGCGTCGACGAGCTGACTGCGGTGGCGTGGCACGCCTACTCCGAGACCCAGGGCCTCGCCCGCATGGGCGTCGCGACGGCCTTGACGGTGTCCGCGCATGACAAGGTCACCGTCACGCTGACCTTCGGCGCCGAGTCCGCCCATCTGCTGCCCGGTCTCGTCGCGAAGATGACGAACACCGCCATCACCCGCACCGCCACCGGCTTCACGGTCGCGGGGAGCGTCTTCCACAGCAACGTGCACGTCCGCGCCACCGTCGGCTACGCCGTTATCAGCGTCGCCGATGCCGAGGCCCTGGTCGCGAGCGTCGACACCGACCTTGACGACCAGGTCGCCACCGGCGAGTGCCCGGAGCGTGCCGCATGAGCGAGCAGAGCGAGGAGCTCTCGCGCAAGGTCGCCGAGGTGAACAAGCAGTCCCGCACCCAGTCCGGCAAGAACGGCTTCGTCCCGACGGAGGTCACGCTGTGATCCGCAAGATTCTGCGCAGGATCCCGTTCCGCTTTGTCCTCACGTCTACCCGGGACGAGTGGTGGGACGAGCTGGAAGAGCAGGAGCACAAGCTGTTCGGGCAGAGCAGGCACATCGAGCAACTTGAGGCCGCGCTCATGGCCGTCACCGCCGAGCGGGACGACGCGAGGGCCGACCTTGTCACCCTCGACAAGGCGGCGGCCGACGGAACCCTCCGTATCGTCCCGCAGTCAACGGGCGGATCGGGGGACACGGCGCCGGCGGAGACCGTCTCCCACTCGAGGCAGGGATGAGCCGCAGCACTCTGGACCGCCGCCGCCCTCGGGCGGCGGCGGTCCTGCGCACCCCGGTCCTTCGGGCGCGGGTCCTGCTTGCCGTCGCCTACATCGCGCCGCTCTACGCCCTCTCCGAGATCACCGGGGCCGTGGGCGACGGCTGGCGGCAGATGGACATCCATCTTCAACGGATGGATCGCAAACTCACCCGCGCCGAGCTCGCTTGCGACGAAGCCGGGGACTACCAGTTCACCCGGCTCGTCGCCCGACTCATCGCCGCCATCACGATCGCGGTCGACCACATGACGGACCGTCTCACTGCCCGGATCTGACGGGGCAGCACCAATCAGGAAGGAGGGCACTGTGGCGGCCCGAACGCCTACTCGCAAGACGCCCACCCGCAAGACGCCCGCGCGGAAGCCTCCCGCGCAGCGCCGCGCCCCCACCGCCCTGGAGCAGAAGGCGCCCGTACCTCCGGTCCCGGACATGCGAGACGAGGCGAACGCGATCCTCGCGGACAGCCGAGACCGGGCCGCCGACATCGAAGCCCTGGCCCTGGAGCTCCTGGACGACGCCCGTCGCACGGCGGCCGCTGAGTCCGCCGAGTTCCGTCAGGGGGCGGAGGCCCGGGCCGAGCAGATCCGTCGGGCGGCCGCCGAGTCTGCCCGACAGGTCCTGGCCGAGGCGATCGAAGAGACCGGGGACCGGCTTCGGCGGGCCCAGGCGGACGCGGACACGATCCGAACCGCCGCTGGAACCGAGGCGGAGACGAACCTCGAGGATGCACGAGCCGCCGCCGAAGCCGAGTCCGCCGAGATTCTGCGGCAGGCCGAGGAACAGGTGCAGGAAGTCCTCAGCGAGGTTGAGGACCGCGCCGCCGAACTGGCCGCGATCCGCAAGGTCGCAGTGGAGGCTGCCTACCGCAGCTCTCTGGACGACGCGGCGAAGATCAGGGGCGCCGCCCAGGAACAGGCGAACCAGGCGGAGGCAGCCCTCGCGGCCGCCGAGGCAGAGGTCGACCTCATCCGCCGGCGCGCTCGCCTCGAACTCGACGAAGAGCTGGCAGCACGTCGGGCCAAGCTCGACGGCGAGTTCGACGCGTACCGCGAGGGGATCGAGGCGAAGTTCGCCGCGCTGGGCCAGGAGCACGCCCTCTTCCGACAGGCCCGGATCGAGGAACTGAACCGGGAGCTGGAGGCGCTGAGGGCCAAGGCCGCCAGCGATGCCCGGAGCATCACGAGCCGGGCGGCCACCGAAGCCCAGGCCGTGAAGACCGCGGCCGAGCGTCAGGCGGCCGGGATCACCAGCCGGGCGGATGAGGTCAAGGCCCGGGCCGATGAACTCCTGGCCGATGCTGCGGCCGCCACTCAGCGGACGGAGAGGCGGCGGGACTGGAGCCAGAAGATCTGGAAGTCGGCCCCGTGGGTCGCGCTCGCCGCCGGCGTCGGACTCGCCGCCAGCGGCGAGTTCGCCCTCGCCAAACTCGTCGGCTTCCACGAACTCGTGGCACCGCTCTTCCCGCTCAGCGTCGACATCTACGCCGTCGTCGCCTTCAAGAGGAAGAAGGACGTCGGGCCCGCGCTGTCGATCATGGCGGCGTCGAACCTGGCGTACCACCTCGCCGACCGGGCGGGTGTCCACGACCCGTCCAACGAGCACGGCGACCTGATCGTGCTCGGACTGACCGCTCTGGTCGTCCTCACCTTCGTGGCCATCATCTGGCGGGTTCACCACCTGCTGGACGAGAAGCACAAGGAGACGGGTGGCACCGCCGACCGTATGGCGGACGAGCACACGGGCCGTACGGGGCAGAACGGCGGCGCCCGTACGGCCGACCCTACGGAGCCGGACGGTACGGCCCGTACGGCGACCCGTACGGAGCCGGGCCGTACGGACTGTACGGAATCCCGTACGGCGTCGGACCGTCCGGGCCGTACGGAACCCCGTACGGGGCTTGTCCGTACGGGCCGTACGGACAAGCCCCGTACGGCCCGTACGGCGAAGGCCCGTACGGGCAGCCCGAATCCCGCCCGTACGGACGACGAGTGCGTGACCGAGCTGAGCGGCCTGCCCCGTACGGCCGACGGGTTCGTCACTGTCAACTCCGCCCGTACGGCACTCGGCTGCAACCGCGACCGGGCTGTACGGCTGCTCGACAAGGCGGAGCTGCTGAGCCCGGCCGACCGAGCCAAGCACCTGACGCCGACGCGCTGATGCGTACGGCACGGCGGGCCCCGTCCGGGGCCCGCCCTCTCCCCCGCGTACCCCCTGAGAGGACGTCATGACCGACCCGAACCGTTGGACCCCCGAACACCTGAGGTCGGCCGCCAACCGGAAGATCCACCTGCAACAGCGTCAGGCGCAGATCCAGCCGCTCGTCGACTCCCTGCGTCAGCTGGCCCGGGAGTTGGAGGCCGAGCTCAAGGAGGAGCGGATCGAGGGCGACTTTCCCGGGCAGCACCTGATCCGGGCCTCGCGGACGGTCCGCCCGCTGCACAGGGCGGCCGACGACCTGGAGAAGTCCCTGACCGACCTGGTGGCGTTCAACAGGCGCTTCATGCTCTACGAGGAGCTTCCGGACAGGCGGGAGGCCAAGCGCGAGCGAAAGGCCCTGGCCAAGAGGCGGGCGCAGGCGATCGAGCCCCCTTCCGCGAGCGAGGGCAAGCCCGCCGGCCGCGGGACGTCCGAGTACGGCGACGTTTTCGACGGCCTGCGGAAGGGCGCCTGACCTCGTGCCCGCACAGACCAAGGAGGAGCGCCGGGCGATCAACCGCCTGGACCACTTCGAGCGGCGGCAGGCGGCGCGGGCCGAACGTGGCCCGCGCGGCCTGGCCGAGTCGTGGATCGAGCGGGCCCGGTCGATCGCTGCGGACCGCGAGAGGGAGGGCGACGCGGAGGCGTGGAACGACCTCTCTCGCACCATCGCCCAATGGGTCTCGCGCTACAGCGAGTGATGACCCGCGTCAATCAATCCACCGTTCAAGCCAGGCCGTGACCGCCCCGCGCGCGCATTATGCGGACGCGCGGGCGCGCTCGCGCGCGGACACGCGCGCGCGTACGCGAGGCGGTCACGTTCTGTCAACCCTGTGAGAGGGATCATGAGTGACGAGTCGGGCCGACTGCTTCCGTTCCGGCCCAAGAAGGGGGCATCACCGCCCTCGCCGCCGCCCCCGCCGGGGCCGCCTCCCCTGCCACCTCCTCCGTCCCTGCCGGGGCCGCCCCCGGCCCCCGCTGTACCGCCCCCGGCACCAGCTGCTCCCTCGGCGCCGAAGGTCCCACCCGCAACCCCGCCGACGGCTCCGGCCGTTCCGGCACTCGTCCTTCCTCCTCCGGCCGTTCCGCCTCCCCCAGTAGTCGCCCTGCCCACCGTGCCCGCGAGGGCTGTGCCGGCCGCGCTGCGGTCCGAAGGCGCGGCGCCCGCAGGCAGCGAAGGGGCCCGGAGCATGATGGCGGTCGCCCTCGGTACCGCCGTCGCCGCTGTGCGCGGCATGCACCACTGGCTCGACGACCGACGGCAGAAGTTCCAAGAGTTGGCGCCCGTACGGCACGCCGCAGCGAAAGCGAAGGCCGAGAAGATCAAGGCGAGTGCCGAGCAGAAAGCGGCGCTCCAGAAGATCTACGCCGACATCGCCCAGGTCCGCGCCAAGGGGCGCGACGGATCACCGGGCTCCACCTCCAGCGGCAAGGGGAGTGGGAAGTCCGGGGCCGGGACCTTAGGCGGGGCCTCCGGCTCGAAGAGCGGTGGCGGCCAGAACGGCGGGGGCCCCAAGAGCTCGACCGGCGCCCAGTCCGGTGGCCCAACTCCGAAGAAGCCCGGCGGGAAGAAGCCGGATGGCGCCCAGGCGTCAGGGAAGTCGCCGGCGGGCGCGTCGGGGCCGAAGCCGGGCAAGGGCCAGAGTCCGAAGGGCTCGGATGGGAAGTCGCAGGGCAAGGACAAGCCCTCCAGCGGGGGCAAGTCACCCAAGGACGGCCGATCTTCGAGCGCCAGCGGCTCCACCCCCGCCCTGGAACGGGCTCGCGGCCGCCAGGAGCGGGCTGCGGCCCGGCAGGGCGCCGCGAACCAGCGACGCGGTGACCGGCAGGCCGCCCGGCTGGAGAACAAGGCCAAAGACAATGACGCGGCGCGTGAGCGGGCGAACGGGGCCAAGGATGCCCGGCAGGCAGCGAAGGACCGCGTCCGCGTCGCCCGCATCGAGGCTCAGGGGGCGAGGAAGGCGGCGGCACACGAGGCCAAGGCCGAGGCCCGGCAGAAGCGCCGGGCGGACCGCGCGGAGGGCAAACGGCGGAAGAAGGAAGCCGCGGCCGCTGCACCGGATCGCGTCACTCTCCCGAAGGCTGCGGCTGAGACCGCCGAGCGACGGCTCACCGAGCGTCGCAAAAGCATCAAGCCGATCGTGAGCAAGACCGACTCCGCTGCAGCGACCGGCGGCACCTCGGGCCCCGAGGCCGACCCCGTCAAGAGGCCGAAGACTCCAGGGGCAGGCGGCAGCCCGCCGACCGGCACGGCCGGTCCCAACCCCGATACCTCGCGGCCGAAGGTCAGCCTGACGAAGCCACCGAAGCCACCGAATCCACCGAAGCCACCGAATCCACCGAAGAAGGCTGCGGATGCGGCGTCCGCGGGGGCTTCGCGGCCGAAGGCCAACCTGACCAAGCCGCCTAAGGCTCCCAAGGCCTCCCCCGGGGCGTCGCGGCCGAAGGTCGACCTGACCAGGCCGCCGAAGCCGCCGAAGACCTCCCCCGGGACCTCCGGATGGCGGCCCTGGCGGAAGAAGCCGAAACAGGGGGCCCGGACCACCGGCTCGACGGGAGCGGCAGGGCAGCGGCCCGGCTCGAAATCCCGCCGCAACCGCGCCAGTCAGCCCCCTCCCCCGCCACCCATGCCGGGCACGGACGGCACCTGGCTGCGGCCGCCGCCGGGGATGACCGCGACCTACACCGTCGAGCTCACCCGGTACCCGGCCAAGCCCAGGACACCCCCGCGTACCCGGCTTGCGCTCCCGGCAGCCCCGCCGGCCGCGAGCACCACCAAGACCGCCGGGACGAGCAGCCCGGTACCCCCATCAAGGAAGGAGGCACGCCCGATGGGCGGAGCCACCGTTGCGCAGAGGGTCGAGAGCGTGCAGCACGCCGCAGACGACGCCGAACTCACGATCTACGACGTCATCGAGGCCGATGAGGCCATGGCCGAGGAGATCCTCGCCGGAGCCGAGCACGCCCGCATCGTCGCCGAGCGCTGCGAGAAGTTGGTGAGCAGCCTCGAAGGCCTCTACGCCGAGCTGGACGGCAGGAAGGTCCCCGGCCTGCTCATGGGCTGGTGCGCCCGACTGATCGAGCAGGCGCAGGTCGTGGAGACGAAGGCTGAAGCCCTCGCCGAGGGCCTGCCCCGGGCCTCGGAGACCATCGCCAACGCCGGGCAGACGGCCGCCGACTACGACAAGAACGCCGCGGACACCACCGCCGACATGGGCCACGCCGCCCCGGCCGAAGCGCCCTACCACCAGGAGTAGCCCATGGACCTCGAACACATCGGTGACAGGGTCGCCGACGTCATCTCCGACGGCGTCACCTACACGATCATCACGACCCGGCTCGGTCTCGCCTCGGCCGCGATGCTCTCCCTCAACCAGGCCGTGAAGGGCGCCTTCGACTACATCGAAAAGGGCGCCAAGGCAGTCGACGCGCTCGCCGAGACGGCCGCCAGCCTCGACGTCGACACCACCGTCACCTCCGCGCACCACGACGCGGCCGCCATCATGCGCGGCCTCCTCGACGACGCCGAATCGTTGGCCGCGGAGGCCGCAGAGATGGCTTCCGCCTTCCAGAACGCCGCCGACGACCACCAGGCCGACTACGGCCCGGTGAACGAGTCGATGGCGGCCAAGCAGGGCTCGATCGCGGACCGCACGTACTACGCCAACCGATAGCCCTTCGCGGGGCGGCCCGGCACCGGCCGCCCCGCCCTTCTCCGACAGGAGGTATCCCCCATGCTCGCTCGTGTGCGAGCCTCCGCCGGCCGCATCGCCACCGTCGCCGGAGCAGCCGTCCTCACTGGCGGCCTGGCCACCGACACCGTCATCCTCCCCGGCATCGTGACCACCGTCGCCGCCCTCGGCCTGGGCCTTGCCACCAACTTCACAATCCGGCGGGCTCCGGAGGGCATGAGGGCCGTCTGCACCTCGCTCTACGGCGCCCCGCACACCGGTTGCGCCGCCCTGCTCATCGCCGAGGGCGGCGCGCCGGACACTCCACTGTCGATCACGGTGCAGGCGGGGTGTGTGGTGCTCTGGACTGCCGCCACCTGGTGGCTCCGGCCCGGACAGCTCGCCCGTGCCTTCGCCGACGTGGCCCAGGCCCAGGCACTCGCCGAAACGGGCGAAGCGACGGCCGAGGAGTCCGACGTTGTTGCCGTCGTCGAAGACGTGCACGCCACCCCGGAAGCCCGCTGGTGGGCCCAGCAGTTCGCCGTCGACGGCGGCATCGCTCCCGGCACCGTCCTGCTGCAACACAACCAGCTCAGCGACCACTGCGTCGCCGCCATCATCGGCTCCGCCAAGCGCGGCAGGCCCGTCCCCGAAATCGACAAGGCCCGCCTGTCGGCCCACCTCGACCTTCCCCAGGAACTGATCGCGGTCGAACCCGTCCCCGGCCGCGGCGCCGGCGTATGCCTCCTCATCGTTGGGCAGCGCCCCAAGCCGCCCGAGGCGCCGGAGGAATCGACGGAAAGCGACAAGGCGATCTGGGCCGAGATCGCAAAGTCCGCGATGCCAGGCGTCGAGCTCCTCGAAGCCAACACCTACGAAATCCGGAAGGAACTGACCGAGCCGTGAAGGACGTACGGGAATTCGTCCTCAAGACGCCCCCAGGTGGTGTGAAGGGCTACGACCACGATGCCCTGTGCGACCTCCTGGAGGTCGACGACCGGTCCCGAGTCATCTTCGAGCAGGGCGTCGGCCGAAGAGGCATCGTCCGGATCTACCCCGAGAACCCCCTGCTGGCCATGAGGGAAATCGCGGTGGACGACCTCCTGATGGACGACGGGGGTCGCATCACCCTCGGCACCTACTTCGACGGGGTGCCGCTGAAGTTCCGCCTCTTCGACCCGAAGACCGGCAACGCGCAGCGCGGCGCCATCTTCGGCACCACCGGCGCCGGGAAGTCCCGCCTCGTCCAGGCCATCCTCGTGGCCTGCAAGCGGTCAGGGATCGTCGTCCACCTGGCCGACCTAAAGTCCGGCCAGTCCGTCCCCGAGGCCGCCGGCCACGTCGCCACCCGCGTCACCACGCAGTACGAGACGATCCTCATGCTCCGAGGCCTCGTCGCAGAAGCCGAACGGCGCATGAAGGCGTACGCCGAACTCGGCCGCTCAGGCTTCGTGATGGACGCCCCCGACCCGCTCGTGTACGGGATCGTCGACGAGGCCAACCGCCTGCTCGAGAAGACGGCGCCCTTCCGTAAGGAGGCCGCCTACCTCATCAAAGAGCTCGGCCGGACAGGCCGGTCCGTGGGCGTCGGCATCATCATCGCCGCCCAGGCCAGTCACCTTGACGAGCTCGGCGGGTCCGACACCCTGCGCGGCATGCTCAAGGAGGGTGAAGTCATCCTGCTGCGCTGGTCGTCCAGCATGATGCAGCAGCTCGTTGGCGACGGCCTGGTCCCCCGTGGGGAAGCCCTCCAGCCCATCCCGAAGATCATCGGCCGCATCCAGAGGATCCGCCGCTACAACGAGCAGGCCACCGAGGACAACGACGACGTCAACAGCCAGGGCATGCTCTACCACCTGACCGGCCCCCGGCCGACGAGCATGGGCCGCACCTTCATGGTCGGGTCCATCGCCCCGTGCACCGGCTACGACCCTCTGATCCTCGACCTCTACGGCGACAGCCTGCCGCCCGGCACCGCGATCGACCTGGAGGCCTACGTCACGCAGAAGGAAGCGGAAGCCGCCGGCATGGGCGGCGGGGCACCAGGAGTTCCGGTTCCGGAAGTCCCACCCACAGAACCCAAGCTGATGACGACGGCCGACCGGATCCTTGCCCTCCTGCCGCCCGAAGGCCTGGGGGAGGTCGACCTCCTGACCGCCCTCAACCAGGACGGCGGCCGCGAGGTCAAGCGCGGCACCCTGCGCACGACGATCAGTGTCCTTCGGAACGACGGCAAGATCGCCCGCCCCGACGGCAGCGGCCTCCTCGTCCGCGCCTGACCCACACATCCCACTGCCAGGGCCCCGGAAGCACGCTCCGGGGCCCTGGCAGTGATGCCCGAAGCCCGCCCTCCCTCAGGGCCCTCGCACCTGCCTTCCAGCCCAAGGAGAACGACCGTGACCTTCAGCGACCCCAGCTGGCCCCTGCACCCCCTCACCGAGGCCGAGGCCGAGGCCCACGCCAAGGAGATCTTTCGCGCCGCCCTCGGAGTGCCTGTGCTGCCGACGTCGCACCGCGATGACACCCCGCTCCCCGCGTTCGGCCCCACCCCGCCCGTCGCCCAGCCCGGGCGGCCGCCCATGTCCCAGAAAGCCACCGACGCCAGCGCCCTCATGCTCACCGGCAGCGTCGCCGTCCTCTCCACCTGCGGCGGTACTTCGCTCGTTCTCTACATGCTCGGGCAGGTCGACCCGATCACGCTTGCCGTCGGGGCCGCCGGCCCCGTCGCCCTCGTTCTCGCCGTCGGTTCGCTGCTGCGCTCCGTCGGCCGAGCGAAGCAGGACATGCACACCGAGCACCATCACCACTACAGCGGTGCCGCCGTCGTCCAGGACCACAGCACGACCCGCACTACCACCAAGGGGCTCGTCGCCCGCACCACCAACATCCGCAAGGGGGATCAGCGATGACCGAGCGCCAGACTGTCTTATCCCTCGTCCTCAAGGCCCACGGCGCCAACTGCGGCTGCCTGGGGGTCTGTGGCATCAAGCACGGCGGCCGATGCGGCAAGGCCGACCACCCGGGCAGGGGCAGGCTGACCGCAGCCCCGTACCCCCTGCGCTCGACCGACAGCGAGAACACCAGCGCCCCCCTTGACCAGCTGGTTCCCTGGTGCGGCTCCTGCTGGAACAGGGCCAAGGCCATTGAGGTCCAGCGCGCAGCCGAGCAGCGGCGCGAGGAGCTTGAGGCGAATCAGATCGGTCTCTTCGACCTCAATGACGGAGTCGTTGCGTGAGTGTGGACCCCGGGCTCCTCGCCGCAGTCGGCGGCTAACCACCGGTCCCGCCGGGCCTGCCAGCCGCTGACAGGCACGGGACCCATCCGCTCGCGTAGAGCGCTGAAAACACGAAGGCGGGCTCCCATCTGCGGATGGGGCCCGCCTTTTTGCGTTGGTTCAGGTGCTCCCGTGGCAGCGGCCGCACCAGCGGTCAGGGGGATGTGTAAGACCTTGCGTGGCCGGGCCGTGACTACAACCCTCGGCTCGCACGTACTAGAGCACGAAAGCGTTCCGTCTCGTACGGGCTCCCGTCCGGGCCGCCGAGCCTAAAGGCAGCGACTTCTGCGTAGCCGTCCTCAGGGCGCACGCAGAGTCGCCCGTCATAGCGGACGCTGTTTTCCGCTAGGTGAGTGAGATCCAGCGTTGCCGTAGTTTGGCCAGCCTTCAGTACCTGGCTGCTCACCTCGAGGTCTTGCTGTGTGCGGTAGGCGAGGGTCAGGTCGCGAGGCAGGCTGCGCTCCAGCTTGATTTCGGCAGAGTCGATCCACCAGCGGTCTCGGGGCTCAAAGGCCGTCGGACCATGTGCGACCTCAAGGGTGACGGACATGGGACCGACACGGCATGGGACTCCAGATCGAGGGGAGAAGGTCCATACGTCATAGCAATCGCTCTGCTCGTCAGCCTTCTTCCCCACGAGGGACCACAGCCCAGTTGGGGGGCTCAGGAACCGCCAGAAGTATGAGGTCAGGGCCTCGTACGGTCGGCGCCGAGGCCGCAGGCCTAGGCCCTCCGCCAGTACCGCTGCCTCGGACAGTATTTGAGTTGCCATCACATAGGCGTCCTCGGATGCACTGCGGGTGCCCTTCATCTGCAGGCGTGCGTCCTGATCCTCCGGGGTCCTTCCGCTCCGCGCGTCCAGTGCTGCTGTCAGAGCCAGCGCTTCGAGCAATGGGAGCGAGAGCTTGGCCGATTGCTCGCGTCCAAGGGCGAGCGCTACGAGAAGGAGGTGCCGCTCCGCTACAGCCTCCTGTAGTGCGCTACGGGAGGCGGCCGACGCTTCGGTGAACGCCGCACGGGCTCGTTCGAGGTCTCCAGTTCGGCGATCATGGACGCTGTCGCATCCGGCCTGGATGAGGAACTTGCTGCCGATTCCCAACGCGACTCTGTACGGCTGTTCCCTCAAATCTGACAGGCCGCTCTCGATCGCAGCCAGGCGTGCCTCCAGATTCGCTTCGTTCTTCGCAAGAGCATCAAAGAGCTCGAGCGCCAGCTCTCCGCTTCCCGGACCAGCCAGGGCGGAGACAAGCGCCTTCGCTCCGTGACGCAGTGCGAAGGTCGCTACTACGTTGACCGGATCCGGGCCATCCGAATGAGTAGGTTGCACACAGCAAGCGTGCGAGTGTGCTCAATCAGCGGCAACCGCTGCGGCGTGCCGCCGTAAGTGCCTTCGAGGTGGGGCGAGCCCAGTCGCCTGCCCAGCGCAGGCCGCCTGCGAGACCGGCGAATCCGTCACGTTCATCTGGCCCGGGGAGCGACGGCCGCCTCTCGCCGTGCCTACGTGATCCACCACGAAGCCTCCACGGGCCCAACTGCGGCCTGTGGGGGCTTCGTTGCGTTTCGGTACCTGCCGCCGGTGGCTCGCCGCCCTTCCGGGCCCGTGTGCATCCGCCCGAATGGAACGACTTTTCGTTCGCAGGCAATCGACTGAGCGGCGCTGATCACCTGGTAATTTGCTCGCCATGACCAGCCCCAGCGCCAACGAAGCGCGCGAGAAACTGCTCGTGAACCTGACGCCCGAGCTACGCCGTGACCTCCGTATTCGCGCCGCCGAGCACGGCCTGAACATGCAGGACGCCGCAGCCTCGGCATTGAACCTCTGGTACGACTCTCCGGTCAGCCCCGATGTCGAGACCCGCGGAGCCAGGTCCTGGGGCGTGTTCATCCCCGCCGGCGGCCCCGAACGCTTCGCCAGAGAATGCGACTCCCGCAGCGTCACCAAGGTCCAGGGCATGGCGCAAGCCATCACGAACTGGATCGCAGCCCACCCCTCCCCTCAGGAGCGCCGGGTATCCCAGCCCGTCAAGCGGATCCTCGTCGGCAATCAGAAGGGCGGGGTTGGTAAGACATTCGTGGCCTCCGGGCTCGCCCAGGCATTTGCTGAGATGGGCCTGAGGTGTCTCCTGGTCGACTACGACCCCCAGGCCCACCTGACAACCCGCCTGCAGATTCCTGGCCTGCCCGATGGGGCTGACAGCCTCCTCACCCATATGCTCGGTGAAGGACAGAAGCACCTGGCCCGCTCACTGGTGGCTCTCCCGCACGAGCGATTCGGCGGTCGACTCCACGTCCTGCCTGCAAGCCGTGACGCGTTCCTGATGGACGCCAAACTCGCGCTTCTCCAGGTCGGCCGTGACACCTGCCTGCAACGCGCACTGGCTCCGCTTGAGGACAACTACGACGTCATCGTCCTTGACGGCCCCCCGAACCTCGGCCTGGCCATAGACCTCGCCATCAACTACGTCCAGCGCCGACCGGGCGAGCTGATGGACCACTCGGGCATCCTCATGCCGGTCTGGTCCGACCGGTCGTCCTTCGACGCCTACGACATGCTGAACTCGCAGATCGAGACCCACAGCAAGATGACCGGCGCAGTGGTCGACCAGCTTGGCTTCGTCGTGAACGCTTACGACTCCCGCAAGGGCGTCGTCACTCGCGGCTTCTATGACGGGTGGAACGAACTCTCCACCCCCGGCGTGCTAGCCACTCTCAAGGACGCAATCGAGGGCCGCGAAGCATCGGACTACCAGATCCCGCTTCTGGAGCACGCGCCAGACTCAGGCCAGGCCGCCGTGATGCGGGCGCTTGCGAAGGAGCTCGCAGCGTGAGCAAGAAGGTCCCGGCACCCATCCCCGTTATCGGTGGCGCACAAGACTCCTCCCGCGAGGATGCGCTGCGGAAGTGGGAGGAAGATCAGGCGAAACTGCGGCAGGCAGCGGCGGTACCCGCCCCGGCCGCCGCCCCCAGTGTTCTCGCTGCGCCGACAGCGACAGCTTCGGCAGAGGTGGTCCCAGCCGATCAGTCGGGCCTGGTGTCGCTCGACATCCGCCGTCGCGAGACGCCGGGCTACTTGCCGATGCCCGAGTTCGAGGAACCTGACACCCAGGAACCATCGGAACGGTTGGAGTACTACAGCCGCGGGATCATCGCCGCCCAGTACGCAGCTCGCGCCAACCATGAGCGTGCCGAGCAGCAGAAACTGATCGCGCTCGGTCTGCGCCTCCAGGCCATCAAGCAAGAGGAACTCCATAAGATCGCCGGCTTCGAGACCTTCGGTCACCTCGTCGACTCGCGCTTTGGTTTCAAGAAGCACTACGCGAACAACATCCTGCGCGTGCTTGGTGTGGCTCAAGCGCTGGAGGATCTCACCACGCAGGAGCTGAAGGAGCGGCCGCTCCGGATTCTGGTCCCGGTCCTCGACGACCATGGTGCCGAAGCCGTGCGCAAGACATGGGTGGAGGCAAGTCGCCACGGCAACATCACGGAGAACTCGCTGAGGGACGCGGCGAACTTTCTCGGATTCGCGCCGCCGAAGGACATCACCGAGCAGAACGCGCCGCTTAAGGTCGCGGCCTCCCGGAACGATGCGGGGCAGATGGTGCGGGAGTCGCAAGCGGCCGTTCAGCGTTTGCGCAGCATGGCGGAGAAGGATCGCGATCGGGCACGCAAGGAGGCCGAGGGCCTGATGCAGGCGATGGCCGACCTCGTGAAAGAGCTCTCAGAGGGGGAGTAGGGCTTGAAGGTGGTGACCATTGGTCACCACCTTGACGTCCCAGTGACGAGAAGGTGGTGACCAATGGTCACCACCTTCTCGTCACTGGGGGCGCGGGGCGGCTGTCGCTGGGGTAGCTGCCGTTAGCTCCTGTCGGGGGGTTCAGGCCGCTCCCCGTCGACGACCCTGTCGACAGCGGCGCGAATCAGGTCGCCCGTGGTGACTACCTGGACGCGGAGCCTGTTTCGGGTCTCTAGTGCGAACTTGGGTGCGGAGGGCCGCCCGGCGGCCGCGAGGAGCGCGAGCTCGGCCGGGATGTCGTTGCGTTCGGCTTCGCGTAGGGCGACGTCGATGCCGTCACTCCATCGGTCTGCCCAGTCCTGGAGGGCTTCGACCGCGTCCTTGCTGGTCCAGTAGGACGCGCGGCGAACGGTGTCGCCGAGGGTGTGGGGCAGGTTCACCGTGAGGCGGTGGGTGTATCCGCCTCCGCCTATGGGCTGGCTGGGTGGGGTGCCCCAGCGGCGCCCGGGGGCCTCAACCTCGCCCTCGGGTGGCTCCGGCCATTCGCGTTCCAGGCCCCGGGCTCGCAGCTCCTCGCGGACGGCTCGGGTGACGATGTCGTCTCTGGTGCCGCCGAACTCGCCGATCCGCCGCATCCTCGCGGCCTCCACCCGGATCTCGCGCCGGACGGCGGCGGCTGCGCGTCGCGGCATTCCGGGCTCGAGTCGCTCCTGCCGGCGCTCGGCGATCCACGACTCCTCGCGGTCCCGCTCGTCCTTGGCGCGCTTGTTGAGTCGTGCCAGGGAATCCTCGGTCACCGCCACGTGGAACTTCATTCGCACCATCGCCATGGAGGAAATGTAGCCAGATAACGCCAAGCGGTCCGGCAGGGGAGGGCGGCGGCTCGGGTAGGCGGTAATTGATCGTGGTTTGGTGACCTTGATCGGTAGGGTCCGTTGGATACGGGGTGGCGCGCGCCCTCACCGGCGCCGCGCCAAATGCGGTGCAACGGGGAGGTCGCGCATGGGGGAGCGGTTCTCGACGCCGGGGGATGTGCGCGAGCACTGGCTCGACGGAGCCGATGGCTACCGGGTCTCCGAAACGAAAGCCGAGGCCGACCAGCGCCGCGCGTCCGCGCGGTCGCGGGCCAACCGGGCCCTCGACGAAGAACTGGTCGGGGAAGCCCTCGTCATCGCGCGCGTGGAGCGGTCGACCGTGCCCACGCCCGATCAGTACCGATGGGGCGTCTTCCATGCCGGGACCGCGCTGCCTGTCCTGATGATGGAGTCCAGCCAGGGCGCCGACCAGACCCGGACCCTCGCTCAGGCGATCGACGCGTGGCGAGACCCCGAGAGCGGGCAGCCCTTCGACTGGGACAGTGACGGCCTGTCCGACCGGCTCCGGTCGCCCTACGGGCGCGGGATGCTCGACCAGGCCCGCGGCCGCGAGCCGGGGCAGCGCTGGGAGGAGCCGCCGCCGGCCGAGACGGAGGAGTGGGAGACCGACGACGGGCAGACCTACGCCTACGGCAACGTCGACCGGGAGCTCCGCGTCTTCGCACCCAGCGGCCTGCTGATCGCACGCGCGGCCAGCCGCTTCGACGTGAACACCAAGAAGGACGCGTGGATCGGCGAGACCCGCGACGGGCGACGCCTGGCCGGGAAGTGGGAGCGTCACTTCGTCGAGCACGCGGTACAGCAGCACCTGATCGCGCAACGCGAGCCCGCCGACCGTGACGACCTGTGGATCCACTACACCGCCGACCGCGCAATGGTCCACGGCAGCGACCGGAACGACACCGACCTCAAGAAGGTCATGCGGTCGGCCGGGTTCACCTGGTCGGGGAATGCCCGGGCCTACGTCACCGCGGGCACGACCCGGCCGGTGGCCCGGGCCCAGGGCGTCGACCGGCTGGCCCGCGCGCTGTACGAGGAGGGCCGGGCGGTCGAGATCCGGGCGGATGAGGACCGGCTCCGCGGCATCCTCGCCCCCGCCGCCGCCGGCCCTGCCGCCAGCGCGGCCGCGACGGGGCCCGCTTCTGCTCCCGCACCGGCGCCGGAGCCTGTCGTCCCGGTCCTGGAACCAGCGGACCTGACGGACGAACTGCTCGCTGCGGAGCTGACCCGGCTGAACCGCGAGCGGGACGCGGCCGTGCCCGGCGGAACGCGCCGCCGCCGCCTCGACGAGGAACTGGCCCCCCTGGCCGGGGAACACCGCAAGCGGGTCGTCGCCTCGTACCGGGACCGGCCCGACCCCGCAGGGATGACCGAGGAAGAGCTCACCGTCGAGAGGGATCAGCTCACGCAGATCATGCGCATCCCCTCCTACGGGCCCGACCCGGTGCGGGAGGCACAGCAGGAGAGGTCTGATCTGCTGGCGGCCGAGCAGGGCCGCCGTCTCGCGGCCGAGCTCGAATCGCGGCTGCCGGTCCTTCAGATGACGGACGACGACCTCCGTGCCGAGGGCGAGATCCTGGCCAAGGGCCGCTACGACGTCCCCGCGGGTGCTGCGCGCGATGCCTTCGATGTCCGCCGCGAGGCGGTCGGCTGGGAGATCGCCGAGCGGCACCTGCGGATCTGGGAGCCCGCCCAGGTCCCTGTCGGTGAACTCGACGACATCGAGCTGACCGAGGCGATCGAGACCCTGCGCAAGGAGCGGCTGTACGACAGTGGCTTCGCCGGCCACTACGCCTCGAAGCAGCGCATCGAGCACGCCCACGAAGCGCGCCTGCACGTCCTGCGGGCCGAGCAGAAGCAGCGCGACACGACCGCCTTCGAGACGCTGCTCAAGTCCGACGGCCGGATCCGGCTGGAGAGCCGCTCCTACACCGCTGGCGTGCGCGACGACGACGTCCGGGTGTTCATCGACGGCCGTCGGTATGGCGACCTCACCGAGGGTTACCCCGGCTGGAAGGTCTCGGTCCTGCTCGGCCGCGGCGTCAAGAAGGAGACGCTCTGGCGCACGGAGGCGCTGAGCTGGCTGGTCGAGCAGTACGAGGCCTCGCCCGAGACCCGCGACACCCGCACCTGGGGCCCGGTGGTCGATGTCGAGCTGCCGCCCTCCTTCGTCGAGCACCTGATCACCCGCAACAGCGAGTACACCGGCACGGACGCGGCGGAGAAGTACCTGCTGGACCGCATGGTCGACTCCCCGCGCAGCCAGTCGTGGGACGAGACCGGCAAGAAGATGATGGTCCACGCCCTGGACCTGCCGGAGCGCACCCTGCCGGTGCTGGAACGGATGGGCCGCCGCCTGGTGGCCCAGCTCGACGAGGAACTGGACTCCGACGACCGCAAGACCAAGGAGCGGGCCAAGCGGTCGCGCCCCAACGTGCTGCGCGGCCTGGACGACATCCGCGAGACAATGCAGGCACGCGGCCTTGAGCCGCTGACGGACGCGGCCGCGCCGCAGGACGGGGAGACGAACGGTGAGCGAGTACGCGCAGATGGCCCGACGTCACTGGACGACGTACCGGCCCCGGGAACTGGCCCAGATGCCGGACCCGGAGAGGTTCTTCGAGGAGCTGGCGGTGGCGGTGCAGCAGCGGATCGCGGAGCTGATGCAGGAGCGGATGAGCGAGCCGATGGGGGAGACGGATCACGAGCGGCGGGCGGGGAAGCTGAAGGCCGCGCAGCAGATGGCGAAGGAACAGGCCCTGCGGGAGATCGTGCTGGTGGAGCCGGAGGAGGAGAGCCGGGACGCGGAGCTGCCCCGGTAGCGGTCCGTTTCCGTCCCGCCTCGCAGGAGGACCTGGCGCCGGCGGGGGAGCGGGCCAAGGCGCATGCGAACCTGGCCGCCGTCCGTACGCTCAAGGAGGTCCAGGCCGCCGAGCGCCCGGCCACAGCTGAGGAACAGCAGATCCTTGCCCGCTGGTCCGGGTGGGGCTCGGTGCCCGATGTCTTCGCCGCCCGCCCGCAGCAGGACGATCCCGTCTTCGGCCCGGGAGGGGAGCGGGAAGGCGGATACGCAGCGGCCGCCGCCCGCTGGGAGGCGCTCGCCGAGGTCCGCGACCCGCTGCGTGACCTCCTGGACGATGCCGAGTGGCGCGCGGCCGCCGCCTCCACGCTCTCCGCCCACTACACGCCGCCCGAGGTCACCGCTGCCCTGTGGCAGGCCCTGGCCGACCTCGGGTTCGACGGCGGGGAGGTCCTGGAGCCCGGCTCCGGCGCGGGCGTCACCTTTGGCACCGCCCCCGACACGGCCCGGCTGACCGGTGTCGAGATCGACCCCACCAGCGCCGCGATCTCCCGTCTCCTCGCGCCCGGCGTCACGGTGCTGAACGAGTCCTTCGCCGACACCATCGCCCCCGACGGCAGCTTCGACGCGGTGGTCGGCAACGTGCCCTTCGCCCGCCTGACCCTGTTCGACCCCAAGCACAACCGGTCCCGGCACCGGATCCACAACCACTTCCTGGTGAAGTCGGTGGCCCTGACCCGGCCCGGTGGCGTGGTCGCCCTGATCACCTCCCGGCACACGATGGACGCCGAGCGGGACGCGGCCCGGCGCGAGCTCTTCGAGAGCGCCGACCTGCTGGGCGCGGTCCGCCTGCCAAACAAGGCCTTCGCCCGCTCCGCGGGCACGGACGTCGTCACCGACATCCTGATCCTGCGCCGTCGCGCCGAGGGCGAGACGCCCGGCGACGCGGGCTGGGTGACCTCCACCCGCCGCGACCTCGACGGCAACACCCTGCCCGTCTCCGACTACTTCACCGCCCACCCCGAGCACGTGCTCGGCACGCTCACATCCCGCATGGGCGCGCACGGCCCGGAGGTCGCCGTCGACGGCGACCCGGACGTGGCCGTGGCCCTGAACAACGCCCTGCGGCAGATCACCGACAAGGCCGTCCTGGACCGGCGCTGGTACCAGCCGCACCCCGACGGACCGCACCGGCCCCATCTGCGGCTGCGGCCGGCCGCGTCCATCACGGACTTCACCGGCCGCCTGTCGGCCGACGCCGACGGCAAGCTGTGGCAGGCCAACAGCAACGGCGACCCCATCGCCATCGACCTGCCCGACGCCGAGCACGCCCAGCTCACCGCGCTCATCGAGCTCAAGGACCTGGTGCGCGGGCTCAACGACCTCGACCGCCGCGGCACCGACACCGGCCTGGCCGACGCGCAGCGCCGCACGACGAAGGCCGCGTACGAGCGCTACGTCGGCGAGTACGGGGCTCTGACCCGGCCCCGGCAGCAGCAGAACGCCACGATCAAGGCCGACGACGGCAGCGAGCGCAGTCGGCTGACGGGCTACGGCTACTTCCTCAACGACCCCTCTGCATACGAGGTCCTGGCGCTGGAGTGGTGGGAGGCGGACACCGGCACCGTTCACGTCTCCCAGGTCCTCGACCGCGCCCCGGCCACCCGCCGAAGCGTGCTGGGACAGCACACCGACGACCCGCAGCAGGCCCTGACCGCGGTCGTCGCCGAGCGCGGCTACGTCGACCTCGACCACATCGCCTGGATGCTCCAGGTCGAACCGGCAGAGGCCCGCCGGCTCCTGGCCCGCTCGGTGTTCACCGACCCGCTGACCGGCGACCTGGTCCACAGCCCCGACTACCTCTCCGGCGACATCCGCACCAAGCTCGCCATCGCCCGGCAGGCCTCCCGCCGCGACCGGGCGTACGAGACCAACGTCGCCGAGCTCGAACGCGTCCAGCCCCGCGACCTTCTGCCCGGCCAGTTCGCCATCCGCCTGGGCGCGGCCTGGATCCCCGACGACATGGTCCAGGACTTCTTCCGGGGCTATCTGGGCGACGCCCACCTGACGATCCAGCACTCCGGCGGCGGGAACTGGCACATCCTCAAGGGCCGCAACCTTGCCGAGGAGGACGAGCTCCGCCACAGCGCGGGCGGCCTGTCCGCCCTCGCGATGGTGGCCAAGGTCCTGGGCGGCGGCGCCATGACCGGGCGGCCGGCGGACGACGAGGAAGCCGCCCGGGCCGTCCGGGTGAAGGCGGACGAGTTCCGCGACGCCTTCGAGGCCTGGGTCCTGGACGACTCGCTGCGCGCCGCGCGGATCGCCGAGGTCTACAACCAGCGGATGAACGCCCGGGCGGTGCGCGACTTCACCGGCTCCGCCCCCTCCCTGGCCGGACTCGATCCCGAGTTCACGCCGTACGACCACCAGCTCGCGGCCGCCGCGCGCATGGCGCACGAGCGCTGCCTGGTCCTCGCGCACGAGGTCGGCGCGGGCAAGACCGCGACCATGACCATCGGCATGATGGCCATGCGCAACACCGGGCAGATCAACAAGCCCATGGTCACGGTGCCGAACTACCTGGTCGAGCAGTGGGAGAGCACCGTCCGCGGCCTCTTCCCGACCGCCCGCATCCTGGCCCTGACCAGTGCCGACCTGGAGGACGGCAAGCGGGACCGGATGCTGGAGTACATCCGCAGCAACGACTTCGACCTGATCATCACCTCCCACAGCCTCTTCGACTCGATCCCGCTCTCCCCGGAGTTCCACGAGCTCTACAACAACGACGAAGCCCGCCTGCTGCGCGAGCAGATCGTCCGTGAGCGTAAGCGGGACGGGAAGTCGGTCAGCCTCAAGCAGCTCGAAGAGCGAGGCAAGCAGTTCGAGGAGGAGCTCAAGGCCCGCGCGGCCGCCGTCCGCACCCCCGGGCAGATCTACCTGGACGACCTGGGGATCGACTTCTTCGCGGTCGACGAGTTCCACGAGTACAAGAACCTGGCCGTCCGCTCGAAGATCCCCGGCGCCCGCGTGAAGGGCTCGGGCAAGGCCCAGCACCTCCACGGGGTCCTGGAGTGGGCCCGGATGAACAAGGCCACCGGCCCCATCGGCGTGCTGGCCACCGGCACCCCGCTGTCCAACGCGATCGGCGAGCTCCACACCGTGGTGCGGATGGCCAACCCCGACCTGCTGCGGGACCTCGACGCCGAGACCTTCGACGCCTGGGCCTCGATGTACGGCAAGCTGGTCGAGCGGATGGAGATGACCACCGACGGCAAGGGCTTCAAGTCCGTCGAGCGGTTCGCGTCCTTCCACAACGTCTCCGGCCTGGTGCGGCAGCTGTGGCACCCGCTCGTCGACTTCAAGAGCGCCGAAGAGCTCGGCCTGGACCTGCCCGCCCTCAAGGGCGGCGAGCCGGAACTCATGCTCGTGCCGGCCACCGGCGACCAGCTCCAGCGAATGCAGGAGCTCGGCGAGCGCTACGAGGCCTTCCACAAGGGAGGCGTCGACAAGAGCGTCGACAACCCCCTGGCGATCAACAACGACGCCCGCGTCGTCGCCATGGACTCCCGGCTGATCGAGGGCGACGCCGAGCCCAGCGACAAGCTCGTCGCCCTCGCGGACCGCATCATCGCCAAGTACGAGGAGACCAAGGACAACCGCTACACCTACAGCACCACCGACAAGCGCCCGCACCCGGTCGCGGGCGCGCTCCAGTTCGTCTTCCTCAACAACGGCACCCCCGGCGGCAACAACCGCGGCGACTTCAACGCGTACCAGGAGCTCAAGGACCTCCTCGTCGCGCGCGGTATGCCCGCCGAGAAGGTCGCCTTCATCCACGACGCCGACCGGGCCGACCAGCGCATCAAGCTCCAGCACAACGCCAACCACGGCGGCATCAACGTCCTGGTCGGCTCCACCATGCGCATGGGCAAGGGCCTGAACGCGCAGAACCGCGCCGTCTCGCTGTACCACGTGGACCCGGACTGGCGGCCCTCCGACATGGCCCAGCGCGACGGCCGCATCGTCCGCAACGGCAACCAGAACCCCGAGGTCGAGATCGTCTGGATGGCGACCGAGGGCACCTTCGACTCCCGCATGTACGGGCTGCTGGCCACCAAGGCCAAGGGCTTCAACCAGCTCTACAAGGCCCGCGTGGACGCCACGAACGACGAGATCATGGAGGTCGACGACGCCAACCTTCCCTACGAGGAAGCCATGGCGATCATCTCCGGCAACCCGTACCTGATCGAGCAGGAAGAGCTCCGCAAGCAGCTGCGGACCCTCGAACTCGACCAGCGCAACCGGGCCACCCAGCGCGCCATCCTCGGCAGTCGCCTCCAGGAACTTCGCCGCGACATCGAGACCCTGTCCTACGACATACCGCGGCGGGCCCGTGCGCTGCCGCTACTCGAACCTGTCCTCGGCGACGACTTCCGCATCACCCTCGACGGGGCCGCGTACACCAAGCACAAGGACGCGGCCGTGCCGCTGATGCGGCTGCTGATCGGCGTCGGCCAGAGCCTGCCGGCCAACAGCTACGGGACCACCCGGGACGTGAGGCTGGGACGGCTCGGCGGCCTCGACCTGGTTGCCGTGGGCTACCGCGAGGACGACGGCACCGTCTTCGTTCGTCTCCACCTCGACGGCCTGCCCAGCATCGTCCAGCGCTCCACCCTGGCCGAACTCGCCGACCTCAAGGGCGAGACGGTCCTGCGCCGCCTGGTGAAGACCATCACCGAGGCCCCCGAGCGGCAGACCGAGGACCAAGGAAACCTGGCGGCCAAGCGCACCACCCGCGACCAGCTCCTCATCGACCGCGAGCGGCTGCGCGGCCAGGTCCAGGGCCTCGGCCCTGCGCGCGAACGCAAGAGCCTGGTGGACAGCCTGGTCGCCGCGCAGGCCACCCTCAACAAGATCAGCAAGCCTGCCGATGACGAACCCGCCTCCGTCACGACCAGCCGCCGCGAGGCCACCGAGCACCGAGACGACCTGCAACGGCGCCTCGACCGCCTCGCCGCCGAACCCGCCCCCGAAGCCTCCAGCGAAGCGGGCGCGGTCCTGCGCGACATGGACGACGTCGGCCCCCGACGCGACCCCGCCACCTACAGCCCCGTCCTGGCCGAGGCGGAGGCCGCCCTCCTGCGCGCCCACCTCGCCGTTCACGGCCACGACCCCGAGGTCGCCGCCCGCCTCGCAGCCCTCGGCGCCATCGCGGAACTGCCGCTGCCCGAACCCGCCCCCGGCCCGCCGCCCGCCCCGGAACGCACGCAGACGCCGCAGACGGCCGTGGACACCGGTTCCAGCCGGAAGGAGCCCACGGCCGAGGAGCAGCCCGAGGAGCGGCCCCCGGCCCCCGAAAACCCGGCCGAGGAGACCGCACCGGCTCCGCCGCTGGCCGAGGACTCCGGCACGGCCGAGGACGCGCCCGAGCCGGACGCCGACCCGGTCGGGACGGCCAACCTCTTCGACGAGTTCGGGCTGCCCCGGCCCGAGCGCGTCCCGGCCCCGGCCCCCCAGGACGACCCCGCACCCGAAGAACCGCAAGAGGAAGCCGACGGCGTCCCCGACGGGCAGATGACGGTGGACGATGTGGCACCTGCTGCCGATCCCGCCTCGGACGACCGGCACGAACGGCTCACCAGCGCGGACGGACAGCTCACCTTCACCCTGCTCCGGGCCCCGACCCAGGCCGTGCGGCCCCAGATCGTGGAGGGATACCAGCGGCGCCACGACGAGCTCGCCGCCGCCGTGGAGACCCGTAACACCCAGAGCACCCAGACCCGCGAAGAACGCGACCAGGAGCTGGCGAAGTGGCAGCGCGGCTACAAGGCCGCCAACGGCCTGGAGCTGTGGCGGCCCACCCCGTCCCTGCGCCTGACACCACGCACAGACACCCCGGGCCTGACGCCCGCGGAGTACGGCCTCGGCTCCTGGGTGACCTGGCAGGACACCGGAACCAGCACCCAGGTCACCGGACAGGTCACCTCACCCGGCGCGACCAAGGACACCTGGTTCGTCAGCACCGAACGCACTGCCGTGACCGGCGAGTACCACGTGCTCTCCCGCACGGGGAAGAAGTCGACGGGCTACCGCTACAGCATCAACGGCGCGACGACCGACCTGCGGCCCGCCGCCGGGCCGCCCGAACCAGTGCCGTTCGAGAGCCTGCCGGCCGTCGACTCGATCCCCGCCCGCCCCATCGACTCGTACGCCGACCACGTGCCCAAGAAGGGCATGGCCATGGTGCGCGAGCCGGTGCCCGTCCTCGTCGGCCCCGACGAAGTCCGCGCCGCCGAAGTCGTCTTCCCAGTCACCGCCGACCGCATCCCCTTCGTCGTCAAGGTCGACCAACACGAAGCCTCCGGCACCCTGCTGTACGCGCTGCGCGTGGAGGTCGACGGCCAGACCGTTGCCGAACTGTGGAAGGAGGAGACCCGCGCGGCCGCCGTGGACGCGGCAGTCCGCGCGGCCCGCCGGGCCAGCGAGCTCGGCGACAAACCCCTCCACGCCCGCGGCCGCAACCACCGGCTCGACGTCGCCGAGGACGGCGTCTGCGCCCGCTGCAACCGGCAGTTCGACGGCGACACCGGGGAACAGAAGCTGTACCGGGTCGACGAGGGAGAGGCGACGTGCTCCACGCACATCGCCCTGTCCCTCGACATCTCGGCCCGGGAAGTGGAGAACCTGGGCACCTACCGCCGCGTCTGGGCGGCCCGCACCGCCCCCGAGCCGCAGACCGACACCGTCCCCGCTCCGGCCGAGGAGTCGCCGGCGCCCGACCTCGCCCCGGAAGAGCCCCGCCTCGTCGACCGCGCCACGGTCGGGCCCGGCGACCTGGTCACGCTCACCCTGGACGTGCCCGGCGTCGTCGACACCAACGACCGGGAGGTCCCCGGCGCCGTCCGCGTCACCGGCACCCTCAACCCGGCCTACCGCGACTACCACTCCAGCGCCGTCCTGCTTGACTCCGTCATCCACGACGCCGAGGGCAACGAGGTGGCCACCGGAGCGGACGTCACCGTGCGGCTCCTGCCCTCCCAGATCGAGCTCACCCCGGCCGGACACCGCGCGGACCTGCGACCCGAAACCCGCACCGCCGGTCAGCTCCGCCCCGGCGACCTCATCGCCGAGGGCGGCACCCGCGGGGAGGTCGTCACCGAGATCCGCTACACCAACAACCCCCGCGGGGCCTCCGGCTTCTCCAGTCGCGACGTCGCCACCGGCACGGTCAACCAGTTCTCCCTGGCCAGCAGCTACACGGTCCTGGCCGTGCCGCGCGAGCGCCGCCGGCCGCAGGACGTGGCCGAGGTGTTCGGCAGGCACCAAGGCGCCGCCGACGTGGCCGCGCAGACCCGGCAGACCGACGAGCGGCACACTGCCCTGGAACAGGAAGCCGCCCGGATGTGGCCGGACGGCGACGGGCCACAAGCCGAACTCCGCGCGCTGCGCCGGGCCGTCGCCGCGATCGACCCCGAGGCCTCGGGCAGGGAGGCCTACCGCGCCAACGCCGCGGCGACGGCCGCCGCGGCCGAGGCCGCCACCGTGCTGTTCGACGCGGTCGACGACACCGTCCGCTACCGAGGGCTCGGTGAACCGCTGCACGGCCTGCGCCAGCACCTCGACGTGCAGATGCACCGGCTGAACGCGGACGTGGCCCACCTTGAGCAGCGGGCGCAAGCACGCGCCGCCGCCAACGACGCCGCCCCGGGCTCCACGCAAGACGGGTCTTCGCCGTCGACCGCGAGCGACCAGGAAGGGCCCATGTCCACCACTCCCCAGAGCCCGGAGTCAGAGCAGCTCGGCCTCTTCGGGGGCCCGGTGCAGGACGTGGCGGAGCCGGGTGCGGCTCCGGAAGGGACTCCCGTTCCCAGTGACGAGCTGCTCGCGCAGCTGGCGATGACCTGGGTGACCGGCGCAGCGGGCATCCGGTACTCCCTGTCCGGGGGCATCGTCCCGGGTGAGCCGCAGACGGTCGAGTTCTCCATCGTCCGCGCGTTCCGCGGCGTGACGGGCGTAGTTGACTTCAGAGGCACGCGCGACGAGTGCCTGGCGTACATCGAGACGGAGGCGGCCGTACGGTCGGCTGCCCAGGCTGTAGACGAGAATCGTGAGCAGCAGGCGGCGGCGCTGGCCTGGTTGCGCGATGCGGGCCTTGAGGCGCCCGCTGCGGAAGGGCAACGGGGCCTCCCGGCTCCAAACACCACCCCCGGCCCGCAGGAAGGCCCCACCCCTGGTGCACCGCTGGCTGCCCTGGAAGTAACGCCGCCGGACCTCGACGTCCCGGTTCTCGGCCCCGCCGAGCCCTTCGCCGACGACACCGACGTCCTGGCAGGCATCGCCCAGCTGCACGAGGCCTACGAGCGGTGGGCGCGGCTTCCGGGCGTGCAGCGCTACCTCGACGACGACCGGCAACGCCGGGGTGAAGCCCTGGTACCCCCGACGAACCCCGTCGGCGAGCTCCACGAGGCCTACGCCCGCGCCCGGGGCGCGCTGGAGGCAGGCAACGACATCACCAGCCCTGAGATGGTCCTGGACCGCCTCTACGCCGTCGCCGCGTGGGGTCGAGCCCTGGAGCCCGCCGTCGGCGAGGAACTGGCCGCCCCGCTCAGCGAGCTGAGTTCGGTGGCGCACGGACTTGCCGCGCGCTCGCAGGCGACGATCCAGGCCTTCGCCGAAGCCGCGAACGAGCTGACCGAGGCCGAGACCACCACCACTGCGCAGATCGCGCCGGAGACAGCACCCGCTCCCGCGCCGGAAGGGTCGGCCCCGGCCGAGGACACCGAGGCCTCGCCGGCCGAGCGTGAGGCAGATCCGGACACTGCTCGCGGCGCCGATCCTGCACCACAGGACACCACCACGGACGGAGACGCGGAGGAGGAGGGGCAGCTCGGCCTCTTCGGCGCTGAGGACGGACCCGCCGCTCCCGCACCGACCCTGCGGCCCACCGCGGGCTCAGCGAAACCAGCCGCGCCGCCCGGAGACGGCGTGTACCCGTCCGACGCCCCCATCGGCGTGTACGGCCATGCCGACCGTGGCGACTGCGACCGCTGCGGCACCACCGACACGGGCCGCTACACCGTGGTGTGGAGCTGGAACGGCTCCGGGGAGGAGTACGGCGATATGGCCGCCGAGTGCGGCCCCTGCGTTGAGGAGACCCTCGGCCTGAGCGCCACCCAGGCCACGCACCTGGCCGACACCGCGGAGTCCCGGCGGGATGGCCGCCGCGTCCAGCCGCGCCCGCACCGAGCAGACCCCCGCCATGACGTCGTCTACCGGCACACCGGACGCAACGAGTGGACGTCCGTCCACCTGCCCACCGGCAAGCGGTACCGAACGGCGAAGGAATCCGAGAGCGGCTACCGCGGCTATGTGCTCCGCGACCTCGACGGCGTCTCCTACGGTGTGGGGCCGGGCATCGACGTGGCGACCGATGTGGCGGAGCGGGCCGCGCTGGGCCGTACGGCGGAAACCCATCCCACCAGCGGTGACGACTGGGTGTACTTCGCCTACCGCCAGGAGGCCGGGGAGGTCGGGCGGAACGAGGGCGAGACCATCGTTGCCCGCTCGTCCGGACCGCGCATGAACGGCCCGTACGAGAACGGGCCGCGCTGGGACCTGACGGTCGGCGGGACCGCGTACGTCGTGGAGATGGTCTACCAGCCGGGAAAACTCGGCGACGACGGCCACCGCCTAAAGGTGACGGCCCCGGATCAGAGCACCGCCCGCCACGTGCACTGGGACAGCGCACTGGAGTGGGCCCGCGAGCAGGCCCGGACCACCGACGCGGACCGGGCCCGGGCCGTAGAACAGACCGTCGTACGGGAGGAAGCGCCCGCACCAGAGCCCATGCCGGAGCCCGCCCCCGAAGCCGAGGACCCCCTGTCGCAGGAGCCGGGTGTCGATGACCAGACGCCGACCACGGAAGCGGAGGAGACGCCCACGCCGGCGGCCGCCCCGGACACCGGCGACGCTGTACCGGTCGAAGACCCGCCCGAGCCCCAGCCGTTCACCGAGGTCACGTCACTGGCCACCGATCAGCGGGAATCCGGCGGACCCAAGGCTGGCATCGCTGCGTCTCATCAGGCGGCGAGCGATGAACTGGCGGACAGGTGGGGCAAGAACGGCACCGAAGGCTCGAGTCTCAACAACGATGGGGAGTCCACGGGCGCGGGCAGCCGGGAAGCCGCCGGGATGGACACGGCAATGCAGGGCGAGATCCCCGCACCAGAGGCGGGCGAGGACTCAGACCAGGAGGAAGCAGTGGCAGACGAGCCGGAATCCACATCCGTCACGACGGACGTCCCGGACGTGGCCCCGGCTCCTCAGGCGCCGCTCGTCCTCGAGCCGGTGCCTGAGGCAGCAGCACAGAGCCAGACGGACGGAGGCGCCGACGCTGACGTCCAGGACCCGCCCGAGCCGCAGCCCTTCACCTCGGCCGTCCCGCTGGCCGACTACGACCAGCACATGGTGCACCTGTCGGGCATGGACGGCGGAGGCTACGACAGGGGCGAGCTGCTCCGCGAAGGCGGCCTCATCGCAACCCTCCATCTGACGGCCGACGGACAGTGGTTCGCCCGGATGCAGCTGGACCCGCCCGACATCACGAACCTCGTCGACACTCCGGAAGAGGCCGCCGCGAACGGGGCGGTGATGTACGCCGCGTTCACCGGCGCACCACTAGGCGATCCAGTGGTCGCCGCTCCGGGAAGCGGCACCCAGACCCGGGCCGATCAGGTGCGCAGCGAACTGCGCGGCTTCGCCGTCCAACACACGCAGAGCATCGAGTCCGCGGCGCGACAGGTGTCGCCGGGCTACGCCCAGAACCCCCACTACGCAGAACTCGCCGCCCGGCTCGGCGACGTGGCCGACGCAGACGGTCGCGGGCCCCGGCAGATGGCCGCCGATCTCGACGCCGTCGAGCGGGCCGTGAACACGTGGGGCGGAACGCTGCCCCCAACACCGAACAGCGAAGTGCGCGCGACCCTGGCCTTCCCCCTCGCGCACATGCTGTATGACGTCCGGCGCCTCCAGTCCCGACTCCAGGCCACCGTGGACGCGGTACAGGCGGAGCAAGCCGCCCGGCAGCAGGTAGTGCCCGCTCCCGCCGAGACTGCTGCAGCAGCGGCCCCGGAACCTGCTCCGGGCGTCGACACGGTGGAGACCCCGGGCGCCGTGGAGCCTCCCGTGCCGGCGGCCGCCGAAGCGGCGACGTCTGCTGCTGCCGACAGCGCCCCGTCCATGGACGCGGCGGAAGGTCCTGCCGAGCCCGAGGCGGGCACGCCGCCTACCGGCGACGGAGAGCAGCCGGACGCGGCCCCGGCGGACGAGCCCGAGAAGGGGCCCGTCCCGGACTGGTCGCTCGACGACGATGACGATCTGGACGACGACTACCTGGTGGGCGATCAGGGCCGCTCGGCGCCCGAGCCCTTCCCGGACGTCGCCATGTCCGCACAAGACCTGCCGCTGGCCGCTGGCGTCGCCGGTAGCCCGGAACCGGTCCTCGACGTATCGGAGGGCGAGGAGCAGGCCGGACCTGCGCCCCTGTGGGGTACGGACGAGCTGCCGGTGTCGGCGTTCGAGGAGCCCGACAGGCCCGCCACTGCGGTCCCTGAGGGCGAGCCTGACCTCCTGGCCTCCTTCCAGGAGTTCCGGCAGGCGTGGGACGGCATCGTGACGGACGGGGGCACGTCCGCCGAGCTGTTCGACTACGTCCGCGACGAACTGGTCACCCTCCAGAGCGCTCTAGCCGAAGCCGTCCGCGACGTGTCCACGGCTCCCAGCCTCGAGCCGGAAGTACTGCCGGCCGAACCGGCGACGAAACCGGTGCAACGTGACCGTGCCCAGCAAGCGGCAGCGGTGACCACAGCCCTGCGGCAGGCGGACTCCCACGCGGACTCGCTACACGACCTGCCGGAGTGGCAGAGGATCCAGACCGTCCGCGGGGCCATGGGGCACCTGCTCACGGTCATCAGGAAGCGGGCCGGGGATCAGTTCGACCGGCTGCTCGGCGACGAGCGCGCCAGCGGCTTTCTGCGGGAGCTGTCCGCCCGCGCCTGCGACAAGATCGCCGGGTGGGCGCACGCGGCCGCCGACAAGCTCCGGCGGAACGACTCCCGGGGCACCGAGCGCGGCGGAGAACTGCCGAGCGCCGAGGCGCTGCTTCGCCTCGGAGACACGGCATCCGCCTACAGCTCTCCGCGTGGCGGCCGTAGCGGGCCGCCCCCGTCCTCGGCGGACGGGACAACGGGGCAGCCGGACATCCCGGCCATGCGGAAGATGGGCGAAGCCCTTGCCAAGCCGATGCCGGGCCGACCGAAGGTGTCGGCCTCGGCCGCCAGGGGCCGGTCGACGACGGCGAAGCGACCGGCGAAGAAACCCGCTCCCGGCAGCACCGAGCAAAATGGGCACCTGCGGCGCGGAGGCCCCGAACAGCCCCCGTCCCGCAAGCCGAACCAGCGATAGGGGCGGACGGGCCTCGGTGACCATCCCGCCCAGGCGACAGCATCAGGGTGAGGGATGGTCACCGAATCGCGAGTGGGCTGACTGCTTCGTGATACCGAAGGCGGCGCCGACAGCAGACCAGGAGTCGCCAGCGGCTCGCGCCGTGGCCGCCGCCTCGTTGGCGGCCGCCTTCGCTCGGCGTTCCACGCGTGCCGCGAGAGCCAGGGCGGCCCGCGGATCGGTGGCCGTCAGCTGATCGAGCACCTCGGCCAGGTCGGCAAGGAGACGGTGGCCAGGCTTGAGCGCGGCGATGGTCGCGTGCAGGTGCCACTCCTGCCGCAGAAGGTCCTCCGTCTCCCCAACCGACCGAGACGGCGAGACCTCGGCCGCAGTGTCGCCGGTCCATCCACAGCTGCACTTGGCGCGTACGGCCGCCGCGCTGAGCGCTGTCCAGGGCAATGCGGTGCGGCCGGGGAAGGGCGCAAAGCCGTCACCGGACCGCATCATCGGCTCGATGGAACCGACGTGCAGGGCGGTCTTTTCGCTGGTCCAGGCCATGTCGGGAATCCTTACAGTGTCGTCAGGATTTCCGACCCTACTCGGTCAGGGATCACTGACGCACTGGTCGGCATTCCTGATACCACCGTCCGGCCTTGCTGGGTTCCCAGCGCCGCACGGTCACGCTCTGGTCGAGTGTGGCCCGCTCGGCGGACCGCGAGGTACGCGGCGGCCGCCCGGGCGAGCGCGGCAGGGAGCCGCTGGGTGAGCACGGTGCGGCCGTCGGCCAGGTGGACGGTGAGCGCCCGGGGCTGGGCCGGGTGCTCTGAGGGCGTATGGCGATGGCCGGTCTTGGACGTCACCGCCGGGTCCGCCGACGAAACCGCAGGAGCGTCGCGGCGAGCTCGGGCAGGGCCTTGATGACGGCAACGGTGTCGGCGCGGTCGGCGCGGAGCAAGGCGACGATGCACACGATGGCCACGAGGGCGATGCAGAAGATGCCGACCAGCAGTGGCAGCACGAACAGCGGGTCGATTGAGATGGGCACGGCGGTCCTCCAGTGAGTCGAGAAGGGGTTCTCCCGTCCCTGCATCGGGACGCTGGTCACACGGTGGGGGGCTTAGTGGGTTAGCCCCGCAAGAGCTCAATCCTGAGGGTGAGTTGTACACCCTGCCGATTGCCGGAGATGGGTGGGTTGCGGGCGAACGCGGCAGCCGTGGGGCGCCCTGACATCGGCATGGGGCGGCCCTGATTGCGGTCTATTTGTGGCGGTCGATCTGGCGGATCGAACAGGACGGCAGTGCACCGGCATTGAGATCAGTAGAGGGGCAATCGTCATTCAGTAGCTGGAGCTCTCTGCCTGTCATGGGCGCAGGTCAGTACCCAGCCGGGGGCGATGAAGAAGCCAGTGCCCCCGGTTGGTCGGCGGTTGGGGCGGTCGGATCGGAGATTCCAGGCCGGCCCCGCCTCTTCGTCGAGCGCCTCAAGGCCGCCTCACCTCACCAGTTGGCTCACCATGTACTTCACCGACCGTGGCATCGAGGAGCTGGAAAGGCGGCGAGGTGAGGAGGAGGTCACCTCGTGGATTGTCATTCTGGCCAGATAACCCGCGGCTCTCGCCGGGCGTTGGTCCTTCCCTCCGTAGGGGGTGGCCGCCAGTCCGTCGCATGACAGCTGGCGGCACTTCTTTACCCGTTCTTTGCGCGTCGGGTTACGGGGCTCCCTCGCCCCCTTCTCCGCCGCTGTAGTAGCCGGTGTCTGGCGGGCTGTACGAGCTGGCGCTGCCGGTAGAGGACTCGCGGACGAGCGTGTTGAGCGGGTGCCGGAGGGTGACCCCGGTGATCCTGTCCTGGCCGAACTGGCCGAACTGGCAGAACAGGGGGACAGTTTTTCCGATGTCCAGGAGCGGCGACTGTGCGCGCCCGCGCGTGAGCGTGCGCATCGTGATCCAGCTCTTGGGGATCTGGAGCCTGGACGCATAGGCGGCTGGCGTGGGCAGCCGGTATCCCCGCTGCTGCTTCTTGAGCTCCTCCGTCACCTGGAACATCGCCGTGAGGACATCGGAGTCGCGGCGCGCCCGCCTGTCTCTCCTTGCTCTCCACCATCCGGTGCCCCCGGAGGTCAGGACCAGGAGCATCGAGGCGAGCACGGGCATTCCGACAAGGAAGAGCAGGAAGTCGCCGGCGGGCGGGCGGGAGCCGTCGCTCTGCGGCTCCACCAGGATTCTGCCGACCGTGTGCGGGAGCCATGTTGCCGCAAAGAGGATCGCGCTGAAGGTGAGCGCCGCCAGGACGACGTTCGCGCGTCTGATGTGCTCGGAAACCGTCCCCTTGTGGACGCCGGCGATCTCCGAGATCTCGGCATGGGTATAGCCCATGCCCTTCGACAGCAGGATGAGCCGTCGCTGCTGCGGCGACATCGTGCCAAGGGCCTGCTCCATGTCGAGCCTGCCGTCCACGTCCTCGACGTCCGAGACCCACAGGACCTTGTAGCGTTCCGCAGCCCAACCCGTCGCGTCGACGGGATCGCTGACTCCCTTCCGGCGACTCTCGTCGCGCACTCGGTTCTTAATAACTCGGCACAAATAGGCGTAAACATTCTCAATGTTCTTCGTCTTGGCATTGGTCAAGGTGGTCACCAAGGCGTCCTGCACGATGTCCTCGGCGTCCACCCGGGAAGCGAGCCCCTCGGCTTTGAGCTCGCGCTGGGCAAGGCGCACCAGCGCCCTGCCCTTGTCGTTGTGGACCTTCACCACCTGGTCGGCGAAAGAGCGCCCCTCGGCCTCAGTCATGCGCCCGCCCCCTCTTGCCGGCCGCACGGCCGCTGGTGTGACCGGCCTTCAGCTCCGCCCTGGCCCTGATGACTTCGGCCTGGCCCCGGGCGCGCGCCAACTCGGCCGTCCCCTTCGCCTCGATCAACTCGGCCTCCCCCTTGGCCTTGCTGCGGTCGGCCGCAATCTTGATGACCCGCTCCACCAGCAGCATCACCAGCGCTGCCACGATCGCGATCTCCATCGTCTTCCCTTCAGTCTGGCCCCGCGGCCGTTCCGCGTGGGCCGTTCAACAGGGAAGGGGCGGCGCGACACCATTTGCATGACACCGTCGTGCTCAGACCACTGAGGCCCGAGGGGGGCTGTGGCATGAGGGGTGGATTCCCGGGCGCCACTGGTGAGTCTGGCCAGATGACCCGCGCGCTGAGTCTCTGCCCAGGGGGCATTCGGGCCGGGATGCCTCCTCCGGCTGCCTGAAGCGTCTGGCTGGCGAGCAGTCGGCGAAGTCACCTCTTAAGAGGTGACTTGGGCTCGGGGGAGGGTCGATGTCGGTGGCTCGGTGGATGTCGACCGCTTCCCGAGTTGCTGGGTGCCTGCGATCAACCCGGCAGCCCCGCCGGGGTGATCCGTGTTGGGGGTCGCTCGATGGAGTCGCATCGCCCAGGCTTCGGCATCCGAGCCGTGCCCATTCGCCAGTCGGCCCGTTGGATGAGCGGGCGACAACCACTCCTTGGTCGCCCGCCGGGCCTGCCTCTTGCGTAGCAGGCTCGCCCAGGGCCCCGCCGTAAGCCCGCACGCTTCCCGGCGGGGCCTTGACCGCTTTGTGGCCCTGGCGAAGATGACGGTTACGGCCGGCTCAAGGCCGTCGGCTGGCACATACGGCACGACCTGGCGCTGCCGGGCTCGCGCGAGAACCTGGATCACGTGCTGGTATCGCCGTGTGGGACGGCGGTGGTGGTGCTGGACGCGAAGCGGTGGGGCCGCGGTTGGCCCACTCAGCTCGTACGCGGGCGGGTGCGCTGCGGGGCGCAGGACCGGCACGGCAGGTCGAGGCGGTCGCCTCGTGCGCCCAGCGGACGGCGGCCGCGCTCGGGATGCCAGCGGGGTCGGTGTGGCCGCTCCTTGTCGTCCGCGGCTCCCCGATCGCCGGTGGCCGGCTCGAGGCCTGTGCTCCCGGCTGGGACGGGGTGGTGCATGTGCTTGGCCCGGAGACGCTTGCGGCCGCTTCCCGGTAGCGGGGCCCGCGGCGAGCAGGCTTGCTGGCTTCTCATGTGGACCTGGTGTTGCGGCCGTACGGCGGCTGAGACCCCTGCCGCCTGGCGTGTACAAGAACAACACCGACTTCTGAAGGGGACACCTTTTCGTAGTGCTTCGGCTGGTCCTCTGCCACGTTTTGCCTGGCCAGAACGCCTGGTCGCGGAGAAGTAGGTCCGCGAATTCAAGAGGTTTCAAGCTGAGCCCTCGGCCGTAATGTCAAGGCGGGAGGGAGCCCAGCGTTCTCGTAGGAGGCCGACATGACAGCCAAATTCCCGACCAGCTGGCCTGTCCCTATCGGAGGAGGAGGGGCCGCCGTTGGGTGCGCCGTGTTCAGCGCACCGGTTGCTGTGACTGCCGCGGTCCTACTTACGACGATGATCGTTTCTCTGGTGCAGATCCTGCTGCCCCAGGAATCGTCGCACCGTCTTCAGTGGTGGCAAGCCGTGCTTGACCACCGTGAAAGAGAGCGGCGGCGCCGAAACGGCGGACCGTAGTAGCGCCACGCTCAGCCGGTCTTCCCGTATGCCCCCATCAGCCCCGCCACGCGGTGCCCGTACCGGGCACTGAGCTCGCCGATGACGGGTCGGCGCAGCCGCATCGCGCCCACTTGGGTGATGTGCCGGAGCAGGTTAGTTGCCACCGGGACGTCGAACGGCCTGGGCAGAGCTGCGAGGCGAAGCACGATGGTTGTCACCGTCTCCGCGAGATACCTGTCACCCGCGGTCCGTGTTCAGACTTTCCGTCACTCGCTGTCGAGCTCAAGCGGGTGCGGAAGCGGCTCCCATTCCGGCAGCCAGTCGGTGGCCGTCCCGCCGGTCAGCGCGAGGTGGAACCAGTCGCTGAAGCCGAGGTCGGTGTCGTGCCAGTCCCCCCAGCCGCGGCGGAACGCCGACACCGTCCAGGTCCCGCGCTCGCGGGGAACGAGGAACAGCTGGTCGCCTTCGATCGTGTTCCCCCAGACCAGAGCCCCACCTGGGGTCGGCAGGACCACGTGGGGAACCGTTCGGGACGCCTCCAGCAGCCGGCCCATTCCGTCGGCGTACTCGCGCAGCGTCCGGGCCCCGCAGAAGTAGATGTAGTCAGAGATGGCCGCGTCACCGTACGCGCCGGCGATCGCGATGAAGTCCTCGGGCAAGGTGACCGACCAGGACGAAGCGATCTCCTTGATCAGATGCCCTTCGTCCTGTCGAACGGGCAATCCGAGCAAGGGGACGAAGTCGTTGACGGTCTTCACCTGGTCTCCTACCGGCGGGAGGCCCCCGCAGCTCTCGTGGCGTCCGCACCCGCGACCGCCGATCGACGAGAAACTAGCCCAGGGGTACGACACCCCTGGGCTTCGGCGGTGACGACAGTCGTGCTCAGGCGACATCTATCGCGCTTCGTCACAGGTGACCCTCCGCGTGTGGCTATGGTGTCGATCGACCCGGTATTCGAACAGGAGTATCATTTCAGCCGTGGTCGATACCTTCCCGCTTGATCTCGCCGACGCCCAGCTCCGCCTGCATCACGCACGCTCCGAGTTCGAGGCGCTTTGCCGAACCCTGCCGTGGTCGGTCAATCCCATGCCTGGTTGGCCCGGCGAGACGCACCCGCATACCGGTGTCGTGACCGGGGGACGGGAGGACAGTCCCGGCTGGACCGACGAGCAGACGGCCGAGCACGCCCGCCTGCACGCACTCCTGCAAGAGCTGACGATCCAGGCCTCCACCCACCCCTACTGGGACACCCTGGGCAAGGACGAGACGGTCGTAGCGGCCCGGATGCGCCTGAAGCGGACCCAGGGCGCCGCGTCCAACAGCATGTCCGCGGCGTAGCGGAGCGCGGCATGTTGTCGATATCGGAGCGACTGGAGAAACAGCGCACCCTCAGGGACTGGCTGCGGTGGCAGGTCGACCTGGCCGACCGCACCATCCGGCAGCTGGAGGCCGAGCAGGCCGAGGAGAAACGCCGGCAGGAGATCGCGCGGGCGGAAATTGCGTGGAAGGTCCTGCCGTCGAGGGCGGCGCAGGGGCAGCCGATGCTGCACCGCGGGGGCTGCCACGTCGACCCGCGGCACACCGGGCTGCTGTCGCGGGAGGAGGCGTTCGTCGCGATGCAGCAGTTCCCGGCGCTGGAGTTCTGCGACATCTGCCAGCCGTGGGGAAGCCTCGAGATCGACAAGCCCCCACCGCCCGGGAAGCGGGTCTACGGGGACGATGCGCCCTAGGCGCAGAGGTGGCTCTACCCTCCAAGCCTGGGGCGGCGTCTAGGGAGGGGAGTGCCCGTGAGGCGAGAGGTCCCTGTTGTGATCCTGGGGGAGGATCGGACGTTCGGAGGGGACGGTCTGTACGTCGATCTTGTTCCGTCTACGTGCTGGGGCTCCGCGGGTCGCTCGATGCTGGCCACGCAGAACGAGTGGGTGCGGGTTCGCAAGATGGTCTACCAGCGGGCAGGGGAAGCCTGTGAGATCTGCGGCAACACCCGGGAGTCTCTGGCAGCGGTCGAGGTTGCGCCGCGTCTCCACGCCCATGAGCGCTACTCCTACAACAAGGTGCGGGGCCGACGGATCCAGCGCCTGGAGAGGCTGGTCTGCCTGTGCGTCCTCTGCGACGAGGTCACGCACATCGGGCGCGCCAGCATGGTAGGTGAGCGGTACTTCCTCCGGGCCAAGGAGCACGCGAAGGCCTTCAACGGCTGGTCCGACAGGAAGTTCGACAAGCACCTCAAGGCGGCGAGAAAGCTGTGGGTGCGGCGGAGCAAGCACGCGTGGGAGCTGGACGTGACCGTGCTGCACAACGCGGGTGCTCGATTCAAGACGCAGTGGACACCCGGGGAACGCGTCCCGAGCTTCCCGGCTGACATCGGCGGCCGCGCCAGCTAGCGCGCCAGGAGCGCGAGCTGGCGCAACGCCTCAGGAGGCGCGCTTCCTCGAGGTGGTCTTCTTCGCCGTGGTCTTCTTGGCGGCCGTCTTCTTCTTGGCAGGCGCCTTCTTGGCCGCGGTCTTCTTCCTCGGCTTCGGCATCTCGTGGACGGTGGCCGGCTCGCTGGTCTCGCCGCGGGACGCCTTCGCCTTCGCCACCGACTCCTCGAGCGCGGCCATCAGGTCGACGAGCTGTCCGGCCGGCGCCGCCTCCTTGCCCTCGGCGGCCTTCGGCTCGCGGTGCTCGGCCTTCGCCTCGATGACCTCAACCAGCGCCTCACGGTACTGGTCGGTGAGCTCGGCCTCGCCGACATCGGCCAGGTGCTCCACGGACATGGCGTCGAGGAGCGTGAGCGCCTCGCTGATCTCCTTCTCGGTGAGGTCGACGTCGTCAGGGGCCAGCTCGGTCGGGTCGCGCACTTCATCGTCCCAGCGCATCGAATGAAGCAGCAGCGCGTCACCGTAGGGGCGCAGGAGACCGAGACGCTCCCGGCCGCGGAGCGCGAACTTGGCGACGGCCACGTTCTCGTTGCGGCCCAGCGCCTCGCGCAAGAGGGTGTACGGCTTCGCCGCCACAGGGCCGTCGGCCGAAATGAAGTACGCGGATTCGCCGATGTGGCGGGGGTCGATGCTGTCCCAGGGCACGAACGCGGCGATCTCAATCGCCTTGGCCGTCGGGAGCGGCATGTTCGCCAGGTCGTCGTCAGTGATCGGGATGACGTTGTCCTTGGAGACCTCGTACCCCTTCCCAATTTCGGCCTCGGTCAGCTCCTGGCCGTCGAGCTCGCACACCTTGCGGTAGCGGATCCGGCCTCCGCAGCCGTCCTTGAGGTGGATCTGCCGGAAGCTGATGCTGTGGCTCTCGGTCGCATTCTCGAGCCGACACGGCACCGTCACCAGGCCGAATGAGATGGCGCCGCTCCAGATCGGACGACCGGGCATCGTTCCTCCAGGTGCCCCCCTGGGGTCTGACGTCAGGCTATGCAGATGCGTCGCGTGATCGCACGCCCTCACGGGCGGGCGGCCCACGCTCCACAGGGGGCGGGGCCGCCGCCGATCGTCAGAGGGTGCGCAGGACCGCGACGACCTTGCCCAGGATGGTGGCCTCGTCGCCCGGGATCGGGTCGTAGGCGGGGTTGTGGGGCATGAGCCAGACCCGGCCGTGCTCGCGGCGCAGGCGCTTCACGGTGGCTTCGCCGTCGAGCATGGCGGCCACGATGTCGCCGTGGTCGGCCGTCTCGGCCTTCCGGACAGTGACGTAGTCGCCGTCGCAGATGGCCGCGTCGATCATGCTGTCTCCGACCACCTTCAGCGCGAACAGCTGGCCTTCGCCGACGAGCTGCCGCGGGAGGGTGAAGACGTCCTCGACGGTTTCCTCGGCGAGGATCGGCGCGCCGGCCGCGATCCGGCCCACGAGCGGCACCTGCGTCACGCTCTGGGCTGGCTGCGGGAGGGGCTCGGCGGTGTCGTGGTCCTGGGTGGGGCGGACGCGGTAGGCGCGGGGGCGGTGGGGGTCGCGGTAGAGGAAGCCCTTGCGCTCCAGGGCCATGAGCTGGTGGGCGACGGACGACGTGCTGGCGAGCTTGACCGCGGCGCCGATCTCGCGCATCGACGGCGGGTATCCCTGACGGGACACTTCACGTTCGATGAACGAGATGATCGCGGCTTGCCTGGCGGTGAGCCCGAACTTGTCGGCGCGGATGCCGGGGGGACGCCCGGGGCGACCTGCGGTTTCGACAGTGTGCATGAGGTGCTCCCCACTCCCGAGGATCTTGCTTGGCGTGGACACTAACCCGCCAACCCCGACAAAGGGAACACTGTTTCGATAACTGGTTGTACGGGACAGTCCGCGGTGCGTGAGGACGCTGCGGCCTGGCCGCGGAACCCGATCGGACCTGAAGGCCGCCGAGTGACGCCGGCGGCGCGCCTTCGGCCTCCCGTGGGGAGCCGGGAGGCGGGCGCGGCCCAGACTGTGCCGGAGCGCAGGCGGGGCCGTTGCGCCGTCCCGCCTCCGGGGATGGTCTGCGAGGACCGCGTACGGGACGCAGTGCCACCGGTGCCCCGGGTGCGACAGGGGTGTGACGCAGGAACCTTCCGCATACGCCAGTGCCCGCCCGTGTGCTGCCCGGGCGGGCACTGATGCGTCTTCAGCCAGGGCTACTTGCCGGGCTGGACCTTCAGGATCTCGATGGCGGTGGCGCCGTCGGCATCAAGCTGGGTCTTGCGGTCGGTGGCGCTCGGCAGGTCGTAGCTGACGACGGACGTCCGCTCCTTGCCGTCCTGTGTCCATGTGACTCGGTAGCAATCCATGCCTGTCCTCCGCTCGAGATGGGTGTGCCCGGCGGCAGCATCGGCTTCAGGATGATGGGCGCCCGCCGGGCCTGCATAGGGTCGCATCCGGCACTGACAGCGGGCCGAGGGCTGTTGATGGTCGCCGTCGCGGCCCGGGTGGGGACAGCGCAATGCCCCCTGCCGGGGGCGGTGGCGTGGGTGCGCTCGAGGACACGCAGCACGCTGACGCTGCCGAGGTTGCCTTCTTCGGCGAGGGTGTCGAAGGAGTGCCGGGCGGCCTGGTCGTTGAGGCCGAGGGCGGCCGCGGTGTCGGTGATGATGCGCCGACACGTCCCACGGCGACAAGCACCTCTTTGCCGATCCCGACCGCCTGGCAGGCACTCGGGGCAGGGTCCTATATTGTGGTGAGGTGTTGCCCCGGGTATCCCTTGACACTCCTCAATCGGAGGGTCGAGAGCCGGGAGACGACGAAGACCTGGCCCCGGCGGCCACCGGAACCAGGCCTCGTCCACACAAGGTGTGATCACTGAGCCCGGCCGACTACTACGCGGCCGGGCTCAGTCATGAGCCGACCTCTGTTCGTCCGGGTCACGTTTCACATCCAGTTCTGCAGGATGCTCACGACCTCACTGATGACCTCTAGGAGCATCCCCGCCGGCGCGATCCAGTCGGCCACTGCCTGCCCGAAGGTCAGGCGCTTCCGCTGTTCGGCCGACGGATCCTCATTCCTGTACGACGTCATCGTTTACCTCCTCGTTCGGTCCTGAAAATCCCCCAGGACCCTGGGGACTGCCTCAAGTTGAGGCAGCGTCAAGGGGGACCGAACGAGCACACATGAGCATAGGCGATGCGGGCACCACCGATAGACCGGGGACCACAACTTGTAGGTGGCTGACGCCATGCAACCACTAGATCTAGGGTTGCATCCCGACGGGGCGCACTTCACGCGTGTCGCGCGTCCCGCGCGCGCGAGACCGGAGATTCCGGGCCAGCGCTGTCCAGAACCACAGACCGATGCCTTCAGCCATCGACGCCGCCTTCCGCTAGCCCGCAGACATCCCTGCCAGGAGAAAGAGATCCGTCCGGGGTTGGGATGTGCTCGCGGACGTTCCGGAACGTCCAGCCGAACCAGGCCCTGCCGCCACGGCCTTGCGAGTGTTTCGCGGCCACCAACGGAAGTGAGCCTTGCCGCGGCGAACGAGAAGCTCGCGGCGATGAACCGCCTCACAGAGCGGCACAGCGTGGTCCACCTCGGCATGCCCGACTTCAGACACGCTGCCGGCAGGCAATGACCCCTGGGTCACATGTCCATGGGATCTCCCGGCCGCCGATTCCATCGGTCCCGCCGATCAGGGATGCCCAGCAGTAGATCTGGATCACTGCGACCTTCCAGCGCCTCATCCCACAGCTGCTGCATCGCCACGGCAAATGTCACCCACCTTGGGGCACCCGCAGAGCATCGCGTCTCATCCGGGTCGATGCCAGACCTGCCGCACAGCACCCTGAACAGGGCATCCACCGTGGTCCATCGAGAGGGGACAGTCTTCCCCTGCAACATGCGACGGATCGTTTCCCGGCTGGCGGTGCCGGCCAGGTCCTCCCGATCGGCGAGTTCCTTTTCCAGTTCGCGGCCGGAGGGACGATTCGCCTCCCGATAGTGAAACCAGAGCTCCTGCACGAACAGCCGAACAGGACCGTTCGGCAGCTCTTCCTCCGACGGCATCCGCAAGGCCTTGCTCATCTCGCCCCCCCTTGGCCACGCTCGCCCAACGATGGCAACAGATGACACATCTTGGCACAGCAGAAGGCGAGTTGAGGCGTGATGAGGACGGCACGTCAAGCGCCCATGAGCACCCCGGAGAGTGGATTTAGCAGGTCAGCCCGCAGGAGGCATGGCCGGTGAACCACTACCCCGAGGGGGAAACGTGAAGAAGCTCGTTACGCGGATTAGGCAGGTCATCGAGCGGCTGGCCGCTTTCGGGCGGCGCCGTCGGCTCGCTATCGCGGTGACCACCATCTGCCTTCTGTTGACCGCTGGTCTCGGGGCTGTGGTCGCTTGGGCCCCGCCCGAGAGGGCAACGCTGCTGCTGACGCTGCTGAGTCCCCTCCTGGGGGTCGCCCTGACCTTTTCGCTGGACGTCTGGTGGAAGCGGCGCCGCCAGGGTTGACGCTCATGTCCCCCTATCGGGTGGGCCTGAAGGTCGTTCCCTTGCCGTTTGCCATCTCCTTAAGTCGTTCAAGTGCCGCCTCGCAGTCGCCGGCCGCGCGATGCTTGCCGCCGAGCCCCAGCCACCGGTTGGAGCCGAGCCACCTGGCGTAGGCGTCCATGAGGCAGTACCAATTGCCCTCGGGCTCCAGGTGCATCGGCTTCCTTCCGGCCCGCGCGATGTCGCCGAGCACGACGGAACGATCGAACTCGGACTTGTACGCACACACGATCCGATCCTTGGTGACCTGGCGGAGCCTCGGGAGGATCTTCTCGAAGGGCCGAGCCGAGGCCACTTCCTCGTCGGAGATGCGATGAACTCGACGTGCGCCGTCAGTGATCTGCTCCGTGGGCTTCACCAGCGTGTCCTGGAGCACCTTGCCCGTGGCGGCGTCGATGACGGCTAGCTCGACGGTCTGCCCGTAGAGGTCCGTGGTCTCGGTGTCCAGGATGACCGCGGCGCCCGGCTCCAGGAGTTGCCGGGCCCGGCGGGTGATTCGCCCCCACGTCGGGCACAGGGTGATCTCGTCGGCGTACGAGGCGACGCCAGGATCGGCGGCGAGCTCCTTGCGGACGGTCTCCTTCGTCGGGCCGCCGTCGACCCGTGCCCAGTCCAGCTCCCACCCGCCGGAGTAGGGCGAGTGCCATGACCACACGGTCGTGCCGTGCCGGTCGGCGAGCTGCTGGCAGAAGCCCTTCACCGCGGCGGCGCGTGTGGGAGCGAGGTTGGCGTACTCGCGTAGCGGGGACGGGACGCCCTTCCCGAGTCCGCGGGCGGCCTCCCAGTCGACGCCGGGCATGTCCCGCAGGTCGCGGACGTCGCCAAGCCGGTACAGGACGACGGTGATGGTGCGCCGCCGGCCGACCTCGCGCTCGTAGGTGTCGGCTGGCTCGATCCACCCGGCGGCCTCGACGTACTTCCAGTCGGTGGGCCGGATCTCCAGGACGTCGGCGGCGGCCTGCGCGGTGATGTACTGCTCGCCGTCGGCCTCCTCGGCGAGCTTGTCCAGGTCGGCGATCAGGTACCGGTCGGCGGGGCCGGTGGCGATGAGGCCCTCGCGGCCCATGCGGGCGATGTCCCTCCAATGCCAGCCGATTCGCTCGGCGGCCGCGTCCTGGGGCAGGCTGGCCTCGAACCACGCCACCCGCTCGGCGACGACTCCGCGGACCAGGTCGACGTCGAGTGCGCGCGCGGCCGCCGTCGAGTACATCGGCCACCCCTTGTACCGGTCGACCTCGACCAGGGCCTCTCGCTCGACGAGCGCAGCGACGTCCAGGGCGCGGACCGGCTCGCCGGTGAGCCCGGCAAGCATCTCGGCGATACGAGTGGCGCCCAGCGCCTCCGGCCACGTCTTCTCGCGCGTGGCCGCCTGTTCGGGGACCGTGCCCGTGGTGGTGTCCGTCATCGGTGTACCTCCGTGTTCTGCGAGTCGGTGATCGGGAGGGCCGCGCCAAGGTCGGCACGCCAGATGAGCTTGAGGAAGTCCATGCGCCCGCCGTAGCCGCTGATGTCGACGTGTGCGCCGGTCACCGGGTACGGCTCGCGGGCGGGCATCTCGATCCGGGCGGAGGCGGTCGGCCAGGGGACGCCGGGCCGGTCGTGGTGGATGTAGCCCGTGAATTCCTCGTAGCCCTCGCCGCCGCTCCACAGCAGCGCGGGAGAGTGAAGCTCGGGCCGTACACGGTCACCACCGCCCCGTTGGCGAAGGTCACCGTCTCGGGGGGCTGCGGCGGCTCGGGCGGTGGGGGCATGAGGTCGTGGTCGTGCAGCCACTGCTCGGCAGCCGCACGCGCGAACAGCGGGCTGGTGTCGGTGCCGCCAGCGGCTGCGGGGAAGTCGTCGTGCTTACGGTGCCAGTTGACGACGGCGGCGCGGCCGACGCCGGCCAACCGCGCGATCTGGGTGAGGTTGATGTGGGCGTCGGTCATGAGGCGGCTCTCCGCTCGATGGGGCTGTCCGTGGCTCGGGCCGGTGGTCGCGGGGGCTTTCGCCAGCCCCCGGACCCCCGCTCCCCCCGGCACCGCCCGGCGCGGACAGCGCTCCCGTGGTGCGGGTGCGTGCGCGCCGGACGGCACCGGGGCCGTGGACCCGTTGACCTGGGCAAGTTTCAAAAATCCGACCGGGAATGAGGCGTGGTCAGTCGGTCACGAGAATCTGGCCCGGGCGATGACGGCGACCAGCTCGCCCCGAGTGGCTGCGGCGAGGAGCGCGTCGGGGTCGGGGGAGGAGACCGGCCCGCACAGCAGCGCGTGGGACGCCGTGTCGAGCAGGTCCCACCAGTCGTCAGGCGCCTTTACCTCGCCCCGCCACAGCCTGATGTCGTCGAAGCCCTCGAAGTCGGTGTGCGCGATCTCCCGCATGGCCCGAGAGCCGATGTCCATGCGGATGCGCCAGTTGAAGTCCAGCTCGGGGAATTCGCTGCCGCGCCCGTTCCAGGGCCGCCACCGGCACTCGCCGCGCAGCTGCTCCAGCCGGGCCTGCTCGGTGCGCGGCTCGAAGGCGATCAGGGGTAGCGGGCGCCCATCGGGCATCGCCACGTATCCCAGGTGCAGCCTGTAGGGGCCCCCGGCCGGATCCGCGCCCTCGGTGCCAGCGACCTGGTCGGCGTAGACGGAGACGGTGGTCTGCGGGTCGACCACGTCGGTGACGGTCTCGGGTGGGATGCCGAGGTCCTCCGGAGTGATCACCTTGATCATGTCGGCGATCTCCTCCAGGGAGGCGCCGCCCATCGCCCAGTGGTCGAGCGCGTCCTCCAGGAGGTCCGATGCCTGCGCCGGCGTCATCGCCTCCACGGCTGCCAGTGCTGCCGCCCCGTCGCCGTGCGTGTGCGCGGTCCGGGCCAGCGGCGCCCACTCGCGGGTGGTGTCCGAGGCGAAGGCAACGCCAGTCGGCAGGCTGTAGACGGTTCCGGCGAGCGCGGTGAGCGTCGCCCGGTCCTCGACGACCTTCTTCGCCAGCGACCTCTGGCAGGGCTGGCAGGCGGTCCGGCACGCGGCGACGAGCCGGGCGGCGAGGTCCAGGTTGACCGTCCGCCCCTGCGCGTGGGGAAGGCCGGTCAGGACGCTCATGTCCGGGAGGGGCGTGTGCTGGTGGGTGGTGCCTGCGGCCGCAGAGGCGTGCCCGGCTCCGGTGCGCTGCGCCTTCTTCTTGGCGCGCTGCTTCTTCCCGTGCTTCTTGACCACGAAGATCTCCTGGGTGGCGTGCAGCGGTTTACCCATGACCCGATGCACGCGAGAGAACGTGGTGGTTGCGCGGGCATACCGAGGCGTTCGTCGACGACGAACCCGGTCTCGCTCTCGCACTGATGCGCTGGGACTTCGGTCCTGGCACCTTCGCCTCAGAAGCGCCCCAAGTCATGGGCTAGAGGCTGGCTTGGGCCCGTGCGTGGGCGCCAACACTCACGGTAGTGCCCTCCACTGACACGGCGCCAGAGAACACACGACCGACCGGGCGACGGCGTACCCCGCGAGGTTTTCTTCACTTCGCCCGAGGCTGGATGGCGAGATAGGTGTGCAGAGCCGTTCCGGGTCTCCCGGCCGTCGTATCTGCCCTGCCCGGAACGCCCAGGCAGGAGGACCACGGGAAAGGACCGTGCACGTGAACAGCAACCCGCTCGCACCCGGGGGAGGCGAGGGCAGCCGCCTGGTCGTCCTGCTCCTGGTGGCCGCCGCCGGCGTCGTGGCGGCACAGAGTCAGGCGTGGGCGAGCGCCCTGGGAACGGCGGCCGCCGTCTATGCCGTCCTGTCCACCGAGACCAACAGCAGGAGCTGACCGTGGCCCGTACGAAGCCGTCCCGCCTCGAACTCGCGCTGATCGCCGAGGCCGAGAAAAACGGGCGCACCGTGACCGCGTTCCAGCTGGAGCGATGGCGTCAGCACCTGTGGCTGCCGAGGACGAACGAGTGGCTCGACGCCGAGGGGCCCACGATCCGTCCCGAGATCGTGCAGCGAACGATAGACCTGGCGAAGTTCTCGGCCTCGGGCCGCAGCATCAGCTGGGTCGGCTGGGTCTTCTGGGCGCTCGACGACACACCGGATACCGCCGCACGGCTGCGCGAGGCGCTGCTCGCCACGCTGATGCGTCCGTTCTCGAAGGCGGGAGTCGACGTCGCAAGCATTCCCCGTGGGGACTCCGACGAGGCGCACGAGGCACGGGAGAAGATTGCGGCCCGGCTGCTGCAGAACCGTCGTTCACCACGGCGTGACCTCGACGGGACGCTGCGCTCGTACGCGGCCGACGCGGGAGTCGAACTGCCTCCGTCCCGTTCGGTGCCGAACATGTTCCACCGGGTCCTGACGGAGCGGGGCGCCCTGATGATGGTCGGCGGAACCGGGGATGTCGGCTTCGAGGACCTGCTGAATTCATGGGAACGCATCTGGCCGGAGGGCAAGGCGAGCATCGACCGCATCCGTGCCACCCACCTCAAAGCCGAGCTCGCCGGCGACGATCTGGCGGCGCAGTCCCCGATGGCGTACGGGGTTCTCGGGATGATGCGCGCCTTCGAGCAGGCCGACGACCGGCGGCTGTGCGCAGCAGTCAGGGCCTGCACGACGGCCACCGACACTCTCTTGAAGCTGTGGGCCCGGGCGGCCGTGGAGGGCAGGCCGGAGATCATCATCCAACTGATGAACGATGTGATGTGGGACGTATGGGTCCGAGCCGGTGGCCTCGCCTTACAAGGTGCTGCAGGCGAGGCTGCGGTCGCCATCAGCACCGTCCAATACTTGATCGTTCCTGGGTGGGCAGAGGACCTCCACCGTTTTCAGGCATTCATGGACGCTCTGTTGCTCGACGCACCTGGCCGCGCGTCAACGTGGTTGTCACCTCGGCGGCGTTGAAGGATCAGACATCGGCTGGCCTACATACCGTGCCGTCCGAAGTACTCCCGCGCCTCCGCCTCCACCTGATCCTGATCTGGCGGAGATCCCGCAAAGAACTTACTGCGACGGTTGCCCTCCTCCAGTCACTGAAGGTGCCAACCAGGCCCGGTTCCGATTCCTGGGGGCTGCTGCCACGACCACCGCCGCTGGCGGGGCGTCCCGCGTGTGCGCCCCGGGAACCACGAATGACCGGCAATGGCGCCTTTTCTTCGCAAATACGGTTTATCGCCGCAAACCCATGCGTAGGGTCCAAAGGGAACCCAGCCCCAAGGGAGGCACAGATGAAGCGTCGGAAGAAGGGAACTGCGAAGCCGCTCCGCCGCTTGAGGCGAAGCAGGTGCCACCACGCGGATCAGCCGGCGGATCTGCCCCCGCGGCGAAGCCCGGGCAAGCGGGTGGCTGTCGCCTCCCTGCTCGTGGCAGTGATCGCTCTCGTCCCGCCGTACGCGGAGCTCGCCCGCCCGGATCACGCCGACAGAACGTCATCGACCAGAGCATTGTGAGCTGCACACGATCGAGTCTCACAGGAAGGCACAGAACGGCGCCTCACCGAGGCCCTGATCGAGGTCATCAACGCGAAGGCGGCGCACCGCGCACCGGCGCCGCTCGCGGGCGAGGAGGCCCCGGAGGCGCCGGTCGTCGACCTGGGGTGCCGGTAAAAACCGTGTCACCAGCCGCAAACGACGCAATTTGTCCTGGGGTTGCACGGCGAGGTCACGTCGATTGATTAACGTCCGCATCCCCCGCCTCGCCCCGCAAGTACGCGAGGAAGCCCCGGGCAGCGAGGGTCTCGGGGTGGTCGGGGCCCAGCACCCGCTCGTAGTCCGGAAGGAGCTGCTCGTAGGCCGTGAGGGCGCCGTCCACATCCCCCGCCTCGCCCCGCAAGTACGCGAGGAAGCCCCGGGCAGCGAGGGTCTCGGAGTGGTCGGGGCCCAGCACCCGCTCGTAGTCCGGAAGGAGCTGCTCGTAGGCCGTGAGGGCGCCGTCCACATCCCCCGCCTCGCCCCGCAAGTACGCGAGGAAGCCCCGGGCAGCGAGGGTCTCGGAGTGGTCGGGGCCCAGCACCCGCTCGTAGTCCGGAAGGAGCTGCTCG
>NZ_JBVIUJ010000022.1:0-85010 GCF_055596705.1 Streptomyces sp. NPDC039609
CCGTACGCCTCCGGCACGTGCACGGCCTGCAGGTCGGCCGCCACCAGCGCGTCCAGCGCCTCCTGGGGGAACCGGCCCTCCTCGTCGACCGCCGCAGCGAACGGCGTGATCTTCGCCTCCGCCAGCGCGCGGACCGTCTCCCGGAGCATCTCGTGCTCCTCGGACGGGCGATACAGGTCGAAATCAGCAGAACCCGCCATGCTCATTCGCTCCCACTCTTTGCTAACTACCGTTAAGTAACTCAAAGGGTAGGGCGTCACGGGGCACCGGACCAAGGCCCGGCCGAGGCAGGACCGAGGCCCGACTATGCTCGGGCAGGCATTCCGCCCGACGTCACTGGAGTCCCGTATGGCCCTCAAGATCACCGTGATCGGCACCGGCTACCTCGGCGCCACGCACGCAGCGGCCATGGCGGAACTCGGGTTCGAAGTGCTCGGCCTCGACGTCGTGCCCGAGAAGATCGAGCTGCTGGCCACCGGGCGCGTACCGATGTACGAGCCGGGTCTCGAGGAGCTGCTGGCCCGTCACGTCGCCGGGATCGAGGGGTCGACGGACCGACTGCGCTTCACCACCTCCTGGGAGGAGGTCGGCGCCTTCGGTGACGTCCACTTCGTCTGCGTGAACACTCCGCAGAAGCACGGCGAGTACGCGTGTGACATGAGCTACGTCGACGCCGCGTTCACCTCGCTCGCGGGCGTGGTGCAGGACGGCGCGCTCGTCGTCGGCAAGTCGACCGTGCCGGTCGGCTCGGCCGAGCGGCTCGCGGCGCTGCTGCCGGAGGGCGTCGAGCTGGCCTGGAACCCGGAGTTCCTCCGGGAGGGCTTCGCCGTCAAGGACACCCTGCACCCGGACCGGATCGTCGTCGGTGTGCGCGGCGAGCGGGCGGAGAAGCAGCTGCGCGAGGTGTACGCCGGGCCGGTCGCGGAGGGCTCGCCGTTCGTGGTGACGGACTTCCCGACGGCGGAGCTGGTGAAGACCGCTGCGAACTCCTTCCTCGCCACCAAGATCTCCTTCATCAACGCGATGGCCGAAGTGTGCGAGGCCGCCGGCGGTGACGTCGCGAAGCTTGCCGAGGCGATCGGCTACGACGAGCGGATCGGGTCCAAGTTCCTGCGGGCCGGGATCGGCTTCGGCGGTGGCTGTCTGCCGAAGGACATCCGCGCCTTCATGGCGCGAGCGGGCGAGCTGGGCGCGGACCAGGCGCTGACGTTCCTGCGGGAGATCGACTCGATCAACATGCGGCGGCGCGGCCAGATGGTCGAGATGGCACGTGAGGCGCTGGGCGGCGGTTCGTTCCTGGGCAAGCGGGTGGCGGTGCTCGGCGCCACGTTCAAGCCGGACTCCGACGACGTCCGTGACTCGCCCGCGCTGAACGTGGCCGGACAGATCCACCTCCAGGGCGGACAGGTCACGGTCTACGACCCCAAGGGCATCGAGAACGCTCGCCGCCTCTTCCCGACGCTGGGGTACGCGGACACGGCCCTGGCCGCCGTGCGCGGGGCGGATGTGGTGCTGCACCTGACGGAGTGGCGCGAGTTCCGCGACGAGCTCGACCCGGCGGAGCTGGGGGCGGCAGTGACCTCGCGGGTGATCCTGGACGGCCGCAACGCACTGGACGCGACGCGCTGGCGCGAGGCGGGCTGGACGTACCGCGCGATGGGCCGCCCGCGCGCCTGAGAACCTGCGCCGACGCCCGCGCGCCTGAGAGCGTGCGCCGGAGCCAGCCGACCGCGGGCCCGGGACAGATACGCGCGGTGCCCCCGACCCCAAGGTGCCCCGCCTCCCCCGTCGACCGGGGTGGCGGGGCACCGTCGTGTCAGGCCGCGCGGTGCGGGCGCGCGGTGCAGGCGCGCGGTGCAGGCGCGCGGTGCAGGCGCGCGGTGCAGGAGAGGAACTCGGTCTCGCGCAGCGCCCTGGTCGCGTCGGTGTGGGCCAGGGCGACCAGGTCCGGCGCTGGCCGGGCCGCGGCGGAGGAGCTCGGCGAAGATCGGTGCGTAACCGCTCGCCGGGTCCACGGCGCGGCGGAATGCTCCGTACGGGTGACCGCCGCCCGGGACGCGCGAAAGGCCCCGCCGAAGCGGGGCCTTCGATGATGCTCCGTCAGGAGGACGGGGAATCAAGCGAGTCGATCGTCGCGTTGGACGGCGTCCGGGTCTCCCGCAGCTCGCGCGAGACCGCCTCCGCGTCCCGCAGCGCGCGGACCGCGTTGGACCAGGTCAGCTTGGCGAGGTCGGCATGCGACCAGCCGCGGGCCAACAGCTCCGCGATCAGGTTCGGATAGCCCGCGACATCGTCGAGGCCGGCCGGGGTGAACGCCGTACCGTCGTAGTCGCCGCCGATGCCGATATGGTCGATGCCGGCGACCTCGCGCATGTGGTCGAGGTGGTCGGCGACGGTCGCCGCGGTGGCGATCGGGCGCGGGTTCTCCACCTCGAACGCCCGGTGGATCTTCATCGCCGCCGGCGTCGTGTCGAGGTGGTGCAGTCCGTGCGCCCGCATGTTCTCGTCGGCCCGGGCCGTCCACTCCACGGCCGCGGGGAGGATGAACTTCGGCACGAACGTCGCCATCGCCACTCCCCCGTTCGCGGGCAGCTGCGCCAGCACGTCGTCGGGGATGTTCCGCGGGTGGTCGCAGACCGCGCGCGAGGAGGAGTGCGAGAAGATCACCGGCGCGACGGCGGTGGCCAGCGCGTCCCGCATCGTCGTCGCGGCGACGTGCGAGAGGTCGACGAGCATCCCGACCCGGTTCATCTCCCGGACGACCTCGTGGCCGAAGGGGGAGAGACCGCCGACGCCCGGCTCGTCCGTCGCCGAGTCCGCCCACGCGGTGTTGTCGTTGTGGGTGAGCGTCATGTAGCGCACGCCCAGGGTGTGCAACGCGCGCAGCGTGGCGAGGGAGTTGTTGACGGAGTGGCCGCCCTCGGCGCCCTTCAGGGAGGCGATACGGCCCTCCTTCCGCGCCGACTCCATGTCGTCCGCGGTCAGGGCGGGGGCGAGATCCGCGGCGTACCGGTCGAGCAGCTGGTCGACGATGTCGATCTGCTCCAGGGTGGCGCTGACCGCGTCGTCACCGGTCAGCTCGCACGACACGTACACCGACCAGAACTGGGCGCCGACCCCGCCGGCCCGCAGCCGGGCCAGGTCGGTGTGGAGCGCGCCGGTCTGGTCGGCCGCGATGTCGAGCCGGTCCAGGTCGTAGCCCGCGTGCTTGCGCAGCGCCCACGGCAGGTCGTTGTGACCGTCGACGACAGGTGCGGAGGCCAGCAGCTCCATCGCCTCCGCCAGCCGGTCGGCCGCGTTCGCCGGGCGGCTCACTTGGCGAAGCCGAACGACTCCGAGCCCTCGACCTTGGCCCGCAGCCGCTTGCCCTTCTCGGTCGCCTGGTCGTTCAGCTCCTGCTGGAACTCCCGCATCCGGACCAGCAGTTCGGCGTCCTGCGTGGCGAGGATCCGGGCCGCGAGCAGACCGGCGTTGCGTGCCCCGCCGACGGAGACCGTGGCCACCGGCACACCGGCCGGCATCTGCACGATGGAGAGGAGCGAGTCCATGCCGTCGAGGTACTTCAGCGGGACCGGCACGCCGATGACCGGGAGCGGGGTCACCGAGGCGAGCATTCCCGGCAGATGGGCGGCGCCGCCGGCGCCCGCGATGATCGCCTTCAGACCGCGGTCGGCGGCCTCCTCGCCGTACGCGACCATCTCGCGCGGCATCCGGTGCGCGGAGACGACGTCGACCTCGTACGCGATCTCGAACTCGTCCAGGGCCTGCGCCGCGGCCTCCATGACGGGCCAGTCGGAGTCGGATCCCATGACGATGCCTACGACGGGGCTCACAGGGCTCATTCGGTGATCGTTCCTCGCAGATAGCCGGCGGCGTGACGGGCGCGCTCCAGCACGTCGTCCAGGTCGTCGCCGTAGGTGTTGACGTGCCCCACCTTGCGGCCGGGCTTCACGTCCTTGCCATACATGTGGATCTTGAGCTGCGGGTCCCGGGCCATGCAGTGCAGATAGGCGTAGTACATGTCCGGGTAGTCCCCGCCCAGCACATTGCACATGACCGTCCACGTGGCGCGCGGGCGCGGATCGCCCAGCGGCAGGTCGAGGACGGCCCGGACGTGGTTGGCGAACTGCGAGGTGATCGCGCCGTCCTGGGTCCAGTGGCCGGAGTTGTGGGGACGCATGGCGAGTTCGTTGACGAGGATCCGCCCGTCGGTGGTCTCGAAGAGCTCCACGGCCAGATGGCCGACGACGTCGAGCTCCTTGGCGATCCGCAGCGCCAGCTCCTGCGCCTGGCCGGCCAGCTCGGCCGACAGGTTCGGCGCGGGCGCGATCACCGTGTCGCAGACGCCGTCGACCTGCTGGGACTCGACGACCGGGTAGGCGACGGCCTGGCCGTGCGGGGAGCGGACGATGTTCGCGGCGAGCTCGCGCGCGAAGTCGACCTTCTCCTCGGCGAGCACCCGGACGCCCGCGAGGAACGGGTCCCGCGCGTCGGCCTCCGAACGGACGAACCAGACGCCCTTTCCGTCGTAGCCACCGCTCACGGTCTTGAGGATGATCGGGAAGCCGCCCACCTCCGCCGCGAAGGCCGCCGCGTCCGCCGGATCGGCGACGATGCGGTGGCGGGGGCTCGGCGCGCCGATCTCGTCGAGCTTCGCGCGCATCACCCCCTTGTCCTGGGCGTGCACCAGCGCGGCGAGCCCGGGACGGACGACGATGCCGTCCTCCTCCAGGGCTCGCAGATGCTCCGCGGGGACGTGCTCGTGATCGAAGGTGATCACGTCACAGCCGCGCGCGAAGTCACGCAGCGTAGCCAGGTCGCGATAGTCGCCGATGACGACCTCGCTCACCACCTGGGCCGCCGAGTCCTGCGGGGTGTCACTGAGCAGCTTGAACTTGATGCCGAGGGGGATACCCGCCTCGTGGGTCATACGGGCGAGCTGACCGCCACCGACCATGCCGACTACCGGGAACGTCACCCTCTTAGGGTATCCGCACCATGCGGGAACCCTTCCCCGCCTGTGCTTTACGACAGCCCGCCGGGGTTTCTCCGTGGTTTGCAATGTCCCCAGGCAGGTGCCAGACGCTCTGGTTAGCATGGCTGGGACGACGAAACCGAACGGACGGGGCTGAGCAATCACCATGAGTGAACCCAGCGCACTGCGTGTGCGGCTTGACCGGCTCACGCGTGAGTTCGCGAAGTTCGGTGCCGTCGGCGGTGTCGGCCTCCTGGTGGACCTCGGGGTCTTCAACCTCGTACGCCATCTCACGGAGGTCCCCGTCGTACGGGCGAGCATCATCGCCACCGTCGTCGCGATCGGCTTCAACTACCTGGGCTTCCGGTACTTCACCTACCGGGACCGCGACAAGAGCAGCCGGACGAAGGAGCTGACGCTCTTCCTGCTGTTCAGCGTCGCCGGCCTGGTGATCCAGAACGGCATCCTGTACGCGGCGACGTACGGATTCGGCTGGGACACCCCCCTTCAGAGCAACGTCTTCAAATTCCTTGGGATCGGCGTGGCGACGCTGTTCCGGTTCTGGTCGTACCGGACCTGGGTGTTCCGGACGCTGCCGGCGCGGGAGGCGGTCCAGACCGCCGAATCGTTCCTGGAGCAGGCGCCGCCGCAGCAGACGCCGAGGAAGCAGCCGGACCGGGTGCTGTAGGGCTCTTTGCCACCGGCCCGCTCGAACGGCCCCTCAGGGGCCCCCTGACGTCGCTCGGACGCCTCTCCGACGTCCCTCGGACGCCCTCCGGTCCCTACGGCGCCCTCTGACGCCCTCGGGAGCGCCCCGTTCGCCTAGCGGACCGGACGGTCCTGGTCCCGGCGGCTCCTGACCTCGCGGCCCAGGAAGAGCGCGAACACCGGAGGCTGCTGCTGGAGCAGCTCGAGCCGGCCTCCGTCCGCCTCCGCGAGGTCCCGGGCGACGGCGAGTCCGATGCCGGTGGAGTTACGGCCGCTGATGGTCCGCTCGAAGATCCGCGCGCCGAGATCGGCGGGGACGCCCGGGCCCTCGTCGGTGACCTCGATCACGGACTGGTTGCCGGTGACCCGGGTGCGCAGGGCGACAGTGCCACCGCCGTGCATGAGCGAGTTCTCGATCAGCGCGGCGAGCACCTGGGCCACGGCCCCGGGAGTGCCCACCGCGCGCATCCCCTGCTTGCCCGAATGGACGATGGCCCGGCCCGCGCTTCGGTAGGCGGGGCGCCACTCCTCGATCTGCTGCTTGATGACCTCGTCGAGGTCGAAGGCGATGGCGGAGCCCGTACGGGGGTCCCGCGAGTTGGTCAGCAGCCGCTCCACGACGTCGGTGAGCCGCTCCACCTGCGTGAGCGCGATCGTCGCCTCCTCCTTGACCGTGTCGAGGTCGTCGGCGACGGCGACCTCCTCCAGGCGCATGGAGAGCGCCGTGAGGGGTGTACGGAGCTGGTGCGAGGCGTCCGCGGCGAGCCGGCGCTCGGCGGTGAGCATCCGGGCGATCCGCTCGGCGGAGGCGTCCAGGACATCGGCGACCCGGTCCAGCTCGGGCACGCCGTACCGCTTGTGGCGCGGGCGGGGGTCGCCCGAGCCGAGGCGTTCGGCGGTCTCGGCGAGGTCGGTGAGCGGGGACGTCAGCCGGTTGGCCTGTCGTACGGCGAGCAGCACGGCGGCGATGACGGCCAGCAGGGCCACGGCGCCGATGATCAGGAGGGTGCGGCCCACTTCGGAGGTGATGGTGGAGCGGGACTCCTCGACGGTGACGGTCTCCCCGCGCTCGCCCTCGGCGGTACCGCGGATGACGCTGCCCTCGGGGCGGGCGCCGATCTCGATGGGGGCGCGGCCGGGGATCTCGATCAGGGCGTACCGCTTGGCGCCGCTCTGCTCGGCGAGGATGTCCGGGTTGACGGGCTCCCCGCCGATGAGCCGGCTGTCGACGATGGAGACCAGGCGCACGGCCTCGGAGTCCACGCTCTCCTGGGCGCTGGAGGAGATGGTCCGCGTCTCGACGATGACGAGGGACACCCCGAAGACGGCGATGACGACGAGGACGACGGCGAGCGTGGAGTTGATCAGACGGCGACGCACGGGGCGGTCCTCCGGGCGGGGGTGTGGGGCACGCCCCCGAGCCTACGGCGCGCGGGCTCTCGGCTCGCTCCTGCGGGGAAGCGCAGGCGCGTGCGGGAGAGCGCAGACTCCCGTCGGAGCGCGCAGGCTCCGGGAGCGCTCGGACTTTCGCCGGGGAAGCGCAGGCGCTTCCATCGGAGAGGTCCGGCGCCTGCCGGAGCGCGCAGGCCCCGGGGAAGCCAGGGCTCCCTGCCGGGGAAGCAGGCTCATGCCGGAGAAGCCCCGGCGCTCCCGCCGGAGCGCTCAAACTCCTGCCGGAGCCGCACGCCCCGCCGGGGCAGGGCCCCTTCCGGGCTAGCTCTTCTCGAAGCGGAAGCCGACGCCTCGGACCGTGGCGATGTAGCGGGGGTTCGCCGCGTCGTCGCCGAGCTTCTTGCGGAGCCAGGAGATGTGCATGTCGAGCGTCTTGGTCGACGACCACCAGGTGGTGTCCCAGACCTCACGCATCAGCTGGTCGCGGGTGACGACCCGGCCGGCGTCCCGGACGAGGACCCGGAGCAGGTCGAACTCCTTCGCCGTGAGCTGGAGCTCCTCGTCGCCCATCCAGGCACGGTGCGACTCGACGTCGATCCGGACGCCGTGCGTCGCGGGCGCGACGGCCGGCTCGGTGGCGCCGCGCCGGAGCAGGGCCCGGACACGGGCGAGGAGCTCGGCGAGGCGGAACGGCTTGGTGACGTAGTCGTCGGCGCCCGCGTCCAGCCCGACGACGGTGTCGACCTCGTCGGCGCGGGCGGTCAGCACCAGGATCGGAACCGTGTGGCCCTCGGCGCGCAGCCGCCGGGCGACCTCCAGGCCGTCCATGCCGGGCAGTCCGAGGTCGAGCACGACGAGATCGACTCCGCCCTGGAGTCCGGCGTCGAGGGCGGTGGGTCCGTCCTCCCGCACCTCGACCTCGTATCCCTCTCTCCGCAGCGCACGGGCCAGCGGTTCCGAGATGGATGCGTCGTCCTCGGCGAGCAGTACACGGGTCATGGGGTGATGGTAGTCCGCAGGGCGGACGCCCCGAGGCGTGATCCACAGGGCCGCGACCGCTCCTGCGGATCAAGGTGGGTAACCTGCACATGACCTTTGAATGAGGGTTGTTGGTTCCTAGATCACCTGTGATCCATCTCTCAAGTCCTTCCATATCCGGCACTGTCGTGTCGTATGGTGGCGAGGCATCAGTTGCGGTAATCGGGGACCTTTGGATCGCTTCGTGCGACAGAGGTCCTCTTTCTGCGTGAGGTCGGCTCCGGCAACCTCGATGACAGTGAACGACCTGTGGGCCGGGTCCTGAGACGCGATGCGGCGTCAGGGCGTGGATCCCGGCGGGGTGCGACCACTCCCCGCCGGTGCCGGCCTCCCCCACCGGGCGCACCACGCTCACAAGGCGCGCGTCCCGACAGAGCAAGGATCGACATGGCGTCCAGCCTGACGAAGGATTCCGCCGGAACCCCTGGTTCCGAGGAGAAGACCTTCTTCGGCCACCCCCGCGGCCTGGCCACTCTCTTCATGACCGAGATGTGGGAGCGCTTCTCCTGGTACGGAATGCGCGGCATCCTCGTCCTCTACCTGGTCGCGGGTGTACTCGACGGCCCCCTGGAGGGCCGTGAGGCGCTGGCCGCCTCCATCTACGGCGTGTACAACGCGGTCGTCTACATGGCCGCGATGCCCGGCGGCTGGGTGGCCGACCGACTCTGGGGCGCGCGCAAGGCCGTCCTCGTCGGCGGCATCGTCATCGCCCTGGGCCACTTCACCCTGGCGATCCCCTCGGACACGGCGTTCTTCGTCGGCCTCGCGCTCATCGCGGCCGGCACGGGTCTGCTGAAGCCGAACATCTCGGCCATGGTCGGCGGCCTCTACGAGGGCCAGCCGAGCGCCCGCCGTGACGCCGGCTTCACGCTCTTCTACATGGCGATCAACATCGGCGGCATGGCCGCTCCGCTGGTCGTCGGCTACCTGGGTGAGAACGTCAACTGGCACCTCGGCTTCGCCGTCGCCGGTCTCGGCATGACCCTCGCCGTCGCGCAGTACGTCGTCGGCTCCCGCCACCTCGGTGACGTGGGCAAGAACCCGGGCACCCCGGCGACGCCCGAGGAGAAGCGCAGCGCCCTGCGCAAGGTCCTGCTGTGGGGCGGACTGGCCGTCGGCGCCCTTCTGGTCGACATCGTGCTCGGCACGTACGACATCGAGCACGTCGTGAACGTCCTCGCGATCCTCGGCATCGTCGTACCGATCGTGTACTTCCTCGCGATGTACCGGAACCCGGCCCTCAGCGCCGCGGACAAGCCCAAGATCAAGGCCTTCGCCTGGTTCTTCGCCACCGCCGTGCTGTTCTGGATGATCTACGACCAGTCGGGCTCGCTCCTCACGCTCTTCGCGGACAACAAGACCGACCGTCTGATCGGCGGCTGGGAGTTCCCGGCCTCCTGGTACCAGTCGGTGAACCCGGCGATGGTCATCGTCCTCGCACCGGTCTTCGCCGCGCTGTGGGTCAAGCTCGCCAAGCGCAACCGTGAGCCCAGCGCCCCGATGAAGTTCGCCCTGGCGATGCTCCTCATCGGTGGCTCGTTCGCCATCATGGGTCTCGCGGGTGCCGCCGCGGCCAACAGCGAGACCGGCAAGGTCACCGTCTTCTGGCTGCTGAGCGTCTACCTCGTCCAGACCATCGGCGAGATGTGCCTCTCGCCGGTCGGCCTGTCGCTGTCGACGAAGCTGGCCCCGAAGCAGTTCGTCGGCCAGATCATGGGCCTGTGGTTCCTGGCGACCGCGACGGGCAACGCCCTGAACGGCTGGACCACCAAGCTCAACGAGCCGCTGGGCGACGCCATGTACTACTCCCTGTGGGCGGTCATCGCGGTCGCCGCGGGCCTCGCGTTCATGACGGCGGGCAAGAAGATCCGCGCCCTCATGGGCGACGTGAGCTGACGCCCGTTCACAGCACCATGGGTCTGGCCCGGTACGCGTTCCGCGTACCGGGCCAGACCCATGTCATGGGCGGAGTTCCCGCGCTACTTCGTCTGCGCGCTGAAGCCGCGGAGGAAGTTCTTCGTACCGCACCGGACGTTGGACTTCTGGCCCGGACCGACCCAGGGGCCGTAGAGCGTCCAGGTCATCACGTGCTCGCGGGCGCTAGCATCGCCTCGCCGCGTCAGCGCCGCAGCCGCGCCCACGGTGTGAACGTGAACACCGCGCCGCCGAGCAGGATCACCGTGCCCGCAACCAGGGCGAGGGCGCGCAGGGCGCCGTCGTCCTCGGCGCCCGTCTCGGCGAGGCCGCCGCCGGAGCCGGCCGAGCCGGAGCCGCCGCCGGACGCCGCGTCACCGCCGCCCGATGCGCCGCCCTCCTGCTTGGTGGTGTCGAGCTCCAGCGAGGCCTGGACGGCGCCCTTGACCTGACAGGGGATCACGATCGGCGAGCCGCCGAGCGAGACGTTGATGGTCAGGGTGCCGGGGCTGAGCGTGGCCTTGCCGCTCGCGCCGGGCTTGTACGTGCCCTTCATGTCCGGCAGGTCGACCGGCTTGCCCTGCTCCAGCGGGGCGGCGTTCGCGGGGCCGTCGACCTTGACCGTGCCGCTGTCCGCACCGCCGAGCTTGACCGCCATGGAGGGCTTGAGGGCTCCGGCGGGAAGCGGGGCGGGGCTGTCCATGACGCCCTTGGCGGTCTTGACCGTGAGGTCGTAGCTGCCGCCGTTCTTCTTGGCGTTGATGGTCACCTTGGAGGTGATGTTCGCCGGTCCGGGCGACTGGCAGGAGAACTGGACCGAGACCTCCTTGCCCGTGAAGTCGGTCTGCCCGCCGCCGCCTCCGGAGGTGCCTCCTGAGGTGCTGCTTCCGCCGGAGGTGCTGCCTCCTGAGGTGGTGCCACCCGACGTCGTGCCACCCGACGTCGTGCCACCGGACGTGGTGCCGCCCGAGGAGCTGCCGCCTCCGTCCGTCACCTTGATCGTCGCCCCGACCGCCACCGTCTCCTTCGGCGAACACTTCGTGTCCGTCGACATCGGCTTCGAGACGTTGATGTTGTACTTGTCCGGCGTCAGCGTGATCTCGCCCGCCTTCTCCAGCTTCAACTTGCCCTTCATGTCCGGCAGCACCATCGGGCTGTTCTTCGGGATCGGCGGGTTCTGCCGCGGTCCCTCCATGTTCAGCGTGCCGCTCGCCGCTCCGCCGACCTTGACGACACCGGTCGGCTTCACCGTGTCCTTCTCCAGGTCGAGGATGTCGGGGTTCTTGGACGCGGCCTCGACCGTCTTCCAGACGACCTCGACCTCGTCGCCGACCTTCGCCTCCGCCGGTGCGGTGATCTGCACCTTCGTGGTGCCCTGTACCGGCGGGAGGCCGGAGATGGACGGCGGAATGCACTCGGTCTTGTACGCGACCTCGGCGGCCTGAGCGGGGCTGGCGGCCAGCATGATCCCCGCGCCGCCGAGCATCAGCGCGACTCCCGCCGCGCTCATCCTCCGTTGCGTGCTCACTGATGTCCCTTCGTCGTCGGGCTGATCTCTGACGGTGCGGACGGTGCGGAGTCCGGGGTGAACCACGGCAGGACCGTGGTCGTGCTGGTGGGTTCGCCCCGCTCGGGGGCGGGGCCGTTTTCGGGTGTACGTACAAGGGCGCGGCGCCGGCGGTGCCCGGCGCGGGACCCGGCGGCGCCGCCCGGCCGGACGCGGTCCACGACCGCCATGCCGATCCGGAAGAGCGCGGCCGGGACGACCACGGCGAGCAGCAGCCAGAACAGCGACACGCCCCAGGGCCTGCCGACCCCCCACGGCTGGTCGACCAGGACCTTGCCGGCGTACTTCACCGACACCTCGTAGTCGCCGTGCGCGCCCGCCGACAGCTCGACGGGCAGCTTGATCTGGGCCTTTCTGCCGGGCTCGATCGTGCCGCGCCACTGCCGTTCCTCGTACTGCGGCGAGAAGACGCCATGGGCGGTGCCGACCTGGAAGACCGGGTCCTTGACGGGTGCCTGGCCGAGGTTGCCGACGGTGAAGACGATCTCGCGCCGGGCGGGTGCGCCGAACCAGACCAGGACCCCGCTGGAGCCTTCGAGGCGTACGGAGGCGAGGACGGCGAGCCTGCCGTCGCCGGTGGCCTCGGGCAGCGGGGCCGTCGGATGGCCGGCGACGGTGAAGGCGACGTCCACGACGTCCTGTTGACCGGTGACCCCGGCCACGTGCACGACGCACGGGCAGGGCTTGGGCGGCTCGGCCACCGGCATCTTCTGGCTGAAGGCGCCCTTGGCGTCGACGGTGGCGGCCCGGCCGAGGGTGTTGGCGCAGGAGTTGGTGCCACCGATGACACCCTTGCCGGGTGCGGACTGCCCGCACATCAGCAGCATGAGCAGCGCGCCCGGCTTCCAGCCGGTGCCGCTCACGGTGATCTCGCCGCCCTTGCCGCCCTCGGTCTGCGACAGGGCGACGGTGGGCCCGGGCGCGGCGGACGCCCGGGCGGCGGGCAGCAGAGCGAGCGCGAGCGTGGCGAGGACCAGCCCCACGACCGCCACCGCCCGAGGACGCACGCCGCGACCGGGGCCGAACGCGGCGCGCGCACGCGCCACCCCGGCCTCCGCCGCGAACAGAGCGCTCCCGTCCAGCCGCTCCGCACCGCTCGTACTCATCGGTCCGCTCCTGCCGTCGCGTCCACCAACTGGGGTTCCTCCACGGGGAATCCGGGACCTGCCGTGGTCCGGCCGACCCGGTCTGCCCGGCCGGCCCGGTCGCGGCGTCTTCGGGCCGCGAGGGCGGCCGCGCCGGCCGCCGCGAGCAGGGCGCACGCTCCGCCGGCGATCGCGCCCCCGGAGACGAAGACCCGCTCGGCACGGGCTGTCGCCGCCGGGGCACCCGGGGCGGTGGCTCGCACATGGAGCGTGATCGAGTCGAACGCGGGCGGGTCGGGCCAGGGTTCGCTGCGGGTGATGCGTTCGCCGGGGCCGAGGGTGAGCGGAAGGGCCCTGGAGGGGCGGTCGAGGACGGTGCCGTAGAGGCCGTCGGCGCGGAGGGAAAGGCTCGGGGCGAGCACCGTGTTGCCGCGGTTGACGAGGGTGTAGCGCACGGTGCCCGCGCCGTCGAGGCGTACGTTCTCGACGGTGAGCGCGGCCAGGCTCGGCCCGCCGACCCGCAGATGCACCGGCACCCGCACCTCGCGCCCGCCCGCCTCCGCGCTCACCGTTCCCCGGTGCTCGCCGGGGGTGGTGTCGGCCGTGACGGTGACGGCGAACGGCACGTCCGCCCGGGTCCGCGCCGGTACGGTCACCGTCCGCGCGGCGAAGGCGAGCGGGGTGCCCTGCCCGCTCAGCCGTACCGTGAGCGGCTTCGGGCCCGGGTTGGTCACGGAGAGGGTGTCCTCCAGGACGCTGCCGGCCGTGCCCTCCAGATAGACGTACGGCCGCCCTTCGGCCGCGCCCGCCGTCCATCCCGGCGGCGCGGGCGCCGCCGCCACCGCCCCGAGCAGCGCGGCGGCCGCGGTCGCCGTACCGGCCCACGCCCCCCGCATCAGCGTGCCGTGCGCCGCGTGAGCCAGAGCACGCCGGCCGCACCGGTCAGCAGCACCGTGCCGCCCAGGGTGGCGAGCGCCGTCGCGGAGTCGAGCGGCCCGGTCTTCGGCAGCTCGCCGCCGTTCGTGGACTGCGTCTCCCCGGAAGAGCCGCCGCCGGCTGCCGTCACATCGAGCTCGAGCGACGGCGCGGGGTTGTTCTTCGGGGTGCAGACCGCCGCGTCCATGCCGAGGGCGTGGACGGTGAGCACCCCTGCGGTGAAGGTGACCTTGCCGCTCTTCTTCGGCGTGTACGTGCCCGTCAACTGCCCGATCTTGATGGGGGTGTTGGGCGGGATGGCCGCCGTGTTCGGCGTGCCCTTGACCTTGATCGTGCCCGAGTCCGCGCCGCCGAGCTTCAGCTCGGCGCGCGGCGTCATCACACCCTTGGGCAGTTCGATGGGGCTGTCGGAGACGCCCTTCTCGAAGGACATGGTGATCGTGTAGCCGCTGCCGCTCTTGACGGCCTTGATGTCGACGGGCGAGACCGCGCCCTTGGGCCCGATCTTCGTCTCGCAGGCGTAGTTCACGTCGACGACGGCGGCCTGCGCGGCGGGGGCGGAGGCCAGCACCGCCGAGCCCGCCGCCGCCGCTGCCAGCGCGAAAGCTGTTCTCCTCCGGTACGGCACCTCAAGCACCCCTCACCGCGAAGTTACTGACGGCTTATCAGATTGGGCGTCAAGGTACGCCTGGGGCGTTGTAGAGGGAAGACAAAGGGAGGACCGAAGTGCGCGCCCGTCACCGGGCGCGCCACGGGCGTCGTACGGACGCACTAGGCGGGAGCCGCCAGTTCGGCCCAGACCGTCTTTCCGGGGGAGCCGGGCCGGCGCTCGATCCCCCAGTCCAGGCAGAGCCGCTGAACGATGAACATGCCGTGCCCGCCGGGCCGCCCGGCCCGGTGCGGGGTGCGTGGCGCGGGCTGCCCCGCGCCACGGTCGGCGACCTCGAGCCGCAGCACCTTGGCCCGCCTCAGCACGCGCAGCACCTCGGGGCCCTCGGCGTGCAGACAGGCGTTGGTGACCAGCTCGGAGACGACCAGCAGGACGTCCTCGGCGGCGGCCCTGGCGTCGGCGGTGGCGGCCGGCAGCCAGCCCCAGTCGTAGAGCGCCGTCCTCGTGAAATCGCGGGCGAGCGGAACGGTGCCGCTGGTGGCGCCGAGCGCGAGCGTACGCACGTCGAGATCGACGGCGCCCACGACGGGGTCCACCGACTCCTCGATCTCCCTGCCACCGGCAGCAGTGTCCATCAGCGCTTCACCTCACCGATTCAACCGACTCAACGGAATCAACCGATTCACCAGACAACGGACGAAACCGGGGCTCTCCTGCCCGGTCTTTTCCTGACGACACCCGTCGCTCAGTCGGACAGTGCCGCCGCGAGCGAGTCGTGCACGGTGAAGACGACGTCCGCACCGGTGATCTCGAAGACCCGGGCCACCACCGGCCGCATCCCCGCCAGATGGACCCCACCCCCTGCGGCGTCGGCCTTCAGCCGTGCTCCGAGGAGCACGTTGAGTCCGGTGGAGTCGCAGAAGTCGAGGCGCGAGCAGTCGACGACGAGCCGTGACCGGCCGGCGTCGAGCGCGTGGTCGAGTGGCGTACGCAACACGTCGGCCGTGTGGTGATCGAGCTCACCCACCGGGGTGAGGATCTCGGTCGCCCCCACGGTGCGGACCTCGACCCGCAGCCTCCCCGGCTGCGCGCTGCCGATGTTCTGGCGGTCCATGCCCGTGCCTCTTCTCGCTCTCGCGGATGCCGGTTGACGTGCCACGAACCATACAAGCGACGCGCCAAGGCTTGCACATGAACTCCACCACAAAGTGGAGCAAACCCGACAATTGACACTTGCAACCATGCGTGTCGAGCAGGTAGGCCTAGTAAGGCACATTCGAAACGGCCGGCTATGGAGGCGCCGCAAACCGCAGCAGGAAGAAACGATGGAGGAGACCATGTCACCCCGGCTCGACGCCCCGCGTACCCCCGACGCGCCGTCGGCAGATACAACTCCGCCCCCCACCCTCAGCCTTCCCCAGCAGCCCCACGGAGACCTGACCGAGGACCTTCCCGAGATCGGGCCCTTCGACCGGGTCGACCCGATCGACGCCCGGGCGCTCTCGAAGACGCTGTTCGCCCGGCTCGACGCCCTCGAAGAAGGCACGCACGAATACGCGTACGTCCGCAACACCCTGGTCGAGCTCAACCTCGCCCTGGTCAAGTTCGCCGCCTCCCGGTTCCGCTCCCGCAGCGAGCCGATGGAGGACATCATCCAGGTCGGCACGATCGGTCTCATCAAGGCCATCGACCGCTTCGAACTGGCCCGCGGCGTCGAGTTCCCCACCTTCGCGATGCCGACGATCGTCGGCGAGATCAAGCGCTTCTTCCGCGACACGTCGTGGTCGGTGCGCGTACCGCGCAGGCTTCAGGAGCTCCGCCTCGACCTCGCCAAGGCGGGTGACGAGCTGTCCCAGCGGCTCGACCGCGCGCCGACCGTCGGCGAACTCGCCGAGGAGCTCGACCTGAGCCGCGACGAGGTCGTCGAGGGCATGGCCGCCAGCAACGCGTACACCGCGAGTTCGCTGGACGCCCAGCCCGACGAGGACGACGGCGAGGGCGCGCTCGCCGACCGGATCGGCTACGAGGACCACGGCATCGAGGGCATCGAGTACGTGGAGTCCCTCAAGCCGATGATCGCCTCGCTGCCACCCCGCGACCGGCGCATCCTCTCCCTCCGCTTCGTCGCCGGCATGACCCAGTCGGAGATCGGCGAGGAGCTGGGCATCTCCCAGATGCACGTCTCCCGGCTGCTCTCCCGGACGCTGGGCAGGCTGCGCAAGGGGCTGACCCTGGAGGAGTGACCTTCACGCTCCCCGAAATGACGTGTGGAAAGGGCCCGTTCTTCACCGGACGGGCCCTTCCGCGTTATTGACGGACCACCCGGAATGGGACACATTGAGCCCGGGGTTCAGGGGGGAATCGCATGGTTTCTGCGTACGCGGAACTGGAAGAGCGGATGCGTGGCAGGCTCGGGGGCAGAGAGTGTCTCCATGTGCCGTCGTGCCGCTTCGGTCTCTATCTGGCGTTGCGTCACTGGTGCAGACCCGGCGGACGCGTGCTGATGTCCCCGGTCAACGACGACGTCATCTTCTTCGTGGTTCTCGCCGCCGGACTGCGTCCCGTCCAGGCGCCGCTCGACCCGCGCGACGGCTCGATCGACACGGCGGCCGTGCCCGATTCCGTATGGCGCGGACTCTCCGCCGTCCTGACCACCAATCTGTACGGGAATCCCGACCCGGCGCCCGAACTTCGGGCCCGTTGCGACGCCTTGGGAATCCCTCTCCTGGAGGACGCCGCCCACGCCATCGGCTCCGGGGTCGGCGGCAGACCGGTCGGCACCTGGGGCGAGGCGTCCGTGTTCAGCCTCTCCAAGCACACCGGCGCCAAGACCGGAGGCTTCCTCGCCCTCGCGGACCCCGCCCTGCGGGCAGAACTGGCCGCAGCGCGCGACGAGTTGCTGCACCCATCGCGTACGACCGCCGAACTCGCCTATCTCGTACGGCCGTACGCCGAGGCGACCGTACGCGGACTGCGCCTGGTCAGGGCGGCGCACGCCACGCTCCGGCTGCTCGGGCAGCAGGAGCGCGAGGAGATCCGGATGCCGCTGCGGGCCGGCGAGCTGAAGCAGGCCCTCGCCGCCGCGCCCGGGCTCGCGCCCTTCCACTCCTGGGTCCGCGTCGACATGCACGACTACCGCCTCGGTCCGGGGCCCGGCCGGCTGCGCCGCACCGGACGGCTCCTGGCCCGCCTCGACGCCACCCTCGCCACGCACCGGGCCGGCACGGAGCGGCTCCTCGCGAGCGAGTGGGGCGCGGGCACGGACCCGGGCACGGTCCAGCCGCTCTTCCGGGTGCCCCTGCTCGTCGAGGACCGGGACGCGGCCATCGCCGCCCTCGCCCGCCGCCGGATCGTCACCGGCTACCTCTACGACCCGCCGCTGGACACCTACGCGGGCGAGCTGTTCACCGACCCCTCCCCCGCCCCGGAGCCGGCGGCCTGGTTCGCCCGCCACGCCCTTCCGGTGGACCCGCGGCGGGCGGGCGAGGTGATCGAGGTGCTGCGCGCGGCGGGCGTCCGGCCGATCCGCCCCCCGGCCGGCCTCGCCGGACCGGACGACGCGCCGTCGCGGCGCGGCGACCGTGGCTGAGGCGGTCCGGCTGCACAAGCCGGAGGAGGGGGAGCGGGACCGAGAGCCGTCGGAGACCGACCCGCCCGAGACCGGCTCCGGTGGGGACTCCATGTTCCGCAACGCGTACGCCCTCATGCTGTCCACCGGCGTCTCGGCGGCGCTCGGGCTCGGCTTCTGGCTGGTCGCCGCCCGCTACTACACCGAGGAGGCCGTCGGGCAGGGCTCCGCCGCCATCGCCGCGCAGCGGCTGCTCGCCTCGATCACCGCGACCACGATGATCGGCGCCGTCGTCCGCTACGTGCCCCGGGCCGGCCGGACCACCGGCCTCCTGGTCCGCCGCATCTATCTGGTCAGCTCGGTCGTCGTCGCGCTGGCCTGCGGGGTCTTCCTGCTGACCATCGACTGGTGGGGCCCCTCGTACGCACCGCTCGGCACGCTCTCCGCCGGGCTCTTCTTCACCGCGTCCTGCGTCGGCTGGGCGCTGCTGACCCTCCAGGACGGGGTCCTCACCGGGCTCAGGCGCGCCTTCTGGGTGCCCGTGGGCAACGCCGGCTTCTCCATCGGCAAGCTGCTGCTGCTCGCCGCCTTCGCCACCACCATGCCGGTCCTCGGCGTCTTCGTCTCCTGGTCGGCGGCGATCGCCCTCTCCGTCGTCCCGCTCGGCTGGCTCGTCTTCAGCCGGCTCATCCCCCGGCAGGCCCGCGCCGACCGCGACCGCGAACCGCCCGCCATGCGCGAGATCGGCCGCTTCATGGCCGGGGACTCCGTCGGCGCGCTGTTCAGCCTCGCCATGATCAACCTGCTGCCGGTGATGGTCGCCGTCCGCTTCGACGCCGCCCACAACGCCTTCTTCTACACCGCGTACACCGTCGGCGGCACGATGGAGTTCATGGCCATCAACATGGCCTCCTCCCTCACCGCGCACGCCTCGCACAGCCCCGAGTCCCTCGCCGAGGGCGTCCGCGGCGCGCTGCGGCGCATGGCGCTGCTGCTCGTCCCCGTCGTGCTCGTGCTGGTCGTCTTCGCCCCGCAGATCCTCTCCCCGTTCGGCGCGGACTACGCCGACCACGGGACGATGGTGCTGCGGCTGCTCGCCGCCGCCGCGCTCCCCCGCGTCGCCGTCGAGCTGTACATCGGCGTGCTGCGCGTCCAGGGGCGTACGGGCGCGCTCGCCGTCCTCCAGGGCGCGATGTGCGTCCTCGTCCTGGGCAGCGCGGCGCTGCTCCTCGGCCCCGTCGGGATCTCCGGCGCCGGACTCGCCATGCTCGGTTCGATGACCCTGATGGCGGCGGCCTCCGCGCCCGGTCTGCGATCCGCGCTGAAGGGCGGGCGCAAGGAGGTCGAGTACGGCACGAACTGGGCCCGTCGCGCCGCCGAGCGGAGCGGTTACGAGGCGGAGTGGACGCGTGGGGGCGCGGCGGCGGACACGGTGACGCCCGCCTTCGGGCTGCCGGTGTACGTACCGCGTCCGGAGCCCGAGCCGGAGCGCGCGGCGGACCCTGGGGCCGCGGGGGACGACGGGCCCGCGACCTGGCTGTGGCTGCTCCTCGGCCTTGCCACCGGCCTCTTCTGGATCCCGCTCGCCGGTGCGGGCAGCCTGGGCCTGGACCACCTGTCCGGTACGCGGCTGATCACCGCGCTGCCCCCGGTCACCCTCACGGCGGGCATCCTGCTGATCGTGCTGCACGTGGCCGTGGTGTCGCTGCGCCGGATCCGTCCGCTGCTCGCCGCGACGATCCTGTTCGCCACCTTCCTCGCCCTGCACACCGCGCCGCCGCTGCTCGGCATCCATCCGGACGCGGCGGCGGGCCCGGGTACGGGCCTGGTCCCGGATCCCGCACTTCCGGTGCTGCCGATCGCGGCCCAGGGGCTGTGCCTGTTGCTGGTGGCGGTCCTGCTGCGGGTCCTCGGCGCCGGTGGGCGGATCACCCTCTGCGTGGTCTGGGTACTGGTCTGGACGGGCTGGGCGGCCCAGCACGCCTTCGCGGCGGCCCCGCTGCCCGTTCTGCTGGGGCTGTGCGGGGCCACCATGGCAGCGGTCGCGGTGCGCGGGCTCAGGCGCCGCTGACCGCGAGCGCCGCACCGCCCCGGAGCCGACCGGGCTCCGGGGCGGCAGGGATCACTGGCCGGCGGTGGGGAACACGAAGAAGCCGGCGTCGGTGCTGACGTAGCCGTAGCCGGACTGCTTGGAGAACAGCGGGACGTTGTCCGACGGCAGGTCCTTCACGAGGACGTTCTTCGTACGGGCGTCGACCGCGAGCACGGTGTCGTCGCTCTCCTCCGTCGTGCCGTACAGCACACCGCCGTTCGGGGAGAGGCGCAGCGGCGTCAGCAGCTTCTCGCCCTCCTTCTGCACCCAGACCTCCTTGCCGTCCGCGACCTGCCACACGGCGGTGCCCTTCTCGGTGGCGGCCGCGGCGAGCTGGTGGTCGGCGGAGAAGACCGACGAACCCTCCGTGTTGATCGTGTCGCCGGGGAAGTCCTCGTAGGCGTACCTCGTGGAGCCGCCGATCTGCTTGCCGCTCGCCAGGTCGTACGTCGCCGTGACCCACGTGTCGGTCAGGAAGGCACCCGCACCCCACGCGGTGAGGATCCGGCCGTCGCGGACGTCGAGGACGCGGATGCTGCCGCTGGTACGCACGCCCTTGTCGTCGAGCTCCACGCCCTTGGGCGGGGTGACGTCATCGCTGCTCCAGACCTTCGCTCCGGTGGCGAGGTCGGACATGACGAGCTCTTCCGGATCCGTCTCGTACGTGGATCCGTTGTTCACGTGGAAGGTGTACTTGCCGGTGATCAGTGGGGCGTGGCCCGAGCCGCCGTCGATGTCCTTGTTGCGGGGGTCGAACGAGCAGCTCGCCTCGAGCCCGCCGCAGGTGAGCTTGCGGGGCTGCCCGCCGCCGATCGGGGTGAGCTGCAGCGTCGCCTGGTCCGCCTGCTCGATCAGGTGGCCCTCGTGGATGTGGAAGGGGGTGTCGCCCTTGTGCTCGGCCTTGCCCAGCTCGGTGCCGTCGCTTCCGTAGACGGTGATCGTGGTGGTGGTGCCCTCCGCGCTCAGCCCGTCGGACTCCGTCGTGCTGGTGGTGCGGACCTCGAACGCCGGCACGCCGTCGCGCCAGGTCGTGGCGGCGACACGGTCGGCCGTCACCTTGAGGGTCTTCCGCACGGCTCCGGTCTTCACATCGCGGAACTCCAGGTCGACGGGGCCCGGTTGATCGGTGGAGTGGAGGAGGCCCGTCGTGCCGTCGAGCGGGTCGTCCTTGTAGCCCCCGCCCGCCGCGTACTCGCCCGCGCCGGTCTTGACGAAGAGGAAGGCGTCTCCGAGGTCGATGGCGTCGGCACGCGGCAGGCTCCACGCCTGCTTGCCGGCGAGGCCGGGTATCGCGGGGCCGCTGTAGACCGGACCTTCGGCCTTCGGGGCATCCTTCGGTGTCCCCGAGGCGCCCTTCTCCGGGGCCTTGCCGGCTTCCGGACCGTCGGAGGAGCCGCAGCCCGCGACGAGCCCGAGCGACAGGAAGAGACCTGCGGCCATCACTGTGTACTTGTTCATGTCCCCGTTGCTTTCCGCCTGTTACGCATCACTGGGGTGACTCGACGGATCGAACCGCGTGATCACCAGGCAGAAGCATAGGCTCCGCTACTGGCGTGGAACGCGCTGCCCGAAGTACGGATCCGAGCCCGCCGCCTTGTATCCCTCGAGCGCGGGGCCGGAGTTGACGGTCAGATCGCAGTTCGGCCCCGGTACGGCACGGTTCCAGTGGACGTACGCCCGGACCTTCGGCAGCTTCGGGGCCACCTCGGGGATCTCCTTGTACCAGTCGCGCTGACGCTCCGGCCGACGCGGATCGGGTGCGGTCGCGAACTCCGACAGCATGACGGGCTTGTTCGCGGAGACGTTCTCGCGGAGCCACTCGTAGCTCGGCCGCTGACTGGCTTCGAAGTCCAGCCAGTTGGGCGACTTGTGGCACTGGTAGTAGTTGTACTGGTCCATGCCGATCCAGTCGACGTACGCGTCTCCCGGGTAGAGCGCCTTCATCTGCTCCTTGTGGCCGAGATAGCCGGAGACGGTCCACACCCACACCACGTTGCGCACCCCCAGCTTCTCGAAGCGGTCGCGCAGATGGCGGTAGGCGGCGACGTACTCGGCCGGGGTCCCGGCGCCCTCCTTGATCCGGAAGTCGGTCTCCTGGTCGAAGGAGAAGAAGACCCGCTTGCCGTACGCCTTGATGCGCCGCGCCTGCGGGTCGATGATCGACTCGTCGTACATTCCGGAGGCGATGTTCTTCCAACCGAGCTGGTTCTCGCTCCAGTTGGCGTGGTGCTTCTCCTTCCAGACCGTGGACTCCCAGGCCAGCATCAGCAGCCGCTCGCGGCCCAGCTCCTGCTCGTCGGGGGTGAGGAGTTCGCCGTCGACCGGGTTCCCGGACATGTCGTGGTACGTGTAGACGAGGTCGAGCTTGCGCCCGATCTTCTTCTCGAAGGCGTACACCGGCCGGGTGAGCGAGCTGTCGCCGTCGTACGGGATGTAGGCGCCCCACCAGGCTCCGCAGGGCAGGACGAGGTCGGCGTCGGGGGCGCAGCGGTCGTCGCCGTCGGCGTTGGTGGCCCAGACGCCTATCCCGGCGGCGAGCGCGGCGACGGCGGCGAGGGCGATCGCGGTGTGGGCCCGTCGCTGCGGCTCGGCATGGCGTGCGCTCATCGCCCGCCACCGGGCTTTCGTTTGGCCCGGGCGCGGCTGCTCTCGCGCTCGGCGGCACCCCGCGTGGCGGCGGGCAGCGGGACGCCCGGCAGGACGGCGACGACGGTCACGAAGACGGCGAGGGCGACCAGGAACGCGGTGGTGGAAAAGGCCTCCACCAGGAACAGCGAGGTCGCGGCGAGCGTGGCGAGCGAGAGGCTGACGGGTGCGGCGAGCGCCAGCGCCTCGAGTCGGGCCCCCGGCCGCAGTCCGCCCGGCTGCGGGTGGAGCAGCGCGAGACCGGGCGCGAGGGCCACGAAGGCGAGGACGGGGATCCAGCGCAGCGGGGAGCCGCCCGGCAGCGCGGTCGCACCGAGCGCGAGCCAGCCGGAGGCCGCCAGGGCCACTCTGAGCTGGAGGTGGGCGTGGGCCATGGCGTACTCCAGGTGCTCGGGTGCGGTCGGTCAGGACGCGGTGGACGGCGGCCGGTACTCCAGGACGAGTCCGTGCTCGCTCTCCTCCACCACGCGGAAGAGCGGGGAGCGCTTGAGGTCCTCGCGGAGGGTCCGGAAGCTGCCGGGCGGCAGATAGCCCTCGCCGATGACGGCCTTCTCCTGGGTCGGGGTGAGGACGACGAACGCGGGACGGCCCTCGGGGATGCCCCGGGCGAGATAGCCGGCCGGGTCCTTCAGCATCTTCAGGTTCTCCGGCACTTCCTGCTCGGTGAAGAACCAGCGCTCGTAGTGGTCGTAGCGGTAGTAGGCGCCGGGGAAGGAGCCGGTGGTGGCGAGGATCAGCGCACCGTCCGGCGCCCGGTCGTAGGCCCGTCGGGTGAGGGCGAGTTCGGCCGGCGGGGCGTAGTGCATCCCCTCCTTGCCGTAGTAGGAGGGCAGGAAGCCGGCCAGTAGCGCGGTGACGGCGAGTGGCAGCGCGACGGCGGCGGTACGGCGTGCCCACACGGCTTTCCCGCCGACGGCGCCCGCCGCGGGGACGAGGGCGGCCGCGGCGAAGAACGCGGTGCCGGGCAGCCCGAAGAGATAGACGCGGAAGAGCATTTCGCCGCCGTAGTCGTTGACGGCGAACATGGGTACGGGAGCGGCGGCGGCGAGCAGCAGCGGCAGGGCGCTGCGGACGAGTCTGCGGCGCAGCAGAACGGCCGTGCCGGCGAGTGCGGCGAGCGCGAGCACCATCAGGATGTTGGCGGTGCCGACCAGCTCGGGGCCGGGCCCGGTGGGTTCCCCCGCGTATCCGGCACGGGAGTTGGAGAGCAGGTCGCCGGCCGAGTCCTTGAGGGTGCTCATGGTCTCCAGGAAGAGCACCCGTCCCATGGTGAGGTCCCAGGCCAGCATGATGAGGCCGGTGACGACGAGCAGTCCGATGTTCCGGTAGCGGCGGGTGAGGCAGAGCGCGAACAGGGTGGCGCACAGCATCACCGGTGTGAGCTGGTGCGAGGCGTTGATGGTCGCGATGAGCGGGGCGATGATCAGGACGCAGATCGCGCGCTGCTTGAGCGTCGTGGGCGGCGGCACGGCGGCCGCGGCCGGGTCGAGCGTGGTGCGGTCGCGCAGCCGTCCCGCCGAGCCGGGCCGGACGAAGTGCCGGACGACGACCGCGAAGACGGTCAGATAGAGCAGGTACGAGAAGCCCTGCGGGGAGAGGTAGTCCTGGCCGACCCAGTTGGCCAGCTGGAAGATCCATACCCCGGTCCACACCAGCCGCCAGTCGTCACTGAAGGTGCGGTAGATCAGCAGCAGGACGGGGAGGGTGAGTAGGCCGAGGGCGATCGGCGCCCAGTTGATGAACGAGGCCGCCGAGTCCACGCCGAAGGCCCGTACGAGCGCCGCGTCGAGCGAGAAGAACCCGGGCCACTGGTCGTACGCGGACATGCCGCCGGACAGCTCCCGCTGCGGATACACCGTGCCCTCGACGAGCAGCCGGCTGATCACGGCGTCGTGCTTGGACGCCCAGGCGTAACGCACGGAGTCGTAGAGGACCGCCGGCGGCGCCTTGAGGGCCGCGAGCATGGCGACGCTGTACGTGGCCGGCCACCACGGCGCGGTCCCGGCCCGCCGGAGCGTGACCAGGAAGCCGCAGGTCAGGACGGCGAGGGAGGCGTAGTACGCGAGCGGGAACCGGTCGAGGAGCCCGTAGTCGGCGATGTCGCGGAAACCGATCCGGGGCAGTGCGTACAGCCAGAGCGCCGCGGCCACGACCAGCGGCAGCACGCTGAAGACGGTCTGCGGGCTCGGGAGGGAGCGCGAACGGACCGGCGCCGTCTCGGGCGGCCGGGCGTCGGGAGGCGACGGCGCACTGCTTCCAGCGGCCGGTGCGGACACACGTTGCTGCACGGTGACACTCCCCCCACGAACCCCACGAACTGTCCCCTTCAGCGAAGTATAGGAACGGACTTCGCCTTTGTACGCGTATTCAACTCCCTTGCCCCATAAGGGAGTTGACGATCACCATCAGCCCGCGAACTCCGGCCCCCTGAGCAGCGCGCGGGCCCTGCGGTACATCCGCCAGCCGACCGTCGGCAGCGAGTCCGGATACGGCGCCGCCTTGGCTCCGCGCCCCTCCATCCAGTTCTCGATGTCGGCGACGGAGTGGCCGCGGCGCAGGATCAGCCGGGCGATCCGGTACCGCTCGTCGGACTCCGAGCTGAGGGCATGCCGGACGGCGACGGCCGAGACGTATCCGGCGGCGACGGCGGCCCGGCGCACGGCCGGGCTGTTGTAGCCATGCGGGTAGGCCAGGTGGCGGACCTCGTGCCCGAGCACGTCCTCCAGGACGGCCTTCGACTCGCGCAGCTCGCGCCTGAGGTCCCCCGGCCCCAGGGTGTCGAGCTGCGGGTGGGTGACCGTGTGGCCGCCGACCTCCATCCCGTACTGCTCGAGGCGCGGCGCCTGGCCCAGCGTCATCATGGGCGCGGGCGGCAGCAGGCACGCCCGGCCCGGGGTGATCGCCCCGGTGGTCAGATACGCGGTGGCGGGCAGTTCGCGCGCGGCGAGCGCCTCGGCGGTCGGCCCCGGCAGATCGGCGAAGCCGTCGTCGAAGGTGAGGACGACGGGACGGGGCGGCAGCGGGGCGCGGCGGGCGAAGTGGTCGGCGAGGGTGCCGACGGTGACGGGGGTCCGTCCGCTGTCGACGATCGCATCGAGCTGGGCCCCGAACTCCTTGGGTGTCACCGTGAATTCGGCGATCCAGGCGGGCGGGTCGTCCATGACCGCGTGGTACAGCAGAACGGGGATCCGGGTGTGGGCGGGCGCGCTCATCTCGCGCCTCGCATCCGGAGACGGGCCTTGGCGTAGCCGATGGGTCCGTAGATCATTCCGCGTCGCTCCAGTCGGGAGAGGCTGCGAGGCCAGGGGTGGGCGGGAACGCCGTGCTCGCCGGGGACGGTGTGCTCCCCGGGGGCGCCGTGGGCGTCGGCGGCTTCCCGGTGGGCGGTCATGTTCTTCGCGTAGACGAGCCCGCGGGGCAGCCGGGCGAGGAGCGCGGGCAGCAGCGACGGCCTGCGTACGAGGGTGGCGGTGAGGTACGCGGTGAGGCCGGCGCCGTAGCCGTACGCCTGGTTCCGCAGGTCCTGCCAGGTCTCGCGGTGGTGGTGCCACACCAGGGCCTCGGCGGTGTAGCGGAGCCGGAACCCGGCGGAGAGGACGGCGACGAAGGCGTACAGGTCGTCCCCACCGCGGGCGGCCGTGCCGGTGCCGGTGGCCGGGTCGAAGCCGCCGACGGCCTCGAGCGCCCGCGCCCGGAAGGCCATGTTGGCGCCGGATCCGAAGCTGCCCGCGGTGAACGGGAAGAGCGGTTCGTCGGCGGGCGGGCGCAGCGGGTCGTACAGCCGGGGCGCGAAGCCCTTGGCGAAGCCGCCGTGGGATTCGAGGAGGATCTGGGCCGGGGTCCGCAGCCGGGCGGGCAGGATGAGGCCGGTGACGCAGCCGAGCCGGGGGTCGGCCGCGAAGGGCGCGGTGAGGGCGGTCAGCCAGTGCGGATCGGCGACGACGTCGTCGTCGGTGAAGGCGACGATCTCCCCGCGGGCGTGGGCCAGGCCGGTGTTGTGGGCGACCGCGAGTCCGGGGGTGTCCTCGCGGACGTACCGGACGCGGTCGGCGTACTTCCGGGTGACGAGCTCCTCCGTCTCCCGCGTGGTGGGCGCGTTGTCGACGACGAGGAGCTCGTGGTCGGGGTGGTCCTGGTCGAGCAGGGAGTCGAGGGCGCGGGCGAGCTGGTCGGCGCGCTCGCGGGTGGCGACGACGACGGTGGCGCGCGGCGGTACGGCTTCGGGCGCTTCGGGCTCTGTCCTCTCGTCGTCCGGGCGGGCGAGCCCGGGCCGGGCGAGCGCCGCCAGCACCTCGGCGGCGTCTGCGCCTTCGGGGACGTGCCCGAGCACGGTGGCGGCGGGCCGGCCGCGGAGCCGTACGAGCGCGTAGACGTCACCGGCGACGGCGGGCGGTCCACCAGGAGCGGGCCGGAAGGAGAGGACGGGTCCGTCGGGCGAGTCGAGATCGAGGTCGACGACGGAGAGGGCCTGCGTGCGGTTCATTCGGGTTCCCCCGGCGGAGGTGAGGGCGGACGGCTCGGTGGATCGGCGTGGCTGCGCGGCGGGCCGCCGGTCATCCACCGGGCCGCAGGCGGGCGAGCCGGTTGAGGGTGCGGCGGCCGCGCGCGGCGAGCGCCGGCCGGTTCCGTACGAAGCTGTGGGCGCGGCGGGACGGCTCGCGGGACAGCCAGTAGAGCCCGGCGCGCACCCCCGTGCGGACCACCGACCCTTCGTACACGGTCAGTTCACCGGTCTTCAGGGCGTCCTTGTACTCGGCCGCGCCCCGGCCGAGGTCGAGCATCCCGATCCCGGCCGCCGCGGCGGCCTCCGCCATCCGCAGATGAAGGATCAGCCCGGGCGAGTACTTGGCGAACTCGGGGTCGTACGCGGGGAACCAGCAGGACAGGACGGTCGGCGAGCGCAGCCCGAAGTGGGCGGCGACCGGCCGCTCACCGGCGTACAGCACGGACAGGACGCCGGAGCAGCCGGGCGTGCGCAGCTCGTGCAGCCGCCGGACCAGGGTGTTGATCCACTCCTTGGCGAAGCGGTCGCGACGACCGGTCCTGCGGTACTGGGCGGACTTCCACTCCATAAGGGTGCGCAGGGCGTCCGGGTCGCGCTCGTCGAAGACGAACCGGGTGGCGCCCGCCTGCCGTCCGAGCCTGCGCTCCTTGGCGAGCGTGGTCTTGAGGAACTTCGGCGACTGGGCGCGCAACACGGCCTCGTACGCGGCGTAGCCCTCGCCGACGTCGATGACGGGCGAGGCGAAGGCCTCGGCGGCGGCCCCCTCGAACGTCGGCTGCGCGGCCTCCAGGTTGTCGAACTCCCAGGCGGAGAGCCGGCAGACGCGCAGCAGTGCGCGGGCCGACGGCCTCAGACCGGGCCGGAGGACGGCACCCTGACAGTCGGAGACCCCGAGCCCGATGGCCCGGCCGTGCCCGAACGGCCCCTTCTCGTAGGGGAAGAAGCCGACGGGCTCGCCGTCCTCCCGCCACACGGCCACCCGCGCCCGGGGCCGCACGGCGGCGACGGCCCGGGTGAACTCCGGCCCCATGAAGGGATTGTCGGGCGCCCCGGTCTTCCCGCGCAGCTCACGCCAGGCGTCGGTCTCGCGCGCGGTCAGTTCCCCCGGTTTCACGATCTTCAGGCTGGTGGCGGCCTGCGTACGCGATTGCATGCGGCCGGCCTGCGTGCGGACAGCACTTTTACGGACAGCGCTCAACTCTCCGACCCCCCGGTCTTCCCCCCTGAGTCCTGCCGGTACAGGACGGTACCGGTCGAAAACCCTCCGGGACAGGGCTACTCGGCCTTTCTGTGACCGATCCGTGAAGGAGTGTGCAGGAGGGTAATTGGTGGTGATCAAGAGACCAATGGGACATGTCAGCCGAGGAGTTGAAAGGCCTTCGGGGACGGACTCCGCATCATCCGGGCGACGCTAGGGTGCGGGGCATGGTGATAGGTACGGGACGGTCGGCGGACGTGTTCGCGCTGGACGACGAGTGGGTGCTGCGCCGCTACCGGGACGGCGAGGACGCGGCCCACGAGGCCGCGACCATGGAGCACCTGGCCGGTCACGGCTATCCGGTGCCGCGGGTCCGCTCCGTATCGGGCCCGGAGCTCGTCATGCGACGGCTGACCGGCCCTTCCCTGCTGGATGCCCTGCTCGCGGGCACGGTCACCCCCGAGTCGGCCGCGACGATCCTGGCCGAGCTGCTGCACCGCCTGCACACCGTCCCGTCCCCGGCGTCGGCCCCGCTGCTCCACCTCGACCTGCACCCGGGCAACGTGATGCTGACGCCCGAGGGGCCGTTCGTGATCGACTGGCGCACGGCGGAGGCGGGCGATCCGGCGCTGGACTGGGCGATGTCGGCCCTGATCCTGGCGGAGGTCGCGGTGACGCCGGTCCCGTACGCCGACGGCGCGCGAGCCGGGCTGGCCACCCTGCTGTCCCTCGCGGACACGGCCGAGCCCCTCCCGTTGGCGAAGGCCCGGGAACGCCGGGCGCTGGACCCGCACCTGGACGGGGCCGAGCGCGCCCGCCTGGGCGAGGCGGTGGCACTGGTGGCGGCGCTGGAGGTCAGTCCAGCGTCTGGATGACCTCGCTGCGCGTGGAGGTGTGCACGACACGGGCCCGCGCCCCGTTGACGAGGGGCAGGTACGGCGGGACGTGGCCGCACTCGACGTCGGCGACGATCGGCACGTTCAGGGAGCCGAGGGCGTCCATGACCGCTTCGTGCTGGGTGAGCGAGGGGGCGTCGGGCGCGGAGGTCCGGCCGACGAGAACGGCGTTGGCGCGGTCGAAGAATCCGGCGAGCCGCAGGCCGTGCAGGTTCCGGCAGATGGTGAGCGCTTCGTCGCCGCACGCCTCGACGTACACGATGAGCCCTTCCGGGGCGTGCTCCCGCGCGAAGGCCGACACGTCGAGATACGGCGAACCGGCGGCGTTGCACACGGTCTCGATGCAGCCCCCGATCAGACGCCCTTCGACATCCACGTCACCGCTGCCGTCCAGGCGGGTCCACCTGCCGGGCGTGTCGAGAGTGAACTCACTTGTCTCGGGGTGGTGTTGCCAGTCGTCCCAGCCCGCAGCCCGGTGCCGGCCCGGCGGGGTCTGGGTGAACGGCCGCCCCTGCGGCGCGGAGGCGATGTCGAGCCACGAGAGCAGCCCCTCGGGCGCCCGGTACGGGGTGTCCATGAGGTTGTTGCCGTGCAGGGTCGCCACCCCGGTGAGGAGGGTCAGCGGTGTCAGGAGGGTCGACATGTCCGAGTACCCGACGAGCCAGGTCGGCTCGGCGTCTCGCAGCCGATGCCAGTCGAGCAGAGGCAGCAGATCGATCGCGGTCTCCCCACCCCACGGCGGAACGACGGCCCTGATGTCGGGATCGGTCAACATCTCCATCAACTCGGCGGCCCGCCGCGCAGCAGGCGCACTGACATGCCCGGCACCGTCCATACAGGCCCCGACGACGACCTCGTATCCACGCGCTTCGACAGACCGGATCGCCACGTCCAGGCGCTTGCTCAGCTCCTTCGAGACTCCACTCGAAGGGGAGGTGACACCGATACGGTCACCGGGACGGAGGGGGCGCGGGTATCGAACAGCCATGCGCAGGATTCTGGCACCTCACGGCGGCGGAGCGACATCGAGTTCTGATGCTCCGCCACCCCGGACTTCAGCTGTGCGCCCGGCGGTCGCGCTCACGAGCCTCGCGGGAATCCTGCAGCCACTGGAGGGTGTCCAAGACGTCGAAGGGTCCGTCGGACCTGACAACCGGTCTCACAGGCCCGGCCACGGGATCGGTGTCACCGGACGTCGTCGCGCAGTACCCGCCGGCAGTGGCGACGCGACGGCGCATGACCGCTCTGTGGCCCGCCGCACGGTTCAGCCGGTCGAAGTCGTCGACAAGACAGACGACCACCCCCGGAGTGGCCGCCATTGCACGGCACAGTGCGCTGAACCGGGGCCGCGCATCGGCTGCGTGACCAGCTCCCGATGATGTTGGATGACACCGAGCCGTCGACGCGAGCGCGTCGGGAGCTCGAAGGCATCCGGTACGCAATCCGCCTCGCGGAGGCGTGAGAGGAGACGGACGGTGGCTGAAGACGACCTGTCCGCGGTGGCGCACTTCCTGTACGAGGCGGGGACGCTCAAGAACGCCCGCCGCACCGGATGGTGGATGGCCGGGGTCCGTGACCCGGAGAGCGTGGCGGAGCACTCCTGGCGTACGGCACTCATCGCCTCGGTCATCGCGAAGCTCGAAGGCGCGGATCCTGCGCGCGCCGCGTTCCTGGCGGTGTGGCACGACACGCAGGAGACACGGACCGGAGACGTGAACTACCTCGGCAAGAAGTACTCGACGGCCGCCGACCCCCGCGAGGTCACGGCCGACCAGACTGCCGGGATGCCCGAGGTCCTTGCCTCCGCGATCCGGGGTCTGGTCGACGAGTACGAGGCCAAGGAGTCGCCCGAGGCGATCTGCGCGCGGGATGCCGACAAGCTGGAGTGTCTGCTGCAGGGCATCGAGTACAAGGCACAGGGCTACGAGAACGCCCAGCGCTGGATCGACAACAGCCGAGGCCGGATCGTCACGAAGACGGCCGGCCGCCTGGCGGACGAGTTGCTGGAGCAGGACGGCCTGGACTGGCTGCGCGCCGTGCTCGGGGAGTCACGGGACTGAGCAGGCTCCCGGGCCACTCCGGGTGGCGGTTTCCACGACCCGGTTCGGGGCGAACCGGCGTTCCACGAAATCCCGTTGAAAGAATGAGGGAAAGAACCACTTCCACCCAAACCCGACAGCTCACCCCTTCGGGTGACTATGTGGCAGAACGACCGGACGGCACGGTACGGTCACGCCAACTTGCATATGCCGCAAAAGATTTCGGCCCCCGGCGGGACTGGCATCCCGGTCGAGGGCCTGATCACTCAGGAAGAAGAGCCTTCCCTATGACTGCGACGCAGTTTAGTACGTCCGTGACCGCGCGCGCTGGAGTGACGCACGTACGTCACCGTCACGACGAGAAGTTCACCGTCGTGGGCAACCATCTCGCCCAGCACAAGGACCTGTCCGCCTGCGCGATCGGCGTCGGCGTGTACATCCAGTCGCTGCCCGACGGCGCCCTCGTCGGCATCAAGATCCTCGCGCTCCGCTTCCGGGAGGGAGAGTCGCGCATCGCCGGGGCGCTGCGGGAGTTGGAGGCCGCCGGGTATCTGAAGCGGCAGGTGGTCCGGGGCCAGGACGCCAAGCTGGCCACGGTCACGACCTGGTACGAGAACCCTCACCCGGTCGACCCGGTCAAGCGTGCCCGGCCTGCTCGCCGTGAGCTCCGACCCGTGCCTGAGCCGGTGCCGGACGGTCCCGAGCTCACCGAGGAGTTGCGGCCCGCTGCCGGCCTGCTCGCAGGCCTACGACAGCGCGAGCCCCGGCTGCTGCTCTCCGAGAACGACGTGCGACGTCTCGCGCCCGACGTCCAGCGGTGGCTGGAGCGTGGCCTCACCCCCGCCGCCGTCACCCGGACCCTCGCCGCCGGGCTCCCCACCGGCACCATCCGCTGGCCCGCCAGACTCGTCGCCCACCGCCTCCGCGAGTGGCTCCCGCCGGAACTGCCTCCTGTGCCGGAGGCCCCGACGATCCTGCCGCTGCGGAACTGCGACCGCTGCGACCGGGCTTTCCGTGGCGCTGACGAGGAGCTCTGCCCCGGCTGCGCCAGGGGACCCGGTTCAGGTCACCCGGCAGCAGCCGTCTTGGAGTAGGGCGTGCGCCCGCCGGGGCCGGGCGCGATCAGACCACACGTACCCCGCGGCGCCAGACCTCGGTCACCAAGGGGACGCCCGGGCGGTAGGCCAGGTGGACGTGGGACGGGGCGTTCAGGATCGTCAGGTCGGCGGTGGCGCCCGGGGAGAGGCGGCCGATGTCCGTGCGGCGGAGGGCCGCCGCGCCGCCGGCCGTGGCCGACCAGACCGCTTCGTCCGGGGTCATTCCCATGTCCCGCACCGCGAGCGCGATGCAGAACGGTACGGACGAGGTGAAGGACGAGCCCGGGTTGCAGTCCGTCGACAGCGCCACCGTCGCGCCCGCGTCCAGGAGGCGGCGGGCGTTCGGCCACTCGGCGCGGGTGGAGAACTCCGCGCCCGGGAGGAGCGTCGCGACGGTGCTGCCCGAAGCCAGGGCGTCCACGTCCGCGTCCGTCAGGTGGGTGCAGTGGTCGGCGCTCGCCGCGTCCAGCTCCACCGCGAGCTGGACACCGGGGCCGTACGAGAGCTGGTTCGCGTGCACGCGCGGGTGCAGGCCCTTCGCCATGCCGGCGGTGAGGATCGCCCGCGCCTGGTCCCCGTCGAACGCGCCCTTCTCGCAGAAGACGTCGACCCACCGCGCGTACGGTGCGCAGGCGTCGAGCATCTCACCGGTCACCAGGGCCACGTAGGCGGCCGGGTCGTCGGCGTAGTCCGGGGAGACGATGTGGGCGCCCAGGTAGGTGACCTCGTCCGTGTGCGCGGCCGCGATGCGCAGCGCGCGGGCCTCGTCCTCGACCGTGAGGCCGTAGCCCGACTTGGTCTCGAAGGTCGTCGTGCCCTGGGTGAGGGCCTCACGCAGGTAGCGGGCGACGTTCGCCGACAGGGCCTCGTCGGAGGCCGCCCGCGTCGCCGCCACCGTCGTGCGGATGCCGCCCGCCGCGTACGCCTGGCCGGACATCCGCGCGTTGAACTCCGCCGTGCGGTCGCCCGCGAAGACGAGGTGCGAGTGGGAGTCCACGAAGCCGGGGATCACCGCCCGTCCACCGGCGTCGACCCGGTTGTCAGTGGCCGGTGCTTTGCTGGATTCACCGACCCAGACCACGCGGTCGCCGTCCACGACGACGGCCGCGTCCTGGATCAGGCCGAGAGGGGTTCCATCACCGAGAGAGGGGTCGTTGGTGACCAGACTGGCGATGTTGACGATGGCGGTGGCCGCCGTCGCCACGGCGCTGTTCGCACTCGTGGGCGCGGAGCTCGCCGCCGTGTTGTTCGTCGCCGCGGGGCCCGTGTTCATGGTGAGAGGTGTCTCCTTCAGGCGCTTCAGCCGCGCAGTGCGGCGATCGATTCGGCGAGGGCACGGGGCACGTCCGGCACGGTCTGGTGGACCCCGTCCCGTACGACATGGCGGCCGCCCACGATCGTGTGCCGCACATCCGCGGCCGACGCTGCGAATACCGCCGTCTCGGCTGCCAGACGCGGCACCGGTCCCGCTGTCCTGACCGAGTCCAGGGCGATCGTCGTGAAGTCGGCGAGCGCGCCCGGCTCCAGGGTGCCCGCCTCGTCCCATCCGAGCGACGCGTGACCGTCGGCGGTCGCGGCCCGCAGCAGGGCCGCCGCCGTCCAGTGGCCGCGCGTGCGGGAGCGGAGGCGCTCGTTCAGCTCCATCGCCCGGGCCTCCTCCAGGAGGTCGATCACGGCGTGGCTGTCGCTGCCCAGCGAGAGCGGGGAGCCCGCTTGCTGGAGGGCGACGGCCGGGCCGATGCCGTCCGCGAGGTCGCGTTCGGTGGTCGGGCACATGCAGGTGCCGGTCGTGGACGAGCCGATGAGCGCGATGTCCGCGTCCGTGAGGTGCGTGTTGTGGACACCGGTCGTCAGCGGGCCGAGCACGCCGTGGTCCGCGAGGAGCTGCGTGGGGGTGCGGCCGTGGGCCGCGAGGCAGGCTTCGTTCTCGGCCGTCTGCTCCGAGAGGTGGACGTGCAGCGGGGCGCCCCGCTCGCGCGCCCAGTCCGCCACGGTCGACAGCTGGTCGGCAGGGACCGCCCGTACGGAGTGGATCGCCGCCCCGATCCGTACGCCGTCCCCGCCCTCGCGCTCCTTGAGCAGCGAGACGCGCTCCGCCCAGGCCTCGGCCGTGCCGTCGGAGAAGCGGAGCTGGTGCTGGTCGGGCGCGGCGCCGAAGCCGGCGGAGAGGTAGGCCGTGTCGAGGAGGGTGATCCGGATGCCGGCCTCGGCGGCGGCCTCGATCAGGGCCTCGCCCATCGCGTTGGGGTCGGCGTAGGGGGTGCCGCCCGGCGCGTGGTGCAGGTAGTGGAACTCACCGACGGCGGTGATCCCGGCGAGCGCCATCTCGGCGTACACCGCCCGTGCGAGGGCGTGGTACGTCTCCGGGGTCAGCCGGGACGCCACCTGGTACATCACCTCGCGCCAGGTCCAGAACGTGCCGGAGCCGACCTGGACGGTGGAGCGCAGGGCGCGGTGGAAAGCGTGCGAGTGGGCGTTGGCGAGGCCGGGGACCGTCAGGCCGCGCAGGACGACGGCGCCGGGCGGCGGGGCGTCGATCCCCGTGCGTACCGCCGTGATCCGGCCGTCCGTCGCCTCGAGGGCCACGCCCGGCTCGACGTTCGTGTCGAGCCAGGCGTGCTCCAGCCAGTACGTCACCTGCACGCGAGACCCTCCAGTACGTCGGCGAGTGCGAGGACCCCGGCGACACAGTCGTCCTCGGCAGCGAATTCGGCCGGGGAGTGCGAGACGCCCGTGGGGTTCCGTACGAACAGCATGGCGGTCGGAATCGATTCGGACAAAATGCCCGCGTCGTGTCCTGCGCCCGTGCCGAGGACCGGCGTCTTCTCGCCGAGGATCCCGGCGAGCTCGTCCCGCAGCGCGTGGGCGAACTCCACGACCGGTGTGAAGGACTCCCGTACGACCGTGAGGTCGATGCCGTGCCGGTCCGCATAGTCGCGGGCTGCGGTCTCGACGCCGGCGACGACGGTGTCCAGGGCGCTCTGGTCGGCGGCGCGCGCGTCGAGCCAGCCGCGGACGAGGGAGGGGATGGCGTTGACGCCGTTCGGCTCGACCGCGATCTTGCCGAAGGTGGCGACGGCGCCCGCGAGTTCGGCCTCGCGACGGGCGGCGAGGACGGTCTCGGCGTAGGTGAGCATCGGGTCGCGACGGTCGACGAGCCGGGTGGTGCCGGCATGGTTGGCCTCGCCGGCGAAGTCGTACCGCCAGCGGCCGTGCGGCCAGATCGCGGAGGCGATACCGACGGAGTCGCCGGTCAGGTCCAGGGCGCGGCCCTGTTCGACGTGGAGCTCGACGAAGGCGCCGATGCGCGCGAGCCGCTCCGGGTCCGGGCCGATGGTCTCGGGGTCGTGACCCGCCGCCTCCATGGCCTGCGGGAGGCTGATGCCGTCGCCGTCGCGGAGCTCGTACGCCTGCTCCTTCGTCAGCCGGCCGGCGGTGAGACGGGAGCCGACGCAGGCGAGTCCGAAGCGGGCGCCCTCCTCGTCACCGAAGTTGGTGATCGCGAGGGGCCGCTTGAACACGACGCCACGGGAGCGCAGTTCGTCGAGCGCGGCGAAGGAGGAGACGACGCCGAGCGGGCCGTCGAAGGCTCCACCGTCCGGTACGGAGTCCAGGTGCGAGCCGGTGACGACCGCGTCCCCGGCCGCCGGGTCGCCGAGCCAGGCCCACTGGTTGCCGTTGCGGTCGACCTCGTAGTTCAGCCTGCGGGCCTCGGCCTGCATCTGGAACCAGAGCCGGCAGTCGGCGTCGGCGGCGGTCCAGGCGTAGCGGCGGTAGCCGCCGGAGGCGGCGCTGCGGCCGATGGGCCGCAGCGACCGCCACATGGCGTGGAAACTCGCACTCACGCGGAGTCACCCTCGCGCATCGGGACGCGTACGCCCTTCTCGTCGGCGACCCGCTCCGCGATGTCGTAGCCCGCGTCGACGTGGCGGATGACGCCCATGCCCGGGTCGTTCGTCAGGACGCGGCGGATCTTCTCGCCCGCGAGAGCCGTGCCGTCCGCGACCGAGACCTGGCCCGCGTGGATGGAGCGGCCCATGCCGACGCCACCGCCGTGGTGGATGGAGACCCAGGACGCGCCGGAGGCGACGTTGACCATGGCGTTCAGGAGGGGCCAGTCGGCGATCGCGTCGGAGCCGTCGAGCATGGCCTCGGTCTCGCGGTACGGGGAGGCCACCGAGCCGCAGTCGAGGTGGTCGCGGCCGATCGCGAGGGGCGCGGCGAGGGTGCCGTTGCCGACCATGTCGTTGAACATGTCGCCCGCCTTGTCGCGCTCGCCCTGGCCGAGCCAGCAGATGCGGGCGGGCAGGCCCTGGAAGTGGACGCGCTCGCCGGCCATCTTGATCCAGCGGTGGAGGGACTCGTTCTCCGGGAAGAGCTCCAGGATCGCCTTGTCCGTCTTGTGGATGTCCGAGGCCTCGCCGGAGAGGGCGGCCCAGCGGAACGGGCCCTTGCCCTCGCAGAACAGCGGGCGGATGTACGCCGGTACGAAGCCGGGGAAGGCGAACGCGCGGTCGTAGCCGGCCAGCTGGGCCTCGCCGCGGATGGAGTTGCCGTAGTCGAAGACCTCGGCGCCGGCGTCCATGAAGCCGACCATGGCCTCGACGTGCTTGGCCATCGACTCGCGGGCGCGGGTCGTGAAGCCGGCCGGGTCCTTGGCCGCGTACGTCGCCATGTCGTCGAAGTCGACGCCCACCGGCAGATACGAGAGCGGGTCGTGGGCCGAGGTCTGGTCGGTCACGATGTCGATCGGGGCGCCCTCGGCGAGCATCTGCGGCAGCAGCTCCGCCGCGTTGCCGAGCAGGCCGATGGAGAGCGGCCGACGGGCGTCACGGGCCTCGGTCGCGAGCGCCAGGGCGTGGGCGAGGTTGTCCGCCTTCACGTCGAGGTAGCGGTGCTCGATGCGGCGCTCGATGGCGCGCGGGTCGACGTCGATGCAGATCGCGACGCCGTCGTTCATCGTCACGGCGAGCGGCTGGGCGCCGCCCATGCCTCCGAGGCCGGCGGTCAGGGTGATCGTGCCGGCCAGGGTGCCGTCGAACTTCTTCGCGGCGACGGCGGCGAAGGTCTCGTAGGTGCCCTGGAGGATGCCCTGGGTGCCGATGTAGATCCACGAGCCGGCCGTCATCTGGCCGTACATGGTCAGGCCCAGCTGCTCCAGGCGCCGGAACTCCTCCCAGTTCGCCCAGTCGCCGACCAGGTTGGAGTTGGCGATGAGAACACGCGGGGCCCACTCGTGGGTCTGCATGACGCCGACCGGGCGGCCGGACTGGACGAGCATCGTCTCGTCCTGCTTGAGGGTGCGCAGCGTGCGCACCATCGCGTCGAAGGAGCGCCAGTCGCGCGCGGCCTTGCCGGTGCCGCCGTAGACGACGAGCTTGTCGGGGTGTTCGGCGACCTCGGGGTCCAGGTTGTTCTGCAGCATCCGGAGGGCGGCCTCCTGCTGCCATCCCAGGGCGCTCAGTTCCGTACCGCGCGGGGCCCGTACGGGGCGGGGTCCTGACATGGGGAAGCCTCCTCCGATGTGAATCAGTTATTCACATCCTGGACTGCTGAATACTTGTAGTCAACAGCTGCGGTGCCACCCGTCCCGGTGGTCCCATGGACACATGGCTTCCCACCGTCGCGATCAGGCCGTCCGAGCCGCCGTCGAACAAGGCCTCCTCTCCCCCACCGAACCCGTCGTCGCCCTCCTCGACACCGCCGGGATCCGCGCCTCCGCCGCCGCCCTCGTCTCCGCCTTCGCCGCCGTCACCGACGCTCCCGTCCTGCACGCCTTCGCCGTGAAGGCCTGCCCGCTCGTACCCGTCCTGCGCCTGCTCTACGACTGCGGGCTCGGGGTCGAGGTCGCGAGCCCCGGCGAGCTGGCCCTCGCCCGCGCGGCCGGAGTCCCGCCCTCCCGTACGGTGCTCGACTCGCCCGCCAAGACGCCCGCCGAGCTGCGTCACGCCCTGGCGCTCGGGATCGCCGTCAACGCCGACAACCTCCAGGAACTGGCCAGGATCGACGCGCTCATCGCCTCCGCACCGACCTCGAGCCCGCTCGGACTGCGGATCAACCCGCAGATCGGGGCGGGTCTGATCGGCGCGCTCTCCACCGCGACCGCCACCTCCAAGTTCGGGGTCGCGCTGCGCGACGTGGGCGCCCGGGAGGCCGTGGTCCAGGCGTACCTCGACCGGCCCTGGATGCGCCGGGTGCACACGCACACCGGCTCGCAGGGCGTTCCGCTCGCCTTGATGGCCGAGGGGGTCGCGGCGGCCTACGACCTGGCCGAGGAGATCAACGCCAAGGCCGGACGGCAGCAGATCGACACCGTCGACATCGGCGGCGGACTGCCGGTGAACTTCGCCTCCGACGACGAGACGCCGACCTACGCGGAGTACGCCGAGCTGCTCGCCGCCACCGCCCCCGGCCTGCTCGACGGGCGCTACGGGCTCGTCACCGAGTTCGGGCGCTCACTGCTCGCCAAGCACGGCACGGTCCTGGCCCGTGTCGAGTACACCAAGACCTCGGGCGCCCGCCCCATCGCGGTCACCCACGCCGGGGTCCAGCTCGCCACCCGTACCGTCTACGACCCCGTCTCGTGGCCGCTGCGCCTCCTCGCGTACGACTCCGACGGCCGGCCCCGCGAGGGGGAGGAGACCGTCCAGGACGTGGCCGGACCCGCCTGTTTCGCCGGGGATCTGCTCGCCACCGCACGCCCGCTGCCCCTGTTGCGGCCGGACGACATCGTCGCGGTGCCGGACACCGGCGCGTACTACTTCGCCCACCACTACGCGTACAACAGCCTGCCCCGGCCCGCTGTCCACGGCTTCACGGTGGGCGACGAGGGGCGGGTGGCGTTCGCGACCGTGCGCGGGGCGCAGACGCTCGACGAGATCGTCGCCGAGGCGGGTGGGGACCGGACGGAGGCCCTGCTGCCGTAGCACTGCGGGCGTAGCACTGCGGGCGCTTGTCCGACCCCGGTGGTTCGATGGAGCCATGGCTACCAAGAGCGTCGTCGTCGAACGCCGGATCGCGGCGTCTCCCGGGCCCGTCTGGGAGGCGCTGACGGACCTGAAGGACATGGAGCGGGTCCTGAGCGGTGTGGAGCGGGTCGAGGTGCTGACGGAGGGCGCCTTCGGCGTGGGCACCCGCTGGCGCGAGACCCGGCGGATGATGGGCAAGGAGGCCACGGAGGAGATGACCGTGACCGAGGCCGAGCCGCCGGACCGCTATGTGACGGTGGCCGACTCGCACGGAATGCACTACGTCTCGGAGATCGCGCTGCGGCCGGACGGGACGGGTGCGACGACGGTACGGATGACGTTCTCGGCGAGCCCGGCCGAGGGCAGCCGCATGGGGTTCCTCGCCAAGCTGCTGAGCGGCCTCGGCGCCAAGGCGGTGAGCCGGGCACTCGCGAAGGACCTGGACGACGTGGCGGCGTCGGTGGAGCGCCGCCACTGACACCGGCCGGTCCGTACGGCGGTCCGCCCCTCACACCGGTCCGCCACCGACGCCGGCCTGTCCCTGGCACCGGTCCGCCACCGACTCCGGCCTGCCCCTGGCACCGGTCCGCCACCGACTCCGGCCTGCCCCTGGCACCGGCCCGCCCCCGACACCGGCCCGCCCCGGACAGTCGTCCGACGCCGGCCTTCGTCCGGCGTGCCCGCTCGCGGACCGCTCGCGGACCGCTCGGCGGGCGTGTACGTCCGGGCCGGTGCGCTGCTCGCCATCGGGATCGGGCTGTGTGCGCGCGACAAGGTCGTCCTCCGCGTACGCGGGGAGGACCGGGCAAGGCAAGGACCGGGGAGCCGACCGTCGAGGGCGAATTCAAGCAAGCCGACGGCATGTTCCGATGGAAAATGCCAGAACTCCTGCCCCCGACCGGAACGTTGAGTAACGTCTCCGTCACTGCCGTACCCGCACGCCGCATCGGGAGGGGAACCCGCGTGCCCGGAATCGACGAGTGCCTGCTGGAGGCCATGAGCCTGCCGGGCGCACGCGGGGCCTGGCTGGTCGACTGGACCAGCGGACTCGCCCTCGGCACGGCGGGCGACTCGCCGGTCGGCGACCACGAGACGACCGCGGCGGAGGCGGCCGAACTGGCGCGGGCGGCAGCGGAGTACGACTCCTTCGCCCACGGCCCCCTGCACGACGAAACGTTACCCAAAGGGCCGCCCGTCGAGGACCTGATCGTCACGGCCCGCGGCGGCTACCACGTCCTCCGCTTCGTCGAGACGGCCTTCGACAGCAGCGTCTTTCTGCACCTGTGGATCGACCGCGACACCGGAAACCTCGCCCTCGCCCGGATCCGGCTGCGCGACCTCGCCGAAAGGCTGGTCCTCGGATGACCGTCTCGCCGATGCTCACCCGCCTCTCCGCCGAGCGCGCCACCGGAGCCCTGCTGCGCGACCACGGCACCCTCTACCTCGTCGACGGCCGCGTCGTGCACGCCGAGAGCCCCGCAGCCCCGGGCCTCGACGTCCTGCTGACGGCCGGCGGACGGCTGCCCCGCGAAGGCTGGGACGAGGCCGTCAACCGGGCCGGGGCGCGCCGTGAGGTCGGCCGGTTCCTGGTGGACAGCGGCCGACTGCACGACGGTGAACTCCAGATATGCCACCTCGGGGCCGTCTTCGACGCGGCGTTCTTCGCGCTCGCCCCCGCCAGCGGCCCCACCCGCTTCCGCTACGGAGTCGCCCACTGGTTCGGGCCGGTGCGGCCGGTCTCCACCGAGGCCGTCGAGCGCGAGACCGTACGCCGCCGTGAACTGCTGGACAGCGTCTGGCCGTACGGGGCCGTGGACACCGCCCCGGTCGTGCCCCGCGCCGCCGCCCCCGGACAGGCGGTGAGTCTGCGTCAGCGGGCCCTGCTGGCCGCCGCCGACGGAGCCCGTACCCCGGCGGACATCGCTCGGCTGCTCGGCCGCCCGGCCTTCCACACACTGCTCGACATCCGCCGCCTCGCGGCCGCCGGCCTCGTCGAGACCCCGCTCGAACCCTTACCGGCCGCCCAACCCGCCGTCCCCACCTGGGTCGGCGAGGTCGCGGTCGATCCGGACATCGCCCTGCTGCGCCGGCTCCGTGACGCCCTGGAGGCAAGCCTGTGATGAGGCGTGCCCTGCGCATGCGCGCCGAGAGGAGACAACTGATGTCGGCAGAGGCCGAGGTGCTCGGCGAGCTGAGACGGCTGCGGGCCCGACTGCCCCAGCTCACCGGGGCGCTCGCGGCGAGCGCCGACGGCCTGGTCCTGGCCCAGGACACGGTCGACACCGAGGCCGAGGCGGTGGCCGCACTCACGGCCGCGGCGCTCGGCGTCGGGCAGCGGCTGACCGATTCCACGGGCCAGGGCGGCTTCCGCGAGCTGCTGGTGCGCGGCGAGAACGGCTATGTCGCCACGTACGCGGCCGGCGGATCCGCCGTCCTCACCCTGCTCGCCGAACCCCGGATCAATGTGGGGCGGCTCCACCTGGAGGCGCGGCGGTCGAGTGCCCGGATAGGCGACCTGGTCGACGAGGCCCTGGAACGCAAAGACCTGAACTGATCCCAACCACAGATGCGAAAAGGAAGTGCGACACCCATGGCGAACACCGAGACGTCTCTGAAGGAAACCATGGCCATCGAGGGCGCCATCGGCGCCGCGCTGGTCGACTACACCAGCGGTATGGCCCTCGGCACGATCGGCAGCAGCAAGGATCTCGACCTCAATGTGGCCGCCGCGGGCAACACGGACGTGGTCCGCGCCAAGGTCAGGACGATGGAGATGCTCGGCCTCAAGGACGAGATCGAGGACATCCTGATCACGCTCGGCGGCCAGTACCACCTGCTCCGGCTGCTCAAGGGGCGCGGCGCCAACGGTCTGTTCCTGTACCTGGCGCTGGACAAGGACCGCGCGAACCTGGCGATGGCCCGCCACCAGCTGAAGCGGATCGAGGCCGAGCTGGAGGTCTGACCCCCGGAGCCGGGATCGGCCCGCTCCCCTACTCCACGAACAGTCCCCGCTCCGCCGCCTTCGCGTCGAACTCCTCGAGCCGCGCCTGGGCGTCCGGCAGCTCGTCCGCCATCGCCTCCAGGAGCACCCGGCCGAGCAGCATCGGAGCGCAGGCCGTGTCGAAGGCGAGCCCGGTGCCGACGGCGGCGGGGATCAGCAGGTCGCTGTGGGCGGCGACGGGCGCGAACGCCGATTCGGCGACCGTCACGACGGTCAGGCCGGCCGCCCGCGCGTACTCCAGGGTCTCCACGACCTCCCTGGGGTGGCGCGGCAGCGCGAAGCAGAGCAGTGCCGTCGCCCCGGCCCGTACGGCCGCGTCGACGCGGTCCGTGAGCATCGAGCCGCCCTCGTCGAGGAGGCGGATGTCGGGGTGGACCTTGGCGGCGAAGTACGCGAAGCCGCGGGCCTGGGAGGAGGCCGCGCGCAGGCCGAGGACGGGCAGCGGCCGGGAGGCGGCGAGCAGCCGCCCGGCGCGCTCGACGGGCGCGGGGTCGGCGAGCAGTTCGGCGAGATGGCGGAGGTTCTCGATCTCGGCGAGGACGGCCTGCTGGTACTCGTTGTGCTCGCTCGTCTCCCCCGCGGGCTTCCGCTCCGGGGCGACCTCGCGCAGATGGCGGCGCAGCGCGGGGTAGCCGTCGAAGCCGAGGGCGACGGCGAAGCGGGTGACGGAGGGCTGGCTGACGCCGGCGAGCTCGGCCAGCTCCACGCTGGACAGGAACGGCACGTCGCCGGCCCGGCGCACCATGCAGTGCGCGATGCGCCGCTGTGTCGGTGTCAGCCGGTGCCCTTCGAAGAGCGCCTGAAGCCGTCCGGCCGGGCTGTCACTCACGCCGTCCCCCTTTTGCCTATTCATCCTCCTCGAACTCTGCATGAGGATATGCAGCAGGGCAAGAAAAAGCGGGGGATAGCCCTACTGACGTGAAGGTCCGGGCTCTCTACCGTGGCGAGCATGGATACGCGCGACCCTGACCGGACCAACGAGCTCAAGAGCGAGCTGGACGCCACCCTGCACGCCCGGCGGGAGCTGGGCACCGAGTACGAGGCCGCTCTGATCGAGTCGTTCCTCGGCAAGGTGGAGCAGAGCCTGGACGCCACGGTCGACCGCCAGGTGCGGCGCCGACTGGCCGAGCAGCAGGTGGCGGCCGCCCGCGGGGTCCGGCCGCCGGGTTCGGGCGCGGAGGGCTTCGGCGAGCGCTACGGCTTCGGGATCATCTCGCTGGTCCTGGCGATCCCGCTCTCCGCGATCGCCGCCAGCCAGGCGAACCTGGAGGGTCTGATCGTGGCCTGGCTGGGCATCGTGGGCGTGAACTTCGTCCACGCGTTCCGGGGCCGGCTGCCGAAGCGCGGCGACACCGAGGACTTCTAGCGGAACGAAGTGGCGCGGGGACCGCCGCACCCCCGTTGCCGGGGGGCGGGACGACGGCGGTCCCCGCGGGGGACACGGGCCCGGGTCAGGGCCGGTCTCCGCGTCCGGCGGCGTCTTCAGGAGTCCGGGAGCCGCTCCGTAGTCCTTGACGCCGACAACGACCAATGTGCCGGACGCGTGTTAAGCGGGTGCTGCGGGTACGTGTCGCGCTCGTACCGTTTGCGCGAACGCCCGCTCGACTCGCGGTTCGAGCTACTTCGCGGAGCCCTTGGCCCCGCCGTTCGCCAGGAAGGCGAGCAGGTCCTGACGGCTCACCACACCCGTCGGCTTGCCCTCGACCAGCACGATCGCCGCGTCCGCCTCACCGAGCACGGACATCAGGTCGGCGACCGGCTCGCCGGAGCCGACCTGCGGCAGCGGGGCGCTCATGTGACGCTCCAACGGGTCCTCCAGGGAGGCCCGCTTGGTGAACAGCGCGTCGAGGAGCTCGCGTTCGACGACCGAGCCGACGACCTCAGCGGCCATGACGTCCGGGTGACCGGCGCCCGGCTTGACGATCGGCATCTGGGAGACGCCGTACTCCCGCAGCACCTCGATGGCCTGACCGACCGTCTCCTCCGGGTGCATGTGGACGAGGGAGGGCAGTCCGCCCTCCTTGTGACGCAGCACGTCGGCGACGGTGGCGGAGGAGGTGTCCTCCAGGAAGCCGTAGTCGGCCATCCACTCGTCGTTGAAGATCTTGGAGAGGTAGCCGCGGCCTGAGTCCGGAAGGATCACGACCACGATGTCGTCCGGGCCGAGGTCCTTGGCTACCTCGAGCGCCGCGACGACCGCCATGCCGCAGGAGCCGCCCACCAGGAGGCCCTCCTCCTTGGCGAGGCGGCGGGTCATCTGGAAGGAGTCCTTGTCGGAGACGGCGACGATCCGGTCGGTGCCGTCACGGTCGTAGGCGGTGGGCCAGAAGTCCTCGCCGACGCCCTCGACGAGGTACGGCCGGCCGGAACCGCCGGAGTAGACCGAGCCCTCGGGGTCGGCGCCGACGATCTGGACCGTGCCGCCGCTGACCTCCTTCAGGTACTTGCCGGTGCCGGAGATGGTGCCGCCGGTACCGATGCCCGCGACGAAGTGGGTGATCTTCCCGTCCGTCTGCTCCCACAGCTCGGGACCGGTGGTCTCGTAGTGCGAGCGGGGGTTGTTCGGGTTGGAGTACTGGTCGGGCTTCCAGGCACCGGGGGTCTCACGCACGAGCCGGTCCGAGACGTTGTAGTACGAGTCGGGGTGCTCGGGGTCCACCGCGGTGGGGCAGACCACGACCTCGGCGCCGTACGCCCGCAGCACGTTGATCTTGTCCGTGGACACCTTGTCGGGGCAGACGAAGATGCACTTGTAGCCCTTCTGCTGGGCCACGATGGCGAGCCCGACGCCGGTGTTGCCGGACGTGGGCTCGACGATGGTTCCGCCGGGCTTGAGAGCACCGCTCTCCTCGGCCGCCTCGATCATGCGCAGGGCGATGCGGTCCTTGACCGAGCCGCCCGGGTTGAAGTACTCGACCTTGGCCAGGACGGTGGCCTGCAGGCCCTCTGTCACATTGTTGAGCTTCACCAGCGGGGTGTTGCCGACGAGGCTGATCATCGAGTCGTGGAATTGCACCGTAATCTCCGGGGTCTCCGTAATGGTGCAGCCAGCGTATGCGTAGTCGGAGCGGGTTACGGGGCAGTTAGATCCTGAACGGCTTGAAGGAGGTGACTGCCCCCATGTCGAGGGCGAGGGTGGCACGGCGGATCGCGGCGGGCGCGGCGTACGGCGGTGGGAGCATCGGGCTGCTCGGTGCGGCGGCGGTGGGTGTGCTTCTGGCCGAGGTGCAGCTGGCGAAGAGGACGGTCGGGGGTGGGGTGGCGCCGCTGCCACCGGGGGCGGACGGGCTGTACGGCCGCTCCTTCGAGACCACGGACCCGGCCTCGCCCCCGCTGCGACTGGCCCTTCTGGGTGATTCGACGGCGGCGGGTCAGGGGGTGCGCCGGGTCGGCCAGACGCCGGGGGCGCTCCTGGCGTCGGGGCTCGCGGCGGTGGCGGAGCGCCCGGTGATCCTGCGGAACGTGGCGCTGCCGGGAGCGCGCTCGGACGACCTGGAGCGTCAGGTGTCGCTGTTGCTGGCGGCTCCTGCGGGGCCGCCGGACGTGTGCGTGATCATGATCGGGGCGAACGACGTCACGCACCGGATGTCGGCGACGGAATCGGTGCGGCTTCTCGCGGCGGCTGTGCGGCGGCTGCGGACGGCCGGGGCGGAGGTGGTCGTCGGGACCTGCCCGGACCTGGGGACGATCGAGCCGGTGTACCAGCCGCTGCGGTGGCTGGCGCGGCGGGTGTCGCGGCAGCTGGCGGCGGCACAGACGATCGTGGTGGTGGAGCAGGGCGGGCGGACGGTGTCGCTGGGGGACCTGCTGGGTCCCGAGTTCGCGGCGAATCCGCGCGAGATGTTCGGGGCGGACAACTACCACCCGTCGGCGGAGGGGTACGCGACGGCGGCGATGGCCGTGTTGCCGACGGTGTGCGCGGTGCTGGGCGTGTGGCCGGAAACGGACCGCCTGGAGCCGGACCGTCACGAGAACATGCTGCCGGTGGCGAAGGCGGCGGCGGAGGCGGCGAAGGAGGCGGGCACGGAGGTCACGGGGGCGCGGGCGCCGTGGGCGCTGCTCAAGCACCGCCGGCGCCGTCGCCTCGCGGAGCCGCCACCGGCCACGCCGGAACCGACCCCGTCCCCGGAGGAGGCCCACCGCCCCTGACGACGACTCCGGGCTACGGGGCAGTTCCCTCCGCCCCCCGTGTGGGCAATCGTCCCGCTGGGGGCTGGGGGAAGGCGGGCAGCGCCCCAGCGGAACAGTTGCCCGCAACGGAGCGCCGGGGGTGTGACCCGGCAGCGCCCCCGGCGGGACAATTGGCTTCGACGGTGGGGCGAGAGTGCGCGCCGCACGCGCGAACTGAGCGCTCGCTTAGAAAAGAGGTCCGCGTCACACCGTCTGGGCGGTGACCCGTGCCGTACGTGCAGGTAGCTTCGCTTTCAGTCCGTCCACCCCGCATCCCCCTGGAGCCGTGATGCCCGAAGCCGTCATCGTCTCGACCGCCCGCTCCCCGATCGGCCGGGCCTTCAAGGGCTCCCTGAAGGACCTGCGGCCCGACGACCTCACCGCGACCATCATCCAGGCCGCGCTCGCCAAGGTCCCCGAGCTGGACCCGCGGGACATCGACGACCTGATGCTCGGCTGTGGTCTCCCCGGTGGCGAGCAGGGCAACAACCTGGGCCGGATCGTCGCCGTCCAGATGGGGATGGACCACCTCCCCGGCTGCACGATCACCCGTTACTGCTCCTCCTCCCTCCAGACCTCCCGCATGGCGCTGCACGCCATCAAGGCCGGCGAGGGCGACGTCTTCATCTCGGCCGGTGTCGAGATGGTCTCCAGCTTCGCGAAGGGCAACTCGGACTCCCTGCCCGACACGCACAACCCGCTCTTCGCCGAGGCCGAGGCCCGTACCGCCGCCGTCGCCGCCTCCGAGGGCTCCTCCTGGCACGACCCGCGCGAGGACGGCCTCGTCCCGGACGCGTACATCGCCATGGGTCAGACCGCCGAGAACCTGGCCCGCCTCAAGGGCATCAGCCGCCAGGAGATGGACGAGTTCGGCGTACGGTCGCAGAACCTCGCCGAGCAGGCCATCAAGAACGGCTTCTGGGAGCGCGAGATCACCCCGGTGACGACCCCGGACGGCACCGTCGTCTCCGCCGACGACGGCCCGCGCGCCGGCGTCACCCTGGAGGGCGTGCAGGGCCTCAAGCCCGTCTTCCGCCCCGACGGCCTGGTCACCGCCGCCAACTGCTGCCCGCTCAACGACGGCGCCGCCGCGCTCGTGATCATGTCGGACACGAAGGCCCGCGAGCTCGGCCTGACGCCGCTCGCCCGCATCGTCTCCACCGGCGTCTCGGGCCTCTCCCCCGAGATCATGGGCCTCGGCCCGGTCGAGGCGTCCAAGCAGGCCCTCAAGCGCGCCGGCCTGACCATCGACGACATCGACCTCGCCGAGATCAACGAGGCCTTCGCCGCCCAGGTCATCCCGTCCTACCAGGACCTGGGTCTGGACCTGGACAAGGTGAACGTCAACGGTGGCGCCATCGCCGTCGGCCACCCCTTCGGCATGACCGGCGCCCGCATCACCGGCACGCTGATCAACAGCCTCCAGTTCCACGACAAGCAGTTCGGTCTGGAGACCATGTGCGTCGGCGGTGGCCAGGGCATGGCCATGGTCATCGAGCGGCTGAGCTGAGCCGTAGCGGAGGGTAGGGGTCGCCTGAGGAACGAAGGCGGGACCTGCCCGCAGCGGTGGCGAAGCTCAGCGCGACCGCGGAAACGAGCGGCTGAGCTGAGCCGTAGCGGAGGGTAGAGGTCGCCTGAGGAACGAAGGCGGGACCTGCCCGCAGCGGTGGCGAAGCTCAGCGCGACCAAGGAAACGAGCGCCTGAGCTAAGCCCAGAAGACGCCTCGGCTAACCCCGTCGCGTCCTAGCCGTGACCGAATCTCCCCCAGGATGTGACCTACGTCCCGGGGGAGAGTCATTCCCGCAGGTCACACCCGCATCGGGACTAAACACCTGGCCCAAATACCTGTCCATTTCGTGACGTAATGCACTGACAGGGGGCGCACTCCCACGACAAGCTGATGTAGGAAGTCGGGGGGATCGACTCGGAATCGGGAGTACGTCAGTGAGCGCCATGTCTCTTGCCCTGCTGGTGACCACGGCCGCCGCCACGGCCGTGGGCGCCGCCGCCCTGCACGCTGCCCACGGTCTCCGTAAGCAGGTCACCGCTCTGCGTAGCGAACTCGCCACCGCCCACGGGGTGTCCGTACCCCCGGCACGCCAGACGCCCGCGTCCGAGATACGGGCCGCGGTCGCCGAGGCGCTGGCCGAGGAGCGCGAGCGCGAGCTCGCCGAGGCCCGGGCGTTCTGGGCTGCACAGGAGGCCCGTGACGCGGCCGACGCCCCGTCGCTCCTCGGCGGCCTGGGCGGATCTGCCGAGGACGGCCCCTTCTACGTGCCGCGCCAGGCCGATTTCGCGGGCCTGGAGGCCATGGCCCTGGAGGCGATGGAGGCCGAGGCCGCCGCGCTGGACGGCCCCGGCGTCGACAGCGTCCTGGACGAGTTCCCCGAGCTGAACGAGTACGCCGAGGACTCTCCGGAGCTCGCGGCGGCCCGTCGCCGCCACCCCTCGCACCCGGACTTCGTGCCGGTCCAGACGCCCGTTGTCACCGACCACGAGCGCACGGTGGCCCGCCTCGAGGAGCTCGCCGACACGCGCACCGCGCTGACCGACGTGCGCCCCGGGCCGCTCGGCACGCTGGACGTGTACGTCTTCGCCGACGGCACCACGCTCTGCATGACCCCCGGTCACCGGGAGACCGCGGAGCGTCTCGCGGACGCCCTGCGCACCGGCCGTACGCCGGTCCTGCTCGGCGGTTCGGGTGTCTCGGGCGCGTACGCCCTGACGTTCTCCTTCGGGGACGCGGACGACGAGAACGTCTACATCCTCGCCGACCGCGTGATCGCCTCGCTGTAGCCCTCCAGGGGCCGTCAGAGCCCCGACCGCTCAGCGGCCTCCCGCACCAGCCTCACGGCCTCGCCCAGTTCCCGTTCCAGGGAGCCGGCCGGGGCCGTTCGCAGAATCTCCGCCAGATCGTTTCCGGCCACGACAAGTTGGTCGGCGACCGAGAACACGCCGGCGTCCGGGATGATCCGCCCGGCGGCCACCGGCTCCTCGATCCGCTGCGCCAGGAGCGCCAACTCCCTGGCCAGTTCAAGCCCTTCGGCTGCCGCGCCACGCTGGAGACGGCTCTGCGGGGCGGCCCGCAGCCGGTCGGCGAACCGTTCGACGACGGCGGTCAGTTCACTCGTATCAAGCACGGCGCGACCCTACGCGCCCTCCGGGGACTGTTGCCAACGGCCCTTCACTCAGGCACGGTGACGGGAAGGAGCACACGGCAACACGCGTCCGGAGGCGCCGATGTCCCACGCATTCTCCGAAGAGACCCATCGCAACCTGCTCGCCCGCATCCCTCACTGCACCGGTCGTGAAATCTCCGACTGGCTTCGCACCGTCGAGGAAGGCCCCTCCCTCATCCGCTTCGAGGAGAAGGTGAGCTGGCTCCGGGGCGAGCACGACCTCGCGTACGGCCACGCGAAGGCGATCATCCACGAGTACGACCTTCGGCGAGCGGCCCGCCGGCTGCTCTGACACCCCGCACGGGGCCCGCCCGTGCGGGCCCCCGTCGGCCCGCCCCGACAGGGAGAACCATCGTTCCCCTTGCCCTGTAGAGTGAGAGAACGATGATTCTCTACTGATGGGGTGATCGGGCGATGGACACGGAATCCGCCGAGCTGCGGCTCCTGGAAGCCGCCGAGGCGCTCTTCGACGAGCGGGGCGTGCAGGCGGTCGGCATGGACGCCATCCGCACCGCGTCCGGCGTCTCCCTCAAGCGTCTCTACCAGCTCTATCCGTCCAAGGACCATCTGGTCTGGGCCGTCCTCAACCGCCGCGACGCGGCTGTGCGGGAGGCCATCGCCGCCCACGGAACGAGTCACGCGGGCACCCCGTACGAGCGCGCCCTGGCGGTCTTCGACTACCTCGGCGACTGGTTCGCCGACCCCGGCTTCCGGGGCTGTGCCTTCATCAACACCTTCGGCGAGATGGGCGGCATCTCGGCGGACGTCGCCGACATCGCCCGCGGACACAAGCAGGCCCTGCGGGGCTACTTCGCCGAGCAGACGAACGCCCTCGGTGCGCCGTCCGAGCTCGCCGATCAGCTGGCGCTGCTCGCCAACGGCGCCATGGCCGTCGCCGGCATCAACGGCTCCCCCGAGCCGGCCACCCAGGCGAAGGAGGCGGCCCGGGTGCTCCTGGACGCCGCGCTCAAGGGCTGAGAACGCCGAGAACGCGGAAGGGCCCGCCCGGCGGAAGCCGGACGGGCCCTTCGTCACACACGAGCGGTGCGTCAGTCGTCGCCCTGCAGGATCGACAGCAGGCGCAGCATCTCCAGGTAGATCCACACGAGGGTCAGGGTGAGGCCGAAGGCCGCCAGCCAGGACTCCTCACGGGGGGCGCCGTACGTCACGCCGTCCTCGACCTGCTTGAAGTCGAGAGCGAGGAAGCAGGCACCGAGGATGATGCCGATGACACCGAAGAGGATGCCGAGGCCGCCGCTGCGGAAGCCCAGGCCGTCACCGGCGCCGTCGAAGAGCGAGAAGACCGCGTTGACCAGCATCAGCAGGACGAAGCCGATCGCGGCCGCCATCACGAAGCCGTAGAAGCGGCGGGTCACGCGGATCCAGCGCATCTTGTAGGCGATCAGCACACCGGCGAAGACCGCCATCGTGCCGAGGACCGCCTGCGCGACCACACCGGGCGAGATGTAGGTCGAGACAGTGGCCGAGATGACGCCGAGGAAGACACCCTCGAACGCCGCGTAGGCCAGGATCAGCGCGGGCGAGGCCTTGCGCTTGAAGGACTGCACCATCGCCAGGACGAAGGCCACCAGGGCGGCCCCGATGGCGATGCCGTAGGACTTGCCGAGGTTCGCCTCGTCGACGGGCAGCAGGAACCACGCCAGGGCGGCGGTGACCACGACCGTGCCGAGCGTCATGGCCGTACGGCTCACGACGTCGTCGATCGTCATCACATCGCCGCGCGTCTGCGGGGCGCCGAGCTGGGTGTCCTGCGCGTACGGGTTGGTCGCGTACGGGTTCGTCGCGCCATCGGCGTACGGGTTGGTTCCGACGGCGCCCCCGGCCTGCGGCTGCTGCGCGTTGAAACCGGCGTAGCCGTTGTCGCGGCTGAACCCCCGTCGCGAGAAGACCGGGTTGCTGCTCCTCATCTCACTCCTCCATGGCCGCACTGCGCGGCCTTGCGTCAAGAGTAATGCGGAAGCAAAGGAAACTCCCTAGTGCTCGGGGAGGATCTTTCCGAGATCGTTAGAGAGACCCGGCGGTCCAGGAGGGTGAGCTGTGCCCGGAACCGGACTCGAACCGGTACGGCCCGAAGGCCAGCGAGGTTTAAGCTCGCCGTGTCTGCATTCCACCACCCGGGCTTGGCGCGCGGCTCTGCGTTGGCACATGAGCCTATCCGGACGCTTACCCCGTTCAGCGGAACGCTGGCCCGATGTTGTCTTATTTTATTGACGTCTGAGGGTGTGTCAGTGCAGGTAGGGGCCGTCTGACGAAGTGTGACAGGGGTCGCAGGCGCAAAGACGCGTACGCCGGAATGACGAAAACTCGCCGCATCTATGTCACATCGCCCTCGGGGCACCGGCCGGCTCCACACTCCGAGGGCGTCTCAGGGGTCCTGTCATACCTCAGGAGGAGGGGCGGGCCCCCCGGTCCGACTCCAGGCTGCCCCAGGAACGGGCACGTGGACGGACGCTCCGGGCCTCAACGCTCGACACGATGGAGTGGTTCCCGAACATCCGCAGTGACAGGAGTCCCTCTCGTGACCACCACCCCCACCGTGTCCCGCGCCACCGCGGTGGCCGCCCGCGCCACGGATCTCTCGAAGGTCTACGGACAGGGCGAGACCCAGGTGGTCGCCCTCGACCAGGTCACCGTGGACTTCCGCCAGGGCGAGTTCACCGCGATCATGGGCCCCTCCGGCTCCGGCAAGTCCACCCTGATGCACTGTGTCGCCGGCCTGGACTCCTTCTCCTCCGGCTCGGTCCGCCTCGGCGAGACCGAGCTGAGCACCCTGAAGGACAAGCAGCTCACGCAGCTGCGCCGGGACAAGATCGGCTTCATCTTCCAGGCGTTCAACCTGCTGCCGACACTGACGGCCCTGGAGAACATCACGCTGCCGATGGACATCGCCGGCCGTAAGCCCGACAAGCAGTGGGTGGAGAAGGTCATCGACATGATCGGCCTGTCCGGCCGGCTGAGCCACCGCCCCGCGCAGCTCTCCGGAGGCCAGCAGCAGCGCGTCGCCGTGGCCCGCGCGCTGGCCTCCCGCCCCGAGATCATCTTCGGTGACGAGCCGACCGGAAACCTGGACTCGCGCTCGGGCGCCGAAGTGCTGGGCTTCCTGCGCAATTCGGTACGGGAGCTGGGCCAGACGGTCGTCATGGTCACCCACGACCCGGTCGCCGCGTCCTACGCGGACCGGGTGATCTTCCTCGCGGACGGCCGGATCGTCGACGAGATGATCGCCCCGACGGCGGACGGCGTGCTGGACCGCATGAAGGCCTTCGACTCGAAGGGCCGCACGAGCTGAGGCGGCGGCGCCTCGCCGCGCCGTCCCGGGGCCCCGCCCCGGAGCCCCGCCCACGCGGGGACCGTGACGGCGCCCGGCAGCGAGCCGGCTGCGCCCCGTCCTCCCCGCCCTCTCACTTCCCGGCCCGCCGCAGGCGCCGGCCCCACTCCAGGACACACATATGTTCCGTACCGCCTTGCGCAACGTGCTCGCGCACAAGGCCCGGCTGCTGATGACCGTGCTCGCCGTCATGCTCGGCGTGGCCTTCGTCTCCGGCACCCTGGTCTTCACCGACACCCTCTCCCAGGCCTTCCGCAACCAGTCGGCCAAGAGCTACGACGACGTCGCCGTCGCCGTCAGCATGTACCCGAGCCCCGAGGAAGCGGCCAAGACGCCCGGCCTCTCGCAGGACGTCATCGACCGCATCGGCAAGCTGAACGGTGTCGCCTCCGTCTCCGGGCGGGTCGACGGCTTCGCCGGCGTGCCCGACAAGGACGGCAAGCTGATCGGCGTCGGCTGGTCCAACAAGGGCACCAACTTCGCCCCCGGCGCCGACGGCAAGGACCGGGCGTACGACTTCACCCAGGGCGCCGGCCCGGTGCAGGACAGCCAGATCGCGCTCGACCAGGCCACCGCGGCCAAGGGCGGCTACAAGGTCGGCGACACCGTCCGCGTCGCCACCAACGGCCCGGTGAAGGAGTACACCCTCTCCGGTGTGTTCACCACCGAGGACGGCGCGGTCAGCGCCGGCGGCAGCCTGGTCCTCTTCGACAACTCCGTCGCCCAGAAGCAGTACGTGAAGCCGGGCTTCTACCGGGACGCCACCGTCGTCGCCACCCCGGGCACGGACGCCGACAAGCTCCTCGACGAGGTCCTGAAGGTCGTCCCGAAGGCCGCCACGGCCCAGACCGGCCAGGCGCTCGCCGACCAGCAGGCCAAGGACATCGAGGCGGGGCTCGGCGCGCTGAAGCAGGTCCTGCTCGGCTTCGCCGGCATCGCCCTCTTCGTCGGCGTGTTCCTGATCGCGAACACCTTCACCATGCTGGTGGCCCAGCGCACCAAGGAACTCGCGCTGATGCGCGCCGTCGGTGCCTCGCGCAAGCAGATCACCCGCTCCGTCCTCGCCGAGGCCGGTCTGGTCGGCCTGATCGCCTCGGTGGTCGGCTACGGCCTGGGCATCGCGCTCGCCGTCGGACTGCGTGCGGGCATGAACGCCTTCGACCTGAAGGTGCCGGACGGCCCGCTGGTCCTCGGCACCACCCCGCTCATCGCCGCGCTCGCCGTCGGCATCCTGATCACCATGTTCGCCGCCTGGCTGCCCGGCCGCCGCGCCGCGAAGATCCCGCCGGTCGCCGCCATGAGCAGTGTCCACGCGGCTGCCACCACGAAGTCGCTGGTGGTCCGCAACTCGATCGGCGCCGCGCTCACCGCGCTCGGTGCGGTCCTGATCGTGCTCGGCGCCGGCAAGGGCGGCGACGACGGCCGGATGTTCATCGCGGGGGGAGCCTTCGTCACCCTCATCGGTGTGATCGTGCTGATCCCGCTGCTCTCCCGCCCGGTGATCGCCGTGATCCGCCCGCTCTTCGTCGGCCTCTTCGGGGTCTCCGGCAAGCTCGCCGGCCTCAACGCGGTCCGCAACCCGCGCCGTACCGGCGCCACCGCCTCCGCGCTCGCCATCGGGCTGACCCTGGTCACCGGCCTGTCCGTGCTCGGTACCACGGTCGGCACGGCGCTGGACAAGATGACGACGGAGCAGATCCGCGCCGACTACATGATCTCCATGGCGAGCGGCGAGGGCATGAACAAGGACGCGCTCGCCGCGATCGAGAAGGCCCCGGGTGCCACCGCCGTCTCCCCGCAGCTCGCCGGCTGGTTCTCGCTGAAGGGCAAGGACGTCTCGGCCTCCGGTGTCACCCCGGGCGACATCGAGCGGCTCATCAAGCTCGACACCGTGAAGGGCTCGCTCGACTCGCTCGGCGAGGGGAAGATCGCGGTCGCCGAGAAGACCGCGACCAAGCAGGGCTGGAAGGTCGGCGACACGCTGCCGGTCGAGTTCGGCGACAAGAAGAAGGGCAAGCTGACGGTCGGCGCGATCTACGAGGACAGCGAGTTCGTCTCGCCCGTCCTGATCGACGCGGAGATCGTCACCGCCCACGAGCAGCAGTCCTACATCCCGCAGATCTTCGTCTCGATGGACGGCGGCGCCTCCGCGGCCAACGAGAAGGCGCTCGCGAAGGCCATGGGCGACAACCCGGCCATCACCGTCATGGACCAGAAGGACATCCGTGACACGTTCGGCGGCACGATCAACATGCTTCTGAACATCATGTACGGCCTGCTGGCGATGGCCCTGCTCATCGCGATCCTGGGCGTCGTCAACACCCTGGCCATGTCCGTCTTCGAGCGGCAGCAGGAGATCGGCATGCTGCGGGCGATCGGCCTGGACCGACGCCGCGTCAAGCGGATGGTCCGTCTGGAGGCCGTGGTCATCTCGCTCTTCGGCGCCGTGGTCGGCATCGGTCTCGGCTCGTTCCTCGGCTGGGCGATCGGCGAGACGATGAAGAGCAGCCTGCCGGGCTACGCGCTGGTCCTGCCCTGGGACCGGATCGGGATCTTCCTGGTCCTGGCCGGACTGGTCGGCGTGCTGGCCGCCATGTGGCCGGCCCGCAGCGCGGCGAAGCTGAACATGCTGGCCGCCATCAAGACCGAGTAACCGCGGTACGCACGAGGCGAAGGGCCGGGCTCCCCCTGAACGGGAGCCCGGCCCTTCGCCGTGCGTACGGCTACGGCTTCTCGTTCCACACCCGCGGGCGCAGCGCCACGCCCGAGGTGCCCGATTCCGGTGTCTTCACCGCGAGGAACTGGTTCACGCCGATCCGGTTGCGCTCGAACGCGACCGCGGAGGCGGCCATGTAGAGCCGCCAGATCCTCGCCCGGCCCGGCGAGGTGTTCCGTACGGCGCGCGCCCAGTCGCCCTCCAGGTTGGCCACCCAGCGGCGCAGCGTCAGGGCGTAGTGCTCGCGGATGGCCTCGACGTCGCGGACCTCGAAGCCGGCGTCCTCCAGGGTGGCGAGGGTGCGGCCCATCGGGGCCAGCTCGCCGTCCGGAAAGACGTACGCGTCGATGAACTCGTCCACCTGGTAGGCGGCCTCGTCCGGTTCGGGGCGGCGGGAGATCTGGTGGTTGAGCAGCCGGCCGCCCGGCTTGAGGAGGGCGTGCAGTATGTCGGCGTACTCGCGGTAGCGGACCGCGCCGACGTGCTCGGCCATCCCGATCGACGAAATGGCGTCGTACGGGCCGTCCTTGACGTCCCGATAGTCCTGGACGCGGATCTCGATCCGGTCGGTCAGGCCCTCCTCGGCGATCCGCTTGCGGGCGAAGGCGGCCTGCTCGCGGGAGAGGGTGATACCGACGACCTGGGCGCCGTACTCGCGGGCCGCGTGCATGGCCATGGAGCCCCAGCCGCAGCCGACGTCGAGCAGCCGGTCGCCCTCCTTCAGGTTCAGCTTGCGGGCGATGAGGTCCAGCTTGTCGCGCTGGGCCTCCTCCAGGGTCCCGCCGTCCGTCCAGTACGCGCACGAGTAGACCATCGACGGCCCGAGGACCAGCTCGTAGAAGTCGTTGCCCACGTCGTAGTGGTGACTGATCGCCTGCTTGTCGCGGCGCTTGCTGTGGCGGGAGCCGGTGCGCCGGCGCATCTCCTCGGCGGGCGGCGCGGGCGGCGGGTACGGGCCTGCCAGCTTCAGCACGGCGCGTACGGCGGCGCGCAGCTTCGGGTCGCGTACGGCCTCCAGGGAGCCCCTGGTCTCCTCCCCGCGCTCCCAGATCAGTCCCGCGAGCCGGTCGAGGACCTCGTAGAGGTCTCCCTCGACGTCGATCTCACCGGCCACCCAGGCGCGGGCGAGGCCCAGTTCGCCGGGCTTCCACAGCAGCCGGCGCAAGGCACGGCGCTGCCGGACGATCAGGACGGGGCCGTCCGCGGGGCCGGATTCGCTGCCGTCCCAGGCACGCAGACGTACCGGCAGCGGGACCCCCAGGAGATCCTCCGCGAGAGTGGTCAGCCGCGATGCGGCGTCGGCCATGGTGCACACCTCCGTGATGTCGTGCCCCAGAAATGCTCGTCACCACGTAAACACCCTCCGTAGGCGATTTTCGTCCCGTCGGCGCGCAACGACTCGGCAAAACACCCGGGCGGACTCCAGCAGACCGGTACGGACATGCCGAAGGGCCGTCCGCACCACGGATGGCGGACGGCCCTTACGGAGGTGTACTGCGGTGGAGCTAGGAGGCCTTGGCCTTCTCCTGGCTCGCGGCGGCGGCCGGAGCGGGAGCGGGCTTGGCCGCCTCGTAGAACTCCTCGCGCGGCGTCTCCATCGCACCGAGGGAGACGACCTCGCGCTTGAGGAACATCGCGAGGGTCCAGTCGGCGAAGACGCGGATCTTGCGGTTCCAGGTCGGCACGGCCATGCCGTGGTAGCCACGGTGCATGTACCAGGCGAGTCGGCCCTTGAGCTTGATCTTCATCTTGCCCATGACGATCATCGCGACGCCCTTGTGGAGGCCGAGGCCCGCCACAGCACCCTTGTTGGAGTGCGAGTACTCCTTCTGCGGGAAGCCCCGCATGCCGGAGACCACGTTGTCGCCGAGGACCTTCGCCTGACGCAGCGCGTGCTGGGCGTTCGGCGGGCACCAGGCGTTCTCCACACCGGCCTTGCGGGCGGCGAGGTCCGGAACCTGGGCGTTGTCGCCCGCGGTCCAGATGTAGTCGGTGCCGGTGACCTGGAGGGTCGGCTGGGCGTCCACGTGGCCGCGCGGGCCGAGCGGGAGGCCGAAGCGGGCGAGCGCCGGGTTGGGCTTGACGCCCGCGGTCCACACGATCGTGTTGGAGTCGACCTCGAGGCCGTTCTTCAGCACGACGTGGCCGTCGACGCAGGAGTCCATCGACGTCGAGAGGTAGATCTCGACACCGCGGCCCTCGAGGTGCTCCTTGCCCCAGCGGCCCAGCTCCGGGCCGACCTCGGGAAGGATCTTGTCGGCGGCGTCGACCAGGATGAAGCGCATGTCCTCGCGCTTCACGTTGGTGTAGTACTTCGCCGCGTCGCGGGCCATGTCCTCGACCTCGCCGATGGTCTCCGCGCCGGCGAAGCCGCCGCCCACGAAGACGAAGGTCAGCGCCTTGCGGCGGACCTCCTCGTCGGTCGTCGAGTCGGCCTTGTCCAGCTGCTCCAGGACGTGGTTGCGAAGGCCGATGGCCTCCTCCACGCCCTTCATACCGATGCCCTGCTCGGCGAGGCCGGGGATCGGGAAGGTGCGGGAGACCGCGCCCATCGCGATGACCAGGTAGTCGAACGGCAGGTCGTAGGCCTCGCCGACGAGCGGCGCGACCGTGGCGACCTTGCGGTCCTGATCGATGGTGGTGACGCGACCGGTGAGCACCTCGGCTCCACGCACGACGCGTCGCAGCGGGACGACGACATGGCGCGGCGAGATGCTGCCTGCGGCGGCTTCGGGGAGGAAGGGCTGGTACGTCATGTACGAGCGCGGGTCGACGACCGTGACGGTCGCTTCCGCATAACGCATCTTCTTCAGAATGCGTCGTGCTGCGTACAGGCCTACGTACCCACCGCCTACTACGAGGATCCTGGGACGCTCCGTGGTGCTCATGCATCCGAGTATCCACCCCTCCCAGGGGGGTCGCTCGTGCGCCCCTTCACAAGGTCTCCGGGGACCTCTGCTACACTCCGCCGCCCACGTGACCTAGGTCATGGTCGTGCAAAGGAACCAGGGTGCGGGGGTGAACGTTGTTCACCCCTACTGAACTGGCCCGGAGAGCTGTCGTTAACGCTGAACCACAGGGCCCGTTCACGCGATGGAAACATCGAGAGAACAACGCTCCCCGCCTACGAAAGAGCCCCGACAGGGGTGTTGGAGGCTCTGAAGGCCCTCCATGGCCCCCATCAGGGCCCTTTTCCTTGTGAAGAACTTCACGAACTTTCTCGGCGGACCGTTTCCGGACGTGCCGCCGGGTGCCCGTTATGCCACGGACAGTGCGATTCCGTCGAGGATGTCGTGCTCGCTGACGACGACCTCGCGGGCCCCGGTCCGCTCCATGATCTCCAGCAGGACGAGAGCACCGGAGACGATCACGTCGACCCGTCCGGGGTGCATCACGGGGATCGCGGCGCGCTCGGCGTGGGTGGAGCCGATCAGCGACGTGACGATCTCGTGGACCTTCTCGTACGAGATCCGGGAGTGGTGGATCTTCTCCGACCGGTACTCCGGGAGTCCCAGCGCGATCGCGGCGACCGTGGTCACGGAGCCCGCGAGCCCGACGAGCGTCTCGGCCTCGCGGATCGGGACGGTCTGCTCGGCGAGGTCGAGCGCGGCGCGGATGTCGGTCCGGATCGAGGCGATCTCGGCGGCGGCCGGCGGGTCGCTGCGGACATGCCGCTCGGTGAGCCGTACGCAGCCGATGTCGACGGACCGTGCGGCCTCGACGTGCTTGTTGCCGACGACGAACTCGGTCGAGCCGCCGCCGATGTCCACGACGAGGTACTTCTCCGTGCCGTGCAGCTCGGCCGTGGCGCCGGTGAAGGAGAACTCGGCCTCCTGGTCGCCGGAGATCACCTCGGGCTCGACGCCCAGGATGTCCAGGACGCCGGAGACGAAGTCGTCGCGGTTCTCGGCGTCGCGGGAGGCGGAGGTGGCCACGAAGCGGAGCTTCTCGGCGCCCAGCTCCTTGATGACGGCCGCGTACTCACGGCAGGCCGCGAAGGTCCGCTCCAGCGCCTCGGGCGCGAGCCGCCCGGTCTTGTCGACGCCCTGCCCGAGCCGGACGATCGTCATCCGCCGGTCGAGCTCGATCAGCTCGCCGGTGTCGGGGTGCACGTCGGCGACGAGGAGGCGGATGGAGTTCGTACCGCAGTCGATTCCGGCGACGCGGGTCACTGGGCGGACTCCTTCTCTTCCGCGCACGGCGTGACGCACGGGCCCTTGGCCCACCACTCGGGCAGCATCGCCAGCGCCTCGTCGCCCAGCGGGTTCACCCCGGGGCCCGCGGCCAGCGAGTGGCCGACGAGGACGTGCAGGCACTTGACCCGGTCCGGCATTCCGCCGGCGCTCGGGAATCCCTCCAGGACCTCGATGGCGTCACGGCGGGCGATGTAGTCCTCGTGCGCGGCCCGGTAGGCGGCGGCCAGCTCCGGGTCGGTGCCGAGCCGGGCCTGCATCTCCTTCATGACCCCGTTGGCCTCCAGCGTGCCGATCGCCGAGGCCGCGCGGGGGCACGTGAGGTAGTACGTGGTGGGGAACGGCGTGCCGTCCGGGAGCCGCGGCGCGGTCTCGACGACGTCCGGGTTGCCGCAGGGGCAGCGGTGCGCGATGGCGCGCAGCCCCCGGGGCGGGCGGCCGAGCTGTTCCTCGAAGGCGGCGACGTCCGCGTCGGTGGGCTCGGTGCGTGCGGTCTGCGGAGGGGGCGTTTCCATGCCTGCGTCTGTCTTCTCGTCGGGGGCGGTCTGCTTCCGGGCGGGCCCGGTCGCGTGGGACGGACCGGACCGCGATGGGGCCGGCCGGGCCCGGGGTGTGGGCCCATCATCTCGCGCCGGGGCGCTAACGGCTCGCGTCGGCCCGGTCGACGCCGTCCCAGAGGTCGGAGTACCAGGGGCGGTCGGCCGCGCTCTGCTCCTCGCGCCGGGCGCGCTCGGCCTCGGGGTCGTTCACGGTGAAGCCGGTCTCGCCGGGCAGCACGTAGTGCAGGTGCTCGCGGGCGAGGCGGCGGACGTAGGCCGGGTCCTGGAGGCGGGCCTTCTCGTCCCGCAGCTCCTCGACCCGGGCGGCGGCCTCGGCGGCCTGGCGCTCCTGCTCGGCGATCTCGCCGCGCTGGGAGACGTACTGCCGCATGGGGTAGGCGAGCGCCACCACCAGCGAGCAGACGACCAGGGCGAGGAAGGCCGCGCGGCCGGTGAGCCGCGAGCGGCGGGCCTGGCGGCGGGTCTGGGAGCGGTAGACACGGGCGGCGGTCTGCTCGCCGAGCAGCCTGATCCGGGTCGCGGTCGAGAACCGGTCCCGGTCCTTCGCGGCCATGTCGTGTCGCCTCCCCTTCTCCTGCGCCGTAAAGCGTGCGTCCCCGCACACGGTACGGGACCGAGTGCGGGGACGTATGTACGACGGGCTGGACAGCCCTTGAGCCGCTACCGGCCCTGGGCCGACGCCGGCCTGAGCCGGTGTCAGCCCGTGAGCCGGTGTCAGCCCTTGAAGCGCGGGAAGGCGCTGCGGCCGGCGTAGACCGCGGCGTCGTCGAGGATCTCCTCGATGCGCAGGAGCTGGTTGTACTTGGCGACGCGCTCGGAGCGGGCCGGGGCACCGGTCTTGATCTGGCCGCAGTTGGTGGCGACGGCCAGGTCGGCGATGGTGACGTCCTCGGTCTCGCCGGAGCGGTGGGACATCATGCACTTGAAGCCGTTGCGCTGGGCCATCTCGACGGCGTCCAGGGTCTCGGTCAGCGAACCGATCTGGTTGACCTTGACGAGCAGGGCGTTGGCGGTGCCCTCCTCGATGCCGCGGGCCAGGCGCTCCGGGTTGGTGACGAACAGGTCGTCGCCGACGATCTGGACCTTGGAGCCCAGCTTGTCGGTGAGCACCTTCCAGCCGGCCCAGTCGTCCTCGAACAGCGGGTCCTCGATGGAGACCAGCGGGTACGAGGAGACGAGCTCCTCGTAGTACTCGGTCATCTCGGCGGCCGTGCGGGACTTGCCCTCGAACTCGTACGAGCCGTCCTTGTAGAACTCGGACGCGGCGACGTCGAGCGCCAGCGCGATGTCCTTGCCCGGGACGTAGCCCGCCTGCTTGATGGCCTCGAGGATGAGGTCGAGCGCCTCGCGGTTGGAGTCCAGGTTCGGGGCGAAGCCGCCCTCGTCGCCGAGGCCGGTGGACAGGCCCTTCGTCTTCAGGACGGCCTTGAGGGTGTGGTAGACCTCGGTGCCCCAGCGCAGGGCCTCGGAGAAGGACTCCGCGCCGATCGGCGCGATCATGAACTCCTGGATGTCCACGTTGGAGTCGGCGTGCGAGCCGCCGTTCAGGATGTTCATCATCGGAACGGGCAGCAGGTGCGCGTTCGGGCCGCCCAGGTAGCGGAAGAGCGGGAGGTCGGAGGCCTCGGACGCGGCGTGCGCGACGGCGAGGGAGACGCCGAGGATGGCGTTGGCGCCGAGCGAGGCCTTGTTGTCCGTGGCGTCCAGGTCGAACATGGCCTGGTCGATCAGGCGCTGCTCGGTGGCGTCGTAGCCGACGAGCTCCGGGCCGATCTGCTCGATCACGGCGAGGACGGCCTTCTCGACGCCCTTGCCCTGGTAGCGGTTCTTGTCTCCGTCACGGAGCTCAATGGCCTCGAACGCACCGGTGGAGGCACCGGACGGAACAGCAGCACGACCGGTGCTGCCGTCGTCGAGGCCGACCTCGACCTCGACCGTGGGGTTGCCTCGGGAGTCCAGGATTTCCCGGGCTACGACGACGTCGATGGACGGCACGAGCATCTCCTTCTGGGATGTGACGCTAGATGTGACGCTTGCTGTGCAGGGTCGCTTTGGCCTTGCGCCAAGAGCCTAACCGGCTCCGGGGCTCCGGCCCGCCCGGCGCCCGCCCCCTGGGACGAAAAAGGACCCGAGGGCAGGTATCTCGGGTCAAAACACCCCAGACCTACTCACCGGTAACGCGGGGAGAGGGCTACGGGAACCCCGCATCCGGGAACTCCGGCGCACGCGGAGCCGGGGAACGCGGAACCCCGGCCCGGCACACACGGGGGAGGGTGCGCCGGGCCGGGGTGGTCACCGCGGGAGGGTCGGAGGGGCCGCGTGAGCCGCCGGACTCACGCGAACCGCCGGGCTCACTTCAGGTGAAGCTGCTGGCCCGGGTGGATCAGGTCGGCGTCCTCGACGACGTCCTTGTTCAGCTCGAAGAGCTTCTCCCAGCCGCCCTCGACCTTCTGGGCGGCGGCGATCTTGCTCAGGGTGTCGCCGGCGACGACCTTGTACTCGCCGTCACCCTTCGCGACCTTCTTGCCGGTGGGGGTGGTGACGGTCTTCGCCTCGGCCTTCGGGGCGGTCCGCTGCTCGCTGCGGGTCGTCGGCTGCTCGGCCTTGCGCTCGGGGGCGGCCGGGGCGGCCTGGGCAGGCGCGCTCTCGGCGGCGCCGCCGGTGTACGCGGCGCTGGAGAGGCCCACGCCACAGCTCGGCCAGGCACCCTTGCCCTGGCCGGCCAGGACCTTCTCGGCGATCTGGATCTGCTGCGACTTCGAGGCCTGGTCGGCGGTGGCGGCGAACGCGGTGCCGCCGTAGGCGGCCCAGGTGGAGGCGGAGAACTGCAGGCCGCCGTAGTAGCCGTTGCCGGTGTTGATGGCCCAGTTGCCACCGGACTCGCACTGGGCGACGACGTCCCACTCGGAGGCGGTCGCGGCCGAGGCGGACCCGGCGGTCATGAGCGGCGCGGCGACGGCGACACCGGCGATGCCGGCGAGGGCGACGGCGCGGGTGGCCTTGGAGGCACGACGGTGTTTGCCCTTGGCGGAAAACAGCATGGGGAATCTCCTCACCGACGCCTGCGAGGTGAGCTGTCGGGTTCGGGCCATGTGAGTTGCCCGGCCGCGCGACCTGGCGCGCGGCTTCACCCCGAGCCGCATCCTCGGCCGTCTGTCTCAACGGCCGGGGGCGGCACTTACCTTGGGTCCCCCGCTCCTGCCTTCGGCGCATGACGCGACGACTGTTCCCATCGGCCGACGGCAGGATTCGGCGTATCGGTCGACGGGGCCCGCGGTGGCGAGCGGTGCTGACCGTAGACACAGACCTCTCCGAAGTTCAAAGAGGCCCATTGGGGAAATATCGCCCGTACCCACTTCGGGACGAAGGGTGTTTACGCAGGTGAGAGGTGACGGAAGCAAACTTTGCGGACGCGATATGCCAGTTGAGGCAAAGAGACCCATGTCTCAGTTGCACAGAACCGGACATACGACCCCGAACTACCCCTTCGACGGGAGGAGATCGATCGTCAGGTCGAGGCTCTGGCCAGGGACGATGAGGTCGGGATCGGCACCCACCGTCGAGCGGTTGGCGTCATAGAGGGCGCCCCAGCCGCCCGGCAGTTCGTTCTCCCGCGCAATGTCGGTCAGATTGTCGCCCGGCTTGACGGTGTATTCGCCCGAGTTGCCCTTGGTGTCCGTAACGCCCGTGGAGTCCTTGGGATCCTTGACATCCTCGACGCCCGCTACGTCCGCACTGTCCGACTCCTCCCCATTCCCGCCCGGGGTCGCCTCACCTGTCGGCTCATCAGCCGGAGCGTCCGTCGGTGCGGCATGTCGACCGTTTTCGCCGCTCTTGCCCGGATTGACCGTCTCCTCCGGGGCCGCGTCACCGCGGTGCTTACCGGTGCCCGGAGTCGCCGGTGCGGAGGGCGTGACGGAGGTCTCGGGAATGGCGGTCGGGCCCGACGTCGAGGGCTCGGTGGTCCCGGGGGCGGCGGTCTCGGGGGCGGTGGCCCCGGGGGTGGCCGGAAGGCCCGCCGTCCGGTTCGACTCCTCGACGGGGCCCGTGGGCTCCTCCGGAGTGACCGCAGGCCCCGGGTCGACGCCGGGCGCGGCGCCGTCGTTCGTCAGTCCGGCGATCGGGGCGCAGGTGGCCCACTGCGTGGAGCCGGCGGCGAGCGCCTTGTCCGCCACCGCGATCTGCTGGGCACGGCTCGCGAGGTCCGCACTGGTCGCGTACGACAGACCGCCGTACGTCTCCCAGGTCTCCTGCGTGAACTGCAGTCCGCCATAGAGGCCGTTGCCGAAGTGTGCGCTCCACAGGCCGCCCGTCTCGCACTCGGCCACCCGGTCCCAGGTGGCGGCGTCGGCGGCCGAGGCGGAGCCCGCGGCGAGCAGCGGCATCGCCAGCGCGGATCCGGTCACGCCTGCGGCGACGACTATGGCGGGGGCCTGGCGGGGTCTGCGGTGTCGTCCGTTCCCGGAGCGCATGCGGAGAGCCTTTCGCGTGACTGCTGAGATGACGGTGAACGTAGCGGCATTCGAACGTCAGTAACAAGTCGATGCAGCGGAGATCACGTAAAAGTCACAGTCTTGACGGATCGTCAGTCACCCAAAGGGGAGAACTCGACCGGAAGCGTGCGCAATCCCCGCATGATGAGCCCTCCGCGCCACCGCAGATCGGCCGGATCCGCGGCAAGTCGCAGGTCTGGCAGGCGAGTCAGCAAGGTCGAGAGCGCGATCTGCCCTTCGAGCCGGGCGAGCGGTGCGCCGATGCAGTAGTGGATGCCGTGCCCGTAGCCGAGGTGCTGGTTGTCGCGCCGGGACAGATCGAGCGTGTCCGGCTCGTCGAAGCGCGCCGGGTCGCGGTCGGCGGCGGCCAGCACGACGAGGACCGGGTCGCCCGCCGGGATCTCCTGCCCGCCGATGGTCAGCGGCTCCATGGCGTACCGCCAGGTCGCCAGCTCCACCGGCCCGTCAAAGCGCAGCAGCTCCTCGACACCGGTCTCCAGGAGTCCCCGCTCCCCCGCCGCGAGCGAGGCCTGGAGCCGCTCGCGCTCGCCCGGGTTGCGCAGCAGGGCGTACACCCCGTTGCCGACCAGGTTGACCGTGGTCTCGAACCCCGCGAAGAGAAGGATGAAGGCCATGGCGGCGGCCTCGTTCTCGGTGAGGTGCTCGCCATGGTCGGACGCCTTGATGAGCCCCGAGATCAGATCGTCGCCCGGGTCGAGCCGCTTGCGGTGGATCAGCTCCGCCAGATAGCCACGCATCTTCTTGACCGACCGCGCCACCCCGCCGCGCGGCCCTCCGCCGTGCCGGATCATCATCCCGGCCCAGTCCCGGAAGTCGTCCTGGTCCTCGCGCGGAACGCCGAGCAGGTCGCAGATCGCGTAGATGGGCAGCGGGAACGCGAACTCGTGGATGAGGTCCGCCTCGCCCTTCGCCGCGAACGAGTCGATCAGCCGGTCCGTCAGCTCCTGCACCCGCGGTGCGAACTCGGCGACCCGGCGCGGCGTGAACGCCTTCGAGACCAGTCGGCGCAGCCGGGTGTGGTCGGGCGGGTCGATGTTGAGCAGATGCGTCATCAGCTCGGCCTTGCGCTCCCCCGGGATCCCCGTCTTCCCCTTGGCGTGCGCGGGCTCGTCGTGGTGCGCCGGGTTCTTCGACAGACGCTGGTCGGCGAGGGCCTGCCGGGCGTCCGCGTACCGCGTCACCAGCCAGGCCTCGACCCCGCTGGGCAGCTTCGCCCGATGGACGGGAGCGTGCTCGCGCAGCCAGGCGTAGGCAGGGTACGGATCGGTCGCGAACTCCCAGGTGAAGAGCTCGGGGGCGGGGGGTTCGGCGGGGGGCGTGCTCACCCTGAGACGGTACAAGGTCGCCACTACCCCGGCCCGCCGGAGGCCGGGGGCCCGTGGTCGGCAGCGGAGGCCGGGAGCTGGGGCCCGTGGTCGGCGGCGGAGGCCCGGGGAGCCGGGGGCCCGTGGTCGGTGGCGGGGGTCCGGGGAGCCGGCGGGCCCGTGGTCGGCGGCGGAGGCCCGGGGAGCCGGGGGCCCGTGGTCGGCGGCGGAGGCCCGGGGAGCCGGGGGCCCGTGGTCGGTGGCGGGGGTCCGGGGAGCCGGCGGGCCCGTGGTCCCGTGCGGGTGCGCGAGAACCGGCGGCCGGGGCGACCGTCACGTGTCCTTGCGTCCACGGTCGAGATCCGCCGGGCACCCCCTAGATTCTCCGGAGTGGATGCCCAGTTGCTCAGGAGCACGTTCGCCGTCGTCGAGAGACGGGCCGAACACGCCGTCGCGTTCTTCTACTCCCATCTCTTCTGGAACAACCCGGGCGTCCGCGAGCTCTTCCCCGAGGACATGCGCCCGCAGCGCGACCGGCTCTTCGCCGCGCTCACCCATGTGGTGACCCATCTGGAGGACCCCGCGCTTCCGCGCTACCTCGCCCATCTGGGCCGCGACCACCGCAAGTTCCTGGCGACGCCCGCCCTCTACGCCGCCGTCGGGGCCAGCGTGACCGCCGCGTTCGCGCACACCGCCGGGGCCGCCTGGACCGTCGAGGCCGAGAAGGCGTGGACCGAGGCGTACGGGTACGTCGCCGACCTGATGATGCGGGGCGCAGAGGCGGCGGCGGAGGACGGGGAGCCGGCCTGGTGGGACGCCGTCGTGGCGCGCCACGAGCGGCTCGGCGAGGACCTGGCGGTGCTGACGCTGCGCCCGCGCCGGCCCTTCACGTATCTGCCCGGGCAGTACGCGGGCGTCAGCTCGCTGCGGGTCCCCCGGGTGTGGCGGACGTACTCCCTGGCCAACGCGGCCCGGGCGGACGGCACCGTGGATCTGCACATCAGCCGGATCCCGGGCGGCGCGATGAGCACCGCGCTCGTCGACGAGGTGCGCGAGGGCGAGCCGCTGCGGCTGAGCGCGCCCGGCGGCGCGCTGATCTCACGGACGGCGCCGGACACGCCCCGGACCTACATCGCGGCAGGCACCGGCTGGGCGCCGGTCAAAGCGCTCCTCGAGGAGGTGGCCGGGGGTCCCGAGGGGACCGAGGCCCGGCTCTTCCTGGTCGCCCGGGCCAAGGAGTATCTGTACGGGCGGGAGGACGTCGCGCGCCTGAAGGAGCGGATACCCGGGCTGAACGTCACGTACATAGCCTCCGCGCCTGACCACCCGCGCGACCAGGCGACCGAGCGGCTGATCCACGCGCTGTACGCCTGCGGCAACTGGCCTTCCCACGACGTGTACCTCGCGGGCCCGCCCGGCTTCCTCGCCGAGACCCTGCCCGTCCTGGAGCACCTCGGCGCGGCCCGGCTCCACCACGACCACCTGCCGGCCGCGGGTCTCCGCCCCCGCCCGGCCTCCACCGCCGAGTGGCTCATCGAGCCCCCGGAACCCTTCTGGCACAACCCCGAGGCCCGCGCTCCCCGCCGGCCCTGAGGCTCAGACGGTCGGGACGCCCTCCGCCGCGCGGATCGTGTCGCGGTAGGCGCGGGCCGCGGCCCGCAGAGCCGCCTCCGGGTCGACGCCGGAGGCCTCCGCGCGGGCGGCCAGGGCGAGCAGCTCGTAGCCGATGCCCTCGCCCGTCGGCAGGGCCACGTCCAGGCCGGCCGTGCGTACCCGGCCCGCCAGCTTCGCGGCGAGCGCGAGTCCGGGCTGCCCCAGCGGCACCCCGTCGGTCACCGACGCGCGCTGCTTCTCGATCGCCTTCGTGCGCAGCCAGTGCGCCTTGACCTCCTCCGGCGTCTCGGCCGTCGCGTCGCCGAAGACGTGCGGGTGCCGGTGGATCAGCTTCTCCACGATCGTCCCGGCCACGTCGTCGACGGAGAACGGCTCCTCCTCGTGGTCCTCGGCGATCCGGGCGTGGAAGACGACCTGGAGGAGGACGTCCCCGAGCTCCTCGCGCAGCTCGTCGCGGTCGCCGTCCTCGATCGCCTCGACGAGTTCGTACGCCTCCTCGATGCCGTACTTGGTGAGCCCCTTGTGCGTCTGCTGCGAGGACCACGGGCATTCGCGGCGGATGCGGTCCATGACCTGCACGAGGTCGAGGAGGCGGGCGCCGGGCAGGTCGTACGAGCCGGGCAGGAGCTCCAGGTCGGGCATGGTGACGCGGCCGGAGCCGGCCAGCCGGGCGAGCCCGTCGGTCAGGGCCTGGTCGCCCTCGCCGGAGGGCAGGACCACGACGGTCCGTCCCCCGGCGCAGGCGTCGACGAGCTCCTGCGCGGCGGGGCGGGCGTGCTCGACGGCGACACCCGCCTCGCGGAGGTACGGCAGCTGCGGGTGGTGCTCGTCGCCGCACAACACCCGGTCTGCGCCGTGCAGCGCCTGCCACGCGGGCCAGGACAGCAGTCCGGGCGCCACGCGGTGGCTGGCGGTGAGCAGAACGATACGGCCGGGCTCGACGGGTGCTTCAGCGTTCACCCTTCGACCTTACGTGGGGCGGGCACCCTCTAGGCGCCCGCTTCCACGGCCGCCTGGTCCTGGGTGATCGGGCGCACCCAGGACGGGGTGTACGTGCCCAGCTGGATCTTCTTGTCGTCCCAGGCACCGAAGCGCGGGTTCACGTCGATGTCGAGCGCCTTCGACGCGGCCGTGAAGACCTCGGTGAGCTTCTGCTGGCCCTCGGGGGTGTTCGCGATGCCGAGCTTCGCGGCGATCTTGTTCATGAGGACCGTGCGGCGGACGACCGTGTCGATCTGGTCGGGGGCGATGCCCTGCTGCTGGAGCAGCATCGCGGCGAGCTGGGTCTCGCCGCCGCTCTGCTCGGCGAACTCACCGCGCGCCTTCTGGATCTCCCCGCGGGAGGCGGTGATCCCGTTGTCCGCGGCGACCTTGTCCACGACCTTGTCGAAGATCATCACGTTGAGCTTCTCGCGGCTGAGGTCCCCGGTCGCCTGGATCAGCTCCGCCGCCTGCGGCGACGCCTGCTGCGCGGTCCGGACGTCGCGCACCTGCGCCTGGAGGCTGGACACCTCGATCCGTTCGCCGCCGACGACCGCAGCGGCCCCTGGGTGGGGCTCACCACCGCATGCGGCGAGCAGCGGGGCCGCGGCGAGGAGCGCGGCGGAGACGGAGAGCGCAGTGCGGCGGTGCAAAGGAGCCTCCCGGCGTGGGTCATTCAACAGGTGCGGCGCGAAGCGCCTCGTTGAGGGGTGGTGGTCGGGCGACGGGCGGGATCAACGGCCTTGCGTTGATCGATGTTAGGCAGTCGCCGTGGCCTGGGCCACTACTTCGACGCGACTGCCTCAATCAACGACTCACGTGTTCGGGTGGTGGCGGCCCGCGGACCGATCGGCCCCGGAACGTCCGCGTTCGTCGCCTTCACCAGGAAGTGCGGGCGGCGCTTCACCTCGTAATAGATACGGCCCACGTACTCGCCGACCAGCCCCAGCATCACCATCTGCACCCCGGCCAGCGCCGTGACGATGACGAGCAGCGTGACGTATCCGGGGGTTTCCACGCCCTTCACCAGGGCGACGCCGACGATCCAGGCCGCGTATGCCAGAGCTACGGACACCAGGATCAATCCCATGTACACGGCGGCCCGGAGCGGCTTGTTGTTGAAGGAGAGCAGCCCGTCGAGTCCGTAGTTGAGCAGCTTTCCGAAGGTCCATTTCGAGCGGCCCTCCTCACGCACCGCATTCTCGTACTCGAATGTGGTGGTGCGGAATCCCACCCAGGCGAAAAGGCCCTTGGAGAATCGGTTGTACTCGGTGAGTTCGAGGATCGCGTCGACGGTGCGGCGGGAGAGCAGCCGGAAATCGCCGACCCCGTCCACCAGCTCGACGTCCACCAGGCGGTTGATCGCCCAGTAGTAGGCGCGCGCGGTCAGCGTGCGGGTGACCCGGTCGCCCTTGCGGGTGCGCCGGGCGATGACCTGGTCGTACCCCTCGGAGTGCAGGCCCACCATGCGGTGCACGAGCTCCGGCGGGTGCTGGAGGTCCGCGTCCATGATGACGACGGCGTCGCCCTCCGCGTGCTGGAGGCCGGCCAGCATCGCGGCCTCCTTGCCGAAGTTCCGGCTGAAGGAGACGTAGCGGGCGCGCGGGTCGGAGGCGGCGATCTCCTCCAGGAGCGGGAGCGTACGGTCATGGCTTCCGTCGTCCACATAGACCAGCTCGAATTCTCCGTCGAAGCGGGAGAGTTCGGCGGTCACATGGTCGTGGAAGCGACCGATGATCTCTTCTTCGTTGAAACACGGGATCACGATCGAGAGCAGCACACCGGCCACGACAACCCACCCGGATGTCGTCGGCCGATTCGAAACATGACGGCAAGGCGACCATTGAGTGAACTGGCCCCGGGGGAACACAATTTCGCGTTCCGTACTGGCATATTCACTCCATCATGCCTGATCAGACGAGACGGATCGTGGGCCGCGCCGCCGCCCTCACCGCGTTCCTCACCGCGCTCGCCGTCTGCGCGGGAGACGCCGTCGCCCGCACCTTCCCGTTCGGGCCCGAGCGGCGCGGCGTCAACGACCTGTCCAACCAGTTCGTCCCGTACCACGCCCATCTGTGGGACCTGCTGCACGGGAAGGCCCAGGGCGGGCTGCTCCTCAACTGGCAGTCCGGCTGGGGCACCAGCTTCCTGCCCGACCTCGGGACGTACCTGGGCAGCCCGTTCGCGCTCCTCGTCGCGCTCTTCCCGCGCCCGGACATCGAGTACGCGGTCTATGTCGTCACGATCCTGAAGATGGCCGCCGCGGCGGCCGCCATGACGGTGGCGCTGCTGCGGCTGCGGCCGGGCCCCTGGTGGGCGGCGGCGGTGCTGGGCGCCTCGTACGGGCTGTGCGGCTGGGCCGTCATGGAAGCCACGTACAACCCGATGTGGCTGGACGGCCTGATCGCCTTCCCGCTGCTGTGCCTGGTCGGCGACTGGATACGGGAGGGACGTCGGCCGCTGCTCGGACCGGCGGTCGTCGCCGTGTGCTGGGTCGCGAACTTCTACACCGCGTACATGGCCACCCTCGGCGCGGCCCTGGTGCTTCTCGTCCGTCTCCTCCTGGCGAACGAGCTCCGGATCCGTGTCCTGGTGCGGGCCGTGGTGACCGTGCTGCTCGGGATCGGGCTCGCCGCGCCGGTCCTGGTGCCGGTCTTTCTCGGCTCCACGCGCGCGTACCCCGGTGTGACGAGGCAGTTCCAGCCGGTGGACTGGACGGACTTCTTCGCGCGGCTGCTTCCGGCGACGTACAGCTTCTCCTCCCCCGCCGCCTTCCTCGGTACGGGAACCCTGCTGCTCGCGGGCGCGCTGCTCTTCCACCGGAAGGTGCCGCGGCGGGAGCGCCTGGTGTGGGCCGGGTTCGCCGTCGCCGTCGCCGTGTCGATGCAGTGGGGGCCCACGCACCTGGTGTGGCATGTCTTCGCCACCCCCAACGGCAGCCCGTACCGGCAGACCTTCGTCCTCTGCGGCGTCCTGGTCCTCGCCGCCTGGCTCGCCCTCTCCCATGGCTGGCCGGGACGGCGTGAGCTGCTCGGCGGAGCGGGCGTGGTGGCGGCGGTCGCCGTGGGCGCGACGGCCAGCGAGCTGGTGACCGGCTGGACGTACCCTCTGCTCGCCGTCGGCATCGCGGCGGCCGGCGGCGCGCTGTGGTCGGCGGCCCGGGGTCGTGGCCGGTACGGGGTCGTGGCGGCGGTGCTCCTGGCGGGGTCGCTCGTCGGGCAGGCCGCCGCGACGACGGCGTACGCAGACCGGGAGCGGCTGTCCCGGCTCGACGACTATCCGGCCTGGGACACGGAGCAGGACCGGCGGACGGCGGCGCTCGCGGAGGCCGACGGCTGGCCGGAGTACCGCACCGACTCCGGCCGTCCGCAGATCACCGGCAACGAACCACTTCTTCTGGGCGGCCAGGGCGTCGCGTACTACAGCAGCCACACCCCGGAGGTGCTGACGAGGACGCTGGCCGCGCTCGGCGGTGGCTGGACCTCGCGCGGCCGCAATCTGCAGAGCCTCGACAACCCGGTGACGGACGCGCTGTTCGGAGTCGGCGCCCGATGGCGGGACGGCCGGGTGGTGCGGACGGAGCCGGCGCTGCCGCTGGTGACGGTACGTCCGGAGGGCGCCGACGCTCCCCGGTACGGGGCCTCACCGTTCCGGAACCAGGAGATGCTGCTGGGCTCGTCCGTGTACACGCTGCCCGCCGACGGGGTCTGCCCGGTCGGCAGCGAGGTCTTCCTCTGGGCGCCCGACATGCGGGGGACCGCTCGGCTCGGTCCCGGCGGTCGGACGGTGAAGCTCGCGGGCGGGATGCCGAAGTGGCGGGCCGCGCTCGCCTCGCTGGGCCCGCAGGAGACGGCGGGCACGAAGCCGGTCCTGAAAGGCGACCGCACACGCGGCCACCAGGTCGGCTGCCTGGACCGCGAGCGGCTGAGGACGGCGGTGGACGCCCTGCGCGCGAAGGCGGCGGCCTCGATCGCCTCGGTCCACGTCACCGACAGCGGCATCCGCGCCGAACTCCCGCCGGGAACGAAGGGGACGGTGGTGCTCGCGTCCCCCCGAATCGCGGGCTGGACGTGCGACGACCGCCCGGCCGACTCGTACGGCGGCCTGGTGGCGACCGGGATCGGCGGCCGGACATCGGTGACCTGCGACTTCCGCCCACCGGGTCTACGAGCGGGCCTGGCGGCGGGGGCGGCGGCACTGATCCTGTCGGTTGCCCTGACGGCGTGGGAGCGAAGGACGCGGCCCCGCCGACGGGCCGGGGCGCCGGACCCGCTCAGCGACGGGGCCCGAGATGGGGGAGAGACACGGGAGTCGGCCGAAGCGCTCACCTGAGTGAGCAAGGACACGAACCCCCCGGCTGTGTGGATTCTGTGCGTCGACTGTACGGTCCCTCTGGAATATCCATTCGAGGGGAGGCCCCGCCATGCCCGGCATCAGGGGAGCCGACAGCAAGAAAGAGCCGGGCACGCGTCTCTTCGCGCTGGACGGCATCCGGATCACCGCAGCCCTGGTCGTGGTGCTTTACCACTACATAGGCCTCAATACGGCGTGGGACAGGAACACGGCCGAGCTGTTTCCCGCGCTCCGGCCCTTCGCGCTGTACGGCTGGCTCGGTGTCGAGATCTTCTTCATCGTCAGCGGCTTCGTCATCTGCATGAGCGTCTGGGGACGCACCGTCGGCGATTTCGCCGTGTCCCGGGTGTCCCGGCTGTTCCCCGCCTACTGGGCGGGCATCGCACTGACCGCGCTCACCCTCTACCTCCTGCCGGAGGTCAAGGAACTCCGCCACATAGAGGAGTGGAGCGACGTCCTCGTCAACCTGACGATGATGCAGGGCGGTCTGGGCGTCGGGCATGTGGACCACTCGTACTGGACGCTGTTCGTGGAGCTCAAGTTCTACGCACTCTTCGCGCTTGTCGTGTTCCGCGGCGTCACCTACCGCAATTGCGTCATTTTCTGTGGAATCTGGACATTGGCGGCGGTCGCCGCACCGACCACCGACTTCCGGCTGCTCCACTTCTTCTCGATGCCGCAGTACGCGCCGTACTTCATAGCCGGCATCGCCTTCTACCTGATGCACCGCTACCGGCCCACCATGCTGCTGTGGGCGATCGTCGGGGTCCAGTTCCTCCTCGCCCAGCAGTACGTCCGCGGACGGATGCGGACGAACCTCGGCCTCCAGCTCTCGGAGCAGCTGCCGACCTGGCCCGCACGGCTGGTCATCGCACTCGGCTTCCTCGCGATCGCGGCCGTCGCGCTCGGTCTCCTCGACCGCATCCAGTGGCGCTGGCTGAAGACCGCGGGAGCGATCACGTACCCGCTGTACGTGATCCACATGGCGGTGGGCATCACGCTCATCCACCACTTCCGCGACCGGGTCCCGCCCGTCGCCCTCGTCACCTCGGTGACGGCCGCCATGCTGGTCGCGTCCTGGCTGATCCACCGTCTCGTGGAGCGCCCGCTGTCGAAGCGCCTGCGCTCGGGGATGCGGCGCGGGGTCCAGGAGATACGTCTCAACACTGCGGCGCCGACGCCGGCCGGCGCGGAGTCGGTGTCGGGTTCGGGGTCTGCTTCGGTTCCGGTCGGGGATCGTGCCCGCGACATGGCCATGGCGTCGGCGGGCGACACGGGCCGCTGAGGCCTCGCCCGTAGGTCAGGACTCCCGCCGGAGGCACACGCCCGGCGGGACCGGGCCCGACGGCACCCGGAGCCGCCATCGGACCTCCCCGTCGTGCCACTCGTCGGTGGGTGCGAGCCCGACGGCGGTGGCGACGGCCGCGGACGCCGCGTGGTCGGGGTGGATGTGCGCGACGAGGTTCCGCACCCCTTGCGCGCCGAGCCACCCGACAAGCCCCCGCGCCGCCTCGACGGCGATGCCACGCCCCTGCCACGGGGCTCCCACGATCCAGGCGACCTCGGCGGCCTCCCTGCCGTCGACGGTCGCCTGCACGGTCCCGACGAGGCTCCCTCCGTCCGTGAGCCGAACGACCCAGTTGCACCAGGAGACCCCGGGCTCGGGCGATCCCGCGACGAGCCGCTCGTAGCGGGCGCGCAGCGCCTGCGGGGTGGGTGGGGCGCCACCGATGAAGCCGTAGAGCGCCGGGGCGCCCAGCACACCGGCCATCTCCTCGGCGTGGTGCACGGCGAGGGGGAGCAGGGTGAGCCGAGGGGTGTGGACGCGCTCGGGCTGAAGGGTCACGCTCGGCCTCCGGGGGTGGGTTCGTCGACCGAGTATGGCGGTGGGGATCCCACAGACAAATTTGTCAGTACTTGTGGCCCCGTTGGCGCCCTCGCAGCATGGATCACATCCACCGCCCCCTCCTGACAGGAGCACACCCATGCCAGGCCACCACCCCGTACCCGTGACCGTCCTCGGGCTGGGCTCGATGGGGAGCGCGCTGGCCCGGGCGTTCATCGACGCCGGGCACCCGACGACCGTCTGGAACCGGACCGCGTCGAAGGCCGCGCCGCTCGTCGCCAAGGGGGCCGTGCACGCCCGGAGGGTGGAGGAGGCGGTCGGGGCCGGCCGGTTGGTCGTCGCATGTCTCACCACGTACGAGGACACCATCGAGGCCCTCCGGCCGGCCGCCGGCGTGCTCGACGGGCGGGCTCTGGTGACGCTCAACAGCGGGTCGCCGGCCGGCGCGCGCCGGATGGCCGCGTGGGCGGGCGGGCACGGTGCGCGCTTTCTCGGCGGGGCGGTCAAGAACGTGCCGGCCGCCGTCGGCGCCGAGAGCACGCTCCTCTACTACGGCGGCGACTCCGCCGTCTTCGCGGAGTTCGAGGAGACGCTCCGGGTGCTGGGCGGCGACACCGTCCATCTCGGTTCCGAGCCCGACCTCGCCGCCCTGTACGAGATGGCGGTGGGCGGCACGTTGCTGCCCGCGCTCGTCGGCTTCTTCCAGGGCGCGGCGGCGTTGCGGGCCCGCGGGCTCGACGCGGCCTCGATGGTGCGGTTCAGCGTCAAATGGTTCGAGATGATCAACTCCGTCCTGCCTTCCTTCGCCGAGGAGATCGACAGCGGCGACTACAGCGAGCCCGCGTCCTCGGTGGGCATGTTCCTCGCCGGAGCCGCCCATGACGAGGAGTTCGGCAGGGAAGCGGGTCTCGACGTGGAGTGGCACAAGCCGTTCCACGAGCTTCTGCGGCGGGCGGTCGAGGCCGGGCACGGCGGGCACAGCATCTCCGCGCTGACGGAGGTACTCGGGAAGCCGCAGTGAACGCGACGAAGGGCCGGACCCGAGGGGGGTCCGGCCCTTCGTCACACCCGGAGGCGTCGTCAGCTCGTGACGGGCTCCATGCAGAGCACGAACTTCTCGTAGTCCCACTCCTGCGCGAGCGCCGGGGAGCCGCCGCACTTCTCGAGGTCGAAGGTGCCGTCGATGACCTTGGTGACCTTGAAGAGGTCCGGCACCTTGTCCGTGCACTTCTTGGTCTCGACCTTGGGGTCGGTCTCCTTGCCGGTCACCGTGATGCAGTCGCCGACCTCGGCGTGCGTGGGGATGTCACCGTTGATGGCTCCCCATCCGAACTTCACCGCGAGGGCGATGGCGATCGCCACGACGACGCCGAGGATCTTCTTGCCGACGCCACCCTTCGGCTTCTGGGGCTCGACGGGCGCGAGGGGCTGGTCGGGGGTGGCGGGCGGCGGCGTCGTCATGAGGGATTCCTTGGGGACGTGAGCATGATCAGACGCGAACGCTACATCGCCCTGAACGGGCAAAACGGACCCAAAAGATCCACTTCTCCATCAGTTGTGGACTCGTGATTCTGGCGCCCCGTCAGGCGAACCGACCCATCTGCTGCTGGCGCGCCAGCGCACGCCGCAGATCCGTCGGAAGCGCGTGGTACGGGCCGTACGTCCGCTCCGTGTCGTACAGCAGCGCCTGGAGCTGCTGGTGGCCGGCCGTGTGGTCGCCCATCGCCAGGAGCAGCATCCCGATCCGCCGCCGGATGTCGAAGAACCGGGCCTGGTCCGCGCCGTGTTCGTGGAACGGCAGGAGCGCGCGGTACTCCGTCAGCGCGGCCGCCGTCTCCCCCAGCTGTTCCAGGCACTGCGCCGCCTCGTAGCGGAACTGAAGGGTCTGCGGGTCGGCCGGGCCGGCCTCGGCCGCGCGGTCGTCGGCGAGGCGGCGCAGTTCCGGGAGGGCGCGGCGGTACTGGCCGTCGTCCATGAGGGTCGTCGCGTACTGCTTGCGCAGGATCCGAACGACGGGCGAGTGTTCGCCGTGTTCGGCGGCGGCCGCCGGGAGGATCGAGCCGAGGAGGTCGACGGCCCGCGTGAGGGAGCCCTCGCCGAGCAGCCGCTTGACCTCGTCGACGGTGGCGGCCACATCGGGGCGCGCGACGGGCGGTGCGACCGGCGGTGCGGGGACGGACGCCCGGTCGGGCCAGGGCGCGTGCGGGCGCAGGAAGGGACGTGTCGGGTCGAGCGGCCCCGCGGGGGCGCCGCGCGCGGGCAGCAGCGGCAGCAGCGCCTCGTACACCTCGTGCGCACCGGAGGGGCGGTGTTGGGGGTCCTTGGCGAGCAGCCGCAGGACGAGCGCCTCCAGGGCCTCCGGCACCTCGGGGCGCAGCCGGCGGACCGGGACCGGGGGCTCGTAGAGGTGGCGGTGCAGGACCCCGAGCGCGGTCGAGCCGGCGAACGGCACGTTTCCGCTGAGGAGTTCGTGGAGCAGGATGCCGAGCGCGTACAGATCCGTGTACGGGCCGACGGCGCCGCCCATCGCCTGCTCGGGCGCCATGTAGGCGGGGCTGCCGATGGGCGAACCGGTGTGCGTGAGGCGGGTGGTGTCGGTGTCCAGGACCGAGGCGACACCGAGGTCGAGGACGGTGACGGTGCCGTCGGGACGCACCATCACGTTGCGGGGCTTGAGGTCGCGGTGGACGATCGGGACCGCGTGCACGGCGGCCAGCACCGCGCACAGCTGCGCGGCGACGGAGACGGCCCACTCCCAGGGATACGGGTCGTGCTCGGCGAGATGGTCGGCGAGGTCCGCGCCGTCGAGGTACTGCATGACGAGGTAGAGGTCGTCGCCGTCGCTGCCTGCGTCGTGGACGGTGACCAGGCCGGGGTGGTCGACCTGGGCCGTGACCCGGCACTCGCGCACGAAGCGGCGCCGGAGCTCCTCCGCCGCGGTGGCGGGGCCGGTCATGGTGGCGGGGCGGAGCAGCTTGACGGCCACGCGGCGGTCGAGCCGTCCGTCGTACGCCGTCCACACCTGCCCCATGCCGCCCTGGCCGATGACCGTGGAGAGTTCGTAACGGCCATCGATGAAGCGTCCGTTCACTTCCCCTCTTCCTTACGGAGGAGGTTGCTGAGCTCGTCCAGTTCGGCGCGGACCTGGTCGGTGCGGGGCGGCGTGGGGTGGTCGGTGGGCGGCATGGCCTGGGGAGCGTTCGGCTGGAAGGCATCCGGCTGGGGTGCGGCGTACGGCTGAGGCGAGGCGTACGGCTGGGGTGCGGCGTACGACTGGGGTGCGGTGTACGGCGGTTGAGGCGCCGTCGCGGCCGTCGCGGGATACCCGTACCCGTAGCCGCCGGCGTACGGCCCGACAGGCGTGACGGGCATGACCGGCTTCTGGTGGTGCCTGATGTCGACGACCAGGTAGTACGCGGTCACGGCGGCCATCTGCACCAGCAGTCCGGCCATGCCCACGTTCGAGATCCAGTGGTCGGCGAGGCTCTGCTCCAGCGTGGACAGACAGGCGATGTTGAGCACGAGCTGCCCCCAGAACAGCGCCCAGTCCCTGGCGGTCCGTCGCATGATCGCGATCCGCAGCATCCCGATCCACGCGAAGAACCCGAAGGAGAGCACGACCAGCACGCAAATGATCACGCGCACGGCGATCACGCCCGCCGACGGGCCGGGGCGCGGTGGCGTCATGGGCGCGTGACCGTGCATGGGTGCAGCTCCTCGGGTACGAACGGGCGAGGCGGAGTACGAGCGTATAAGGCGACACACATGCCCGGCCCAGGGTTGTACGGAAGCCATGTCGCACCCGTCACTGCCGCCCCGTCACTTCCGCCCTGTCACTGCGGTCGCACCGTCATTCCGGCTGCACCGTGCCGTCCGCGAGTCCGTCGTACAGGCCCTGCACCAGCTGCTCGCCGAGCCTGCCCGCCAGCCGCAGCGCTTCCTCGAACGCGCTGAGCGCGCGGAAGCGTTCGCCGTAGCGTCGCTGCTCGGTGAGGGGCAGTCGGGGCAGTTGGAGGCGGCGGACGTCGAGTCGGGTGGCGGTGGAGGCGAAGCTGCTGGCCTGCCGGTTGTTCGCGGTACCGCGCAGGAAGCCGGCGAGGAACCAGGGGTCGACCGCGGCCGGATCGGGGCGCAGGAGCTGGAGGTTGCGGCCGAGGGCGGCGCCGGCGGTGGTGGCGTCGACGACACGGGCGATGGAGCCGCCGCCGAGGACGGGGACGACGACATCGCCCTCCTCGACGAGGACGGGGTCCTCGGCGGGGCCGTCGGGGAGCGTTCCGGACGGCGCGGCTCCGGAGAGGACGTCGTGCTCGGTCAGGACGGGGCCGCCGGCCGGGGAGGTGCCGGCGCCGCCGGACCGGAGCTGGAGGGCTCCGGCGCGGGCGAGTTCGCCGACCGTGGTGAGGGTGCGGGCCGCGGCACGGGCGGGGGCTGCCGGGGTGGGGGCGAGGGCGAGGGTGCGGCGCAGGGTCTCGTCCAGGCGCGCGCGGACGGCTTCGAGTTCGGCGGCGGAACCGCCCGCGGCGGGGTCGGCCAGGTGGCGGGCGGGGGCGAGGTCGACGTCGTCGTCGAGGAGTTCGATGACGGGGACGGAGCGGCTGACGCCGGGTTCGTCCCGGCCGCCCCAGGCGTCGAGGACCGCACCCTGGACGGTCTGCCAGGGCAGCTTGTCGCGTCCGCCGTCCGGCACGAGGGAGGTGGTGTCGACGAGGAGCAGTTCGGGGGCGGGCCGGTGGTCGCGGCCGGGGCGGTTGAGCACCCACAGGTGGAGCGGGATGCCGTACGGGGGTGCGGCGCCGGCGGGCAGGGCGATCACGGCCCGCAGGGCACCGCGGCGCAGCAGGTCGGCGCGGATGCGGCGGCCCGAGCGGCGGGAGGCGACGGCGGGGGGCATGAGCAGCACGGCGGTGCCGCCGTCGCGGAGCCGGGCGAGGGCGTGCTGGACCCAGGCCAGTTCGGACTCGGTGCGGGCCGGGAAGCCGTACTCCCAGCGGGGGTCGTAGGCGAGTTCGTCGTGCCCCCAGCCGCGTTCGTTGAACGGGGGGTGGCACAGGACGGCGTCGGCGGAGAGCGCGGGGAAGGCGTCGGCGCGCAGGGTGTCGCCGGCGGCGGAGCGGATGTCGGCGTCGCCGTGCAGGGCGAGGCGCAGGGCGGTGAGGGCCGCGAGTTCGGGGTCGGCGTCCTGCGCGTAGAGCGCGGAGGGGTGCGGGACGGCTCGCAGCAGTCCGCCGGTGCCGGAGGCGGGGTCGAGGACGGTCGGAGCGGGGCCGGCGCCGCCGGCCTCGGCGACCAGCGCGGCCATCAGCTCGGCGAGGCCGGGCGGGGTGAGCGTGTACTGACGCGGGTTGGCGTCCAGGTGACGGCCGAGCAGGAACTCGAAGGCCTGGCGTGCGCCGAGTTCGGCGGCGAGTTCAGCGGCGCCGCGCATCAGGGTCACGGAGGGGGCGAGTTCACCGGGCGCGGGGGTCCGCACGGCGCGGTCGAGCCCGAAGCGGGCGGTCAGGAGCTCTTCGAGCGCGGACGGCAGGACGTCGGCCAGGCGCTCGTCGGAGAGCGCGGCGGCCTCGAGCCATCCGGTGGGCCGGTCCCGTACGAGCAGGAGTGCGCAACCGGTGTGGACGAGGGCGGTGACCGTCCCGGCCGGGTGGGCGGCGAGCTGTTGCCAGACGCGCTCGCGGAGCGGGACCTCGACGAGCTTTCCCTGGTCGCGCAGCCACTGCTCGATGTCGGCGAGGGCGAAGGAGGGGCTGGTCTCGGTACCTCCCACCGGCTTGGGGAAGTCCTCGTGGCGGCGTCGCCAGTTGCTGACGGCGGCCCGGCCGACGCCGGCGAGCCGGGCGATTCCGGCGGCGGTGACCTCTGCTGCGTGCTCGTCCGGCACCTGTCCGTCTCCCCTCGTGCGTCCGTGAACACCGAGCATACCGATGACACCGGTTCACAGTGTGAGCCGATCCAAATCTCGTGAACCTGGTTGACTCGGTTCACACGCTCTGCTGTGATTGACCCATCGCAAACGGAGTTCACACCAGCGCCCCGGAAGGTGCCACAGCCATGTCTCACACCACCGCCCCGCAGAAGCAGCGCAACTGGTTCGCCCGCCACAAGGTCCTCACCGCCGTCGGCGCGATCGTCGCGATCGTCGTGATCGGTGCGGCGGCGGGCGGAGGCGGCGACGACACGCCGACGACCGCCGGCGGCAACAAGACGTCCGCGGAGAAGAAGGCCCCGAGCACCTCCGAGGCCCCCGCGAAGAAGAAGGCCGTCACGATCGACGGCGACGGTGACTTCGAGGTGGGCACGGACGTGAAGCCGGGCCTCTACCGCACCAGCGGCAACGAGGACGCCCTCTGCTACTGGGAGCGCGCCAAGGACTCGTCGGGCGAAATGGACTCGATCCTCGCCAACGACAACGTCAAGGGCACGAGCTACGTCCAGATCAAGGCGTCGGACAAGCTCTTCAAGTCCTCCGGCTGCAAGGAGTGGGAGGCCGTCGACGAGAAGGCCACCGGAACCCCGAAGACGGCGCCGAAGGGCGACGGCGGCATGTTCAAGGTGGGCGTGGACATCGCCCCCGGCACGTACAAGTCGACGGGCAACAAGGACGCCGGCTGCTACTGGGAGCGCTCGAAGGACGCGAGCCACGGCATGGACTCGATCCTGGCGAACGACAACGTGTCGGGCACGGCGATCGTGAAGGTCTCGAAGTCGGACGGCTACTTCAAGACGACGGGCTGCGGCGACTGGGTCAAGACGGGCTGACGCCCGACCCAGAGCACGAAGAAAGCCCCGCCGAACCTTCGGCGGGGCTTACGTCACTGCTCCCGGTTCACCGCTGGGGAGCCTCGAAGGGCCTGGCGTCGCTCCATTCCCAGAACAGGGTCCCGGCCTCCCTCTGCTCTCGCATGAACGCCTCGAACGCGGCGGAGTCCCGGTCACCCGGAATGTTGATCGCCGCGTGCCGGTCGCCGCTCCATTCGAGGACGAAGCCCTCCTCCTGAGCCAGCGCCACGATGCCACCCGTGACGGCCTCGTGGACGGCCGGGTCGAGGGCCCTCCCGAGCAGGGCCCGCAGGGTGCGGTGGCCGCCCTTCGAGACGACCTCGACGAGCACGTCGTCCTCGTCGAGACGGACGACGTCGAAAAGGTTCAACCCGTAGACGCGGAAAGGAATGCACTGCATGACGAAAAGCCCGTCCTCGCGGCGCCCCAGCCAGATCTGCTCCAGCAGCTCGGGAAAGCCGAACGGCTCGAGGTCCGCCATGGCGATGCGCTGCTTGTCCGTGATGATCGCCGGGTCGTCGTGAACGATGTACTTCGGCATGTCCGCACCATCTTCAGAGAATGAAAGCCGGATAAGACTAACCGGTCCGGCATCCCCGCGAACGGGGACGCCGGACCGGTGCGCTCAGGGCGCCGCTCCACGCGTCAGGTCACGCGTCAGACCACCTTGTACGGACTCAGCCCGTACGTGCTGGCCCAGCCTGCCTGCATGTTCACCGGCCACCACGGTGGCGGCCAGTCACCCTTGTAATTGGGCGGTGGGGTCTTGGGAGCGACCCGTTCCCGTTTCGAACTGTTGCAGCGTTTGCACGCCGGTGTCAGGTTGAGATCGGAGAGGTCTCCACCCTTGCTCCGGGCCTCCACGTGGTCGAGCGCCTGCGCCGGATTGACCCGGCAGTAGGAGCAGATCGGCGGAGTCGACCCCGGAGCTGCGTTCACGCCGATGTCGTAGTCGATGAGGTCGTCCTTCGGGATGGTGCTGTACGCACCGGTGCCGTGGGACGAGCCACCGGGAATGCCGTAGACGTCGTGCCGTCCGTTGACCGTGCACGCGATCGGCGTGTTCTTGTTGTGCACCAGGACCGGCGTATCGCCCGCCATCACGTGGTACGTGTGCAGGCCGGCGACGCTCAGGTCGTACGTGACGCGCTGCGCCTTGTACGCCTTGACATCGACGATCGTCACCGGGGCGCCCTCGCCGTTCTGGACCTGCTGGCCGGGCTTGAGGTCGCCGGCCTGGGTCCAGGCGTTGGTGGTCGCCTCGTAGAACTGGTGGTGCTTGGTTGTCTGGATCGTCTTGGGACCGGACTTCGTGGCGACGGTGACGTCCACGTAGTCGCGGTCGGTCTTGGTGACGATCACCTTCTCTACTTGGTGCTTCTCCTTGGCCGCCTTGCCGGGCTCGGCTGTGAGGACGGTGTCCCCGGCCTTGACCTCGGAGATCTTCTTCGTCGATCCGTCGGCCATCAGGACCGGGGTCGCCGCGGTGAAGCTGTGCGGCGTACCGCCCCTGACCGGGCAGGAACCGCCGCCCGGGCTCGGCGGCGTCGGTTGACGATCCGGCTCCGGGCCCGCCTTCGACTTCGGGCCACGAGCGCTGCCCGCCGCCCCGAAGACGCCACCCATCGCCGCGCCGATGGCCGAAGCCTTCGCCGCGCCCGCGACCGAGCAGCCCTCGTCGCTGTTCACACACGAGGTGCCGTACTCGACCGCGCCTGTCGCCGCGCCTTCCGCCGCACCGCTGGCCGCACCCGAGAGGATCCGCCCCGCCGTGCCCGAGAGGAGACGGCCCGCCGCGCCCGCGGCAAGACCGCCGACCGCGCCGCCGACCACACCGGTCACGGCGCCGACAGCGACCGCGCCGAGGAAGCCGCCGAGAGTCTTCGGACCGTCGCTCATCATGTAGCCGACGCCGTTGGCCGCCGCGCCCGCGAGCGCCGCGCAACCGAGGGCGCCGACACCGGCCGTGATGGCCGTGCAGCCCGCGAAGACCGCGATGCCGGTGGCCACCGAGGCGATGGTCGAGGCGTGTTGCTTGACGAAGTTGGCTGTGGCCTTGGCCGCCTTCTTGACGGCTCTGCCGACCTTCTTGGCTGCCTTGACCACCTTCTTGGCTACGTGTTTGACCGCCTTGGCGACCTTCCGCACGGCCTTCTTGACGTGCTTGACGACCTTGTGGACGTAGCGCTTGACCCGCTTGTAGGTGCGTTTGACGTATCTCTTGACCTTGCGGACGCTGTCGGACACGTACCGCACGGCCTTACGGACGTGCCGCACGGCCCTCTTGACCGCCTTCTTGACCGCCCTCTTGACCTTCTTGGCGGCCCTCTTGACGGCCTTGGCGACCTTCTTGACCGCCTTCTTGGTCTTCTTCCAGGCCGACTTGACGGTCTTCTTGACCTTCTTGGCGACCTTCTTGACAGCCTTCTTCGCCCACTCGAACCAGTGGCCGGTCGGGTCGACACCCGTCATCGGGTTGCCGTCCGCGTACGCGTACCGGTTCGCCGCGATCGAGTTCGGCAGTCCGCTGAGGCCCACCGTGTCACGGCTGTTGAACTGGCCCGTCTCCGGTGAGTACCAGCGCGCGGCCATGTTGACCTTGGCCGTCTGCGGGTCCGTCCAGCCGGACTGATAGCCCAGCGCACCGAGCATGCCGGTGGACTGCACGACCTTGCCGAACGGTGAGTACGTCGTCGAACCCGACAACGCCTCCCCGGCGGAGGTGAACTGCCCCACCACATCGTCGTGCAGGTCCGTCAGTGCCAGCACCGCCGACACGGACGTCTTCACGCCGAGCAGCGAGCCGTCCGCGTCGCGGCTGTAGGACGTCACACCGTCCGAGGCCACGTCGTTTCCGGCACCGCTGTACTGGAACGAGTAGAGCGGTGAGCCCGTCTCGTCCTTCGCGTTCAGGACGCGGTCGAGGCCGTCGTACGTGTAGGTGCGGTCGCCCTCGTTGATGACCCGGTTGAAGGCGTCCGCCTTCACCGCCGTCGATATGCCGCCCTCGTCGGTGACCTGGCTCATGGTGCCGCGGGCGGTGTACGTGTACGTGCTGTGCCCGTCCGAGGTGAGCCGGTTGCGGGCGTCGTACGTGTACGTGTCGCCGCCCACGCGGGTCCGGTTGCCGGACGCGTCGTAACCGTAGGCCTCCGTCGTCGTCCCGTTGTTCCAGGACGACAGGCGGTTGGCCCAGTCGTACGTGTACGTGTTCGC
>NZ_JBVIUJ010000023.1:0-57617 GCF_055596705.1 Streptomyces sp. NPDC039609
ACGCCTTGGATCATCGCAGCCCCGGCACCGTCCTCCCCAGGCCGCCAGCCTGCGGTAACAGATCAGGGTCGCGGCGATGCCGGCGAAGGCCAGGAAGTGTGCGGCCTTGCGCTCGTAGCGGCGATGCAGGCGGCGGCACCCGGCCAGCCACGCCACCGTGCGCTCCACGGTCCAGCGGTGACGTCCCAGTCGCTGGGAGGATTCGATGCTTTTGCGGGCGATGCGCGGTGTGATGTTCCGCGAGCGCAGCCACCGGCGCAGATGGTCGTAGCCGTACCCCTTGTCGGCATGCAGCTTGGCGGGGCGGCGCCGACGCGGTCCGCGGCGCGAGCGGATAGGCGGGATGCCGCGCACGAGGGGTTCCAGGCCCTGGCTGTCGTGCATGTTCGCGGCAGAGATACCGATCGAGATGGGCAGACCGGCCCGCTCGGTGAGCAAGTGGATCTTTGATCCTTTCTTGCCGCGATCTACGGGATTCGGACCCGTAAGATCCCCCCTTTCAGGGCCCGCATGTTCACTGAGCTTCTTTGAGTTGACTACCGATCGGGTGATGAGCCGTGAAGCGCAACGAGCGAGGCCCCCGAGCTGTTGATCGAGATGTCTGACGTCTCAACCACGTTGCTCGAGGGCCTCGTTGGTTATCCATCCTGCCGCACTCGACCTGCCGCATGCGCTCGTGGAGTGGGTCACCATGCTGATCGTCACTCGTGAGGGCGACCGGCGCTGCAAGCTCCGTCCGTCTCAGCGCGCGATGGTGGCACTGGTGTACCTACGCGAACACACCACTCTGGCGAAGATCGCCGCCGGGTTCGGGATCAGCGAGTCCACCGCCCACGCCTACACCAGCGCGGTCGTCGACCTGCTCGCCGAACGTGCACCGGGTCTGCTCAAGACGCTGCGCGAGCACGATCCCGACTTCGTCCTGCTCAACGGCACCCTCGCCGAGTGCGACCGGGTCGGCGACGGCCGGACCGACTACTCCCACAAACACCGACGCCACGGCGTGAACGTGCAGGTCGTCACCGACCCCGGCGGCCGGCTGCTGTGGCTCTCGCCCGCTCTACCGGGCCGCACCCACGACCTGACCGCCGCCCGTGCCCACCGGATCATCCGGATCTGCGAGCGCCAGGGCGTTCCCATCCTGGCCGATCTCGCCTACCAAGGCGCCGGCCCGTGGCTGACCACCGGCATCAAACGCAAACCACTCCAGGAACTCACTCCCACCGTAAAGACCCTCAACCGGGCACTGGCCGCCGCGCGAGCGCCCGTCGAGCGCGGTGTCGCGATCCTGAAGTCCTGGCGGATCTTCCGCAGGTCCCGATGCAGCCCCAACCGCATGACGTCAATCGCCAAGGCCATCCTCACGCTGGAGCGGCAGCGCTGAAGAAGCTCAATGAGTGGATTCGGTCGGCGAAGGGGATCGCGATTGCGGTCTGCGGGCTGTCGGCCGTTCTGCCGCCCCTGGGGCGGCTCCCGCACCAGTCTGAGCCCCCGAAACAGGGCTGCCAGCCTCCCGGAGAGGGTGTTCATCAGGGGATGATTCGTGCGTGATTGACTTCCTCAAGGAGCACAAGACGCTCATACTCCTGCTCCTCCCCATAGTGGCCACCTTCGCCGGGGTCTGGCTCGGCGCCTGGGTCCAAGCCCGCGGAGGCTATGCCCAGGCAGAGGCTGCGGAGAAGGCAGCGAAAACAGCGGCCACGGCAACCCTCCAAGCAATCCGGGAACAGGCTGACCACGCCGCAGCCGCTGCCCACTTGGCCGCTCTGCGCGAGCAGCGAATCAGCGCAGCGACGAACCTGATCCGAGCCGACAGGGCGCTCGGCCGAGTCCTGCACACGATGTTCCGGGAGCCCGACACAGATTCCACGTCCGCCTACGACGAACTCCTTCACGCGTGGGGAGTTGTTCAGCTTGTTGCTCCCACCTCCCTCAAAGCCGCATCCGACGATGTGCTGAAAACGTCGCAGGCCTCCCAGAGCCTTGCCCGCGGACGAGGTGAGGCGTATCGGCTCCGCCTGCAGTTGAGCCGCGTCCGTGGCTGGATGCCTGGGTACGACGATGCCAGGCAAGCCGTGGCGGCCATGGATGCCTGGCGAGCCGCGTATGCGACCACGGACACGAACATGATGGAAGCCCACAATGCGGCATCGGCAGCTCTCGACCGGATCCCTTTCCTGAGCACAGAGGAGCGGTCGGCTTTGCTCGACGACTGCATGGAGCCTGAGGCAGGCTCGCTGATCGAGGAGTGCGGGCGTGCGCACAACGAGGCCATGCACGCCTTCGTCAACTGCGCGCGCGCCGTCTTGGGCGTCGAAGACTAGGACTTGTCCGGGCGATCTCTGAGGCAGCGGCGCCCAACACCCGTGAATCTCGTTATCGAAGGCCTCGTCGAGTGAGGTAGAAGGGCGGCATGGACACCGCCGTACTTGAGCAGATGCTGGACGAGACCTTCGATCACGCTGTCGTGCACCACGGATACACCAACTACATGCGCGACTACGAGGTCATCGTCTACGCGACGGCTGATCCCAGTACCGGCATGGCGCCGTCCCACCTGCGGTATCTCTTCCGGTACTGCGTTGAGGCCCGGTGTGAGACGTCAGTGCCGGCGGAGACCTGGCGGGTCTCCTTGGACTACCGGCTCATCGACCACGAATCCGGTGCCGGCCTCGACGGATACGTCTGGGAAAGACCCCGGGAAGAAGGATTAGCAGCCCTCCCACACCGACCACCGCCCGACATCTGACCGCCAAAGGCAGACCATCAACCCAAAGCCAGACACCACCACCACCCTAACCACTGGCGCCGGGCCACGGCATGCGCAGCCCGGACGAGCGCCACACGGGACACGCCTCCCGGACGGGCAGACCACGACACCACAACAGCGGCAGACACCAAAGCCACCAACCATCACCGCCGACGGTTCCCACCCCCGGTGGGACCGATAGGCAGAACACGAGACTGTTGTCGACGACGAGCGGCTACGTACCGATGGGAGAATGCCGTGATCAGCAACTCCACGTCCACCCAGGAGATTTCACCCGTGCGTAGAACCCTTGCTGTGTTCGGTGTCGTCATCGGCATGATGCTCGCTACCGCGCCCAGCGCCGCGGCCGCCGCCGATTTGCCGCTGAAGAACCCGCAGTCAGGCATGTGCCTGGATGACAGCAGCGCCCATGGGCTCCGGGCGCATCCGTGTAGCTCCGCGAGCTACAACAACGGCTACCAGAAGTGGGAGATATCCAGTAACCGCTATGGGTGGGCCCGGATCATGAACCGGATGACGGGGCGGTGCCTGGACGGCAGCAGCGCTCACGGCCTCCGCACCCACGCCTGCAGCAGCGCGAGTTTCGATAACGGCTACCAAGCGTGGGGCGGGCCCTCGTACATCGACAACGACACGAAGAGGAACTGGGCCAACCGGGCCACTGGCCAGTGCCTCGACTACAGCGCCAACCACGGCCTGCGTCTCCACACGTGCAGCATCGCGGCCATCGAGAACGGCTACCAAGCGTGGTACAAGTGAACGGCCGCTGCGAAACTGCCCGCCTACGTTAGAGGTAGCCGAGCCGCATAGCAGCCCGCGGGCGCCTGCCGACCCCTGGGGTTGAACTCTGCCGGCACTGAACCCCTTCCATCCTGTGCTGAAGGGTGAAACGGGCTGGTCAGCAAGTGCGGTGCCGAGGCAGGGCCCTTTGCCGTTGGCGTGGTGACTCCACTCATCACACCGGCGACCGAAGGGGCCCTGCTGGTTCCCTAGCAAGCCATGCTCGATGTCTCATACGAGCTCGCCGAGCATGTCGCCTGGCTGCTTACGACCATCGCGGGGCCAGCAACACACGCCGGCGCAAGCTCGGCTGCTTCCAGCAGGTGCTCGCTGCCGGTGAACGGGACAATCCAGCACGGCTCTGACGCCGTGATCACACGAGCCACACCAAGATCTTTCCAGTTGCAGGCGCTGCCCTGCGTCCTGGATCCTGTGTGCGCGGCAAGCAAGGGGGGCACATGGGGCTGATTCTCTTCCCGGCTGACGGTGACAACGACAGTCCTGATGTCTCCTGGTCCTACAGCGACTTCGCTGCGTTCCGGCGGCGTCTGGCCGAGGCCGAGGGGTTCGTCCTCTCCGAGATGTCAGGCTTCGGCGGCGAACGCCCGTGGAGTCAGGTGTCCACCGCTCTGGAGCCACTTCTCGATCATCCGGATGCCGGCGGCGACGACCTTTCGCCTGCCGAGTGCGCGTCGATTCTGGTCCGGCTGGAAGCGATCACCGACCAGTGGGCACAGGAGGGCGGCGACCAGCTCTTCCAGCACATCGAGGATGCCCGCCAGCTGGCAGGCGTCCTGCGGCTCTGCATCGAGAAGGACGTCCCGTTGGGCTTCCTCTGATGCCCAGAGACGGACAGCGGGTAGGCGGCGCGGGCCCGGGCAGCAGCCCGGCGGCGGACAGACCGCGGCACGGCAGCGGGCGGCAGCACGGGCGAGCGCGGACGGGCGGGCGCGGCAGCAGCCGGGACGGAGTAACCAGCAGGGGCAGTACTCGTGGTCGGGTTGGTGGTCATGTCGGGGTGTGAGCGTTCAGGGATTTCCCCACGATCGAGGCCTTGAGCGTCACGTAATTCCCCAGGCAAAGGCGCGGCGTTTGGAGGGCATGTTGAGGCAACCGTTCATGAAGGGCCCTCCTCCTGTGCGGTGTCACTCAACGCAGCAGAAGCACGCTCGTGACGCCGGCGTGGTCGGAGGGCCACAGGCCTGACGGAGTGCGGTCGGACTGGTTGTCGCCCACCCGGTTGCTCGCCAGTGCGGTGATGCTGCCGCGGAAGAGCACGTAGTCGATGCGCTGGGTGAGGCTGGACGTGGTGTTGATCAGGTTGGCGGCCTGGCAGCAGGTGAAGCCAGGGTCGCGGGGGCGGGTGGCGGTCCAGGCGTCGGTGAAGCCGGCGGCCAGCAGGTGGTTGTAGCTCTGGGTGGCGGTCCCCGGTGTTGCGCCGACTCCGCCGGCGGCCGAGTTGAGGTCGCCGAGAAGCACGGTAGGGAGTCCGGTGTTCAGCGGGCCGGCGAGCAGTTCGTCGGCCTGTGCTTCCTGAACGGCGGGAGAGACGGGCTCCAGATGGGTGGTGACCACCCGGGTGGTGTGGCCGCGCACGGTGGCGTCGGCAGCGACCCAGCCTCGCCTGACCTGGATCGGCGGATTGGGCGGGCAGCCGAACGTCGGACGACAGATGGGCACGAAGTTCTGGAACGTGGCGGCCTGCGGGTTGGCCACGGAGAAGACACGCGCAGGCAGGTCGGTGCGGGCCAGGAGTACGTCGCGGTCGGTGAGGCGAATGTCCTGCAGACCGCTGGGTGTGGACCGCGGGGCCTCGAAGTCGCTGCCGACGGTGACCGTGGCCACGGCCGCGTAGTGCCTGCCCCGGGCGGCGAGCTTGTCGAGCAGGATCTGCAGGAAGTCGTACTCGACGTGGGTGGCGCTGCCGGGTCCGGCCGGGGTCTGGCTGCGCCACAGCACGGCTTCCTGGAGGCCCACGAGGTGAGGATCGCTGTCGGCGATCTCGTCGGCCAGCGCCTCGGCCCGCTCAGGGAAGTTCGTCGCCTGGACGTTCGCGTATACCGCGGTCACCGCAGCGACGAGCGCTTGTGGGTTACCGGCAGCGAGGACGGGCGCCAGGTCGGCACCCAGATAGAGGTTGCGGCTCATGACCCGCAGAGGGGCTGGGGCCTCTGCGGCCGATGCAACCGTGAGTGTCCCGGGTGTGAGAAGCAGGAGCGCGCCCAGGGCGGCTGTGAACCAACGGCGAATCATGCAGACAAACCTTTCGGCGAAGGAGGGCGAAACCCCACATCTTCGGCGAAATCTAAACCGACTCGGGGCATGCGGCGATCCAGGTGTAGGCCGGGCGGCCGATGCGCTTCGCAAGGAAGGGGCGCTCCGCTGGGCGGCTTGTGCCGACGGAGTACCTCCGGAATCCCCATGGGGAAGCACGTGAACTTCTGGCTGGGGAATTACGTGACCTTCCACACGGGGCTCCTTCGTGAGCGGGGCCGGCGCCGCCGGGCGGGCGGGGCGGAGTGGGGGTGCGGGAATGCCGCCTGCGCGCGGCTGTGAGCGTCACGCCCAGACGGTCAGGCGTCAGGCACCTGCGGGCGGGGCATGCGGCAGAGAGCGGCACACAGTCGTTTCGGGGTGGCTTGTTCAGCCCCAGGTGACGCGCAGGCCCCGTGCGTGCGCGTCCTCGGCGAGCCGGCGCAGCTCGTGCAGGCGCGTGCCGGTGTACCCCTGGGAGCGGCCACAATCGATGAAACAACCGTCCGTGACGGCGGGACGCCCAGCGTCCTCGGGGTCCAGCGCAAGCGCGAGCAGTACCCGGCCGAGGAAGAGCTGAGCGTCCTCGTCCCCGTACGGCTCGGCGTACCCGAAGATGCCCAGCACACGGGCCGCATGGGAGTTGGCCATGCTGACCGGCCCCCGGTGAACTCGGCAGTGAAGGTGACCGACAAGGCGGGCTCCTCTCCCAACTGCGGGTGATTCCGATGGCGGCACATGGGCCACTCCCCCGCCGCCGGGGCCCGCCCCCGGGGTGAGGGCGGGCCGGGGGCTCAGAGCTCGCCGAGGCTCGCGAGCAGCGCCAGAAGCTTGTCCTTGCCGAGCGGCACCGTCTCGCCCTCGCAGTCGGCACCGCCGGTCAGCAACACGGGCCCGCGGTAGCCCTGCCAGACGAAACCGAACCGAACCGCCAGCACCGTCGCAATCTTGTTGACCGGGTGGGTGTAGAGCCCCTCATCGTCCAACCACATATCCAGCCGGCTGGTGAGCCCCACGACATCCACCCGCTCGCAGCGGATCACCGAACGCATCACGGTCAGCCGGGACTCCGAGTCGGCGGGCAGATCGACCGGGACGATATCCGCCTCCGGCGGCCCTGGCCCCCATGGGACCGGGGTCTCGCCATATAGCATTTGAAATGCCATACCCGTGTCATGGCTGACGACGACACCGACTTTCCTCCCGGCGACGGCCCCACCAGCGGCATCTCTGTCTCCCTCGCGGCCGGCACCCTGCAAGCGATCCGTGAGCGGGTCGGCAAGCGTGGCGTGTCCGCCTTCCTGGAGAAGGCCGCGCAGCGGCAGATCGAGCGCGACAACCTGGACGATCTGATCGCCGACTTCGACAAGACCCACGGCCCCGCCGATCCCGAGGCTGTGGCCGCCAAGCGAGCCAAGCTCACCGGCACCCCCTCCTCCGGGACAGGAGCGGCCGCGTGAGCGGTGCCCTGATCCTGGACAGCGAGGGCCTGGCCAAAGCCGTGCAACGCGACCGCGAGGTCCACGAGTGGCTCACCGCCGCCCGCGACGCCGACCTTCCCGTGATCACCTCAGCTGCGGTCCTTGTCGAGGTGATCCACCCCCGCATCAACGACGCCGCCCTCAAATGGACGCTGTCCCGGTTGCGGGTCGAGCCGGTCACCCAGGCCCTCGCCCAGTCCGCCGCCACCCTGTTGCGCACGGCCGGACTGCACGGCCACAAGTACGCCATCGACGCCATGCTCTGCGCCACCGCCCTCTCGCAGCCCGGCCGCGTCACGATCCTGACGTCCGACGTCGAGGACATCGCCATGCTCACCACCGACCACCCACGCGTGACCGCCGAGAAAGTCTGAGTCGCGCCGGTTCGCCGAGCGCGGCGTGACGCGTGCCCTCCGGATCTGCCACCAAGACGTTCCCGGCAGGCGTGAACCGATGGTGTCCTGCCCTGCTCGGCCGAGGCGACGACATTCGGAGCAAAGAGCTCGTAACACGATCATGGTCGACGCTTCTTGAGGCGTCTCCAGCAGATGAGGCTGCAGGCCAGGGAGACGAAGGCGTCGTGGAGTTCGGTGCGGCGTTCCCAGCGGACAGCGAGGCCTTTGAACTGGTGGAGCAGGGCGAAGGTCTGCTCCACGACGTAGCGGAGCTTGCCCAGGCCCTCGATGTTCGGGGCACCTCTGCGGGAGATGACCGGCAGGATCCGGCGCTTGCGCAGTTCGCGGCGGTTGGGGTTGGAGTCGTAGCCCTTGTCGCCGAGCAGCGCCTCGGGGCGTCGGCGGGGCCGGCCGGGACGGCCCGCAACGGGCGGGATGCCGTCGACCAGGGCGAGCGTCTGGGTGACGTCGTTGACGTTGGCCGCGGTGGTGATGACCTTGAACGGGGTGCCGCGTCCGTCGCAGATCAGATGGTGCTTGCTGCCCGTCTTGCGCCGGTCGACCGGCGACGGACCGGTGTCGGCTCCCCCTTTTTCGCGCGGACATGGGAAGCGTCGACGCACGCTCTGGACCAGTCCAGCTCGCCGGCCGCGTTCAGCTCGGCGAGCAGAATGCGGTGGAGCTGGTCGAAGACCCCGGCCTTCTGCCACCGGTCAAGACGCCGCCAGCAGGTCTGCCCGGAGCCGAACCCCAGCTCCGAGGGCAGGAGTTGCCAGGCTATGTCGTTGTAGAGGACGAACAGGATGCCCTGGAGGCAAAGACGGTCCGGCACCGGCCGCGGCTCAGGCGACCTCTCGGGCCAGGGCGGCAGCAGCGGCTCGATCAGCGCCCACAGGTCATCGTCCACGATCCACGGCCGTGTAGTCACACCATCCCGAACGGCCGAATCGTCACACCGGTCACGGCTGACCAGGACTCTTCAGCAAGATCGTGTTACGAGCTCAAAGCCGGCCGAGCAGACGGAGGACGGTCCGTGATCCGTCGGGGGCGACAAGGTCTCATGCGTCGCGACGGCGCACATTTAGGACATCAGCCGGCTGCGACCGTCGCCCCGGCGTACGCCACCGCCGTCAGGGCCAGGACGGCGGCCGGTAGGGCCCGCATGGGCGGATCGCCGTGGCGCAGGTGGACCACTGCGGCCGCGGTCATGAGCAGCGCGAGTCCGATCGCGGCGGTCATCCCGAGTAGGGCGGAAGCCAGTCCGAGTACCAGTCCGACGGCTCCGGCCACTTCCAGGGTGCCGACGACGCGGTAGAGGCCCGGTGGCATGCCGAGGTGTGCTGCCGCCTGCCGCATGAACGGCACCGCGGCGATCTTCCCCAGTCCCAGTGGGAGGAAGACGAGGGACAGTACGGCGGCGAGGGTGACCTGTGCGGTGGTCACGCCGGCCGCCTCCGGCGTTCGGCGCCCAGGCGGGCGAAGTGGTCGATGAGGTCGGGGGCGTCCACGGCTGCCGGGTTGACGACCTGCTCGACCGGGGCGCCCTGGAGGAGGCGCTTGACGGGGACTTCGAGTTTCTTGCCGGTGCGAGTGTGCGGGATGCCGGGGACTTCGAGGATCTCGTCGGGGACGTGGCGGGGTGAGGCGCCGGTCCGGATCGCCTCCTTGATCTTCTCGCGGAGCGGGTCGTCCAGGGTCGCGTCGTCTGCGAGGACGACGAACAGGGGCATCCAGTAGCCGCCGTCGGGTTCTTCCGCGCCGATGACGAGGGCCTCGGTGATCTCGGGGAGGCGTTCGACGGCGTCGTGGATGTCGGCGCTGCCCAGGCGTACGCCGTTGCGGTTCAGGGTGCTGTCGGAGCGGCCGTGGACGATCACGGAGCCGTGTCCGGTGACGGTGATCCAGTCGCCGTGCCGCCAGACGCCGGGGTGGGAGGAGAAGTAGGCGTCGCGGTAGCGGGTGCCGTCGGGGTCGTTCCAGAAGTACAGCGGCATGGACGGCATCGGGCGGGTGACGACCAGTTCGCCCACCTGGTCCACGATCGGGAGGCCCTCGGCGTCGTACGCGGCCAGGGCCACCCCGAGATGAGGTGCGGACAGCTCCCCGGCCCAGACCGGTGTGTTGGGGGCGCTGCCCGCGAAGCCGGAGACGACGTCCGTGCCGCCGCTGGTGGACGCGAGCAGGACGTGGTCGCCGACGTGGTCGCGGACCCAGGGGTAGGCGGAGGCCGGCAGGGCGGAGCCGGTGCAGCCGACCACGCGGATCGACGACAGGTCGTGTGCCGAGGGGTCGATGCCGTACTTGGCCATGCCCAGCAGGTACTGGGGGCTGGTGCCGAAGACGGTCACCCGGTGGCGCGCGGCCAGCTCCCACAGGACGTCGAGCCGGGCGAAGGGTGCGGGGCTGCCGTCGTACGTACAGGTCGTGGCGCCGGTCAGCAGGGTGGAGGCGACCAGGTTCCACATCATCCAGTGGGTCGTGGTGTACCAGAGCAGACGGTCGCCGGGCCCGAGGTCGGAGTGCAGGCCGAGGGTCTTCAGGTGCTCCAGCAGGACGCCGCCGTGACCGTGGACGATGCCCTTGGGCAGACCGGTGGTGCCGGAGGAGAACACGACCCACAGCGGGTTATCGAACGGCACCGGCGTACACGTGAGTTCCTCGGCGCGGGTGGACGCGTCCTCCCACGGCACCACCAGCGACGGGAACGCTCGCGAAGGCCACGGCAGGCCCACGTGGTCCACCAGCAGCGTCGCCTTCAACGTCGGGAGATGCGCGGCCAGTTCACCGGCGGCCTCGCGGCGGTCGTGGGTCGTGCCGTTGAAGAGGTAGCCGTCGGCGGCGATCAGGACGGTGGGTTCGAGCTGGGCGAAGCGGTCGGCGGCGGCCTTGGGGGCGTAGTCCTGCCCGCAGACCGACCACACCGCGCCCAGGCTCGCGGCGGCGAGGAAGGCGACGACGGCGTGCGGGGTGTTGGGCAGGTAGCCCACGACCCGGTCCCCCTTGCCGACGCCCAGATCGCGCAGTGTGGCGGCGACGGAGGCGACCTGGGCGCGCAGCCGGCCGCCGGTCACCTCGTGACTGGAGCCGGTCTCGTCGAGGGCGATGATCGCCACGGCGTCGTCGGTGAGGTTGCGCAGGGCGTGATGGGTGTAGTTGAGGGTGGCGCCGGGGAACCACCGGGCGCCCGGCATCCGCTCCTCGGCCAGCACCTGCTCGTACGGGGTGTCGGACTCGATGTCGAAGTACTCCCACACCGCGCGCCAGAAGCCTTCCAGGTCGGTGACCGACCAGTGGTGCAGGGTGGCGTAGTCGGTGCCGTCGAGCCCGGCGTGGCGGGCGAAGTCCATGATGCGGCTGTTCACGACGGCCTTGGGGTCAGGGGTCGTGAAGGGGTCCGGCCTGGTCATCGTGTGGCGCTCCTCAGCAGGCTCTTCTCGGCGGTCTGTTGGAGGGGGAGGGTGCTGCGCGTGGTGTGCAGGAGGGCCGCCCAGGCGGCGGTGTCGGTGAAGTCGTGCCTCCCGGCCGGAACGACGTCCATGACGACGCGGTCGGGGCGCAGCAGGACGGCATCCACCCTGCCGGCGCGCAGCCAGGCCGCGAGAGTGCCGTCGTCACCGAGGCCGGTGACAGGGATCGTCCGGGCGCCGAGCGCGTGGGCGAGGGCGTTCAGTGCGGGCCAGGGTTCGGCGGCGGTCAGGACGGTGAAGGAGTCGCCGAGCAGTTCGTCGAGGCGGATGCGCCGTCCGTCGAGTGCCACCCATGGTTGCGGGCAGTGGGTGCCCGCGAGGCCCCTGCGCATACGGCGCCGGACGAGGGGCCCGGCGGTCAGGGACGGGCTGAGGTCCCGGCCCGCCGCCGCGGTGAGGCCGGGTATGCGGCAGGCAGCGGCCAGGATCCTGCGGCGTAGTGCGGCGGCGCCGTCCTGGCCGCCGGTCATGGCCCAGCCCATGGCGACCGCGAGCCGGATCACATGCCGTGCGTGCGGCTTGCGCTCGCTCTCGTACGTGTCAAGCAGCCGCTCGTCGCCGCCCTGGCCCAGGACGCGGGCCAGCTTCCAGGTGAGGTTGTAGGCATCACGCAGGCCCGCGCACAGCCCCTGCCCGATGAACGGCGGGGTGAGGTGGGCGGCGTCGCCGAGGAGGAAGACTCGTCCGCTGCGCCACCGGTCAGCGATGCGCGCCCGGAAGGTGTACTGGGTCTCGCGGACGATCTCGAAGTCACCGTCGTGGGAGGGTGGCATCCATGGGGCGATCAGCTCCCGCACCGGTTGCCGCTCGTCCTGCAGCCGGAACTCCCAGCGGTAGCGGTCTTCGCCGACGCGCATGAAGGTCGCCGGGCGGTGTGGGTCGCAGACCTGGTCGACGCCTTCCCAGCAGCGGACGTCGGCGTTCGTGCGGACGTCGACGACGGTCCATCGTTCCTCGAAGCGCAGGTCCTCCCATGTGGCGCCGATGGCGTCGCGGGTGAGGCTGTTCGCCCCGTCGCAGCCGAGGACCGCCTCGGCCCACAGTTCGTACTCTCCGTCGTCGTCGCGGTAAGTCACGCGCACGGGGCCGGCGGTGTCCGGGCCGACGCCGGTAACCTCCACGCCGCTGCGCAGTTCGCATTGCGGGTTCCGGGCGAGGGCCTCGCGCAGCAGTCGCTCCAGCTCGGGCTGGTCGAACATGCTGGTCTGCGGGTAGCCGTGATGACCGTGCTCGGAGCGCCGGAACTCGGCCATGACCCGGTGCCGGGCGTCCAGCAGCCGCAGTCCGTTCGCGGGGCGGGCTATCTCTGCGAACTCCTCCCCCACGCCCGCGGCCTGGAGGATCCTGCGGACCTCGTCGTCGGTGGCGACGGCGCGCGGGAGCGGGTAGACGTCCCGGTGGCGTTCCAGGACGACGGTGCGCACCCCGTGCCGGGCGAGGAGGAGGGCGGCGGTCACGCTCACCGGTCCCGCGCCGATGATCACCACGGGTACCTGCTGTTCGGTGCGGCTCACCTCAGGTCCCTACTTCGCGTCCGTGACGGAGGTTCGCTGCTCGCCGAGGTCGATCCGGCCGTCCGGGGTCGCGATCGTCGCCGTGATCACGTCTCCCGCGTGCAGGTAGTGCGGGTTCTTCGCCTGGGACTTGAAGAAAGCCTTCCACTTCAAGGCGGGCGGCAGCAGTGCGCCGACCTTCTCGACCGGCTTCGGCGGGGCCTTGAGGGCCGTGCCGCCGGGCGTGCCGGTCAGGAGCAGGTCGCCGGGGTCGAGGGTCTGGAAACGGGCCAGCAGGGTGAGGGCCTGCGCCGGGCGGACGATCATGTCGGCGAGGGTGCGGTCCTGGCGCAGCTCGCCGTTGACGGACAGCTTCAGCCTGAGGTCGAGGAGATGGACGAAGTCCTCCGGCTCCAGCAGGGCGAGGTACGGGCCGGTCGGTGTGAAGGTCGGGTAGGACTTGCTCTCGTAGAACTGCGTCTTGGTCAGCTGGACGTCGCGCGCGCTGATGTCGTTGGTGACGACGAGCCCGGCGACGTACGACGGCAGGTCCCGCTCGTCGACCGTGGTGCCGATGGGCAGGGTGGCGCCCATGACGAGCCCGAGTTCGACCTCGTAGTCGAGGAACTTCACGTGCGAGGGCCGTACGACGGGGTCGCCGGGTCCGCTGACCGACCCGGACGCCTTGCGGAAGAAGGCGGGCGGGATGTCGCCCGTGAAGCCCGAATCACGGGCGTGACTCCGGTAGTTGACCATCTGGGCGACCACCCGGCAGGGGGTGGTGACCGGCGAGAGGACGGCCAGGTCGGCGACGGGCGTGCCCGCCTCGGTCGAGCGAGCCGCCTCTCGTACGGCGTCACGATCGGCGATCAGCTCGGCGGTGGTGGTGGCCTTGGTGTCGACAGGGATGGCCCGGTGGCCGCGGACGACCCACCATCCGTCGGCGGTGCGCAGGACGTTGGTGCTCATGTCAGTACCTTCGTGAGGGGGTCGGTGTTCAGGACTTGGCGGCTTTGAGCAGGCCCAGCAGGCGCGCCGGGTCCATCTCGTTGTCGCCGCGCAGGGCCTGGATGACGTCGCGGACCCGCTGCGGGGAGGGACTCGCGCCGAGGAAGTCACGCGTGGCCGGTGGACCCCACTGGGCAAGACCGCTGGTCGACATGGGTGCCCACCCGGGCTCGACGTCGCTGGAGAACAGGTCGCCGTCGGCGAAGTGCTCCAGCATGAAGCGGTCGGGGTCGCGCCAGTAGTCGAAGAGCTGGCTGCCCTGGATGTGCCGACCGACGCCCCAGCTGCGCTGGTATCCGCGTTCCTTGAGGTATTCGCCGCCGACGGCGATCGAGTCCAGGTCGGTGACCTGGTAGGCGGAGTGGACATAGCCGGTCCCCGGTCCCAGGTGCATGGCCAGCGTGTGATGGTCGGCCGGCACGCTGCCGAGGTCGCAGCGGATGAACGCCATGGTCGGGCCGCGGTCGCGCTGCCCGTCCAGGAAGAGAAAGTCGGACACGATCATCCCCAGCGTGTCCAGGTACCAGTCCAGGGCCCGGCCGAACACGCGGGTCTCCAGGACGACGTGGCCCAGCCGCTGGATCCGGGACGGCTCGCGCGGCGGGCGCTGCGTGGTGTTCGTACGACGATGGTCCGTACCGAAGTTGAGCAGCAGCGGCAGCTGCTCGGGCAGCGCCGGCAGCTGCTCGCCGCAGTGCACCACCCGCACCGGGAAGCCGGACGGATCGAGCAGGTCGACCGTCTTTCCGCCACCGGGTACGTCCGCGTCACGCACGTGGGAACCGGTGGCCCGCGCCAGCCGGTCCAGATCGGGACGCTCCGCCGCACGGAACGCCGGGCCGATGAAGCGGGACGTACGCCCGCGCCGGATCACCATGCACGGCGAGCCGGCGAACGTGCCGCGCAGCCACAGCTCGCTGTCTGTGCGCGCGGCGATCTGGAAGCCGAAGTCCCGGGCGAAGACCTCGGCTCGCTCCAGGTCAGGCTTCTCGAACTCCAGCCAGGCCAGGTCCGCGACCTTGATCACGGGATTCCGGGAGCGGCCGGGATGCTCGCCCCTCAGGGCTCCCTGTTCGCTATGCAGGTCCTGGTGGGCCGTTTTGGCATCGGCCCCGTGGACGCGGGTCTCAGACATGGTGTCCTCCGAGCAACATTGCCGAAATGAGGAAATCATCAACTTTGACAGTTCCGTCGTCAAGATGTTCCCGGCTGGAAATGATTGATTCATCAGAACTGCAGTCGTCATCGCCTGCGCGGTTAGACTTGGCGCATGCCTACGTCAGCCCCGCCCAGCAACCGATTCGAGCGACGTCGCGCCGAGACCCGTAGCGCGCTCATTCGCGCCGCCCGGCAGATACTCGCCGACAGCGGGGACACCGGCAGCAGCATCCAGGCGATCGCCGAGCGCGCCGACGTGGGCTTCGGCTCCTTCTACAACCACTTCGAGTCGAAGGCCGAGCTGTTCGAGGCGGCGGTGGTGGACGCCCTGGAGGAGTACGGTCGGAACTTCGACCAGCGCCTGGCGGAGATCGACGACCCTGCGGAGCTCGTCGCGGCGGGCTTCCGGCTCAGCGCACGCATGGCCGACTCCCACCCTGAACTGATGCAGGTCCTGCGCCGTCGCGGCCTCGGTCACATCCACTCGGACAACGGCCTGGCCCGGCGGGCGCTGCGTGACATCGAGGTCGGCACGGCCTCCGGCCGCTTCAGCGTGGCCGACCCGACTGTGGCCCTGTCCGCACTGGGCGGCACCCTGCTGTCCCTGGTGGAGCTGAGGTTCGCGCGCCCCGACGTGGACGGTGACGAGGCCGCGGTGAACCTGGCCGAGATGGCCCTGCGCATGCTGGGCGTACCACCGGACGACGCCCACGAGGTCGCCCGGCGCCCCCTCCCCGGCCCCGTCTGAGACGACCGCTCCTACCCGGCGGCGGACGAACCCTGCCGGAAGGCGACCGAGCGGCCGGTGAAGGCGGCGTCGATTCCGTCCCGCGTGGTGGTGACGGATCGCAGGTGCAGCCCCTCGGGGACACTCTCCAGCGGGATGGGATCTTCCAGGGCTCTGTCCAGCAGCGTTTTCAGCGGAGGAAGCAGCTCGCCCCGGACGGTGCGGACATCCGTGAAGGCGATGCGGTTGCCCGTTGCCGCCGAGACGGCCGCGCTCACGGTGACGTCGCCGACGACCGGCAGAACGGCCGTCGCACTGATCCGGTCCGTTTCGCCACCTGGTGACATCCGCACACCGAGCGCGCCCGACACGTCACCGTACGAGAGGAACGCGGTCGCCTCGACATGGTCGGCGTGAGCCTCCTCAGCACTCCCGGAGGTCTTCAGCCCGTCAAGGCGTACGGTCAGCTTCGTCACCGTCAGGGGCCGAGTCGAGCCGTTCGCGGGTATGTCATGGGCGGCCAGGTCGATGTGCCGGAGGCTGCCCTTCGCCAGCTGGGTGAGCACGGGGAAGCCGCTGACGCGTACCGACGGCCGATCCGCGGTTCCCATGCCGTGCTGGAACGCCTCGGCCGTATGGCTCTCCGCACGGGCCGCCGCGATCCGGTCCACCGCGACGCCACCAGTCAGCAACGCCGCCATAGAAGCGGCGACGACGATCAGGAGCCGCCCCCTCGGGGCAGAGAAGCCCGTGGACAAGGAATCGCCGCGGTAGGGCTCGCCGACGCGTCCGTCATCGGGCTGGGGCTGGTACATGGGAGTGCTCTCCAGAAGGCGGTCAGGAACTTCTCGGGGTGAGTCTCTGAGACGAGGGCGCCGATGCACTCGGGCTGGCCGAGCCCTCGGACGCAGGCCGCGGCTCGGTCACCGTCCGCACCCATCGCGATCAGCGCGGCGGTCGCGGTGCGGGTGCCGTCGTCGGGCCAGGTCCCGGCGTTCACGCACTCCAGCAGGCCCAGCGGATGCCCCTCCAGCGCCCGGCTCAGCGGGTACTGGAGCCCGGTCGCTCCTGACGGCACCGTGGCTCTGCTGCTGCACCGGGTCGAAGCGGTCGCCGAACTCATCCGCGCCCGCGGCGGCCGACCGGGCGGACCGCGCGCCGAGCGAGCTCTACACCCGCGCCCGGAAGTTGCAAGAGGTCAACGAGCGCCTGCGTCAAGCCCACGCCCGGGAGGGAGAGGTCGCCCTCCACCTGCAGGAGGCGATGCTGCCCGCGCCCCGCCGCTCGGCCACCACCGGGCCGCGGTGTGCCACCGGCCAGCGGTGGGAGCCTGAACGTGTGCAGCGACTGGTACGCCCTCGTCGACCTGCCTGAGGGCTGCCGCACGGCCGTCGCGGCCGGCGTCATGGGCCAGCTCGGCAGCGCACCGTGTCCGCCGCCTCCCGAGTCTCCGACGGCCCCGCCCAGGCCCTGGAGGTTCTCAGCCTGTACGCCCGCTCCGTCGACGGCGCCGTATCCACCACCGCCGCCTGCGTCCTCGTCGGCTGGAACGCCCGCACCCTCATCTACAGCAGCGCCGGCCACCCCACCCGTGCTCCGGCTCCCCGATGACACCGTCACCTACCTCGACCAGGCCAGCGACCCACCGCTCGGCGCCCGCCCCGAACACAGCGCCGCGGACCCGGACCAGCTCGCCGACACACTTCTGACCCGCCTCATCCCTGCGGCCGACCTCACCGACGACACCGCCCTCATCGTGATCCGCCTGTAGACGAAAAGCCCGAGGACCTCGCCACCACCGGATCGGGAGCGGTTGACCCAGCGGACGCCCCCTCACGAGCACGCGAACCTCGTGTCACGGAACGTCACTATCGAGAGGCGGATAGGCAGCGGCAGTCAACAGCTCGGCAGCCAGCGCCCCGGCCACTGCAAGCTGCCCACCGCCACCCAATCGAGGGCTCCGCCCGGCGGTCACCAATCGCGCATGACGACCCATCAGAAACCGTGCCGTCCGTGCGTCAAACGTGCGTCACGTGCGTCGAATATGCGTCAAGATATCGCACGTAACACCCATAACGCACACTCGGAGAAACGGCAGGTCAGCGGCCCTTTTCAGCGGGCTCAAGGATCGCCACGCACTCCACATGATGCGTCATCGAAATAAGATCTATCAAAAACACGTCAAGCAAAGCCGCAGGTCAGAGGCCTGCAAGGCCCAAATTGGACAGGCTGTCCGTGTGCGATACGTGCAGAGTGTGCGCTATGTGCGGCGCGTTGACGCTCTTTGCCGCCTCTTGTCGCGGCGACTACTTGATCCAGACCCGACTCCTCGGCTGACCGAGATTCACCGCCACCGCGCGGGCCCGGACCGCTGGCGCACTCCCTCCGCACTGCCTCGCATCGTCGCCCTGACCATCCGCCCCGAATCACGGTCGACGCAGAGGTGGTTCAGAGGATCGTGGGTGGCGGTGTGACGGGCGTTGCAGTTGCGGCGTTCGCGTAGCGGAGGGCCAGGTGCGCGAAGGCGTCCTTGAGTTCGGGCGGGCCGACGACCTCGATGTCGGCGTCGAATCTGCCGATAGCGGCGGCCAGGCCGGGCCATGACCAGGAGGCCAGGACGAGTCGGCAGCGGTTTGGGCCCAGCTCTTCGACGACGCCGTCGAGGACGTACGGTGACACCTCGCGGGCGGGCAGGTCGAGGATCACCTCGCCGCGGCACGGCCAGTCGCCGGAGCCGTCGGAGCCGTCGGAGCCGCGGAATCTCGCGGCCACGAAGGCGGCCACGTCGCCGCCGGGCACCTCGCGCGGGGTGAAGCGGGGACCGGTGGGGGTGCGTGGGGCGATCCGGTCGGCGCGGAACGTGCGCCAGTCCTCGCGGTCGAGGTCCCAGGCGACGAGATACCAGCGCCCGCCCCAGGTGACCAGGTGGTGCGGCTCCACCCGGCGGGGCGGGGCATCAACGGCGGGCTCGTAGTCGAAGCGCAGCACCTCACAGGCGTGCACTGCGGCGCTGAGCGCCATCAGCACGCCGCTGTCGGCCTGTGGGTCCGTCCGGGCCCCGGGCCGTTCGACTGCGGTGAAGTGGAGGGTGTCGATCCGGCGGCGCAGCCGGGCGGGCATGACCTGCCGGACGGTGGTCAGTGCGCGTACCGCGGCCTCCTCGATGCCGGCGCCGCTGGTGGTGGCGATCTGGAGGGCTACGGCCAGCGCGACGGCCTGTTCGTCGTCGAACAGCAGCGGCGGCAGCTCCGTGCCGGCGTCGAGCCGGTAGCCCCCGTCCGGGCCCTTGGCGGTCAGGATCGGGTAGCCGAGCTCGCGCAGCCGGTCGACGTCGCGGCGCACAGTGCGCGGGCTGACCTCCAGCCGTTCGGCCAGCAACTGCCCCGGCCAGTCCCGGCGCGCCTGGAGGAGCGAGAGCAGCGACAGCAGTCGCGCTGAGGTCTTCTGCATGATCCCCATCCTGCCAGGAGAACCGGCCACAACCTGTCCGCTTCTCCTGTGAAGGTGGTCATCGAGCGATCGGCACCAGCCGATGAACCGAGCGACAAGGAGCCTTCATGTCCGTCAATACGGTGACCCACCTGAATTTCCGGGGCGACGCCCGCGCGGCCCTGGCCTTCTACCAGTGGGTGTTCGGCGGGGAGATGGCCGTGGTCACGTACAAGGACGCCGGGAACATCCAGGGGCCGTCCGAGGCAGACCAGGTGATGTGGGGCCAGGTCGCCGCCGGCAACGGTTTCCGCGTCATGGCCTACGACGTGCCTTCGCGCCTGCCGTGGGACCAGGGCGAGAACGCGTTCTTCGTCTCGCTCCGCGGCGAGACGGCCGAGGAGGTCACCGCGTACTGGGAGAAGCTCTCCGAGGGCGCGACCGTCGTGCAGCCGCTGGAGCCCGCGCAGTGGGCGCCCCTGTACGGAATGCTCAAGGACCGGTTCGGCGTCACCTGGGTCGTGGACGTCGTCAGCGAGTACGACGCGGCGTGAGCACCGGTGTGAGGATGCCCGTACTTGGCCGGACCGATCGCGGCATCGAGCATGCGGTGCCGCGCAGGCGATCGACCGACGGGCGCGCCGCGGCATGACAGCGAGGACCGTCCTGGACACCCGGGCACTCAATCGCGCGGCGCTCGCCCGTCAACTGCTGCTCGACCGCGCCGACATGCCGGTGCTCGGCGCCGTCGCGCACCTCGGCGGTCTGCAAGCGCGCAGGAACCGCAGGAGCCGTTCACCGGGCTCTGGTCGCGGCTGCGCGCGTTCGACCCGGTGACGCTGGACGAGCAGCTGACCGGACGGAGCGTGGTAAGGACCCACCTGATGCGCCGCACCATTCACCTCGTCACCGCTGACGACGCTCTGGCCTGGCGGGCCCTTCACGACAGCATGCTGCGCGGGCGGGCGCTCGGAACCTACCGCCGCGAGCTCGACGGGGTGGACCTCGACGAGCTCGCCGCGGCGGGCCGGGCGGTCATGGCCGACGGCGAGCCCCGCTCGACGGCCGACCTCGCGCGGGCACTCGCCGACCGCTGGCCGGCGCCGGGCCCGAGGGCACTGGGCGAGATGGTGATCGCCGCCCTCGTCCCGATGGTGCAGCTGCCGCCGCGCGGGCTGTGGCGTACGAAGGCGGGAGTGCGCAACGTCCTGCTCTCGTCCTGGCTGGGGCGCGAGATCGCCCCGTCGGCCCCGGCCCCGTCCCCCTCCCCGTCGCCTGGCGGCTCCGATCCGGTGGGCCAAGCCCTGGTACGACGCTATCTGGCCGCGTTCGGCCCCGCGGCCTCGGCCGACCTGCGCGCCTGGTGCGGCCTCACCGGACTACCGGCCGCGGTGGCCTCGATCCGAGAGGAGCTGGTCACCTTCCGCGGCGAGCCGACGCGCCGCGCCCCGATCCCGATACACCCGCTCCGGTGCTGTTCCTGCCGGCGTTCGACAACGCGATCCTCGGCTACCACGACCGCAGCCGGATCATCGACGACGCCCACCGCGGCCTGTCCGTCGCCGGCGCACGCGTCGTACTGGTGGACGGCCGGGTCGCCGCGACCTGGACCGTCGACGGGGGCACCGTGACCGTCACCCCGCTGCGCGGCCTCACCCGGACCGAGTACACCGCCCTCACCGAGGAGGGCCAGAGCCTGGCGGCGTTCCTGTCCGACCACGACAGCGACCACGTACGGATCGCCTGAACACCGACCCGGGCAGCGGACCCGCCCGCCACCGACGAGATGAGTCGACAGCCGCGTGTGGTGACGCGTGACGTAGTCGCGCACGGCCCTCGCCGACGGGGTATCCCGGGCTCCGTCCCGCCGAGCGCCAGCGCTGCGCGGCCCGGCGCACCGCGGCCTCGGTGAGCGTGCTCGCGGTGCGCACGGCGCTGGCCACGGCCTCGTCGGCGCCGAGCCTGCACAGGTCCATCAGGCAGAAGAGGGCTTCCGCGCTCACGGTGACGGCGAGGTCCCGCTTGAGCTGGGCGAACGCCTCCGGATCCGCCGCCCCAGCGTGTCCCACAGCGGGATCAGCTCATGGTCGATCAGGCCGAAGCGGATACCGGGGCGCGCTGCCGCCGTCTCGGGCCGGGTGATGGTGGCCGCGATCTTGGCGCGCACCGCCCCCTGGCGGACGAGGATGCCGCGCAGCAGGAACTCGCAGGCGAAGGCGACGCGTTCGACGGGGTCGGAGGAGTCGGCGACGGGCTGCAGCGCATCGACGGGCGCGGGCCAGGCTCCGGCCAGGGACTCGCCGATGAGCGAGGGGAGGTCGGGGAAGCACCGGTAGGCGGTGGCCTATCTTCGACTGGCTCGACGACACGATCCGACCCTGAGCACGCCATGCCGACCGTCGGACACCATGAAGGGGTCGCGGGGCTCGAACAGGCTGAAGACCAAGAGGAGGACCCGTGACCCAGCGCCCCGAGCGCGCGGACGCCCTGCGCAACCGAGAGGCCGTCCTGGCTGCCGCCGACGCCCTTTTCGCCGCCAGCAGCAGCTGATGGCGTGTCGCCGTGGACAGGTACCTGACCGTGCAGGCCTTTCGACCGAGCCGAATCCACCAGCGGGCGCCTGCTGGAGGGGCTCGGCAAGGAGAGCGAGGCGCTGGGCATGGTGTACCCGGCCCCGGACGCGGTGGTTGAGCGGATGCGCGCGCCGCAGTGAGGGCGGGCGCGCAGACCCGTGAAGGCGAGCTCGACCTGGAGGCTTCGCTCGACCGCGTCCTCCAGGTCGGCGGCTGAGAAGGCCTGCTCAGTCGAGGACGGCGGTGGCTTCGACCTCGACCAGGTGCTCGGGGACGTCCAGTGCCGCGACGCCGATCAGCGTGGCCGGCGGCGCGCTGGTGATCCCCAGCTTCGCGACCGCCCGGCCGAGCCCCTCCATCAGCGAGGGCATCTTGTCGGGGGTCCAGTCGACGACGTAGACGGTCACCTTCGCCACGTCGTCGAAGGAGCCACCCACCCCGGCCAGGGCGGTGCCCACATTGTGGTAGCACTGCTCGACCTGTGCGGCGAGGTCGCCTTCGCCGACCGTCACTCCGTCGGCGGCCCAGGCGACCTGCCCGGCGATGAAGACCAGCTTCGATCCGGTCGCAACCGACACCTGCCGGTAGGCGTCGCTCACCGGCAGTCCGTCGGGGTTCACCAGGGTGATGGCCATGCTGTCTGCCTCCGTTTGCTGTGAGAGCCGCTGCGCCGAGCCGCTCTCTTGTGGTTACTGGGAAACCGTAGGAGAGTGGGCGCTGACATGGAAGAACGCACTTTTCGGTGACTGGGGAACCAGATGGGAACCAAGCAGTACAGCGGCTCGCCGGAGGACGCGGACCTGCGGCGCGCGGACTCCCTGGCGCGGGAGATCTTCACGGACGTCGCCAACAAGTGGGCACTCCTGATCATCGAGGCCCTGGGGGAACGCACCCTGCGCTTCAGTGAGCTGCGCGACGAGGTCGATGGCATCAGCCACAAGATGCTCACCCAGAACCTGCGCATGCTGGAGCGCTACGGCCTGATCGAGCGGACGGTGCACCCCGTCATACCGCCGCGGGTCGAATACACCCTCACCGAGCCGGGCCAGGCCCTGCGGGTGACGATCGACGGCCTGTGCGACTGGACCCACCGCTACCTCGGTGACATCGAGGCCTCCCGCGACCGCTTCGACGGGTGACGGAAGGAGCCCCCGCCTGCCGCCGACCGGTTCCGCCGGCGCCGCGTCCTTGAGGAGGATGCTCGCTCGCTCCGGCCCGGAACGCCTCGCAGACGGGGGGAGCCTGCGGCTTACGCTCTGGCCCTGCTCACCCACGCAGGGCCACGACCGTCGGCCGAGAACGTTCCATTCTCACTAGTACCGACTGCGACCGGCGTCGGCACCCTCCCTGCGAGGCGATCAACGGCTCTCGCCAATCCGAGAAACAGAGGCGGCGGGAGTGAACCATTGGGCGGGTTCAGCGATTGGCTGCTCCAGAATGTGCGGGACGAGGGGGCAGTCGGTGCTCTGGCCAGGGCTTTCGGCGGATCCTGGATGGCCGGAGCGTCCCGATCGGCTTGGCGACCTACATCGCGCACCTTGAGGAAAGCGGAGCCTCCCGGGGGACGCTTCAGAACCTGACGGACACGCCTGGATCCTGTACGCCTCCTCGCGGCATTGACGTCCCTCCGTGACGCCGCGCCCCCGCTCGCACCCGCCCGGAAGTCGGGCAACGCACCTCCGGAGCGCAAGGGCGAGTCGGTGGTGGTCCACTCCTCTCCAGCACCTTCCCGAGGCCGTCTAGCTGTTGCTGGCCATGACGTTGGTGACGCTCGCGTGGAGGCGTGAGGCTGGAGGACGGTTTCCGGCGGCGGTGTGAGGCCGGTGGTAGTTGTAGTGGACGTTCCAGACCGCGATCGCCCGAGCTCGTTCTGCTTCAGAAGTCCACTGCCTGGCGTAGAGGAGTTCTTCGGCGAGGATGCGCTGGTAGCGCTCGACCTTGCCGTTGTGCCGGGGCGTGTAGGGCTTGGTCCGCTGGTGGCGGGAGGCCCACGAGATCAGGGAGGTTACGAAGACCGTGGCGCGGTAGTTGGCGCCGTTGTCGGTGACCACGCGCACGACCCGGTGGATACCGTGGGCGGCGAAGAACGCGCGGGCGCGGCTGAGGAACCCCACGGTGGTGGCGGCCTTCTCGTCGGGAAGGGGCTCGGTGTAGGCCAAGCGGGAGAATCCGTCGACGGCAGAGTGCAGGTAGATGTACCCGCCCTTGGCGCCAGCGGTCTTCGCGCGCTGTGCGGCCCTGGCCTGCTCGGAGCCGCGTCCGTGGGCCCGCCACCCGCCGCCGTCGGGGATCCGTCCGACCTTCTTGACGTCCAGGTGGACCATGTGGCCCGGATACCGGGCCACGATCCGTTTCGACGGGCGCCTGTTGGCCGAGCCGTCGGGGTCGAGGAACCGGCGGTGGTTGATGCCCAGGCGCGCCAGCCACCGGCCTACGGTGCGCTCGCTGATCCGCACGCCTTGGTTCGCGAGTTCGAGGGTGATCCGGCGGGCGGACCACTTGTTGTCCCGCCGCAACCGCTCGATCCGTTCGACGACATCGGGTGGGGTCTGGGTCGGTGAGGATCGCGGGACGCTTGGGCGGTCCTGCAGCCCGAGTTCCCCGTACTGGTCGTACCGGTTCTTCCATTTGGACAGGCAGGCGCGGGAGACGCCGGCCTCGGCGGCGACGTGCGCGATCGGACGGGTGCGGCAGCGCTCCACGAGCCTTCGGCGTCCCTCGATGTTCAAGGGGGCGTTCGCATGTGTCACTGGAGCACCTCGGTGCTCCGGCCGGCGGTGATGGCGGTGAGGAGGGGGAACGCGATGAGCAGCGCGACCGCGACGAGGAGTCCACTCGCCCAGAGCGGACCGAGGTCCCCGGCTTCGGTGCTGAGGGTGGCCGCAGCGATGACGGGGCCGACGGCGGCGCCCACGTTGAGCGCCGCGGTCGCATACGAGCCGGCCATGGTGGGGGCTCCCGCGGCCTCGTAGAGGACTCGCGTAATCAGTGTGCTGCCCAGCGCGAACGACAGTGCGCCCTGCACGAAGACGAGGATGAACAGGGCGACCGGCTCGTTGGCCAGCACTGCCAGGGCCGGCCAGCCGATGAGCAGCAGTGGGCCGCCGACTGCGATGACTGGACCGGGACGCCGGTCGGACAGTCGGCCGGCGACGGTGACGCCCACGAAGGAACCGGCGCCGAAGAGCACCAGAGCGACAGAGATCCACAACTCGCCCAGCCCGGCGCTGTCGGTCACCACGGGGGCGAGGAAGGTGAGGCTTCCGAAGGTTGCCGAGTTCACCAGCGCACCGAGCAGCATCACCAGGATCAACCGCGGCCGTGTGAGCTGGCCGAGCTCCGCTCGCAACGCCGGCCTGCCAGTCGCCTTATCCTCATCACGTCCTGCTGGAATTCCCTTCAGGATGCTGAGAGCTGCAGGCAGGCAGAGAGCGGCGACAGCCCAGAATGTGGCCCGCCAGCCGAGCACCGCGCCGAGCACCGAGCCGCCAGGGACACCGACGATCGTGGCCACCGTCGTGCCTGACAGCAGCACGGCCAGCGCACGTCCCTTCTTGTCGGGTGAGACAAGCGTGGCGGCAGCTGTCAGAGCGACGGCAAGGAACCCTGCGTTCGCGAGCGCGGCGACGACCCGGGTGGCGAACAGGACCGGGAAGCTGGGGGTGATGGCGCCCACGGCATGAGCTGCCGCGAAAGTGAGGATGAACCCGAGAAGGCTGGAGCGCCTGGGCCAGTTGCGGGCAAGCGCAGCCACGAAGGGGGCACCGACGATCATGCCGACCGCGAAGGCCGAGGTGAGCGTTCCGGCTGTCCCGACTGTGACATCGAGGTCTGAGGCGATGTCCGGCAAGAGGCCAGCGAGCATGAATTCCGAGGTGCCCATGGCGAAGACCGCCATGGCAAGCAGGTACAGCGGGAGAGGCATCGAGTGGCTCCGAGGTGAGGAGAAGCACGAGAAGGTCATCTCGTCACCGCGGCCAGCCCCAAGGGCACCCTCGCCCGGCCGCAGAATGCGGCGCGACGACGGGGCTACGAGCTCAGTGGTTCAGGGGGCTGACGGCGTGACCGAAAGCCCCCACCTTGTCTGACTCAGGACTCGACATGGCCGGCACGCTACCCGACCGATGCCCGTCGAAGCATCTTGGTTTCCTGACATCGGCCTGTGTCACCAACGTCATGTCCCGCAACATCTAGCCAGCCGGCGAGCCCCTTCAAGCTGACGACCCGCCAAGAACCTGCCAGACGGGCGTCAAACGGCGGCGGCGTAGGAGCCGCCGACGAGCATGACGGCGTTGGATGCGTCTGGCCTCGCCTTCGGGTGAGGAGGCGGCCGCGGTCGGCAAGGGGTGGGCAAGGGCGGAGTTGTGATGTCCGTGGTGTGCTTCGGAGCGGGCGGTGCGGGAGTCGAAGGGGGATCCGGAGGGCTCCTTTCCGACCCTGCTCCAGAGGCCGTCGCCGATGCCCGGACAGCATGAAGCGAGGGCGGGGTGTCTCACTGGCCGACGCCGGAGTCAGACATGACGCCACGTCGCACGACCGCTCCAGACACTGTCAGGCGCGCAGAGCGCGGGAGGTGACGCCGAGGCGGGCGCGCAGGAGGGATCGCAGCGGGCCCGGGCTCTCGTAACCCACGCGGCGGGCCACGGCTGTCAACGGGAGGCTCGTGGTGCGCAGCACATGGGAGGCCTGCTCGACGCGCAGGTCCTGGACCAGCTGGATCGGGAATCGGGGATCGGGGATCGGGGATCGGGGATCGGGGATCGGCCGAGGGTGCGGGAGACCGTACGCTGCAGGGTCCGTTCGCTCACGCCGAGTTCCTCGGCCGCCTCCAGGATGGACACCGGCTCGCCGAGCCGGGCCCGGACCCACTGCTCGAAGGCGGAAACCAGCGGATTGTAGCGGGCCAGCGCACTCGGAATGGCGTACGCGGCCCGGCTCGCCCGGTCGTCGACGACCAGGTAGCGGCGAACCAGATCCGCCAGCGCTGAGCTGCGCATCGCCACGATGGCCAGCGCGAGATCGAGATGGCTGAAGGCCGCGCCTGCGTACGAGGTTGCGGCCGCGCCGGCTGATCCATTTCAAGGTCCGCGACCTGAAGGCCGCCACGGAGGCAGCAGTCCAACACGGCGGCAGTCTCGTCCCGGACGACGGCTCCTGGCCGACGGCCGACGGGCAGGTCACCGTAGGCGATCCGGCAGGCGCCCTGTTCACGCTCGACCAGTCGCTCACCGCCCCATGGCCCGTCACGCTCTGACCGCGGGGGGCAGGACCCGGCAGGGACGAGGTGGAGTGCCCGGCCTGCGAAGGGTGCCGACCGCCCTGTCGGACTCCAGTTCTGGCTGGTGAGGGCCTCGTGTCGAGGGTCACGTAATTCCCCCGGGGCAATTCCCGGCGCGCTCGGGCTCTTAGCGGCGACATGCCCCCGGCACTGCCTGGTCGGCCGACCGGACTGCAGCTAAGGGGATAGTTCATCCGATTGTGTTACGGTCCAGGAAGTGGATGAAGTATCCGCATGGCTGGATGGAGGATCGTATGACGAAGACAGCTGTGGTCACGGCCGGGACGGGCGGCATCGGACTGGAGACGGCTCTGGGGCTGGCCGGGGCCGGTTTCTCAGTCACCGTGGTCGGGCGCAACACCGACCGCGGCGCCCAGGCGGTCGAGCGAATCAATACGACGAACCCGGCACACGCCGCCCGATTCCTGCCGGCCGATCTCGGCTCGCTCGACCAGGTGCGTTCGCTCGCCGAGCGGATTGCCGCCGAGCATGCCGCCTCTGGCGAACCGCTGACCGTGCTGGTCAACAACGTCGGGGCGATGTTCCCGGAGCGCCGGACCCTGGGCGGGATCGAAGCGTCGTTCGTCGTTAACCACCTCTCGCCGTACCTACTGACGGAACTGCTGCTGCCCACGCTGACGGCCGGGGCCCCCAGCAGGATCGTGAACGTGACCTCTGGTGCGGCCGGGCTGGGAAAGCGGGCCTTCGCCGCCGTCGAGCCGCCCGGCGGCTACTACGGCTTCCACTGGTACGGCCGCGCCAAGCTCGCCAACCTCGCCTACACGCTCGACCTGGCCACCCGGCTGGAAGGCACTGGTGTTTCCGTCTTCGCCGCCGACCCCGGAGGCGCCGCGACCGACATGACCAACGGCACCCTGTCCGACCCGAAGATCGTCTCCCCGGCCCTGCGGCTGCTGTGGCCGCTGGTACGCCGCACCTTCGAACGCTCCACCTCGGGACCGGCCTCCCTTGCCGCCCGGCCCTCGATCGTCGCCGCCACCGACGACGCCCTTGAGGGCCGGACCGGCATCGTCATCGGCGCCCAGGCGCACCCGGTGACGCCGCTGCACGCAGCCACAGACCCCCGCGTCGCCGAGGCCGTGCGCCGACTCAGCGAACGGCACGCACCCCTCACAACCGCCTGACCCGCCGGGCGACGGGTACCGGCAGCGGCATCCGGATGAGCCATCCGATTAACATGTCCCCTATGACGACGCCCCTGCGCAAGGACGCAGCCCGCAACTGGGACCGGATCGTCGCTGTCGCCCGTGCCCTGGTCGACCAGGGCACACCCCTGCAGCTGAACGACGTCGCCGGCCGCGCCGGACTCGGAGTCGCCACCGTCTACCGGCACTTCGCCACCCCCGAGGCACTGCTGGAGACCGTCGCCGCTCCCTGCCTGGAAGCCCTGGCCGCCCACGGCCGGCAGGCGCTGGCCGACACCGACCCCTGGCACGCGCTCGAAGGCTTCCTGCTCCGCACCGTCGAAGCTCAGGTCACCGACGCCTCCCTGGGCCCGGTCGCCGCCACAGCCACCGACACCCTGCCACACACCACAGAACTCAAAAGTGCCCTTCAGTCAGCCGGCACCGCACTCCTCGACCGGGCCCGCGACGCCGGAGCCGTCCGACGTGACCTGGCCGCAGCCGACCTCGTCCCGCTCATGTGCGGCATCGCCTACGCCGTCAACGTCCACGGCGGCACACCCGCCGACCGGATCGACACCGCACACCGCTACCTGGCCACACTTCTCGAAGGACTGCGCGCCACACCACAGCACGCGTGAGACCATCGCCCGCGCACCACCTGGGGTGATCCGTGCGGCCTCAGCCGGTGCCGCTAAGTCCGACCGCCCGGCGCGAGTTGGCTGACCTGCATGTCACACAGGTCCACGACCGCCGCCCCCTGGGGAAATCGTGATCACGAGGGCGGGGGGCGCCGGTGGAGGTGCCTACGGCGATGACGGCGGTCGCGGCGATGGCCAGGTCCATCCGTCCGGTGGCCGCCAGCCAGCCGAGTGCGACCCAAATCGCGCCGAACATCAGCCCGCTGACGGCCGCGCCGAGCAGCGTTCCGTGGCGACGACTCGCCCGCCCCGGACGGCTACGGCCAAGCGGCCTGATCAGGCGAAGCAGACAGCTCGTCCGGGAGCTCACGGGGGACCAGCAAGCGAGGTCATCCCGTGGAGCCGCTTGCACGGACCTACTTGGATTCGACCCGCTCAGGGTTCTCGTCCGTGGTTTCGGCGACGTCATATCCGGAGACCCCGCCGACTCGTCCACCCTGCTTGTAACGTTCGGCCGTTCGGCGGCACTGACAGGTATGAGCCATGATGACTTGCGTGCGCTGATCCTCAACTGCACGCTGAAGAAGAGCCCGGAGCGGAGCCGTACGCAGGGCCTGACCGGCCTCGGCTCGCGGATCATGCAGAAGCAGGGCGTGCAGCTCGAGCACCTGCGGCCGATCGACAATGAGATCGCCACCGGGGTGTGGGTCGGACATGACCAAGCACGGCTGGGAGCGCGACGCGTGGCCGTCGATCTACCAGCGGGTGACGGCCGCCGACATCCTCGTCATCGCCGGGGTCGATCTGACTGGGTGACAACAGCTCCGTCGCCAAGCAGGTCATCGAGCGACTCTACGCCTGTTCCGGCCTGCTCAACGAGGGCGGACAGCATGCCTGCTGCGGGAGCGTGGGCTGCTGTCTGATCACCGGCAACGAGGACGGCGCCACGCACTGCGCCATGAACGTCCCCTACAGCCTCCGGCACCTCGGCTATGTCGTCCCGCCGCAGGCGGACGCCGGCTGGATCGGAGGGGCCGGTCCGGCCCCTCGTATCTCGATCCGGGCTCCGGCGGTCCCGCCAACGACGGCACCAAATGGAACACCAGGCCTCGCTGCTCAAGGAACGCCGGTGGCATCCCCGCGCACGGAAACCAGCGGCCGGAGTGGGATGCCGGCTGCCGCTTTGACTTCGAGAACCCGCGATACCGCTGACATCAGCAACGAAAGGCTGAAAGACATGACTGTTCAGACCGTGGAGACCGTTCCCACCTGCGCCTACCCGGGCTGCACCCACGCGCCCGAGCCGAAGGCGCCCGGTGCGGAGGGCCCGGCCTCCCGCTACTGCGACCACCCCGACCACAACGCGCTCGGCGCGTTCCGGAAGTTCCGCGCCAAGCGGCAGCAGCGCAAGGAGGACAAGCGCGCCGCGGCCGAGGCCAAGAAGGGGGCCAAGGAGGAGGCGAAGGTAGCCGCTCAGGTAGCACCGGTCGCCGGGCAGTCGTGGCCCACCTCCTCTGTACCCGGGGCCGAGGTCGTGTCCCAGGAGCACGGACACGCCCCGGCCGCCGAGGCGTCCGCCCCCGCCCCGGCGCCGGAGGAGGCCGTGCACGGTGAGATGGGCTCGGTGGAGGAGGCCATGGAGGCGATGGAGGCCGTGGCCTCCATGGCGATGGCCGATTGTGGCGACGGCGCCCAGTCCCGCGACACCGTCGTCGCGCTCATCAGGCAGCTCTCCGCCGATCTTCCCGCCTACATCGAGGAGCTGGCGATCATCACCGACTCCGCAGCGGCCGAGGCGCGCATCGAGACGGTCACCCGCGCCTCCGCGCAGCGGATCCTCACTGCCGAGGAGCGCAGCACGCTCGCGGAGGAGGCGGCCGATATGGCCGTCGCCGCGCTCGACGCCGCGACCCAGAGGTTCGCCGAGGAGACCACCGCGATCCGTGAGGAGGCCGCGCACAAGATCGCCGACGCCGAGTTCGTCCGGGCCGAGCTGGAGCGCTACCGCGAGCGCGTCGGCATGCTCGAAGTCCGGCTCGACGCCGTCCGCGACGAGGCCGACGAGCTGCGCCGCGCCCGCGCGGCCGCTCCCGCAGCCACGAGCTCCCCGACCACCCCTGCTGAGCAGGCGCACCACGCCGAGAACTGCTGAAAGTCGTAGACGGACCGGAGCGGCGGACGTTGATCTGTAACGTTCGCCGCTCTTTCCGTCTCTGAATGCCCAGTGCCCAGGGCGCCGAGGCAGTCGTCGATGCCGCCTCCGCGCCCACGAACACCGAGAAGAAACGGAAACCCTCATGTGCCGTAGCAAGCGCCGCAACGCCCTCTGGATCACCACCGCCGCCGTCGTCGTCGTGGCCGCCGTCGCCCTGTACCTCTTCCAGCCCTGGAAGCTGTTCACCACGGACCGCGTGGACGAGGCGCCTCCCGCGGCCGCCGGCCGGCAGGCGGGCACCGCCAAGCAGGTGGCGAACGGGACGTTCGTCTCACACGAGCACGAGACCAGCGGCTCGGCCGAGATCCAGCAGCTCGCCGACGGGAAGGCGACCCTGCGCCTGACGAACCTGCGCACCTCCGACGGCCCGGCCCTGCACGTGTGGCTCAGTGACCAGCCGGTCAACAAGGACGGCGGCGGCAACCTCGACGACGGCAAGCACATCGACCTCGGCGACCTCAAGGGCAACGAGGGCAACCAGAACTACGCGATCCCCGCCGGCACCGACCTGAACAAGTTCTCCACGGTGACCATCTGGTGCGAGCGCTTCAGCGTCTCCTTCGGCGCGGCCGAGCTGAAGCAGCGCGCCTGACGGAGCCGGGTCGCACGGAAAAGCCGAGGAGCGGGTGGCAGATCGCCACCCGCTCCTCGGCTTTCCGGATCCTCCGGGGCCAACAGCCCTCACGACACCAGGATCGGGATGAGCAGCGCCACGCACGCGGTCAGGCTCCACAGCGCGGGTGCCGCGCTCAGCGTCTGCTCGTGACGCGCCGCCGCCCGCGCCGCGGCGGCCTCGCTGCGGGACTGGTGCCACGGGCCGACCCGCTCCTCCAACCGCTGGTACACCAGGCCGAGTACGGCGCCGTAGGCGAGGTGGCCGACGAGCGAGGGGAAGGACCCGGCCAGCGCGGCGGCGCCCCACCGGGGCGCTTCGCCGAGCAGTACGGGGAGCAGCGTCAGATTGCCCAGGACCCACCAGAGGAAGCCGTACGACACCCCCAGCCGATTCCCGAGGCCGGGTCGAAGCTGCGCCGGCGGAAGAAGACCGCGTACGTGACGCCTACGACCTGCGAGATCAGCAGGTGGATGACGAGGCCCACGGCCTCGGACTGCGAGCCGACCAGGGTGGCGACGGTCGGCAGGAAGCCCACGGCGACCATGACCCCGGTGAAGATCGCGCCTCCGGCCAGTCCGGCGATGACGCCGTGCCAGACCGAGATCACCCGCCCACCGGCCAGGCGCCCTTCCAGCGCGTGCCGTGCGTCGTCCGAGAACACCGCCCGCGACAGGCCGCCCAGCCAGCCGGTGAGCAGGGCCGTACCGGCGCCCGACAGCAGGAAGCCGGGCAGGGACACCACCGCGGTACGCACCGCGTCCGGCGTCCACTGAAGGCCCCGGCCGGCCAGCAGGGGCGCGACCGTCACCGATGCGAGCACCCACCACGCGAAGCCGAAGGCGGCGCCGCGTACCAGGGCCGGGCCGCCGCCCTCGCCGGGGTCGCCGAAGATCACCGCGTACGAGGCACCGAGCAACACCCCGACGATCAGCCCGTTCCAGCCGAGGCACAGCACCGGGGCGACCACCAGCCCGGCGACCGACGCGCGCACCAGGAGGCCGGGCCCGGTCCGGCGCTCCCCGCGTGCCATCAGGGCGATGACGGCGGCCGTGACCGCTCCGTACGCCAGGTGGCCGAGCAGGCTGGGGATCAGCGCCTGCGCCGTCGCCACGTCCCAGGCCACCGGCCTGCCGAGCAGGAGCGGCAGCAGCGTCAGCGGCCCGAGGAACCACCACAGCACGCCGTACGCGAGCCCCCAGAACAGCAGCTCACGCTGGCGCGTCACGAGCAGCCCGAAGACACCCCCGACGATCGCGGCGATCAGCAGGTGAACGGCGAAACCCACGACGGACGAGTCGGTCCTGACGATGGCCGCGACGGTCGGCAGGAACCCGATCTGCACCATCACCCCGCCGAAGACCAGCCCTCCCGCGAGGCCGGCCAGAGCTCCGAATCCAGCGTTACGCACGACGGTCCTCCTTCTTCGAAATAGTCGAGGTGGTCGAGAGGGCGATGTCCCTGGGGAAGACGAGGTCGAGGGTCCAGTCAGCGAGGACCCGCAGCCGCTTCTCCACACCGGGCAGCTTGCTCAGGTAGACCCCTCGCCACAGGACCCAGGCGAGAAACCCGGAAACCCGCCGCCCGCCGATCTCGCCGGCGGCCGTACGGTGCCCCAGCGAGACCAGCACGCCGAGCCCGCCGAAGCGGAACGGGACGGGACGGCGACCGCCGAGGACCGCGGCGATGTTCCGCGCCACCGCCTTGCCCTCGCGGATCGCGTGCTGAGCGGTCGGCGGGTAGAAGCCGCCCGCCGGGTCGGGGATCCGCGCGCAGTCGCCCAGCGCCCACAGCCCGGGTGCGCCGGGGACCTGCAAGGTGGGCTCCACGGCGAGCGGCCCAGCAGGCCCCCCAGGCTCCCCAGGCCCCTGCACGACCTGCCGCACCAGCGGGTTCGGCCGGTTGCCCGCCGTCCAGGCCAAGGTGCGGGTCGGGATGGTCTCGCCGGAGTCGAGCGTGATGTCCTCGGCGGTGGCCCTGCTCACCCGTGCGCCGAGACGGAACTCGATGCCCCGCCCGCCGAGTTTGCGCTGCGCGTAGAGCCCGAGCTCCGGCGACAGCTCCGGCAGCAGCCGCTCCCCCGCGTGCACGATCACGAACCGGGGCCGCAGCCCGTGAAGCCGCGGATAGAGGTGGAGCACGTCATGCACCAGGTCGAAGAGCTCGGCCACCAGCTCCGTACCGGCGAAACCGCCGCCCGCCACGACGAACGTCAGCAACCGGGCCTGCTCGGCCGGGTCCGGCTCCAGATCGGCCCGCTCCAGCGCGCCCAGGACCTGGTTGCGCAGCGCCGTCGCGTCCTCCACGGCCTTCATCGGGAAGGCGTGCTCGCCCACGCCCGGAAGGTCGAAGAAGTGCGCCACCCCGCCGACCGCGAGGACCAGATGGTCGTACGGGACGCGGAGTATCCCCTCCTTGCCGGCGGAGACGTACGCGCTGCGCGCCTGCGTGTCGATCGAGGCCACCCGCCCGTGCAGGAAGGAGGCGTGGTCGAGCCCGACACGCAAAGGGGCGCTGACGTGCCTGGCCTCCACCGTGCTGGAGGCGACGCCGACGAGGAGCGGGGTGAAGAGCAGGAAGTTCGAGTCGCTGATCAGCGTCACATGGGCGTCGAGCCCACGGCCGATCCGCCGGTCCAGTTCGCGCGCGGCCCCCACCCCGCCGAAGCCACCACCAACGATCACCACGTGAGGTCTGGCCCGCTGGGGCGCCGGGCGGGGCGGGCGCCAGGTCGACAGGGCGTGGAAGGCGAGTCCGGCGATCGCGCCGGACAGGGCGGCCCCGACGAGCTCGGGGAATCGCGACACGGCCGCCGCGATCGTCCACGACGGCGTGTTCCCCTCAAGGAGGGGAACGAGGGCGAGGGTCCAGGTCACCCAGTCGAGCAGGCCGATGAGCAGACCGACGGAGAAGGCCGAGCCGTTGCTCTGCCGGTGCTCGCCGAAGAGCAGGCCGAGCACCGCTCCCAGCACCATCGTGTGCCCGGCCCACTGGATCCACGGCGGGTCGGTCACGACGGCGACGATCGCACCGCCGGGCAGTCCGGCGACGACGCCGAACAAGAGTGTTCTGAGCAGAGTCATGCACGTTCAGTGCGGGCGCGCCACACGAGCGTTACACGTCGCTACACGTCCCGCTGCCAGTCCCGGAACGCGGAGAGGAGGTGCTGCCTGGCGTCCGACGAGATGCCGTCCGGGGTCAGTTCGCCCGTGGTGGCGATCGTCTGCCGGAACTGGTCGAGGTAGTTCTCGCACCCGGAGCACTCCGCGAGGTGCTCGACGAAACGCCGCTCGTCCCCTTCGGACAAGGCGCCGTCGAGGAACTCCGTCACCAGCTCCACGAAGTCGTTGCAGTTCACGCCCGTCCCCTCCCGCCCGCGATGTCATGGGCATCGGACAAGTACGACTCCAGCTTACGGCGCAGCAGGGCCCTGCCCCGATGGAGGAGGACGCGTTGGTTCCCGGGCGAGATCTCCAGCAGGGAACACACCTCCTCGGAGCCGTATCCGGCGACATCGCGCAGGGTGATCACGGTACGGAGGCGGGGCGGAAGCGCGTCGATCGCCTCCGCGATCACCTCGCGGACCTCGCCGCGCAACACGTGGTCCTCGGGGATGTGCCAGGGACGCGGTTCCTGCCCGGCGACCCAGTGCCCGGCGTACCGCTCGCCGGGGGCGCGGAAGCGCTCGGCGTCGACCGTCGGGCCTTCTTCCTCCTCCGGCAGCAGGCTGGCGAAGGGGACAGTCTTGCTCTCCTTCGTGCCGCGCGCCTTGGCAGTGTTGACGAGGATCCGGTACACCCATGTCTTCAGGGACGCGCGGCCCTCGAAGCCGTTGATGCCCCTGATGACCGCCAGCCAGGTGTCCTGGACCGCTTCCTCGGCGGAGTCCTTGGTCGACACGAACGACATGGCGAGCCGGAGCATGCCGCCCGACCAGGAGTCCAGGACCAAGGCGAACGTCTCCTCGTCACCGTCGCGGAGGCGCTGCACCAGGACCTCGTCCGGGGGCAGTTCGCGTGGGCCCGCCATTGCTCTCTCCTTGCCGGACGTCAACTGGAAGCGCCAGCCTAGGGCAGCGGGACGAGTGCGGACATCCGGGGGTGCGTTCGTTCTTCTCTCGGTAAGAACCTTCACGGCCAGCGGCCGCTGAAGTCATTCGCGCGCCAAGCTGCGGAACGCCCCGAGGAGTTGATCGCGTGCCGCAGCCGGCAGGCCCGGGCCGGGCAGCGCGCCCACAGCCGCGACGGTCTGCCGCAACTGGTCGAGGTACGTCTCGCAGCCCTCGCACCGCGCCAGGTGCACAAGACAACGCAGCTCGGTCGGCTCGCCCATGCAGCCGTCGAGGAACTCGGTCACCAGCTCCACGAACTCGGCACAGTTCATGACACCTCCTGTTCTCGTGCGGCCGACGGACGGTCGACTCCTCGCCGGCTCATCCCGGTGAGGATCGACGCCTATCATGCTCCTGTCGCGGCGCCGAACCACCGGGGCAGAGCGTCGAGCAGCTCCGCCTGGTTCTCTCCGACCGAGGCCACATGGCCGTCCGCGCGCAGCAGGACGGCAGGGGCGCCCTCCTGGGCTTCGTCGACCACGGACGAGGCAGGACCGGAGAGCCGGTAGCCGCGCTGCTGCGGCCCGGAAACGCGGGCCGCAACCTCGCACGGGAGATTTTCGCGAAGGCCGGTTCGACTACCTGCTCATCGAGTCCAGCGGCATCTCCGAACCCATGCCGGTCGCCGCCACGTTCTCCTTCCCCCGGGACGACGGCGCCACCCTCGGCGACCTCGCCCGCCTGGACACGATGGTGACCGTCGTGGACGCCGCGAACTTCCTGGCGGAACTCGCCGGATGCGACGAACTCGTCGCGCGCGGCCTCGACCAGTACGAGGACGACGAACGCACCGTCAGCGACCTGCTCATGGACCAGGTCGAGTTCGCCGACGTGATCGTGCTCAACAAGCTCGACCTGGTCGGCCCCGAAGAGGCGCGCCGGCTCCGCGCCACGCTTTCCCGGCTGAACCCGGAGGCGCGTATCGCCCCCGCCGTACGCGGACAGGTTCCCCTCGAACATGTCCTGGGCACCGGCCTGTTCGATGTCGAGAAGGCGCAGCAGGCCCCGGGCTGGGTGAAGAAGCTCAACGGCGACCACGTGCCGGAGACCGAGGAGTACGGCATCTCCTCGCTTGTGTTCCGCTCCGACCTGCCCTTCCACCCCGAACGGCTGTGGGCCTTCGTCACCAAGGGCCTCGACAGCGGTACCTTCGGGCGCGTCCTGCGCTCCAAGGGGTTCTTCTGGCTCGCCAGCCGGCCCCGGGTGACGGGACTATGGTCCCAGGCCGGCGCCGTCGCCCGGTTCGAACCGTCCGGCGCCCGCGGCCCGGAGACCGCTCAGGGCCAGGAACTGGTCTTCATCGGCACCGGCCTGCGCGCCGACGCCCTCCAGGCGGCCCTGGCGGCCTGCCTGTCGGCTCCGGGCGAGGCCGTTCCCGCCGACGACGACTTCCCCACCTGGGAGACGTACGGCATCGAGGACGCCTGCGAACACGAGCAGGCGGCCTGAAACACCGGCCCCGCACACTCCGGGCCGGACGGTGGTCGCAGCCACGGCACCGTCCGGCCCGGCCCCTTTCGGCAGGCCCTCAGAAGAGCCGGGGCGAGCCCTGAACTCCCCTCCGCAGGGGCCAGGATGGAGGCAAGAGTGACGACGTACGGACCTTTCCTGGGCGCGGTCCAGGAGACACTCCTTATTCCGCTCTACGGGCGGGCGGTGGAACACCGCAAGAAGGACCCCGCGCTGCGCGACGAGCGTGCCGCGGAGATCGTGGCGGCACTCCCCTACGACTTCTCACGCTTCGACGGTCTGCCGAGCCTCGTGGGCACGGTCCTGCGGACGGTCCTGTTCGACAGGTGGGTCAGCGACTTCCTCACGACCCGTCCGGCACGGTCGTCGAGATCGCCACCGGCCTCAACACACGCTACGAACGCGTCGACAACGGCGATGCTCGCTGGTTCGAACTCGACCACCCCGACGTGATCGACGTGGGGCGTTCGTTCTTCACCGACACCCCGCGCCGGACGATGATCGACGCGTCCGTGACCGACAGCGCGTGGACGGAGAGGGTGGCGGCCGACGCCGACGGCCCGTACTTCTTCAGTGCCGAGGCCGTACTGCCCTACCTGGACGAGACCGAGGTCCGCTCCGTCGTCGGCATGCTCGCCGAGCGCTTCCCCGGATCGTGGCTGTCCCTGGACACCGCGGGACCGGCCATCATCGACGACCAGGACCGACATGACGCGCTCAGCAAGGTCGACGCCCGCATGCGATGGTCCTGCGCCGGCCCGGACGTCGTCACACGGTGGTGTCCGGGGACCGAGCTGACCGCCTCCCACACGCTCTCCGCGCTGCCCCCGCGTGCGCACGCCCCTCTTCCCGCCGCCTACCAGGAGATGCTCGCCGGTCTCGCCGAGCAGCGGCTGCCCCATGTGGAGGAGTACCCGCTCAACCTGTTCCGACTTCCGTAGGACCCGACCCGAGTGGGGCGCCGTGAAAACCTCGCGGCGCCCCACTCGCTTTTTGTTGCGTGTCCGTCTCCTACACCATCGCCTCCGGAGCCGGCTCCGGCACGGGCGGGGCGGCGGGCACCGCCCGACGGCGAGCCCGCGCCAGGAGGGCCTCGGGGCGAGGCACCAGGTGAGGGCGAAGATCGCGGTGAGGACGACGACGATGGAGCCGCCTGCGGCCAGACCGTGCGCGTACGACACGTACAGTCCGCCCAGAGTGCAGTCCGCCCAGAGTGCCGAGGCAAGCGAAGGCAACGAGGGCGGTGGCCGCGGTCACCGACGGCCAGTACCGCGGCCTCACCGAAGCCCTGGAGTAGGCCCTGCGCACGGCGAGCCGCCAGAGCGCCCTGGCCCCGGGCCCCACTGCCGACCCACGCGCCGCCGCAGACACCGCCGAAGACATCGAAGCCGAACCCCGCACCCCTCTCCGAGGGCCAACAGGTCTCATTCGTCCTGGTCCCGGCCCCGGCCGCTTCGAAGCCAAGCACATCCAGCCGTGCCCCCCCCCAGGCCACCACACCAAAACACCCGAGGCGCCCACCGAATCCGGTAGGCGCCTCAGGCGTTGTTTCAGCTGTCGGGGCGTGATTTGAACCCACGACCCCTTCGTCCCGAATGAGGTCCGGCAGGGCTCGCGGCCTGGCCATTTCGGCAACAGTGCAGGTCAGTCTGGTGCGCCTCGGTCGGCCTCGGTCTGGGAAGGGGGCTGAGGGAAGATCGTCTCCCAGATTTCTCCCAACGCGGCTGCTGGTGCTTCCGCCGCCTCCCGCCGCCGGACCGTTGCAGGTGCATCGCTGTCGGTGTCAGGAGGTGTTCCCCGAGAAGGAGCCTGTCGATGGCTGCCTATCCCGTGTACTGGCGGCACTCGCCGGTGAAGACGGTGGCGAGTTCGGCGTCGAGCAGGGGGGCCACGAGCAGGGCCACGGGCACCCCCGTGCCCCCCTCCGGCTCGCGGTAGACCTGGAGCGCGAGCCCCTCCATCACGGCGGCGAGGCGCACGGCGGCGGGCAGCGGATCCAAGGGCTCGTCGACCTCGCCGCACTCCTTGCCGTTGTGGACGGCCCGGGCGATGTCCTCGCGCAGCTTCCGGGCGGTCTCGGTGTCGACCTCGGCGAGGGCGGGGGCGTCGAGGGCGCGGCCGGCGAACGCGCGGGCCACGCGGTACTCGGCGCGGCGGGCCTCGTCGAGGGGGATGTACTCGGTCATCACTTCCGCCATGACCCGTGCGATGGGTCGCTTGTGCTGGACACCGTCCCTGATGCGCTCCTCGACGCGTGCGCGGATCCGGGCGGAGATCTCGCGGAAGGCGTGGAGCAGCATCTCGTCCTTGGTGCGGAAGTAGTGCTGCACCAGGCCCACGGACATATCCGCGGTGGCGGCCGTACGCGCGACGGTGACGGCGTCGAGCCCGTGCTCGGAGATCAACCGGCCGACGGCGTCGGCGATCTGACGGCGGCGTTGTTCGTGGTCGGCGGTTCGCGGCACTTGATAACCGTACCAGCGTACGGTTATAACCGTATCCTCATACGGTTATCCGCCCGTGCCCCACGGAAGGACGAGGCCCCATGCCCAGCCTGCTCCGACGCGTCGCCGCAGCGGCGACCTCCCTCCTGCTCGGCCTGCTTCCCTTAGGTGAGGCGTCTGCAGCGGCCAACTCACCTGTCCCGGCGGACCGCTTCGCGGCGATCGACGCCTATGTGCGCGAACGCATGGAAGCCACCCGCACGCCCGGGCTCGCCTATGCCGTGGTGGGCCCCGACGGGCCGGTCCACTCACGTGCCTGGGGTACGGATGGACACGGCGAACGGGTCACGGACGACACGCCGTTCCTGTGGGGCTCGGTCGCCAAGCCGATCGCCGCGAGCGCCGTGATGACGCTCGTGCAGGGCGGACGGCTCCGCCTTGACGACCGGGTCGTCGACCACCTGCCGGCCTTCCGTTTCGGTGGCACGGGCCATGCGGCCCGGGTCACGGTCCGCCATCTGCTCCAGCAGACGGCAGGCATCCCGGAGTCGGCGACCTTCGAGGTCGCGGACTGCGTGGACGCCGACTGTCCGGACGCGACCGCGCGGGTCGCCGCGTTGGACGGCGTACGTCCGCTCGGTCCGCCCGGCACCACGTACGCCTATAGCAGCGCCAACTACCTTGTCCTGGCTGCCGTGGTCGAGTCCGTGACGGGCAGGTCCTTCGCCGATCACCTCCGGGACAGCGTCCTGCGCCCGGCCGGCATGGACGGGGCGATCGCCGACCGGGCGTCCGCCCGTGAGCGGAACCTTCCGCCCGGACACCAGCTCCTGTGGGGCGTGCCGTCCGCGATCGCCGACGGTGTGGACGACGACGGAGCCGCCTACGGCTACACCGGCGGCGACCTGAACGACCTCGCCGCCTTCGCCTCCCTCCAACTTCGGTCGGGGAAGGCTGGCAACGGCACGACGGTCCTCACTCCCGAGTCCGTCCGCCTCATGCGGCAATCCGGCCGACTCCACCAGTCCGGCGAAGACACCGGATACGGGCTCGGCTGGCGCGTCGGCGGCTTGGAGGCCCCGCTCGACACCGCGATCTGGCACACCGGCGCCACTCCCGGCTACTCGGCCATGCTCTTCCTCCTGCCGGAGCAGAACCTCGCTGTCGTCGTCCAGCAGAACCTTCACGGCCTTCTCCATGACGGCAGCGTCATGCAGGTCGGCTTCGGCGCGGCCCGCATCCTCGCCGGAGGCGCCGCTCCCGCCGACGCCCCCTCCGCCGCGACCTACCACGCCACGGTCTGGGGCCTCACCGCCCTTGCCCTCGTCCTCCTCGCGGAGACCTTCCACTCGGTCCGCCTGCTCCGCCGACGGCCCGCGCGCCGCCGCATCGCCCCCACCGTCCTGTGGTGTCTGGCCGGCGCCCTGCCCTGGATCGTCATGGCGGCGGCCTTCGCTCTCATCGGCCCCAGGGCGCTGTGGGCCTGGACGCCCGACGCCTTCATCGCCCTGTGCGCCGCAGTCGCCGCCGGGACCGCCGTCATCACCCTGCGGCTCGCGACCGCGTACGGCGGCAGGGGCGGCGTGCGGCGTCGTACGGCGGCCGGCGCGCCGTGAAGCCTCGTGCTGGGGCTCGGCGTGCGGGGTGGAGGCGCAGGGCGGGCGCGTTACGGATGCGCGGATCGTCGGCTCATGAGCGTACGTTCCCCGAGCCCGGGCCCGGCGAGGCGTCGGGGCGTCCATCGCTCTGCGCGGCCGGGTTCTGCAGGGGGTGGCTGTCGGCGGCCTGGTAGGTGGCCTGCTGCTCTGGGGTGCCGTCGTCCTTCCTGGCCTTGGCCTCGCTCTTGAGGATGCGGGCGGCCTTGCCCGCGTTGCGGGCGAGTTCGGGCAGCTTCTTGGCACCGATGAGGAGGATGACGACGATCAGGATGATCGCTATCTCGCTGATTCCGAACACTGTCTTCCGCTCTCTCAGGAGGTGGCCGTCTCGGAGCTGTAAATCTACAGTGATGTAGAAGGTGCGGGAAGGGCGGGTTCTGGCCGCCCGCCGCGACACTTTCGTAGGACAACGCCACCAACACCACACCAACAGCAGCAGGCCGAGCCGTGTCGTCTCAGTACGATGAACCGCCCCACGGGGGCGGGACGAGTCGGCGGGAGGGCGGCGGAATGACAAAGGACAAGCGAGTGGGCCAGGACGAGTCTCCCCGGCGGCGGGGCCAGGGCGAACTCGAAGCACAGGTGCTTGCCGCACTGCGCGAGGTCGGCGGTGCCCATACCGCCGGGTGGGTGCAGGAGCGGCTCGGCGGCGATCTCGCCTACACGACGGTCATCACCATCCTGACGCGCCTGCATGTGAAAGGTGCCGTGAGCAGGGAGAGGGCCGGCCGCTCCTTCGAGTGGACGGCGGTCGCCGACGAGGCCGGCCTCGCCGCGCTGCGGATGCGGAAGGTCCTCGACGGCGAGGCGAACCGGGACGCGGTCCTGGCCAGCTTCGTGACGGGGCTCTCGCCCCACGACGAGCGCCTGCTGCGTGATCTGCTGGCTCAGGACTCCGAGGAGGGGGAAGACTGACGGCATGGGGGTCTTCGTCTTCCTGCCGCTGGTCCTGCCCTTGACGGCATGGCCGGTCGCGCGACTTGCCGCACACCATCTGCATCCCCGGACGGCCACGCGGCTGCTCACCGGTTTCTCCGGCGTGCTCGCCGTATGCAGCACCCTGTGCCTCGCCCTGCTGATGGTGGTCGGCACCGCGCAGTTGCCGGGCAACCCGCTGCCGGACGGCTGGTCCGACCCCGAGGTGCGTGAGGCCGTCCCGTACGACGAGGTCGCGGGCAAGGCCGCCATCCCCGCTCTGATCGCCGTACTCGTCTCCTGTGCCAGGGCCGCGTGGCGGCACCACCGGGTACGCCGCCGAGCCGGCCGGGCTCTGGCGGGGCTGCCGGGCACCTCCGTCGTGGTGCTCTCCGACGAGTCGCCCTACGCGTACGCCCTTCCCGGCCGGAAGGACCGCGTCGTGGTCACGACGGCGATGCTCGCCACGCTGACCGGGCCCGAGCGCCGCGCGCTGTTCGCCCACGAGCGCGCCCACCTGGAAGCCCGCCACCACAAGTTCCTGCTGACCGTGCAGCTCGCGGCGCGGGCCAACCCGTTCCTGCGGCCCCTGCGGACGGCGGTCACCTACACCACCGAGCGCTGGGCGGACGAGGAGGCCGCCACCAGAGTCGGCAGCCGCCGTGTCGTGGCCCGGGCCGTCGGCAAGGCCGCGCTGGTCTCCCGTGGCGCGCCCTTGGCGACCCTCGCGGGATTCGCCGCGGCCGGCCCAGTACCGCGCCGCGTGGCGGCCCTGCTGGGTCCCGCTCCCGTCGCGCGTGTCTGGCCGTCGATCTTCACCAGCGCGGGCCTGGCCGCATGGGGCGCCGCGGCCGGCACGACGGTCTCCGCGCTCTGCTCGGCGAACTCGGCGGTCACGCTGTTGCTGATTCTGAAGGCCGCGACCCCTCTGTAGGGGGACGTGCGCCGTTCAGGCTGCTCTGTCAGGCGACGAGCGCCCGGATCGGCATGACGATGTAGAGGGCCAGCAGGCCGATGACGGCCACCCCGAGCGGCACGCCGCCACTGGAGAACGTGCCCGACAGGTACGGCAGGGCGGCCAGCACCACGCCCGTGACGACGGCGGCGTGCACGGTCTGGGCGATCGGGGACCACGCCTGTTCCTGGAGGCTGTCGGCCTCCGCCGCGACCGATGTGGGGAGCATGCAGGCCAGCACAAGGAGCAGAGGGAAGAACGCGATGGTCGTCCCGGACAGCGTGAGCCCCCAGTCGCGGTCCACATAGCGGTCCAGCTGCCCACCCTCATCCACCACACCGCCCAACTCGGGTGCGGCGGGCGCCCAGAGGACCTCGACCCGGCTGCCCGGCTTCGGCTTGTCCTTGGTGTAGGCGCCTTGCGAGCGGACCTGGCTGCCGTCCGACAGGGCCAGGATCAGAGTGGCGTGATAACCCGTCACCTCGCCCTCGTCGTCGCGTATCTGCCGGACGTCGGCGACCTCTGCCACCGTGGCCGCCGAGTACCCCGCTCCCGCCTGGACCAGCGAGCGGACGTACTGCGACGTGTGCGAGCGGCCGAGCCCGGCCAGCGCCACGACGGAGACCACAACCAGCAGCCAGACGAGGGCCTGCCGGAGAAAAACCCAGGGCACGCTCTCGTACTCGTACGACGCCAGCCGCCGGAACACCCTGGGCCGCTCCCGCCGACCGGGGGGCACACCCTTCTCCAAGGAGACCGTTGGCGCGTCCGTCTTCCTCGCGTCGGTCCAGTGGAGCGGCATCCAGTAGTAGTTGTCGTCGGACCACCAGACCCAGAGCGCGAGGACTCGCAGCCAGACGAGGCCGACCACGGTCCAGGCCAGCGTCACAAGGCCCGGCGCGGGCAGCGGAACGCCGGTCGGCAGCCCAGCCGTCCACACGGCAAGAACGGCTGCCGCCCCGTACGCGAGCACACCCGATATGCGCACGGACCAGGCCAGCACGATTCTCCCCGGTGATCGACGAAGGTCGAGTATCGCAGCCGGGCGGCTCTCTGACGAGGCATTGTCAATCGGGGGAAGGGGGTGAGGCCCGTGACGACGGGACGGGCCCCACCCCGGACGGGGACTACAGGTCGAACTCGTGCGGCGGGAGGTCGAGGGCGTAGCACGCCTCCCGCACGACCGCCTGCTCGTCCTTGTCGAAGTCGCCGTCGGCACCGCCGATGATGATGCCGATCTGGATGACGGCGCGGGCCTCGGCGGGCTTCTTCTTCGCCTTGGCGACCTCCTGGAGGACGCTGACCTTGCCGAAGTCGAAGTCGGCGGTGAGCTTGTCGCAGTTGGCCTCGAAGCGGCGCTGGAGGTCCTCCGCCGGGAAGTTCTGCAGTACCTCGTTGCTCATGATGAGCTGCGCGACCTTCTGGCGCTCGGATGGATCGATGCTGCCGTCGGCGGCGGCGACGAGCGCGCACATCGCCATGCTGGCGTCACGGAACGCGCAAACAAGACCGACTCACAGCTCATCACCCGCTCGCTGACCGAGCCGCAGACCCCGGTGGCCGAGCTGCGGACCCCGGCCGCCGACTTCGTCACGGTCCCGGCCGAGGCCGACCTCGACGCGGTCCTCGCCCGCGCCGCCGACGCCGACCGCTCCCGCCTCCTGGTCAGGGACGGCGACCGCATCCTCGGTTCCGTCCACGCCCGTGACGCCCTGGTCGCCCGCACCCGCGGCCGTGTCCGAACCGCCCGCGAGCTCGCCCGTCCCGTGCCCGAACTGGCCCCCGACACCACGGTGTCCGAGGCCATCGAGCAGCTGCGCCGCCGCCGTGCCTCGCTCGCCCTCGTAAGAGACGCGCAGGGCGTGCTCACCGGTCTGGTCAGCCTCGACGACCTGTTGGTCAAGATCATGGGGCCACAGACCGTGTGACGCGACCGGCGTCAGCCGACGGCTTTCCAGAACGCGTAGTCGTGGTCCTTGACGAATTCCGCGCGCTTCCATGGGCCCGAGGTCAGCGACTGCATGCCCCGCTCGCCGTCGTGCCCTCGGCGTCGCCGACGGCCCAGACGGTTCCCGGGTAGACCCGGTCGCGGACGAGATCCTCGCGGCGCCCTGCGAGGACCGGGCCTCCTTCCAGGAGCAGATCGACCCCTTCATGGGCGGGGAGGTCAGCGGCGAGGAACTGATCGCGGCCGACACCGCGACCCAGGAGTACCTCGCGCGCCTTCAGCCACGGCATCCACCCGTGCCTGGGGCAGCAGCTCGTCCGCGTCGAGATGCGGGTCGCGTTCCGCGCGTTGATCGAACCGCTTCCCGACCCTGCGCCTGGCCGCGCCGGCCGCGGAGGTCGTCCTTCGCCAGGAGACCGCGGACATCTTCGGGGTGAAGGGCCTCCCGGTCACCTGGGACGCGAAGTGACCGCGGCCCGTCTGACCGCCGACCGGGAACCCTGCATCGGCTCCGGGATGTGCGCCATGACCGCCCCCGACGTCTTCAGCCAGGACCCGACGGCGGCCTCGTGCTCCCGCTCCACGCCGCCCCGCCCACCGCCCACATGGCCGCCGGCCTCTGCCCCGCCATCCACCCAGCCGTAGACCTTCAGGTCTCCCAGGTCACACTCGAGGGTCCACTGCGCGGTGCCTCCGTCGATCCGGGGCGACCTGGTCGACGGGCACCTGTCCGCGCTCGCCGGGCTGCCGGCTGCGACGACGAATCCAGCCGCCAGGACACTGGTCACCGCCGCGGAAGCGAGCGCCTTGCTGAAACGCATCACGGGGTTCCTCCTCTTCTCCGGTCGCACGGCTACGGCGCGGGCGTGTAGTGGACGACGGTGGTCTCGCATGCCTCGGCGTACACCTTCAGGGCGTCGGCCTCGGCCTGGTCGGCGGCAAGGCCCCAGCGGAGCTTGGTGGCGGTCCACTCGCCGACGTAGCGGCAGTGCGCGTCGGGCAGCGGCGGCATCCACTCGGCCGGGTCCCGGTCCGCCTTCGCGCGGTTCGACCGGGCGGTCACGGCGACCAGGCTGGTGGGCGCGTCCTGGTCGTTCGCGTACGCCTCACGGCGCTGCGGCGTCCACGCGCTGGCACCAGCTGGCGGGAAGCGTCATTTGAACCGTGCTGTATTCCCAGCTCCGGATCAGCTGACAGGCACAGGCGGAAACGTTCAGCGGCCGTCGCGGCGCCATTCGTAACGCCACACCGCGTCGAGGTAGCCCTCCTCTTCCAGGGAACCGCGCTGCGGCGGGCCGAGAAGGCGTGCTGCTTCCACGCACCGTTCGTCGTCGTGGAGGGCAAGCCCGTAGACGGCAGCCAGCTGGACCAGACGGTCCGTATCGTCCAGCACAGCTGCCATGGCGTCCGCGAACACGGGATCGTGGTCCCTGCCCTCGGCAACCACGCGGCAGGCGGTCTTCCGTACCACCGCGTCCGGATCGGCCATCAGCCCCAGCAACGCCGTGCGAGCATCGCCGGAAAAGGCCGGCGGCGAGGACAAAACATGGAGCCCTTGTGCCACCGCACGCCGTACCCGGGCATCGGGATGGCCGGCGTGCGGCAGAAGGGCCGCCTCCGCGCGGGGGTCGCTATGTTCTCCAAGAGCGACCAGCACCTCGGTGAGGACGGCGACGTCCGTCTCTGCGGCCGCCCAGCCGGTGAACAGGTCCAGAGCGGGACCAGCAAACGCGTCCTCGTCGCTGTCGTCGAACAGATGAAGGAGACGGAGCACCTCGGCGCCGAACAATCGGCGGGATGGGTCCGGGCTCGTACGCAGTGCCGCCGCAGCGGTCCAGGTAGCCTCTTCTCGCCGTGCACCCAGCTGGAGGCTGGCGCTGCTCCACGTGGCATGGTCCTGGTCGACCTGGGCCAACGCGCGGTCCATCAGCTCTTCGAACGAGGTTCGTTCCCCGAGGAGTTCCTCGACGTAGGTGAGGATCGCCCCATGGCCGTTCCGCACCGTCATGCCACCAAGGGTGAACTCGACGACGCTGTCGTACTCGCCGTCTTGAACCCGCTTGCGGCCGACGGCGTCCCGGGATCCGGTACGGCGTCGCAGCTCGGCCTCGACCCCCGTCTCGTGCCAGCGGCGCGCGAGGTCCTGGGCCTCCAGGAGTTCGGTCTCGGGATACCTGCCGCGGATCTTGCGGTCCAGGAGCGCCTCGAACAGAGCGGGCGAACCCGAGTCGACCGCCTCACTCAGGGGGATGAGGTCATCGGGGCGGCTCTGGCCCGAATCCGCACCGTACTGGAGCAGCAGTTGGGCGATGCGCCCGGCGTGCATCCGGACGGCCAGGCAGAACGCGGCGTCCAGGTAGTCGGAGTCGCTGTGCTCGTGGAGAAGGATCCTCACCAGGTCCGTGTCTCCAGCCTGGACCGCGGAGATCAGGGAGGACTGGCCGTCCACCGCATTGCTCGTACCCGTACCCACGCCCATGATCCTGTTCCCCCGTAGCGTTCTCGCAGCTCAGTGTAGATCTGGCGGAATCGGCCCGACGGGGCGGATAACAGCCGGCACGGCCTGGCGGACTTGCCTGACGAACGAATCAGGGCCGGGGTATGGAGCCCCATCGGCGAGGGCACACTGGCGTGCTTGGAGGTAGGCGGTCCAGTCGGTGGCGGCGCGGCGGCGCCACTGAACGGCTGTGATCGGGTGGAGGCCGAGCATCGGGCCGAGGACCGCGGGCGGCAGGTCGCCAGCGAGGGCCACCAGGGCGGTGGTCCGGGCGGGCCGGTTGGGGATGTGGCAAGCGCCCAGGCGTCGGCTGAGGGCCGCGGCGGAGATGTGGGCACCGGGCAGGTGGCCGGGGAACAGCCAGCCGGCACTCGTGTTCACGGCCCAGCCCTGGGGAGCGGGGCGGTCGGCGAGGGTGGTCAAGAGGTCGGCCAGGGTGGTGGGGAGCGGGATCGGGGTCCTGCCCAAAGTGAGGAACGTCGTCCCGTCTCCGGTGGTCAGGGCGGTGGTGGGTAGGGCAGCGATCCGGGTGAGGTGCTGGCCGAACAGCAGGAGGATCGCGCCGGCGGCCCGGACGTCGAGGTCGAGGCGGGTGTCGGTGAGGCACTGGTGAAGGAGGTCCCAGTGAGAGTCCTCGTCCAGGCCGACCGGGTCGGCCTTCGGGCGGTGCGGCACGAGGAGGTCGCGGGCGTGGTGGCGGCGGTGGGCCCAGACGACGAAGTCACGGACTTCGTAGCGTGTTCCTGGGTTGGCCGCGAGCCAGGTGTCGAGGCGGCCTTGGTCGAGGGTGGCGATGGTCAGGCCGTGGCCGACGGTGGTGGTGAGGAGTTCAGCGGCGAGATTGATGCGAGTGTAGGCCCAGCGGATCCGGTGCTTGACCCCGCAGGCCCGGACGGCCTGGTGGCGTTTGGCACGGGGCAGCAGGGACCAGCGGACGTAGGCGCGGAGCAGTGTGCCGTGCTCGGGATGCCGGGCGACGGTCCGCTCCAGGTGCCGGACGATCCTCACCGCGAGTTCGTCCCGCGGCTCCAGAACCTGGTAGGCGATCAGCATGCCGCGCAGGTACTCGGCGGTCATCGCCGTGCCACGGCCGTCGATCGTGGCATCGAGGTCGGTGTGGGAGAGCGGGCGGCCAGTGGCCATGAGGTCGCGTAGGAGGCGGGCAGACCGGGAGCCGCGCAGCCAGTTCAGGACCGTTCCCGCATCCGGAGCCTCGACCAGCGCCGCCCGCATCGCCGCGAGCGGCCCGGTGCCCACCACTTCGGGTAGGTCGGTGAACAGCTCCTCCAGGTGGTCGGCGACGGCGCAGCGGTCGCAGAGTCGGCCGACCTTGTAGGAGCGCGGTCCGGCGCAGCGTTCGCAGGCGTAGGGGTCGGGGACGCCTACGCAGGGCCCGCAGACCCGGCGGTGCTCGGCGCGACCGATCAGTACCCGGGCCCGGTCACAGTCTGGGCAGGGCATGGGGTGGCTGCGGGCGGTCCGGTAGCAGGGGGCGCAGACCGGGCCGAGCGGCCATCGTGCGGTCACGGGGGCGGTGGTGTGGCAGAGCGCGCACGGGGTCGCCGGCCGGGGGCGGCAGTTCGAGCAGGGGTCCAGTTCGGCCGGCTTTCCGCAGACTGAGCAGGTGCGGGTAGCCGCGGCCTGTCGGCGGCGGCAGGCCGCGCAGGTGTTCCGGCTCGGTCGTGGTCCGATGGTTCCGCAGAGCGTGCAGGCGCCGATGTTGCTGCGGTTGGCGAGGATCCCTTCGCAACCGAGACAGACCCGGCCGCCTGGCACGGCCCGGCGCAGCGGCCGGACGCGTCCGCAGCGCAGGCAGGCCGGGGCCCGCACTCCGGTGACCCCGTGGTCAGCCAGGGTGGTGATGAGGGCCTGGACGGAACGGGGTGCGGCGGATGCTCCGCTGACCAGGGCGTCTGGGTGGGCGATGAGGTGGGCCCGGATGCGGCCGCGGGCGGCCGGGGTCAGGTCGGCGACGATCCGGGCCGCATCCTGATCGGCAAGGTCGGGGAGGGAGGCTGTCATCAGGCGGGCGAGTTCCCGCCAGGTGTCCGGGGCAGCGGCGGGGTCTGTCATCGGTCTCCCGGCCGGCTCAGGCGTACGCGGCGAGCCGGCGGGGCCTTCGCGACGGCGGTGGTCTCGCCGGTCGCGGTCGGCTTGGCGACCTGGACGTGGGTCTCGGCGACGGTGATCAGGTCCGCCGGGGTGACGTGGAGGATCGAGCACAGGGCGGCCAGCACGTCCATCGACAGCCTCTGCGGGACCTGGGCGACGAGACGGTAAACCTGCTCGCGGGAGAGATGGACCCCGTGCTCGGCCAGGGCCGGGATCAGATCGGTGGTCTGGAACATGTCCCGCTCGGCCATCAGCCGGCGCAGGTTCCACACGATCCCCATGCGCTTCACCACGACAGCGCCCCCTCCTCCTTCGAGCCGGGCTCCAGCCGTCGCCGCAGCGCGCTCTCGATCAGCCGGTTGCGGTACTCGTCAGACACCCACGTATACATGGCCGTCGTCGAGCCGTAGGCGTGTCCGACCTGCTGCTGCACGAACCGCTCCGGATAGCCGAACTCGACGAGGTGCGTGATGTAGGTGTGCCGCAGGCAGTGCAGGTCCAGCTCGCCCGGCAGCCCGGCGCGCTCGCGCACCGCGGCGAACACCTCGTCCAGGCGCCGCACCCCGATCCGGCCACACCGCTCCGTCACCCACAATGCCGAATGCCGCCCCGGAGAGAAGCCGGGCCTCACCTCGGCCACCCACTCCTCGATGAGGGGGACGATCCACTCGACCTCCGGGACCGTCAGCACCGTCCGCCGCTTCGGCGGGCTCCCGCGGGACGCCTTCCCGAACCGCACCTCCACTGCACCGACCCGCCCGTACTGCGGCGCCCGCGGGTTCCGCCGCAGGTCGGCCAGATCCAGCATCGCCGTTTCCCGGCGCCGCGTCCCGTAGGCGTAGACCTGCTTGAGGAGGATCGCGTCCCGCCACGCCGCGAGCACCCCCTTGCGCCGCTTCCGGCGGGTCTCCTCGACCCGATCGTCGGCGGCGTCGAAGAACGTCTGGAGCTCGTCGAACGTCAGCGCCCGCCGCCCGGGCCGGCCCTCGTACTCGACGACGTGAGCCGCGGTGTTCCAGTCGTGACACACCTGAACCGGGAACCGGCCGAACTCCTCCGAGCAGGCCGCCGCCCAGCCGTACCGCGCGTCGGTGATGAACGCGCAGAACATCTCCAAGTCGCCCTGCTGCCCCCGCACCGTCGACCACACCAGCTCGCCGCGCGAGAGCCTGGCGGAGAAGTACGCCTCGACGTCCTCGGGGGCCCAGTCCCAGGGGTAGGTGCCAGTGAAGTCGGCGAACCGACGCACCAGACTGAGCCAGTCTGTGATCGTCTTCTTCGTCAGCAGCCGACTGCGCTGCTGCTGTTCCCACCCGGTCAGCATCGCGGCGAACATCGCCGCCTCCGGATCCAACGCGGCCACATTCGCCGCCCGCACAAGCCGGACCGCCCCAGGCAAACTCGCCCTGCTCAATGCCGCCTCCGAGAGTTGCATCAGATGCAACATCGTGGCGTTGAACGCCCCTCCGCAGGTCAGAAGGCACCTACCGTCACCTCTACGAGTGACAACCCCATCCCCGACCTACCCCGCGCCGTCAGCGTGCGGGAGCAGAATGATGCGTCGAGCCCAACTCCGCCTACTTGGAGTCCCAGGCTTCGGCGAGCGGGACCATGTGGTCGATGTCGAGCTTGGCCGGGTCGGCGACCTCTTGGCCGTCGTAGTACGACAGCCATTCGCCTCCGGACAGCTTGCAGCCGGTCGCGACGGCCGGCGCTTCGCTCGCTTCGTCCAGGAGGACTTCGGCGCGGGTGTTGCAGCCGTCGGTCTTGTCGAGGCCGGTGTTCCAGTGCTTGAAGGAGTCACGCTGGTATCCGGCGCGGGACTCGTCGGCGATCTGAACGAGTTCCAGCGCATCGGCCAGGGCGAGGACTTCTGCGCGGGGCTGTGCGGATGAGGAAGCCTGCGTCGTAGTGGGAACGGCGAGCGGGGTCAGGGCGAGGGAGAGCGCGGCAACGCCGCGGGCAAATATTCTTGATCATGAACGCTGAATATCGGTCAACGCACGTCGCCTACCGGCGGTTTCGCGTACGGCTCAGCCGCGCGGGTGAAGGAGTTCACCGGTGAAACGGTCCGCCACACGCCGCCGTACGGGCGCCGGGGCCTGACTCACATGTCAGGCTCAACGCTGTGGCCGTGGAATCAGACGACGGAGGTGGGCCTGCTGTTGGGCATCGTGGTGGCCTGGCGCTGTCCGAACGGGGCGCTCCAGCTTCCGTGCCCTTGTACAGGTACGTGTCGGTGTCGCCGGCGTTGGTCGCGAACAGGTCGGGTCGGCCGTCACGGTCGGCGTCGCCGACGCCGACGATGTGGCCGTACCCGCCCCACCCAGCGCCGACCCTGATGCGCGGTGCGAAGGTGCCGTCGCCCTTGCCGAGGTGGGGCCAGAGGACGCCGGCGGTGTCACGGGCGACCAGGTCTCCGGCAGCCGCTCCGGCGATGTTGCCGGGTGGCGGCGATCTGGCTGTATCCCTGGCAGGCCCGACCTCGTCGCCACCAACGCCGCTGCGCGGGTGGAGGTTTCGGCGACGGCGGCGGTCCAATCAGTGTCGAACGCGTCCCCAGACCGTTTCCAGAGCCGCCTGGAGGGCGCCCCAGTGGGGGCTGGCCCCGTATTCCTGGTGGACAGCCCCCACCAGGAATAGCCCGATCGTGAAGACGAGGGAGCCCCGTCGGCGCCTGCCGACGGGGCTCCCTGTTTGCGACTACTCGGACCGGAATGACTCAGGCCGGATCGACGGTGAAGTCACAGGTGTGGGCGTAGTCGGGATCCCCGACCTGCCAGCGCAGCACCAGATCGTCCTCATTGCCACGGATCGGTATGTCGTACGAGCGGCCCTTCAGATTCAGGACAAGCTCCTGTGGCCGGACATTTTCGATGGCACGGGCCAGCCGCCATTCACCGCTGCCTGTGACCAGTTGGGGCTTGGTCCCGACTCCGTCGAATTCGACGGGGAAGTCCGTGGCCGTGAAGGTGTGGTCTGCCTTCACCTCGACGACCGCTCCGCAGTCACCAGCCCAGCGGCCGACCAGTCGGTCTTCGGTGACATGAGGCGACTCCACCGTACTGGAGAAGAACCCACACGCCGTCGTGGCGAAGATCAGGGCGGACGCACCGAACAACCTGATCCTTCGCCGGCCGGTCAACGCACTCGAGTCTTCCACTTTCTTACCCTTCACTAGTGGGGAGACCGGGGGCTGTGGATGCTCATGCTCTCCGTCCACTGGACGGTCTGCCTCTTCTCGGAGAATCGCCCCTTCGCGTAGTACTTGTTGAGCGGCTCCCCGATGTTCTTGTCCCACCACGGACTGTAGCCCCCGATCATAGGGTGCGTATGAGACGCTGAATTGATGGTGCTCCTGTTCTCGACGAAGAACTTGACGGTTGCCTTACCCGTCGCCTTGTTCACGCCGACGACCCGGTACTGCAGTTCATACGAGCCGAGGAATGCGGCGGACGAGTTCGTCTCGAAATCTCGCTGGAGCTTCTCCGCCGAAGTCCCGTGCTCATCGTCCTCACCGAGCCGGTGAGAACTGGTCTTCCATTTCTCACCGCCCTTGAGAACCCCGTCCCGGATGTCCGCGGCGATCTGCTTCCGTGTGTCCTGCACGTGGTAGTGATCTTGCAGGATATTCGTGAAGAGGTCACTTCCGTCGAAGTGCCGGGTCTGCGGCCCCTTACCGCTCACCCATTCGAATCCGAGGTCCCATCCTGTCGGCTGATTCGGGGTTCCGAACCGCTCGGGGTGGTCCTTGCGCATCTTCGGTTCCATCGCGAGGACCCTGTCGGCAAGGTTGTCAAAGACCGTGTGGACGGCAGCGATCCAGCCCTTGGCGAAGACCTTGCCGCCAGTCTCCTTCGCCCTCTCGAAGGCTCGTTTCATCGCCGAGGAGACGACTTGTTTGACTGCCCTCTTGATCTTTCTGGCCTTGTTTGCCGCGCTCTTCACGTGCTTCTTGGTGGCGTTGACGACCTTGCGGAACTTGTTGACCGTTCGCTTGGCGACCCTGACCACCGCGTGTCTGATGCGCTTGAAGGTGCGCTTGGTGTATTTCTTGATCTTCCTGACGGCGTCCTGCACGACCTTGACCGCCTTGCGGACCGCCCGGTACGTCTTCCGGACCGCGTTCTTGACCTCGCGCTTTGCGCTGCTTGCGACGTTGCGGACGACCTTCGAGGTGCGCTTGATGGCCGACTTGGTCTTGTTCCAGCCCGTCTTGACGACCTTCGTGACCTTCTTCGTGACCTTCTTCCATGCCTTTTCGACGAACTCGGGCCAGTGGCCGGTCGGGTCGGTGGCCGTCATCGGATTGGCGTCCGCGTACACGTATCGGTTCGCGGTTACCGACATCGGCAGCGGGGAAAGGCCCACCGTGTCCCGGCTGTTGAACTGGCCGGTTTGCGGTGAGTACCAGCGAGCGGCCATATTTACCTTGGCCGTCTCCGGGTCGGTCCAGCCCGACTGGTAGCCCAGACTGCCGAGCATCCCGGTCGTCTCGTTGACCTTGCCGAAGGGGCTGTAGGTCTGCGAACCGGCCAGCGTCTCACCGGCGTCGGTGAACTGCGCCACCACGTCGTCGTGCAGGTCCGTAACGGCGAGCACGGCTGACGCCGAGGTCTTCACACCCACGAGCGAGCCGTCAGCACTGCGGCTGTAGGACGTCACACCGTCCGAGGCCACATCGTTTCCGAGCCCGCTGTACTTGAACGAGTAGAGCGCGGTGCCCGTCTCGTCCTTCGCCTCCAGCAGGCGGTCGCTGCCATCGTACGAATAGGACCGCTCGCCTTCGCTGATCACCCGGTTGAAGGCATCGGCCTTGATCGAGGTACTGCCCCCTCCCAGTTCGGTGATCTGGCTCATCGTGCCGCGCGCGGTGTACAGATATGTGTTGCGCCCGTCCGAGGTAAGCCGGTTGCGGGGGTCGTACGTGTACGTTTCCGAGCCCACATGAGTTCGGTTGCCCGACGCGTCGTAGCCGTAGGTCTCCGTCGTGGTTCCGTTGTTCCAGGAGGTCAGACGGTTGGCCCAGTCGTACTCGTACGTGTTCGTGGCCGCACCCGCGACGCCGGTCGTCGTCTTCGACGTCTCATTGTCATTCGCGTCCCAGCCGTAGGCGATCGAGGAGAGCACCTTGCCGGTCGGAGAGGTCAGCTTGTCGCTGGTCATCCGCTCCAACGCGTCGTATGCGAAGGTCCGCTTGGACTTCCCGGTGCCGTGATCGACCTGTGTGACCCGGTTGTTGACGTCGTAGTTGTAGGTCATCGTCGAGCCAGTGGCTCCGTCGTTGACTGTCTTCAGCAGACCGGCGGTGTCGTACCCGAAGGTGGAGGTGCCGGACGCGTCGGTGCGCGACGTGGTCGCACCGTCACCGTTGTAGGTGAAGGACGAGAGACCCGAGGGGCCGGCCGTGGAGAGCAGCAGGCCCCGGTCGTCGTAGGTGAAGGTGTTCTTTTCGACACCGGCACCCTCGATGGCCGTCAGACGGTCGTCCGAGTCGTACTCGTACGTGTGGTCGGCCGTGACGGCTTCGGCGCCCGTGCCCGTTTGGCGGACGAGCCGGTTCTCCACATCGTACTCGTTGGTGACGGTCACACCGCCCGGGGAGCGGTGCTCCTTCGCCCGCCCGCCGGCGTCATACACCGTGGTGAACATGCGGTCCGCCGGATCCGGGTGCGCAGGGGTGGACGGTTCTATCTCGGACTCGGGAAGCCCCCAGCTGTTGTAGGTGGTGAGGAACGAGTTGCCCCGGCCGTCGGTGAAACGCGTCCGGTTGCCCGCCGCGTCATAGCCAAAGGTCGTGGTGATCGACTCGCTGGCCGAGACCGGCTGCACCGCCCTCGTCACGACACCGGACGCGTCGGTCGTGAGGGTGGTGGTGTTGCCCCGGTAGTCGGTCACCGAGGTGGGGTTTCCGGCGCGGTCATACGTGGAGCTCATGGTTCGCAGCACCGCGCCGTTGGCGTCCAGGTCACTGGTGGAGACGAGCTGGCCGAAGCCATCGTAGGTGTTCCTGGTGCTCGTGGCGTCTGGGTCCGTCGATGTGAGGACGTGGCCATTGGCGTCGTACGTGAACCTCGTGATGTGGCCTGCGGAGTCGGTAACCTCCGTGGTCTCACCGACCACGTTGTACTTGAACGACTCAGGGATGCCGGTGGCGCTCACGGTCCGGGAGAGCTCCCCGCCCGGAGCGTCGAACTCGTTGATCACCGTATACGCCCGCTGCGTCGGCTGCCGGACGATGTCTGTGACCGTGAGCTGGTTTCCCAGGTAGTCCCAGGTTCCCTCCTGGCGGGCGCCGTTCGGCCGGGTCGCCGACAGCAGGTCGCCGTTGGTGTCGTAGGTGTATGTGGTAACACCGTTCCCCGGGTCGGCGACCGATGCCACCTCGCCGCGCTGCGTGTATGTGTACGCCGTGCGGCTGCCGAGCGCGTCGACCTCCGCTGTGACCTGGCCGAGTTTGTTGTACTCGTTCCAGGACGTGGCCGTGATCGGCGTGCCGCCGGGCGGGGTGTAGTTCGGCAACGTCGTCGAAGTCTCCTGCCCCTCGGCGTTGTACGCCAGGACCGTGACATTGCCGAGCGTGTCGGACGTCTCGGTCTGCTCACCGAACGTGTTGTACCCGGTCATGGACACAGGACGGACGGAGACAGGGGTCCCGCCGCTCTGCTCCGCGTTGACTGTCGGCTCGGTGACCGAGGTCTGCTGGCCGGCCTCGTCGTAGCCGTAGTCGGTCGTATATCCGTTCTCGTCGACGGTCGACAACGGCAGACCCCGCTGGTCCAGTTTCGACCTGGTGGAGCGGACCGAGCTGCCCGCTGCCGGGAGCGTGCCGCCCTTGACTGCGGAGACCTGCGTCGCGGTCAGTGCTTCGCCGTAGACCTGAATGTCGTCGATGCCGCCCTTGAAGTAGCCGCTGTAGGCCGCGCCCGCCTTATGGCGGCCGATCTGCAGGGGGCCGGTGGCCTCCCAGTTGCCGGTGACCGAGACTTCCTGGGCGAGCATGCCGTTGACGTACAGGCGCAGTTTTCCGGCCTGTGCGTCGTACATGCCGACGAGGTGGGTCCAGGCTCCGGCGACCGCTGCGGACGGTGCGGAGACCGCCCGGTCGTAGGTCAGCGGAGTGGAGTCCGCTCGCGGGCGGATGAAGGTCCAGCCGGTGCCGACTGCGTAGTACAGCACGAAGCCGTACGTGCTTCCGGCGTCCTGGGACAGTACGGCCCGGCCCGTGGTGAGGTCGTCCAGCTTGGCCCAGGCCGAGACTGTGAAGCTACCGCTGGTGTTCACTGCCGGGCCCGATGTCGTGCCATAGCTGCTCGACGTGCCGTTGAAGACCGCTGAGCCACCCTGCTCGGTGGAGCGGGTGACCTCGCTCGTCAATGTGGCCTTGTTGGTGCCTCCCGACGAGTCGTCGGCGGTCGTCCCGCTGGTTTCGTTGAGCTTCCAGCGACCCACGGGGGCCATGGTGCCGTCGTGGACGGTGTGGCCCGTGACGTTCCCCAGGTTGTCAAAGGACGTGTCCGTGGTGGAGACGTCACCCGTCGCGGGGTCCCGCTCTGTCTCGGACACCACGTTGTCGTCCGGGTCGTAGGAGACCGTCGACGTCCTGGCGAGCCCGTTAGGGTCAAGAACCGAGCTGGTTGTGCGGTCGGCCGCGTCCACCGTGAAGGTGGTACGAGTCACGCCGTCGTTGGTGATCTGCTCGATCAGGTTGCCGGCCGCGTCGTAGGTGTTCGCCTGATCCGTGAACGACTTGCCGGTCTGAGGGTCCTTGCGGACCACGGTGGCCGACAGGCCGTCGTCGGTGTACGTGTACGCCGTCACCCAGCCCATGGCGTCGGTGATCGACGCGAGCCGGCCAGCGGGGTCGTAAGCCCTCGACTCCTGGACCAGGGGCTGTGCCGCCGACGGGTTGTTCGGGTCGCCGATGTGATTCACCAGGGTCTTGGTGAGCGGACGTTTCTCGGCGTCGAAGGCAAAGGAGTGAATGTTCCCCGCGGGGTCCGTCTCCTTCGTCTTGTTGCCGTACGCGTCGTACTCGAACGACGTGGTGTCGCCGCCCGGGTCCGTCCTGGTCGCCAGCA
>NZ_JBVIUJ010000024.1:0-42359 GCF_055596705.1 Streptomyces sp. NPDC039609
CCTCTCGGGCTTTCCTCCGGGCTTTTCCCTTCGGTCTTTCGTGTTTCCAGCTTAGCAGATCCGATTTCCGTTTCTGCCACCCGCTGGAGCGGGCTGCCAGGCCGTTCTTCGCTTTCGCGTTTCCCTTTCCGGCGATTCCGACTTTATCAGATTCATTTCGGCCGACCTAATCGGTGGCTTCGTGATTCGAATAAGGAATCGGGGTGGCTCCGTGGAAATCAACTTCCCGACCGGAGCGAGAGAGATTCTAGCTGCTGACCTTCGAACTTGTCCAGTCCGAGGCAACCGTTCAAATCTACCTCCCCACGCGGACCGTGTCAACGGTTTTTGTGGGCGATGAGGAGACTAGCAGGTCAGCGGGGTGGTCCGCACATCAGGCAGCGGTCGGTAGGGCCGCGCTGCGGTCGGTCTCCTCGAGATCGCCCGTGTCACCCGCTCGGGCCGCGCGGCCGCCCAGGACATAAACGTAGACGAGAAATGCCAGTTCAGCCGCGACGCCGATGGTGATGCGCGCCCAGGTCGGGAGGCCCGACGGGGTGACGAAGCCTTCGATGAGACCCGAAAGGAACAGGACCAGGGCCAGGCCGATCGCCATTCCCACGGCCGCGCGGCCCTGCTGGGCGAGGGCGGAACGACGGGTCATGGGGCCCGGGTCGATGAGGGTCCATCCGAGGCGCAGTCCGGTGCCGGCGGCGACGAAGACCGCGGTCAGTTCGAGGAGGCCGTGCGGGATGAGCAGGCCCAGCATGATGTCGAGGCGTCCTGCGGAGGACATCAGGCCGATGGCCACGCCGAGGTTCAGCATGTTGAGGAAGAGGATCCAGAGCACCGGGACGCAGAGGAACGCGCCGAGGACCAGGCACATGGCGGCTGCCTGGGCATTGTTCGTCCAGACCTGGGCGGCGAAGGATGCCGCCGGATGGCTCGAGTAGTACGTCTCGTACTGGCCGCCCGGGCGGGTCATCTCGCGGAGCTCGGCCGGAGCACCGATCGCGGACTGGACCTCGGGATGGGTGCCGATCCACCAGCCCATGACGGCCGCGATGAGTATGGAGAGGACGGCCGTCGGGACCCACCAGTGGCGTGAGCGGTAGACGGCGGCCGGGAAGCCGGCGGTGAAGAAGCGGGTCACGTCGCGCCAGGAGGAGCGGCGGGTGCCGGTGACCGCGGCGCGGGCGCGGGCGACGAGCTGGGTGAGCCGGGCCGTGAGCATGGGGTCCGGGGCGGCGGACTGGATCAGCGAGAGATGGGTGGCCGTCCGCTGGTAGAGGGAGACGAGCTCGTCGGCCTCGGCGCCGCTGAGCTTTCCGCCTCGGCGCAGGAGGTGGTCGAGGCGGTCCCACTCGGCTCGGTGGGCGGTGACGTAGACGTCGAGGTCCATGATCGGCTGCTGCTCCAGGCACTGGGTGCGTACGGGTCCGTACTACTGCGGCGCGCTGCGGGTCAGCTTGGCAGACTGTCGTACCGAGGGGTCGGGAAGGCCGGAGAAGGGTGGGCGCCGTGAGCGGGGTTGTGACGGGGGATGCCGTCGTACTGGGGTTGCAACCGGCGCGGCTGCCGAGCCGGGCGCTGGCGCTGGTCCTCGATCTTCTGACCGTGTGGGCGGTCTATCTGCTGATCACGGTGGGGCTGGCGATGGCCACCGCCTCGTTGGACGAGGCCGCGCAGATGGCGATCTCGATCGCGTCCTTCCTGCTGGTGCTGGTGGGGGCGCCGATCGCGGTGGAGACGCTCTCGCACGGGCGGTCGCTGGGGAAGCTCGCCTGCGGGCTGCGGGTGGTGCGGGACGACGGGGGGCCGATCCGGTTCCGGCACGCGCTGGTGCGCGGGGCGATGGGGGTCGTGGAGATCCTGATGACGTTCGGGGTCGTCGCCTGTATCGCTTCTCTGGTGTCGGAGCGGGGGCGGCGCATCGGGGACGTGTTCGCGGGGACGCTGGTCGTACGTGAGCGGGTGCCGGCGGCTCGGAGTGCGGTCGTGCCCCCTCCTCCGCCGTGGCTCGTGGGTCGGTTCGCCGAGCTGGATCTGTCGGCGGTGCCGGACGCGCTGTGGCTGGAGATACGGCAGTACCTGACGCGGATGCGGGAGTTGGACCCGGGCGTGGGGCGGAGGCTCTCGGAGCGGCTGGCCGATGAGCTGGTCGCGCGGACCGGAACGCCTCCCCCGCCGGGTGTGCCCGCGGCGGCGTATCTGGCCGGGGTGGTCGCCGAGCGGCAGGCTCGGGAGGCTCGTCGGGCCTTCGCCCCGGCGGGGCAGGGCGGAGGCGGGCAGGTGCCCGGGTTCGTGGCTCCTGTGGTGCGACCGGTGAGCGCGGCTTCGGCGGCGAAGGTGGAGAACGTCCCTCCCGCCGCCGGGCCCGTGGCGCCGCCTGTCGTTGCGTCGGAGGTACGTGATGCGGGCGCGTCGACCGGGTTCGCGCCGCCGGCCTAGGGCCAGACGGACGGCGGGGTCTCGAGGGCTTCGAGTTCGATGCCGGGGGCGGAGAGGACCACGTCGCCGGCGATGTGGAGCGTGTGCTGCTCTCCCGTGTCCAGGGCGTTGACCTGGTACTCGTCCACGATCAGACGGCCGTTGTCAGTGGCGTGCGTTTCACTGTTCACCAGGGCCCAGGACTGGTCGATCGTGAGGGGGGCGAGCACGGGATCCGTGAAGGCGACGAGCCGGATGCGGGTCGCGGGGGAAGCGGGGGTGAGACGCAGGAGTCGCGTGATCGCGACGAGGAACGCCGGTGAGGTGCCGGTGAAGGCATGGGCGCGCACATTGCCTTCCGTGGCATGGGTGCCGGTGGGGTCGGTACGGACCCAGGTGACGCCGTCGAGGGCCGCGCCGCGGACCTGCCAGCTCGCGGCGTGGAGTTCGAGGCGGATGGGGCGGCCGAGTTCGTCGATGGCCAGGTCGACGGAGCCGGCGTGTTCGCCGGAGGGGGTGGTGGTCTGTGAGACATAGCGCCAGCCGGAGGGGCCGGGCGCGCAGTTGAAGTGCTCTTCACCGAGGGGGGTGTGATCGTGCGGATCATGGAGCGAATAGCGGCCGCGGGGCATGGGTCCTCGGGGTGCTTGCTGGGGCGATAGACGAGGCAGGCCCCCGGCACGGGGGTGCGGGGGCCTGCCTTTTCCTCTACGGGTGACCGGGACGGGCGTGTGTCAGTGCACGGGCGCCGTCGGTCCCGGCATCAGTAGCGGTAGTGGTCCGGCTTGTACGGGCCTTCGACCTCGACGCCGATGTAGGCGGCCTGCTCGGGGCGCAGGGTCGTGAGCTTCACGCCCAGGGCCGCGAGGTGGAGGCGGGCGACCTTCTCGTCGAGGTGCTTCGGGAGCACGTAGACGTCGGTCGGGTACTCCTGCGGCTTGGTGAAGAGCTCGATCTGGGCCAGGGTCTGGTCCGCGAAGGAGTTCGACATCACGAAGGACGGGTGCCCGGTCGCGTTGCCGAGGTTCAGCAGACGGCCCTCGGAGAGGACGATCAGGACCTTGCCGTCGGTGAACTTCCAGGTGTGGACCTGAGGCTTGACCTCGTCCTTCACGATGCCGGGGATCCGGGCGAGCCCCGCCATGTCGATCTCGTTGTCGAAGTGGCCGATGTTCCCGACGATGGCCTGGTGCTTCATCTTGGCCATGTCGGAGGCCATGATGATGTCCTTGTTGCCGGTCGTGGTGATGAAGATGTCGGCCGTCTCGACCACGTCGTCCAGGGTCGCGACCTGGTAGCCGTCCATCGCCGCCTGGAGCGCGCAGATCGGGTCGATCTCGGTGACGATGACGCGGGCGCCCTGGCCGCGGAGGGACTCGGCGCAGCCCTTGCCGACGTCGCCGTAGCCGAAGACGACCGCGGTCTTGCCGCCGATGAGGACGTCGGTGGCGCGGTTGATGCCGTCGATCAGGGAGTGGCGGCAGCCGTACTTGTTGTCGAACTTCGACTTCGTCACGGCGTCGTTCACGTTGATCGCCGGGAAGAGGAGGGTGCCGGCCTGGTGCATCTCGTACAGGCGGTGGACACCGGTCGTGGTCTCCTCGGTCACGCCGCGGATCTCGGACGCCAGCTGGGTCCACTTCTGCGGGTTCTCGCCGAGGGTGCGGTTGAGGAGACGGAGGATGTGGCCGTACTCCTCGCTGTCCGCGGTGGACGGGTCCGGAGCGGAGCCGGCCTTCTCGAACTCGACGCCCTTGTGGACGAGGAGGGTGGCGTCACCGCCGTCGTCCAGGATCATGTTCGGGCCGCCGGTGGGCGTGTTCGGCCAGGTCAGGGCCTGCTCGGTGCACCACCAGTACTCCTCCAGGGTCTCGCCCTTCCAGGCGAAGACCGGGACGCCGGCGGGGGCCTCGGGGGTGCCGTTCGGGCCGACGGCGATGGCCGCGGCGGCGTGGTCCTGGGTGGAGAAGATGTTGCAGGACGCCCAGCGGACCTCGGCGCCGAGGGCGACCAGGGTCTCGATGAGGACGGCGGTCTGCACGGTCATGTGCAGGGAGCCGGTGACGCGGGCGCCGGCGAGCGGCTGCTGCTCGGCGTACTCGCGGCGGATCGACATCAGGCCGGGCATCTCGTGCTCGGCCAGCGTGATCTCCTTGCGTCCGAAGGCGGCAAGGGACAGGTCGGCGACCTTGAAGTCCTGCTGGGTGGCGGCAGTCGTCATGACTGGGCTGCTCCTCGTGGATCGGGTTCGAGGGTCGTGTGAGGCGCCTGACACCGCGTCTGGGGTCGTGCGGGCATACGAATGCCCGGGAGATCCCGCGGTGCAGTCGTCGGAGGCCCTCTCTCCCTCGGCCGGCCCGCGTGGGACCGCCCGACCGCCATCAGCAGCGACGTCTGGCTGGTCACGAATCTACACCGATCAGCGCAGCGGCCCACAGTCCGCCCAGCCCGGGATTCGGCCGGTTCCGACCTCGACAACCCGCTCGGAAACGGTCCGGGCGGAGCTGACACCCGCCCCGGGTAGGGTGCGGGGCCTTGCACGGATGATCACGTGGGGCCTGCCCCTTCGCGGGCGGGCGGGTGAGTGAGTACCAGGGAGTGGGACGAATGAGACCGGGGCGGGGACTGCGGATCACCGGGTGGGCGCTGCTGCCCGTGGGGCTACTGCTGCTGGTGGGAGCGGTGCTGACGGGAAAGTACGCGTACGGCGGCCACAAGGTCGCCGGGGACTCGATGAGTCCGACCTACAGCAGGGGCGACAGCGTCTTCACCGAGAAGATCGACGCGGCGGATGTGCGGCGCGGGGACATCGTCCTCTACGACCTGCCCGAACGCCTCTCGGACCGCGGCCGCCTGAGCATGCAGCGGGTGATCGGGGTCGGCGGCGACAGGGTGAGCTGCGACGGTCGGCAGGTGCTCCTCAACGGCAAGCCGCTGCTTGAGAAGTACCTCGCCGGGGGCGACCCGGTCGGGGACGGGAAGGTCTACGACGTGCAGGTGCCGGAGGGGCGGCTGTTCATGCTCGGCGACAACCGGGTCAACTCCCTGGACTCCCGTTACTACGGCTCGGAGGGGTATGGCGGGACCATCCCCGCCGACGCCGTGCGTGAACGGGCCCACGACAACGAGGACATTGGGTATGCCATCGCCTTCGGCGCGCTCGCGGGGATCGGCGTGGCCCTGACCGGGTTCGGCTGCGGGGTCGCCGGGTGGCTCGTCGGCCGTCGGCCCAAACCGGTCCCCGTCCCCTCTCCGCAGGTATGAGAAGAGGCCCCCGGGACCGTGTCGGTCCCGGGGGCCTCCGCCTTCACGCCGTGGGGCATGAGTCCCGTCAGTGGCCCGGGCCGCCCGGGGACTTCGCCGGGTTGATGCCGGCCGCCGCGGCCGACTCGTTGTAGATGTCCGGCTCCAGGTAGATGACCCGGGCGATCGGGACGGCCGCGCGGATGCGTTCCTCCGCCGCGTTGATCGCCGCCGCCACCTGGGAGGCCGTCTCGTCGGTGCGGACGGCGATCTTGGCGGCGACGAGGAGCTCCTCGGGGCCGAGGTGGAGCGTGCGCATGTGGATGAGGCGGGTGACGGTCTCGCCGTCGACGACAGCGTCCTCGATCTTCTTCACGTCCTCCACGCCGGCGGACTCGCCGAGCAGCAGCGACTTGGTCTCGGCGGCGAGGACGATCGCGATCAGGATGAGCAGGATGCCGATGCAGAGGGTGCCGATGCCGTCCCAGATGCCGTCGCCGGTCAGGAGGGCGATGCCGACGCCGCCCAGGGCGAGGAACAGACCGACGAGCGCGCCGAGGTCCTCCAGGAGGACGACCGGGAGCTCGGGCGCCTTCGCGCGGCGCACGAACTCCTTCCAGGACTGGTTGCCGCGGATCGCGTTCGATTCCTTGATGGCCGTACGGAACGAGAACGTCTCGGCGATGATCGCGAAGACGAGAACGCCGATCGGCCAGTACCAGTCCTCGATGGGGTGCGGGTGCTTGATCTTCTCGTAGCCCTCGTAGACGGCGAACATGCCACCGACCGAGAAGAGCACGATCGAGACGAGGAAGGCGTAGATGTACCGCTCACGGCCATAGCCGAAGGGGTGCTGCGGGGTCGCCTCCCGCTTGGCCTTCTTGCCGCCGAGGAGCAGGAGCCCCTGGTTGCCGGAGTCGGCGAGCGAGTGGACGCTCTCGGCCAGCATCGAGGACGAACCACTGAAGAGGAACGCCACGAACTTGGCTACCGCGATCGCGAGATTCGCGGCGAGTGCCGCCACGATCGCCTTGGTTCCGCCTGACGCGCTCATGGGTGTACGTGTTCCCTTCGTCGGTGCTCCGGCTCTGTTGCCGCCATACGGCCGGTCATTGTTGCATCAGGCGACGACGGTGGCGCGAAACACCGTTCCCGTACCGGACAGTTCGGTCGTTTCGCCCGCCGGTACGAAAACCGACTCGCCGGGCGCGAGGGTCACTTCGCCCGCCTTGGGCCGGCCCGCGACGGCGAGCAGGATCTGCGGGGTGCCAGCGGTGACATCGGTGGGCGCGGCGCCCTCTGCCCGTACGAAACGGGACAGACGGAACTCGTCGATCGGGGTGTCGTAGACCTCTTCGCCCGCCGGTGACGCTTCGGGGCGCAGGACGGCCGCGTCGTTCGGCTCGAAGCGGACGACCCGCAGCAGCTCCGGGACGTCGACGTGCTTGGGGGTGAGTCCGCAGCGCAGCACGTTGTCGGAGTTGGCCATGATCTCGACGCCGAGGCCGTCGATGTAGGCGTGCGGCACGCCGGCACCGAGGAAGAGGGCTTCGCCGGGCTGGAGTTGGACCGGGTTGAGCAGCATGGCGGCGATGACGCCGGCGTCGCCGGGGAAGTGGTGGGCGAGGGTGACGTACGGAGCGTGGGCACCGCCCAGGCGGGCGGCGGCGGCCGCGGCCTCGGCGACGGTGTGCGCCATCTCCTCGCGGTCGGCGGTGAGCAGGGCGGTCATGACCTCGCGCAGCGCGGCCTCTTCGGGGTGGGCGTGCAGCAGGTCCACGTACGGCTTGAGGGAGTCGACGCCGAGTGCGGCGATGGTGTCGGCGGCCTCGACGGGGTCGCGGAAGCCGCACAGCCCGGTGAACGGCGTGAGGGCGCAGATCAGTTCGGGCTTGTGGTTGGCGTCCTTGTAGTTGCGGTGCGGCGCGTCGAGCGGGATGCCGGCCGCCTCCTCGGCGGCGAATCCGGCCTTCGCCTGGGCGAGGTCGGGGTGGACCTGGAGGGAGAGCGGGGCGCCGGCGGCGAGCATCTTGAAGAGGAAGGGGAGGTGCGGGCCGAACTTCGCGACGGCCGGTGCGCCCAGTTCGCGTACGGGATCGGCGTCGATGACCTCGTTGAGCGGTCCGCGCTCCGTGCGGGACGGGGCGCCGGGGTGGGCGCCCATCCACATCTCGGCCTGGGGCTCACCGGTGGGGGTGGTGCCGAGGAGTTCCGGGATGGCGGTCGTGGAGCCCCAGGCGTAGGGGCGGACGGTGTTGACGAGGCGGTCCATCGAACGGTTCCAGCTTTCCTCAGTGCGGGAGGTGGGTCGGCGGAGTGTCTCAGCGGGTGGTGTCCGTGGGGTGTCTCAGCGAGGTCTTCCGGGGTACGGACGCGTACGGCGGAGTACGGCGGAGTACGACGCTGTGGGTCAGTGCTGCGGGGCGATACCGGCCGAGGCCAGGGCGAGGTAGACGGCGGCGAAGTCGGTGACGGCGAGCAGTTCGGCGAGGGTCTCCAGGTCTCCGCCCTCCTCCGGCTCCAGTTCGCTGATGGCCGTGCCGTGGCTGAGCGCCAGTTCACGGGCGGCGGGCGCCGCGGTCAGGCCACCGGCGTCGGCCGGGCGGTCGCGCAGCAGGACGACCCGGGCGCGCAGGGCCTGGGCCTCGTCGACGCGGTCGCGGAAGAAGTCGTCGGGGTCGGCGCCTGCCGCGTAGTCGCCGGCGAGCAGCACGCCGTGGGCGGGCAGCGCCTCGGGCAGTTCGGCAGCGAGCGCGGGCAGTCCGGCCAGCTCGGCGAGGACGGCGGCGAACCGGCGGCCGACGGGGCCCGCGGCGTCGCCCTCGGTCCAGATCAGCGGCAGCGAGTCGGCGAGTTCGGCGGCGAGCGTCTTGGCCGGGTTGCTGTACGTGGCGATGGCAGGGCCGCAGCGTTCGGCCGTACGGTCCAGGCGGTCGGCGACCTTCTCCAGCGTCTCGGACGGCGCTTCGACGAGGCCGACGCGGTCGAGGAGCGCGAGGAGCGGGGTGAACAGGGCCCACAGGGAGCCGGGACCCGCGGCGAGGGTCTCCTCGTACTCCTCGGCGCTCTCGTGCGGGGCCATCGCCATGGGCACGAGCAGTCCGCGGGGGCCGCTGACGGCCTCGGCGAGCGGGGTGTTCCTGGGCGCGACGGCGACGACCGTGATCCCGCGGCGGTACGCCTGCTCGACGAGGAGGGCGAGTCCGGGTTCGGAGCCGTCGGTCGTCGGGATCAGAAGCAGATCCACGGAGCCGGCCCAGCCGGGGAGTGCCCAGCGCAGGGCGCCGGCGGCGGGGGCGACGCCGGTGGGCTGGAGGCGGATGACGGGCGCGGAGGCGCCGGCGAGGGCTCCGACCAGGTCGGCGACGCCGGCGGCCGCGGTGCCGGGGCCGGCGACGAGGACGGAGCGGGGCCGACCCTCCGGACTGAGTTCGTCGATGCCGGCCTCGGCGGCGTGGCGGGCAGCGGTCCGAACCCGTGCGCCGGCCTCGGCGGCGCCGCGGAGCAGACCGCGGCGGTCGGCGAGGGCGAGGGCGTCCGGTGCGTCGAGGAGGGTCTCATCCAGCATGGGGCCTCCGAGGGCGGGGCGGGGCGGGTGCGGCCGGTGATGTGTGCCCGACCGTCGGCCGGGTTCTGTTTCCCTACCCGCCCCACCGGGGTTCGGATCTTCCCTGGGTGGAGCGGCGCCTGCCTTACGCCGGGCGGCGGGCCTCGTCGACCAGGAGGACGGGGATGCCGTCGCGGACCGGGTAGGCCAGGCCGCAGTCGTCACCCGTGCAGATCAGCTCGGGGCTCTCGGCCGCCGTGCGGTCGTTGAGCGGCGCGTGGCACGCCGGGCAGGCCAGGATCTCCAGGAGGCCGGCTTCGAGCGGCATGAGGTTTCCCTTCGAACAAACGGTGGTGGTGCTGCCCTTTGGGCCAGGTCAGCCTACCGCCGGGGGACGGGCCGCGCGGCTCGGCCGCCCGGCCCGTCCCTCAGGGGTGAGGGGCGGTCCGCGCCACGGGGATGGGCGGCCCGTGCGCCGGCTGGGAGGGGGCGTCGGTTCCCCCCCCCCCCCCCCCCGGCAGGAGACGGTCGGTCCGTCCCCGGCCGGGGGGACAGTCGGCCCGTCCCTGCCGGGGGACAGTCGGCCCGACCCCGGCGGGGGACAGTCGGTCCGGCCCCCTGCCGGGGCACAGTCGGCCCGTCCCCTGCCGGGGCACAGTCGGTCCGACCCCCTGCCGGGGCACAGTCGGTCCGACCCCGGCAGGGAGAGGGTGTCGGCAGCTCCCCGGCGGGGGAGAGGCTGTCAACGCTCCCCGCCCGAGGGGGTGTCGACCGTCCCCGGCCGGGAGAGAGTGTCGTCAGCTCCCCGCCCGAGAGGGTGTCGACCGTCCCCGGCCGGGAGAGGGTGTCAGTCCGTCGCGCGGACGAGGGCGAGGACCTCGTCCCGGATCTTGGCCATGGTGGCCGCGTCGCGGGCCTCGACGTTCAGGCGGAGCAGCGGCTCCGTGTTGGAGGGGCGCAGGTTGAACCACCAGTCGTCCGCCGACACCGTCAGGCCGTCCAGCTCGTCGAGCGTGATGCCGTCCTGGCCCTCGTACGTCGCCTTGACCGCCACGGTGCGGCCCGCCTGGTCGGCGACCGTGGAGTTGATCTCGCCGGATCCCACGTAGCGGTCGTACGACGCGACCAGCTCCGACAGGGGGCCGTCCTGGCCGCCGAGGGCGGCGAGGACATGGAGCGCGGCGAGCATGCCCGTATCGGCGTTCCAGAAGTCCTTGAAGTAGTAGTGCGCGGAGTGCTCGCCGCCGAAGATCGCACCTGTCTTCGCCATCTCCTCCTTGATGAAGGAGTGGCCGACGCGCGTACGGACCGGCGAGCCGCCGTTCTCGCGTACGACCTCGGGCACCGACCAGGAGGTGATCAGGTTGTGGATGATCGTGCCGCCGGGGGTCTTGGCCAGCTCGCGGGCCGCGACCAGGGCCGTGATCGCGGACGGGGCGACCGCCTCGCCGCGCTCGTCGACGACGAAGCAGCGGTCGGCGTCGCCGTCGAAGGCGAGACCGAGGTCGGCGCCCTCGGCCCGGACGCGGGCCTGGAGGTCGACGATGTTCGCCGGGTCGAGGGGGTTGGCCTCGTGGTTCGGGAAGGTGCCGTCCAGCTCGAAGTACATCGGTACGACGTCCAGCGGGAGGCCCTCGAAGACGGTCGGGACGGTGTGGCCGCCCATGCCGTTGCCCGCGTCCACGACGACCTTGAGGGGGCGGATCGCGGTGAGGTCGACCAGCGCCTTCAGGTGGGCCGCGTAGTCCTTCAGCGTGTCCCGCTCGGTGATGGTGCCGGTGGTCGGTGCGGCCGCCGGGGCGCCCTCCTCCGACCAGCGCTCGACCATGATGCGGATCTCGGACAGGCCGGTGTCCTGGCCGACGGGCGCGGCGCCGGCACGGCACATCTTGATGCCGTTGTACTGCGCGGGGTTGTGCGAGGCGGTGAACATCGCGCCCGGCAGGTCGAGGCTGCCGGAGGCGAAGTACAGCTGGTCCGTGGAGCAGAGCCCGATCAGCGTGACATCGGCGCCGAGGCGGGCCGCGCCACGGGCGAACGCGCCCGACAGGCCCGGCGACGAGGGCCGCATGTCGTGGCCGACGACGATCGCGTCCGCGCCGGTCACCCGGACGAACGCGGCGCCGAACAGCTCGGCGAGCGGCTCGTCCCACTGATCCGGCACCACCCCGCGAACGTCGTACGCCTTCACGATCTGCGACAGATCAGCAGCCACGGAACAACCCTCCTGAATCCTCGAACCTCGGCACGCGTGTGCGGCGCGTGTGCCACGCGTGTACGGCGTGTGCGGATGCCCAACCTACCGGGGCCCGCCGAGGGGAGGGCAGAGCGCCTGGCCGGGCGGGCGCCGCGCGTGGGGGTCCGGTACGGGATGTCGCGCTCGGGAGCGGGGCTGAGGAGCCGGCTCGGGGCGTCGGGCTCGGGAGCCGCGTTCAGGACGTCGGGCTCGGAGTCGGGGAGTGCGGAACGCGGGAGGCGGGACGCGGGACGGGGGGTCCAGGCTCGGGTGTTCCGGGCTCGGGTGTTCCGGGCTCGGGTGTTCCGGGCTCGGGTGTTCCGGGCTCGGAGGTCCCGCGCTCGGGCGTCATGCTCAGGAGTCCGGCGCAGGCCCGGCTCAAGGCGTCGCCCGCTCGGAAGTCCGGTGCAGTTGCCTCGCTCGGGAGTCCGGCGCCGGTGCCCGGCTCAGGACGTCCTGCTCAGGGCGTCGCCTCAGAGCGTCCTGCTCAGGAGTCCGGGGAGCGAAGGACGCGGAGGTGGCCGCGGCGGCCGACCTCCACCGGGTCTCCGCCTCGGCCGCCGCCCTTGCCGCCGGCCTCGGCCGTGCGCTGCTGGGGGCGCGCCGCTTCCCGTACCGCGTTGGCGAGGGCTTCGAGGTCGTCGCCGCTGGGGCGGGACGGGGCGGAGCCGTCGGACAGGCGCACGACCTCCCAGCCGCGCGGCGCGGTGAGGCGCTCGCTGTGTTCGGCACACAGGTCGTAGCAGTGGGGCTCGGCGTAGGTGGCGAGCGGGCCGAGGACCGCAGTCGAGTCGGCATAGACGTACGTCAGTGTCGCGACGGCAGGGCGGCCGCACGCGGTGCGCGAACAGCGACGTACAGGGCTCACGACGTTGGACGGTACCGCACTCTTGAGCGGGCCGCGACGACTCTCCACCAGGTCACTCCACCGTGTCGCGGTGTGACGTCGGACACGGGCTCGCTTCGGGGGGCCGTCCTGACCTGCGCGTAAGGAGGGGCACGGGGGTCGGGACGGCGATCGATCCGGACAACGGTCGACAGGAATCCGGTCAACCACGGCCGGATGGCCGATCGCGGGAGCCCCTGGAATCGAGCCCGCGCCTGGCCGGAACGTTCAACTAACGACAACCCGGGTCCGGCGCGCGGCGAGGCGGTCCGTGTGCGCCACGGTCGACGGGCACCGAGGAGAGTTACGCTGCGTCAGTGATGGACAGTCCTGTGCCGCCGAACCCCTCGTCCCGTCCGCCCGAGCCCGATGCGGCGGAGTCCAGTCCGGTTCCGGTGGAGCCGCGGACGCGCAGGCGCGACCGGCACGGTCGCGGTATGCGCGGGCCCGTCGCCCCGCCGCAGGTGCCCTTGTCCGCGACCCGTGCCGACACGTTCCGCGATCTCGTCCTGGACTCGGTGGAGCGCCTGGAACGGCGCTGGCCGCAGCTGGCGGACGTCGAGTTCATGGTCCTCGACGTGCCGCCTTCGGTGGAGGGCGAGTCGGTGCCGCTGGGCGGGGCCGCGCCGGCGGAGAAGGGCGGGCCCGCCCGGATCGTCGTCTACCGGCGACCGGTCGAGATCCGCTCCAAGAGCCGTGACGAACGGGCGCTGCTCGTCCATGAGGTCGTGGTGGAGCAGGTGGCCGAGCTTCTGGGTCTCTCCCCCGAGTCGGTCGACCCCCGCTACGGGCAGGACTGACCCCTTCGGGGGAACACGGGCCACCCTTCGGGGGAACACGGGCCAACTTCGGGGGAACGGCGGCCGCCTTTGGGGAAACAGCGGCCGCCGGGAAGGAACGCCGACGCCCTTCCCCGTCGTACGACATGGGTGTCCCCGATGCCAGCCGTCCGGGCACCGGTCGTCCAGGCGTCGGCCGTGCGGGCACCTGCCCGTCGAAGCGCCCGTCCTCGAAGCGTCAGTCGTCCAGGACCGAGAGGTCCTGCTTCGCCCTCGGGACCTGCACCGCGCCCCGGTCGTCCGCCAGGGTCTGGACCGTGAACATGGGGATGCCGTCCTGCGGGAGCGCCAGGACGCGTGCGGCGTGGACGGGCCCGCCCGAGACCCGCTCGACGGTCAGCGCGTAGGAGCCCTTCAGGCCGGCCGGGACCACGTCGGTCACCTTCGTCGTCGTGCCCGCCTTGACCGTGACGGTCTTGGAGACCGTCGTGCCGCCCTCCGTGCCCGCCGACGCCGTGACCTTGACCTGGGCAGCGGCGCCGGGCGCCGTGAGCGTGAGGGTCGAGCCGGCCGCGCGGTTGTCGGCGACGGTGGCACGGGCGGTGATCGCCGCGGTCGCGGGGACGAAGGCGACCTCCTGCTTGTCGCCCTTGCCTCGTACGACGCGCAGGGCGGCCACGAACGGGGTGGTCTTCTTCGGGTCCGAGGGAGTGAGGAGCAGGGCACCCGCCTCGCCCCTGGTCAGGTCGGGAAGGTCGACGGACGCGGTCATGCCCGACTTCACGTGCAGGGACTGCGCGCTCGCCGGGACGATCGTGCCGTTCTCGCCGACCAGTTGGATCTTCAGCTCCGCGTCGTCCTCGCCCGGCGCGTACGCCACCAGGCGGACCGAGGTCGCGTCGGCCGGGATGCCGGGCAGGACGGCGGTGCCGGCCGGGTCGGCCGAAGCGGGCAGCCAGTCGCTGCCGAGCTTGTCGTCGGCGGAGCCGATGACCGCGCCGACGCGTCCGCTGCGGGTCGTGACATGGACGGTCACGTCCGCCTGCGCGGCCTCGCCGGTGAGCGTGGAGAGCAGGACGGGGACGCTGGAGTGGGCCGGGACGGGGATGCCCTCGGTCAACTGCGACTTGAGCACGCCCTCGGGGCCGTACAGCTCGATGTCGGCGACGGCGGCGGTGTCGTCGGGGTTGGTGAGGTGGACGTAGTCCTGGCGCTCCTTGGCCGTGGAGGCGGCCGGGAACCAGAAGTCCGTGTCGGGGGCGGAGCAGGCGACGCCGAGCAGTCCGCGCGAGCCGCCCGCGGGGACCACGGTGGTCTGCTGGACCGTCCAGCCGGGGGCGAGGGCGCCGGTCGCCGCGCCGGTCAGGGCGGGGGCGGCGCCGCCGTTCGCCTCGGCGCCGACGGGCTTGCCCGGTTCGGTGACGGTCCCCGGGGCCTTGGCGGCGGAGGGCTTCTTCGCCGGCGTACCGCCGGGGGTGGCGGCGACCGGGGCGGGCTTGAGCTCGGCCTTGGCGGCGGTGCCTCCCTTGGCGGCGGCGCCGTCAGCGGCCTTTCCGGCCGGGGTGTACGAGGTGTAGTCGGTCTCGGCCACCTCGGACGTGCTCGGCGCCGGGCACAGCAGGCTGGAGCGCTCGACCGGCATCGGCCCCGTGGCGATCGGCGGGACCGTGACGGTGCCGTCGGGCGCGGTCAGGGCGGCGAAGCCGGTGACGGCGGCGAGGGCGGTGGCGACCGCGATCAGGGAGAGGGTGGTGCGCTTCACTGGTTGCTGCTCCCGTCGGGACGCTGCTCGGTCTCGTAGCCGTAGGTGTACGGGTCGTACGGCTGCTGCTCCTCGTACGGCTGCTGCTGCGGCTGCTGTTCGTAGCCCTGCTGCTGGTACGGGTCGTACTGCTGCTGCTCGTACGGCTGGTCGTACTGCTGCGGATACTGCTGCTGGTACGGGTCGGCCGCGTACTCCGGGTAGTAGCCCTGCTGGGCGTACTGCTCCTGCTGTTGTTGCTGTTGCTGCTGCTGCTGCTGCGCGTAGGCCGGGTCGTACTGGCCGTCCCAGTCGGCGGCGTACGTCTGCTCCTGGGGAACCGGCACCGGCTCCTGCTCGGGAGCCGCCTCTTCGGTCGCCGTGGCAGCGGCCTCCGCCTCCGCCGCGGCGCGCAGACGGCGGGCCCGTCGGCCGTCGCCCTCCATCGCCTGGGCGGGGATGGCGACCTCTTCCTCGGGCAGGTCGTCGTCGATCTCGCGACGGCGCCCCGGCAGGGCGAGGACGAGCAGGACGACGGCGAGGCCGACCTGGGCCCAGATCCACAGGGTGTGGGTGAAGGGCTGGTCGTAGGTGAGGTCGAGCTTGCCGCCCTCTGCGGGGAGTTCGAAGCCCTGGGCCCAGCCGTCGACGGTGGTCTTGTTCAGCTCCTTGCCGTCGAGGGTGGCGGTCCAGCTCTCGTCGGCGTGGTCGGCGATACGAAGGACGCGGCCGGCGGGGCCGGACGGGATCTTCGTGTGCGCCTCGACGGGGCCGGAGGCGACCGCGATCGGCGTGACCGCCGCGTCGGTGGCCTTCGCCGTGTCGGTGGGCTTCGCCGCGGGGACGATGGTGGCGCGGGCGACCACGCGGTCGCGGTCGACGCTCCAGAGCGCGCTGCCGTCGAGCTGGCTGAGCCGGTTGAGGCCGGGGGTGGCGTCGAGGACGCGGCTCATCTGGCGCGGTGCCCCGTCGCGTACGAGGACGTAGCGGATCGCGAAGCCGCTGAGCTCCTGGGTCTGGTCGGCGCCGGAGCCGGCCACCAGGTGCGCGACGACCTTGTCCAGGCGCGGGTCGTTGTCGGCCGCGGCGGTCAGTTCGGCGTCGCCGAGGCGGCCGCCTGAGCCGCGGACCAGGGTGTACGCGACCTCGTCGGGCGAGGTGCCGCCGAGGACGAGGGTGCGGGGCTGGTCGGGGTTGGTGCTCTCCTCGGCGACGAACGCCGGGACCTGGACCGGGTCGCGCCGGGTCAGCGGGCCGTCGGCGCCACCGATCATCCAGCCGGCGGCGGCCACGACCGGGCCGAGCGCGGCGGCGAACGCGATGAGCGCGGCGACGGGCTGGCGCCAGCCGAAGCCGTGGGCGGCGACGCGGGTGCGTCCGCCCTCGGCGCCGATCATGCCGGCGGCGAGCAGTGCGGCGCCGTAGACGAGCGTGGCAGGTCCGGCCCAGCCGGTGTCCCCGGCGCCGTTGGAGAGCACGGCGAACAGGAGTCCGGCGAGGGCCGCGGCCCAGGCGACGCGGACGGCGAACTGGCGCTCCTCGCGCAGCAGCGCGGCCAGGGCGGCGAGCACGATGCCGATGAGGAGGAGGCCGCCGGTGGTGCCGGGGCCGCCGGGGCTGATCCCGAGCAGGTCGAGCGCGGAGGCAGTGCCCGTACGGATGTCGAGGCCGGCCTCGCGCAGGAAGGCGGAGGGGCTGGTCAGGAGGGAGAGCGACCAGGGGGCGAGGACGAGGATCGGGGTGCCGACGGCGGCGAGGAAGCGCAGTCCGTACGCCGTGATGTCGGAGCGGCGCAGGGCGAGGACGCCGAGGCCGAGGACGACGGCGAGCGGCCAGACGATCGGGGTGAACGCCGTCGCGAAGGTCAGCAGGAAGGTGTACGCCCAGGTGGCGCGCCAGCTGCCGCGGCCCTGACCGGTCAGTCCGTGGGCGGCGACGGCGGCGCGGGCGATGAGCGGGAGCAGGATCGCGAGGACGGCGGTGCCGAGGCGACCGGCCGCGAGCGCTCCGGTGGCGGCGGGCAGGAAGGCGTAGGCGATGGAGCCCCACGCGCGCAGCAGCCGGGACTCGACGATCGGGCGCGCGGCGAAGTAGGCGGTGAAGCCGGCGAGCGGGACCGAGCAGACGAGCAGCACGGTGAGCGCGAACGAGGTGGAGCCGAGGAAGAGCGCGGAGAGGGCGGCCAGGACGGCGAGGTAGGGCGGCGCGGTCTGGGTGCCGCCGGTGCCGAGGGCGTGCCAGCTGTCCGCGTACCGCCCCCACAGCTCGGAGACGGAGTCGGGAGCGGGGAGCAGGGCGCCGCCGGCGAGCGAGCCGCCGCCGAACAGGCCGCGGCAGGCCACCACGGAGACGAGCAGGAGCAGTGCGAAGAGGACCGGTCCGGGCTTGCGGGCAACCTTCTTCAGCCGGGCGAACTGCTCGATCTCCAGGAAGTCGGCGTCGTCGCCGCCGGGCCCGGATTCGACGACGCCGTGGCGGGAGCCACCGGAATCGGCGTCGGAGCCGCCGAAGTTCGCAACGATCTGTTCGGCGGTGGCCCGGACGGTGGCGCCGGGCGGCGGGAAGAGCGGGCGCAGTTCGCTCGCGGCGACGGCGGGGTTCTTGCGGCGTTTGCGGGCGGCGAGGATCCGCTCGGGGCGCAGCAGGGTCGCGAAGAGACCCATGACCTCGTCGACGGCCTGGCCGGGCACCTTGCCGACGAGGTAGGCGAGGGTGCGCAGCAGGGTGCCGAGGATCAGCCGGATCAGTACGTAGGGCAGGGCGGCGCCGCGGGCGTTGGCGAGCAGCGTGTAGACGGCGCCGGCCTTGTCGACGCGGTGCGGGTTGGCCACGGAGCGGCCGGCGCAGTCGACGGTGCGGCGTTCGCGGGCGGAGGCCTCGGCGTGGCGCAGGACGGCGTCGGGGGCGACGAGGACGCGGTGGCCGGCCGAGTGGGCGCGCCAGCACAGGTCGACGTCGTCGCGCATCAGGGGCAGGCGGCGGTCGAAGCCGCCGAGCTCCTCGAAGACGTCGCGGCGGATGAGCATTCCGGCGCTGGAGACGGAGAGGACGGAGCGGACCTGGTCGTGTTGGCCCTGGTCCTGTTCGCGGCGGTCGAGTCCGGTCCAGCGGCGGCCGCTGCGGGCGATGGAGACACCGGCTTCGAGGAGCTGTTTGCGGTCGTACCAGCCGCGGAGCTTGGGGCCGATGACGGCGGCGTACGTGTCCGAGTCGGCGACGCGCAGCAGTTCGGTGAGTGCGTCCGGCTCGGGGGCGCAGTCGTCGTGGAGCAGCCAGAGCCACTGCACCGGCTCGCCGTGCGGGAGCTCGGGCAGGTCGTAGGCGTCGTCGCTCCAGGTCCTGCTGACCGGGTCCCAGCCGCTGGGGCGCTTCAGATAGGTGAGTTCCTCGGGTCCGAGCACGGGGGCGGTGCGGGCGGCCTCCTCGACGGCGGCACCGAATCCGGTGCGGCGGGCGAGGTGCAGGACGCGGTCGGCGCCGATCGCGTCGGCCAGCAGCTGCGCGGAGTCGTCGGCGCTGCCGGTGTCGGCGGCGACGACGTTCTGCACGGGGCGTTCCTGGGCGAGCAGCCCGGCGAGGGCGTCCGGCAGCCAGCGGGCGCCGTCGTGGGCGACGAGCACGGCGGTGACGACGTGTCGCGGGAACTCAGGAGTTGAGGACATCGAGGTACGGGCCCTCCGGCCGGGGGTCGCCCGCGGGGGGCGTGGGTACGTCTCGGACGGGGCCCCACACTAACGGCAGACAAGGAGGGGTTGGCGCGCAGCGCCTCGATGAGGGGCGGTGGCCGGGCGACGGGAGGGCAGGAACGGTCCGCCGCCTGTGGACAGAGCACAGGGGACGGACCGTTCGTTGTGTACAGGTGTGAGCGGTTTGACGCGTGGGCGCGGGTCGGGGCGCCGGTCAGACCGCGGCCTTCTTCAGGCGTCGGCGTTCACGCTCGGACAGGCCGCCCCAGATGCCGAATCGTTCGTCGTTCTGCAGGGCGTATTCGAGGCATTCGGAGCGGACCTCACAGGCGAGGCAGACCTTCTTGGCCTCGCGGGTCGAGCCGCCCTTCTCGGGGAAGAAGGACTCGGGATCGGTCTGGGCGCACAGTGCGCGCTCCTGCCAGCCGAGTTCCTCGTCCGCGTCCTCGACCAGCAGTTCCTGGAACAACTCGGTCATGTGCGCCCCTCGTCCGTCTTTGCGTCCCCGTGATGTTGCCGTTACCGATTTCGGCCGAACGACACGAGTGAAATTACAAGTTCGTGCTCTGTGCGAGTCAAGCCGGAATCTGCTATTGGGCCCGGTATTCACTCTGCGGAACCAAGGCTATGCGGAAAGTGTTCAAATCACCAAAAACAAGACACATGCCACTGGCCTGTCCACACCGTTCCCCCTTCACGAAGGGAGACGCCCCAGACATGGATCTTGTTGCGATCCAGCCAAGGAAGCGATCCGGATCACAGTCTGATCACGGGATCCCAGCCGCGTTTGCGGGCACGGATGTTGCGCCATGTCTCCCGCTCAGCGACTGAACAAACCTTTCTCCGGGCGCTGTAACCGGATGAGGTGAAACATTACCGCCAAAACGGGCATTGGGTTGACAGTCGGGTGGCTCGCCCGGCACCTTTGATGCCATGCCAGTGACCTCAGCGCCCTCCGCGACCCACGCCCGTGGGTACCGCCGCGCTGTCCAGGCTCGCTGTTGCTGTTGCTGTTCCAGCTGTTGATGCCCCAGAGCTCCAGCGTCTTCGTCTCCGCGTAGCCCGCGTTGCCCCGCGTGACGCTCGCACGACCTCTGCGTGACCCCCGCCACGACTTCGTTTCTGCCGAGGAACCACCGCACCCATGAACAGCGACAGCGACCTTCAGATCGCCGGCGACATCCTCGAGGTACAGCACCTCCTGCAGCCCGCCCGCGAGCACCCCGCCACCGTGGCCGAGTTCGTCGGCCTCGCGCGCTCCATCGCCGCCGACCGCGCGCAGTGGGCCCCCTATGTCGAATACGACGCCACCAGCCGCTGGTACCACCGGCTGCGCACCGGCCCGGGCTACGAGGTCTGGCTGCTCTCCTGGGTGCCCGGCCAGGGCAGTGGGCTCCACGACCACGGCCCCTCCTCCGGCGTCCTGACCGTCCTCGAAGGGGAGTTGTCGGAGCGTACGGACCGGGGCGTACGGACGCTCACGGGAGGAGCGCAGCGCGTCTTCGCGCCGGGGTACGTCCACGAGGTCGTCAACGACTCCCTCGAACCGGCGGTCAGTCTGCACGTCTACTACCCCGGTCTCACCGACATGCCGATGCTCCCCCAGACTTCGTCCGGGGGGACCCTCAGGCCCGTGACGACCCAGTGCGCCCCGGCGACCCACGGTGTCGTCACCGTCTGACCGTCCCTCCCGCCGCCCGACCACCACCCCTCAGACGATCAGGCCGCGCCTGACAGACTGTCTGCATGCGCATTGTGGTTCTGGCCGGTGGCATCGGTGGTGCCCGCTTCCTTCGCGGCCTCAAGCAGGCCGCGCCCGACGCGGAGATCACGGTCGTCGGCAACACCGGTGACGACATCCATCTCTTCGGACTGAAGGTCTGCCCGGACCTCGACACGGTGATGTACACCCTCGGCGGTGGCATCAACGAGGAGCAGGGCTGGGGCCGTGAGGACGAGTCCTTCACGGTGAAGGAGGAGCTCGCGGCGTACGGGGTCGGCCCGGAGTGGTTCGGCCTCGGCGACCGGGACTTCGCGACCCACATCGTCCGCACGCAGATGCTGGGCGCCGGATACCCCCTCAGTGCCGTCACCGAGGCGCTGTGCGCCCGCTGGCAGCCGGGCGTGCGTCTGCTTCCGATGTCCGACGACCGCGTCGAGACGCACGTCGCCATCGAGGTGGACGGCGAGTCCAGGGCGGTGCACTTCCAGGAGTACTGGGTGAAGCTGCGGGCGTCCGTGGACGCGCGGGCCGTCGTGGCGGTCGGCGCGGAGGCCGCGAAGCCGGCCCCCGGTGTCCTGGAGGCCATCGCGGAGGCGGACGTCATCCTCTTCCCGCCGTCCAACCCGGTCGTGTCGGTCGGCACGATCCTGGCCGTACCGGGCATCCGCGAGGCGATCGCCGAGGCGGACGTGCCGGTGGTCGGCCTCTCCCCCATCGTCGGCGACGCGCCCGTGCGGGGCATGGCCGACAAGGTCCTCGCGGCGGTGGGCGTCGAGTCCACGGCCTCGGCGGTGGCGAAGCACTACGGCTCGGGGCTGCTCGACGGCTGGCTGGTCGACACCGTCGACGCGGGCACGGTCGAGGACGTCGAGGCCGCGGGCATCCGCTGCCGGGCGGTGCCGCTGATGATGACGGACCTGGACGCGACGGCCGCGATGGCGCGCGAGGCGCTGACGCTCGCGGAAGAGATCCGCGGATGACGGGCCGGTCGGGCGCGGGCGCTCCGGGAGCGGGGACCGGGACCGGGCCCCGCGCCGATGGCGTGGCGCCCACCCTTCCCCAGCCTCCGCCCAGCGGGACCCCCGGTCCTGGCGGAGCGGCTGCCCACAACGGAGCCGACGGCGCGGCTCGCGCCGAGGCGCGCTACGAAGTGTGGGCGCTGCCCGGGCTGCCCGAGGTGAAGCCCGGGGACGATCTCGCCAAGCTGATCGCGTCCGCCTCCCCCGGTCTCGAGGACGGAGACGTCCTGATCGTCACGTCCAAGATAGTGAGCAAGGCCGAGGGGCGGGTGATCGCCGCCGACGACCGGGAGGAGGCGATCGACGCCGAGACGGTACGGGTGGTGGCGCGCCGCGGCACGCTGCGGATCGTCGAGAACCGGCAGGGTCTGGTCATGGCCGCGGCCGGGGTCGACGCCTCCAACACCCCTGCCGGAACGGTGCTGTTGCTGCCCGTCGACCCGGACGCCTCGGCCCGCGCCATCCGCGACGGGTTGCGGGACGCGCTCGGTGTCGACGTCGGTGTCGTCGTCACGGACACCTTCGGGCGGCCCTGGCGCAGCGGTCTGACGGACGTGGCCATCGGCGCGGCCGGCGTGCGCGTCCTCGACGACCTGCGCGGCGGCACGGACGCGTACGGCAATCCGCTCAGCGCGACCGTCGTCGCCACCGCCGACGAACTCGCCGCCGCGGGCGACCTGGTGAAGGGCAAGGCGAACGGACTGCCGGTCGCCGTCGTCCGGGGCCTGCCGCACGTGGTGGACGGTTCCGTCGGCGAGGGTGCCCGGGCCCTGGTGCGCGGCGCCGCCGACGACATGTTCCGGCTCGGGACCTCGGAGGCCGTGCGGGAGGCGGTGACCCTGCGGCGTACCGTCCGCGAGTTCACCGACGAGCCGGTGGATCCGGGCGCCGTACGGCGTGCCGTCGCCGCGGCCGTCACGGCTCCGGCGCCGCACCACACCACTCCGTGGCGGTTCGTACTCCTGGAATCGCCGGAGTCGCGGCTGCGGCTCCTCGACGCGATGCGGGACGCGTGGATCGCGGACCTGCGGCGCGACGGCAAGTCGGAGGAGTCCGTCGCCAAGCGCGTACGACGCGGCGATGTGCTGCGCAACGCCCCGTATCTGGTGGTGCCGTGTCTGGTCATGGACGGCTCGCACCACTACGGCGACCCGCGCAGGGACGCCGCCGAGCGGGAGATGTTCGTGGTCGCGGCGGGCGCGGGCGTGCAGAACTTCCTGGTGGCGCTGGCGGGCGAGCGGCTCGGCTCGGCGTGGGTGTCCTCGACGATGTTCTGCCGTGATGTCGTACGCGACGTCCTCGGGCTGCCGGAGGGCTGGGACCCGATGGGCGCGGTGGCGGTCGGACACGCTGCGGCGCCGCCGAAGGACCGGCCCGCGCGGCAGGCGGGGCAGTTCATCGAGGTGCGGTAGCGGCTCTCGGCGGGCGGGGCTCGGAGCGTCGGTTCCGAGCCGCGCTCCCGCTCCGGGAGGTGCGTGCGGTCAGAGCGCAGCGATGTTTCCGGGGGTCATCCGGGGCGCGCGGCGCGGCGGGACCCGGCCGCTGAGGAGGATCAGACGGGCCGCGCGGTGGCGCTGGCCGGCGTAGGGGGCGAGCAGTTCGAGCATGGCCGCGTCGTCGGTCGTGCGGTCGCCCGCGAGGGCGTAGCCGACGATGCCGGGCAGGTGGAGGTCGCCGACGGTGACCGCGTCCGGGGCGCCGTTGCTGCGCTGGATCGTCTCGGTGGACGTCCAGGGGCCGATCCCGGGGATCAACTCCAGTCGCCGCTGGGCCTGTTCGGGCTCCATCCCGGCGGCCTCCTCCATGCGGCGGGCGACGCGCGCGGCGCGCAGGATCGTCGAGGCGCGTTTGTCGTCGACGCCCGCGCGGTGCCACTCCCAGGACGGGATCCGGGCCCAGGTGGGGGCGTCGGGCATGACGTGCATCCCGTCCGGGGCGGGGCCGGGGGCGGGCTCGCCGTACTTCCGTACGAGCAGACGCCACGCGCGGTACGCCTCGTCGGTCGTGACCTTCTGCTCCAGGATCGACGGGATCAGCGACTCCATGACCAGGCCCGTGCGCGTCAGGCGCAGGCCGCGCCGGCGGCGGTGGGTGGCCGCGAGGAGACGGTGACGGGGAACGAAGGCGGCGGGGTCGTCGTCGGCGCCGAGGAGCCGGGGCAGGCCGTCCATGAGCCACTCGCCGCCCGGGCCCCAGGCCTCGGCCTCGACGACTCCCGAGCGGATGGCGACCCGGAGCGTGCCGGGGCCCGCGGGGGTACGGCTGGCCCGCCAGACGGAGCCGTCGGAGGTCGTACGGAAGGTGGGGTCGGCGGGGCCGCGGCGGAGGGGGCCGAGGGTGAGGCCCAGGTCGACGGTGTCCGAGGCGGGGGCCTCCAGGGAGGGCGCCTCGGGGGCGGGTCCGGGGATGGGGACGTGGCCGCCGCGCACGGTGGTGCGGGTCGTGGGGGTGCGGGGTGGGAAGCGGCCGGCCATGTGTATGAGCGTATCCCCGGCGCATCTCGGGTGAACGCACCCCGGAACGGGCAGCGCCCCCGTGGTCACCGGACACACGGGGGCACGCCCACAACGGCGGGGGCGTCGCTACTGGTCCGACGAGAAGCGGACCGAGCCTGCCGGGAGGACCGCGTTGCACCAGATGCGGATGCCTTCGCGGAGCTCGTTGTCCGGGCCCACGTGGGCGCCGTCGCCGATGACCGCGCCCGTGAGGACCGTGCGCGCGCCGATCCTCGCGCCCGCGCCGATCAGGGAGTCCGTGATCACCGCGCCCGGTTCGACCACCGCGTCCGCGTGGACCGTCGAGCCGGCGATCCGGGCGCCCGCGCCGACCACCGCGCCGTTGCCGACCACGGTGCCGCCCGTGAGCTTGGCGTCCGATGCGACACGGGCCGTCGGCAGGACCAGGCGGTCGCCGCAGCGGCCCGGCACCGCAGGGGACGGGGCGTGGCCCAGGACCAGGTCGGCGGAGCCGCGGACGAAGGCCTGCGGGGTGCCGAGGTCGAGCCAGTACGTGGAGTCGACCAGGCCCTGGAGATGCGCGCCGGAGGCGAGCAGCTCGGGGAAGGTCTCCCGCTCGACCGAGACGGGGCGGTCCGCCGGAATCGTGTCGATGACGGAGCGGCGGAAGACGTAGGCCCCCGCGTTGATCTGGTCGGTGACGATCTCCTCCGGAGTCTGCGGCTTCTCCAGGAAGGCCGTGACGCGGCCGGTCGGGTCCGTCGGGACCAGGCCGAACGCCCGCGGGTCGTCGACCCGGGTGAGGTGCAGGGAGACGTCCGCACCCGAGTCGGCGTGCGTGGCGACCAGGGCCCGGATGTCCAGGCCCGTGAGGATGTCGCCGTTGAAGACGAGGACCGGGTCGTCGGCGCCCGAGTGGAGCCGCGAGGCGACGTTTCGGATCGCTCCGCCCGTACCGAGCGGCTCCTCCTCGGTGACGTACTCCAGGCTGAGCCCCAGCGCCGAGCCGTCCCCGAAGTGCGGCTCGAAGACCTCGGCGAGGTACGACGTGGCGAGCACCACATGCTCGACGCCCGCCGCCTTGGCCCGTGCCAGCTGGTGGGTAAGGAAGGGAACGCCGGCCGCCGGAACCATCGGCTTCGGCGTGTTGACCGTCAGGGGCCGCAGCCGCGTGCCCTTGCCACCGACCAGGAGGATCGCTTCTGTCACCTGTCGTCTCTGCTTCCTGTCCGGGTCCGGTCTCGTCGCACGCCCACTTGTCGGCTCGTCCGCTTTTCGGCTTGTCCGCTCGTCCGTGCGATATGACCGGTCAGTTTATGCAGACGCTCCGGCGGTGCCCCCATCACGGCCGTCCCTGGTACTTCGCCGACGTGGTCCTCGCGGTGCCGAGCTTCCCGTAGAGGCGCGCTCCCGGGCAGGCCGTGGCGTAGCCGTCACGATGTCCCGCGATCGTGTTGAAGGTGACCTTCTTGCCCTTCTTGTACTTTCCGCCGGCCGAGACCAGCGTCGTCTTCCCCTTCGGATTCACCCCGTGCAGCCCCAGCTTCCACGCCGTCAGCTTCGCGACTGCGTTGACCACGGCTGCCGGAGGGGTCGTCGAACTGTAGGTGCCGAGGACGGCGATGCCCATGCTGTTGGTGTTGAAACCGAGCGTGTGCGCGCCGTGGACCGGCTTGGCCACGCCTCCGGCGCGTCCTTCGTAGATGTTTCCGCACTTGTCGACGGCGAAGTTGTAGCCGAAGTCACGCCAGCCGCTGCTCTGGGTGTGGTAGCGGTAGATACTGCGGAGGACGGAGGGCGCCTGCTTGCAGGTGTAGTTGTTGCCGGTCGCGCTGTGATGGACGAAGGCCGCCTTGACCGCCTTGGTGTAGACGAACCCTCCCCTGCGCAGCTTCTCGTTCGCCCCCCAGCCCTTCCGCGTGATGATCTTCGGGCGGGGTCCGATGTACGGCTTCGCGGCGGCGGCGGGGGCGGCGGCGGCCGGGATCGCGGGCGTACCGACCGGGGCGAGGTGGGTGTTGACGGAGGTGGCGGCCCTCTCCTCGACGGTCGGCCCACGGTGCGCGGTACGCGCCGCGTGCGCCACGCGCGTCTGGGGGCCCGGGTCGGCGGCGGGCTCCGGGCCCGGGTCGACCAGCTCGATGCGGAGCCCGGCGGGGAGGGGTTCGGCCTCGGCCGCGAACTCCTCGTGCCGCTCCGGCTCCACTCGGACCTCGACTCCGTCCGAGTCGCCGACCCAGAGCGGGGCGGTGGATCCACGGATCGCGCCCGAGACGGCCTCGGCGGTGTCGGGGTCGGCCCCGTGGTCGTCGCTGTGGATCTCGACGTTCTGCCACTCCGACCAGTCCGCGCTTCCGGTGGTCCGGGTGCGGACCTGGACGGTGCCGTGCAGGTGCGCCTGGGCGTCGTCCCAGACGACGCCCACGAGGGAGAAGGGTCTGACGTCCCGTCGGGCCAGGCCTTGCGCCGCCCCCGCGGTGGCGGGGCCGATGGCCCGACGGCCGTTCCCGAGCGGCGCGAGCCGCAGGGACTGGGTGGATCCGGCGACGTCCGCCTCCGAGGCGGCGGCCGGCGCCGCTTCCCGCTCCGCGGGGTCCACGACGGGTGGCGCCGCCGGAGCGGCGGGTTCGACGACGGTCGGCACCGCCGTCGGCATGGTGGGCGCACCCGGCTGCAGCGCCGCCGCAGGGGTCGCGAGGGACAACGGAAGGGCGAGAGCCGCCGCGCATGTCACGGCGATCGAGGAGACAAGGTTGGCACGCATGAAGTGATCGTCCGCAGCCCCGGGCCGTTCCGCACGGCGGGATTCCACCCGGAAACTGACGGTCCATCGGGCCGACCGGAGGACGGTGTCACCGGTACGGCGGCTTCCCGCAGACCGCCCCGCGTACCCTTGCCCGCGTGAACGCCAGCGACCGCACCCCCGCCGACCTGCTGCGATCCGCGCTCGCCGCGGACCCCGCCCGCCCCTTGGTCACCTTCTACGACGACGCCACCGGTGAGCGCGTCGAATTGTCCGTCGCCACCTTCGCCAATTGGGTGGCCAAGACCGCCAACCTGCTCCAGGGCGAGCTCTCCGCCTCCCCCGGCGACCGGCTCGCGCTGCTGCTGCCCGCTCACTGGCAGACCGCCGTCTGGCTGCTGGCGTGCTCGTCCGTCGGCGTGACCGCCGAGCTCGGCGGGGACCCGGCCGACGCCGACTACGTCGTCGCGGGGCCCGACACCCTCGACGCCGGGCTGGCCTGCTCGGGAGACCGGATCGCGCTCTCCCTCGCCCCGCTGGGCCGCCGCTTCCCGGCCCCGCCGGCCGGTTACGCGGACTACGCGGTGGAGGTGCCGAGCCAGGGTGACCGATTCGCCCCGTTCATCCCGGTCGATGCGGGCGCGGCCGCGCTGGTGGTCGGCGGTGCGGAACTGACGGGCACCCAGCTCGTGGACCGGGCCCGCGCGGACGCCGAGGCCCTCGGTCTCGCACCCGGCGCGCGGCTGCTCTCCGGCCGTGCCTACGACGGCTGGGACGGGCTCTCCGCCGGGCTGTACGCGCCGCTGGCGGCAGGGGCCTCGGTCATCCTCTGCCGGAACCTGGACCAACTGGCGCCCGAGGCGCTCGAGAAGCGGGTCGAGAGCGAGCGGGTCACCGTGACCGCGGTCTGACCGCCCGCCGAGGATCCACCCGTATGGCGCACCGACTCGCCGAGTCCCCGGGTCTGCGCCTCAACTCCGGTACATGATCGGCGGGTACGCACCCTCCCCGGCACAACCAAGCGTCAGGTTCGGCCGTCTATCTCAGCGACCGGCGGCCCGGCGCGCCGCCGACGCCATGAAGGATGGACTCAGACGTGACGGACAGTGCCGGCACGCCCGCCGAACCGGACCCCCCGGCCGGGGAGGAGACGCCCCGCACCACCGGAGAGGCCGGCGCGGAGGGCTGGGCGCGTGCCACCGTGGGCGATGCCCCGCGCAAGCGGCACTGGCTGCGCTGGACCGCGCTCGGGTGTTCGTTCGTCGTCCTCGCCGCGGCGGGTGCCGGCTGGTGGTTCTACCGCAAGCTCGACAACAACATCACCACCGACACCACGGCCGCCGCCGAACTGCGCGCGTACGAGAAGGAGCGCCCGAGCGCCGTCGCCTCGTCCGCGCGGAACATCCTGCTGATCGGCTCCGACACCCGGACCGGCACCGGCAACTCCCAGTACGGGCGGGACAAGGGGACCCAGCGCTCGGACACGACGATCCTTCTGCATCTGGCGGCGAGGAAGGAGAGCGCGACGGCGGTCTCCATCCCGCGCGATCTGATGGTGGAGATGCCTACGTGTCGCACACCGGACGGAACGCGCACACGTGAACAATTCGCCCAATTCAACTCGGCCTTCGAGATCGGCGGCACGGCCTGCACAATCCGTACCGTCGAGCGGCTGACCGGGATCCGGATCGACCACCACATGGTGATCGACTTCCGCGGCTTCAAGAAGATGGTCGACGCCGTGGACGGGGTGGAGGTCTGCCTCAGGGAGCCGATCGACGACTCCGACGCCAAGCTGAAGCTGCCGGCCGGGCGCCAGACGCTCCATGGCGAGCAGGCGCTGGGCTTCGTACGGGCCCGCAAGTCGCTGGGCAACGGAAGCGACACGGAACGCATGGATCGCCAGCAACAGTTCCTGGGCGCCCTGGTCAACAAGGTGCAGAGCAACGGCGTCCTGCTGAATCCGACCCGCCTGTACCCGGTCCTGGACGCGGCGACGAAGTCCATCACGACCGACCCGGGGCTCGACTCGCTCCGCGATCTGTACGACCTCGCGCGCTCGATGCGGGCGATCCCCACGGAGAAGGTGCAGTTCCTCACGGTGCCGCGGCGGCCGTACTCACAGAACGCGAACCGGGACGAACTCGTACAACCCGAGGCGAGTCAACTCTTCAAGCGGCTCCGCGAGGACAGGCCCGTGACCGTCACGCCCTCGGCGTCGGAGAGCACCGGCGAGGACAGGGACGGCAATGGGAAGCCGGACGACGCGGGCTCGCCGGGCCCGGTGCCGACGCCGACGTTCTCGGGACGCAGCGCGGCGGAAGGAGCCTGCCCATAGAGGAGGTCTGAGGGCGGGTGAGTAAAGGGGAGTCCAAGGGGAGGGCAGGGATGGATGAGGTTTGAGCAAATTGCCCAGTTGTAAGGGGCGTGGAATTTGTCACGGACGTCGCTCCGCGCTGAACTGGGCGGATAGTGTGACGCGATCCAGTGCTCTCGACCGCGTGGTCGCGCACTCATACGGATCGAACGACCGAGCGCCCGACGGGGTAGGCGCCTCGCGTGGCACCGACGGAGGATTCAAGTAACCGTGGACGCGCACAGCCGTGGACAGGCGGACGAGATCGACCCCGCCGACCAGTGGGTACTCAACCCGCAAACGGGCAACTACGAACTGCGACTGAACCACTCCGCTGGGCAGTCGACACAGCAGTCCCGCCCCCGCGGTGCCACCACTCCGGGCCAGAGAACCGGTGAGGGGTCACGGGCCGCCGAGCGTTCGCGAACCGGCGAGACCTCCCGGACCGGCGAGCGTTCGCGGACCTCGACCGAGGCGCCCGTTCCCGGCCAGCGCCGCCGCCGTGCCCCCGAGGGCCCCGCGGGCGGGCAGCCGTCGGCCGGTCGCCGCAAGCGCAAGCCGCAGAAGTCCCGTAAGAAGAAGGTCCTGCTCTGGACCGGCGGGACGATGGCCGTCGTGCTCGTGGCGGGTGCGGCGGGCGCGTACGCGCTCTACAACAAGTTCAACGGCAACCTCAACACCATCGACGTCGGTGACGCCGCCTCGGGCGGCGAGACGATGGAGGGGCCGCTGAACATCCTGATCATCGGCAACGACGTCCGCACCGGCGAGGGCAACACGACTTACGGGAACAAGGACAACGTCACCGGCCACGCCGACACGACGTTCCTCTTCCACGTCTCCGAGGACCGCACCAACGCGACGGCGATCAGCATCCCCCGCGACCTCAAGACCGAGATCCCGGACTGCCCGACGAAGCAGCCCGACGGTTCGACCAAGGTCATCCCCGGCTCCGGCACGAAGACGAAGTTCAACGAGTCGTTCGGTGTGAACGGCCGGGACCCGGGCTGCACGATGCGCACCGTCAAGGCGCTCACGGGCGGCATCGAGATCAACCACTTCATGATGGTGGACTTCAACGCCGTCAAGACGCTGTCGGCCGCGGTCGGCGGCGTGAAGGTCTGCCTGAGCAAGCCGATCCACGACAAGGACTACTCCAAGCTCAACCTCTCGGAGGGTGAGCACAGGGTCCAGGGTGAGCAGGCGCTCGCGTTCCTCCGCAACCGCCACGGTCTCGGCAACGAGAGCGACCTGGACCGGATCAAGATGCAGCAGCAGTTCCTGGCATCCATGATCCGGCAACTGAAGGAAGAGACGCTCGACAGCCCGACGAAGCTGTACTCGGTGGCGGACGCGGCGACCAAGGCCCTGACGGTGGACCAGGGAATAGGTACGGCCATCAAGCTGACCACCCTGGCCAAGGAGCTCGGGAAGGTCGACCTCAAGAACATCAGTTTCATGACCGTTCCGGTGCGCGACAACCCTGATGAACCGCCCACCAAGCGGGCGACCGTCGTCCTCGACCCGGAGCTGGCCCCGCAGGTCTTCGACATGGTGCGGAACGACGTCTCCTTCACCGAGGTGAAGAAGAAGGAGAAGGACGCCAAGAACGCCGAGGCCCAGGCCCAGGCGAAACTGCTCCAGGGAACGCGCGCCAAGGCCGCCGACGTACGCGTCGACGTCTACAACGGCAGCAACATCCAGTTCGCGGCGCAGTACACCATCAACTGGCTGCAGAACGACCAGGGCGTGACGCGGTCCACGAACAAGGCCAACGCCCCCGAGAAGGCGGCGAAGACCACGCTCACGTACGCACCGAACCAGGCCGATCAGGCCCGCAAGCTCGCGGACATGATGGGCCTGCCCGCCACGGCGCTCAAGCCGGGCACCACGGACGCCGGGGAGCGTGAGCCCATGACGCTCGTCCTCGGTTCCGACTTCAAGGGCGCGGGGGTGCCCATCACCGGTCCGGTAAAGGCGCCGGACGTGGGTCAGGTTGAAGCAGACAAGAAGGTGTGCGCCAAGTGACCCGGAAACACCGGGTCACGGCACACGCCTGACAAACGAGGGGACCAGGGGTGGGACAGAGCAGCGTGCGCAGGGAGGGGACGCGTGGACGCGTTCCGCACGCCCGAGATTTGGGCTGGGACGAGAGTCTCTACGGTGACAAGGGTGAGGGTGCCGGGGAGGGCACCCGCGCCCCCGGCGGCGGTGCGAGCGACGGCGGCGACAAAGGAGGCGCCGGTGGGAGCGGCGGCGAAGGTCGCACGAGTCACCGGCGCAAGGGGCCGCGCAGGCGTGCCAAGAAGAGCGGGAAACGCAAGATACTCCGCTGGGTCGCCGCGACGCTGTCGCTCCTGATACTCGCGACGGCCGGCGCCGGATACCTGTACTACCAGCACCTCAACAGCAACATCCGCAGCGGCGGCCGCGCGGGCGGCGAGAGCGGCGTCAAGAAGGCTACGCCGAACGCGCTCGGCGACACTCCGCTCAACATCCTGCTGATCGGCTCGGACAGCCGGGAAGACGCCAAGAACGTGGCACTCGGCGGTGGCAAGAACGACCGGGACCGGAAGCCACTCGCGGATGTGCAGATGGTGCTGCACATCTCGGCGGACCGCAAGAACGCCAACATCATCTCCATCCCGCGAGACACGGTCGTCCCGATCCCGAAGTGCACGGGCGAAGACGGTACGTCCTACGCGGCCACGACCAACCGGCCCATCAACGAGACGCTGCAGCGCGGTGGTCCCGGCTGCACGCTGACCACCTGGGAGAGCCTCACCGGGGTCTACATCGACCACTGGATGATGGTCGACTTCGCGGGTGTGGTCGCGATGGCGGACGAGGTCGGCGGTGTCCCCGTCTGTGTGACGACGGGCGTGTGGGACAGGTCGAACTCGATCGTGAAGGGCGGCTCGGGGCTGCAGCTACCCAAGGGCACCACCGAGGTCAAGGGAGAGCAGGCGCTCCAGTGGCTGCGGACCCGGCATGCGTTCGGCAACGACCAGAACCGCGCCAAGGCCCAGCACATGTACATGAACGGCATGATGAAGAAGCTCCAGGGCCAGAACGCCTGGACCGACACCGGGCGGCTGATGGGGCTGGCCGAGACCGCGACGAAGGCCCTGCAGGTCTCCGACGGTCTCGACACGGTGGCGAAGCTCTTCGATCTGTCCATGCAGCTCAAGAACGTGAAGATCGACCGTCTGACGACGACCACGGTCCCGACGACCGCCTATCCGCCGAGGCCGAACGAGTGGCTTCAGCTGGTGCCGAAGTCCGCCGACAAGATGTGGTCGATGCTCCGCGACGACGTGGCCTTCGACAAGAACGGCGACCCGGCCGGCACCAAGCCGTCCGCCTCCGCTTCCGCGAAGCCGAAGGGCCCGACCGCTGCCGCGCCGAACACCCTGGGCATCACGGTGATCAACGGCACGGGTGTCGACGGTCAGATGTCCGTGGACGGCCGGGCGAGCGGCACGGTGACGACCCTCAAGGGCAAGGGCTTCACCCAGGCGAAAGCCTCGCAGGGCGCCGAGCCCCGCAAGGACACGGTGGTCAAGTACCCGAAGGCGGCCGGCGACCAGGGGAAGGCCGACGCCCTGTCCGTGGCCAAGGCCCTCGGCCTGCCGGACTCGGCGGTCCGCGCCGACGGGAGCGCGGAGAACATCACCCTCGTCGTCGGCGGCGACTGGCGCGAGGGCGCCACGTACAAGAAGCCGAAGGACGAGGCGGGCGACCTGCCGGAGGGCGCGGATTCCAAGGTGAACTGCATGGAGGTCTACTCCGTCTACAAGTGGGACGGCAAGAGCACGAGCTGACGCCCCCACGGGATCGAATGGTGTTGGCCGGACCCCCGAAGGGTCCGGCCAACACCATTTCCCCCCAGTCTCCCCGTGATCCGCATCACGCGTGCACGATGCGCCGCGGCAGGGGCGTCCCTCGCAGTGGATGCGAGGGACGCCCCTCTTGCGCGGATGAGCCATCGCGACTGCCGTGAGGGTCGACGCGGCGAACGGAGATGGCGCGAGGGTCGCCACGCACAGGAAGCGGCAGACGAAGGAGGGTGCCCTTCCGGAGGCCGCGGACACAGGTGCGCCCGAGGTATACCTGCCAACTCGCACCAGATCACGGGACTTTGACCATACGTCAGAGTGGCACGCATCACCCTCTTGATCATTTACTTCGATCGATCATTGGCTATAGCTTCAGCTGGCTTTGTCCGCCGTCCACTTGGAGCTACCCCATGAACCTTGGCAAGAAGGTCGCGTCGACTCTCGGCGCCCTCGGCGCGATAGCCGGCCTCTCGCTCGTCAACGCCCCCGCCGCCGCCGCCAGCACCCCCTCGGGCTGCGCCAGCGTCTCCCAGGTCGGCACGACCCGGGTCATCCAGGTCGGCGGAATCGACGCCGCGTCCGTCAAGCAGTACTACGGCTGTGGTTACAACTACGCCTACATCTACGTGTGGCAGCAGTACCGGAACACCCACTCGAACTGGGACCTGTACGTCCACATCGTCAACCACTCGGACTCCGGCACCGACTACGGTGACGCGGAGCTCAACAACACCACGCGCTCCGAGCTCTGGGGCCCGGCCGCCAACACCGCGGCCTTCTGCACGCACGCCACGGGCTACCTGAACTCGACCGGCGGTTCGACCTCCAAGGTCTGCTGACGGCGCCACGGCGTGCATCACGCGCATGGAGCCCCGACGGGATCCGTCGGGGCTCCATCCTGTGCGGGCTCACGCCATGTCAGCCGCAGTGGTCGTCGTAGTTGACTCGGGTGTAGTTGTCATTGGCCGAGCCGCCCCAGTCGATGCAGGAGTTGGGGGCGTACAGGTACACCGGACCCGCGTAGTACTTGAAGCTGCCCTCGTCCATCTCGTTGTACTTCCACACCGTGTCGTTCCTGGAGAGCCGAATTCTGGTGTTCAGCCACAGCGCGGTCCCCGGAGAATCGCTGACGGTGACGACACAGTTGTAGCCGGTGGAGGAGTTGTACGTGAGGAAGGTCGTGCCCTCGCCGACGTACATCGAGTCGATCACCTTGTACCCGGAGCCACAAGCGCCGTTGTAGGAGGCCGCGTAGGCCGTGCCGGCCGAGACCGCCATTCCGGCGGCGGTGATGCCCAGGACGGCCGCGATGGAACCAAGTCGCCTGCTCATGCGCATATTTGAGTCCTTGTCATGGAAGCTTGATCGAGCGCGATCTTGGCGGGGTGTCGCGAGACAAGCAACTGTCAAGGACGTGAGGTGCGTCACGATCGGCCGTACGTCGGACGCGTTCGAGATCCGTCGGGATCAGCCGGCGGACGGTAGGCGGTGGGTACGGCCGCAACGCGACCGGCACGAACAAGGCGGCACCACCGGCTCGTAGGCCGGCGGTGCCGTGGTCTGCTCCGTCGCGGTATCTGTCGGGTCCGACCGGTCTCTCCGCGCCGCCCCGCTGAGGGAGAGGCCATGATCCGGGTGATGCCCGTACGACGGAGGCCGCCCGGTGCGTCACGCACCGGGCGGCCTCCGTCGTGTCAGACCTCCGCGGTCTTCACCGCCGGGCGGCGGCTCGCGATGACCTTCCGCGCCAGCGCGCGGGGGCTGGTCAGGAAGCCGTAGCCCCAGGACATGTGCATCGTCGCGAGGGCCACCGGGATCTGGAGACGGGCCTTCAGCGGGAGGCCCTTGCCCGCCGGGACCGAGCCCGCGGTGATCGCGGCGAGATAGCCGGCCGGGATCACGAAGCCGAGGGGGGTGAGCGCCACGCCCACCACCAGGCCTGCCGCGATCGCGCAGACGGCGGTCGGCGGGGCGAGGTAGCGGAGGTTGATGGAGCCCTGGTGGTAGCGGGCCACGACATGGCGCCACCGGCCGTAGTCCTTGTACTGCTTCGCCAGCGCGCGGACGCTCGGGCGGGGCCGGTACTGGACCCGCAGCTCGGGCGAGAACCAGATCAGACCGCCCGCCTCGCGGATACGGAAGTTCAGCTCCCAGTCCTGGGCGCGGATGAACTCCACGTTGTAGCCGTCCTGCCGCTCCAGGGCCTCGCGGCGGAAGACACCCAGATAGACGGTCTCGGCCGGGCCCGCCTGGCCGCCGGTGTGGAAGGCCGCGTTGCCGACGCCGATCTTCGAGGTCATCGCGGCGGCGACCGCGTGCTCCCAGTCGTTCTCGCCCTCGGCGTGCATGATGCCGCCGACGTTCTGCGCGCCGGTCTCCTCCAGGAGGCGGACCGCGGTCGCGATGTAGTTGGGCGACAGCATCCCGTGACCGTCGACGCGTACCACGATCGGGTGACGGGATGCCTTGATCGCCGCGTTGAGGGCGGCGGGCGTCCGGCCCGTGGGGTTCGGCACGGTGTGGACCCGGGGGTCCTCCCGTACGAGTTCGGCGGCGATCTCGTCCGTACGGTCCGTGGACGGGCCGAGCGCGATCACCACCTCCATCTCGCCGTCGTACTCCTGCTCGAGGATGTGACGGACCGAGTTGCGCAGGTGCCGCTCCTCGTTGAGGACCGGCATGATCACGGAGACGGGGGGCAGGGCGGCGGGCATGGCGTTCATATTGCCCGCCACGTTACCGCGAACGGGGGACACGAAGCGCGTCACGGAGACGAGTGCGCGAGGTCGCTGATCGTATGGGCCTACCGTGCTCACGGTCCCCTCGTCCCACCCGCGGAGGTGTCCCCCGGTGCCCACACCGCCCCGCACGCCCCGTCCCCGGCCGGCCGCCCGTTCCGTACCGGCCCGCCGTGTCAGACGGGTCCGACGGGTGCGACGGGTCCGGCGGCCACGGTGGGGGATGCGGATCGCGACGACCCTCTCCGTCCTCGTGCTCGGCGCGGGCGGCATCGGCCATGCGATGGTGACCGGTCTGGACACCGGGATCACCCGGGTCGATCCCTTCAAGGACATGAAGAACCGGCCCCAGGCCGGGCACGGCATGAACGTGCTGGTCGTGGGCACGGACGGGCGGGACAGGATCACGGAGGAGGAGCGGAGGGAGTACCGCCTCGGCGGGAACCCCTGTCGCTGCACCGACACCGTGATGCTCGTCCACATCTCCGAGGACCGGGAGCGGGCGAGCGTGGTGAGTCTGCCCCGTGACTCGTACGCCGAAATGCCAGAGCACATCGACGAGACCACCGGCCGACGGCACCAGGCGCATCCGGTGAAGCTGAACGCCGCGTACGCCGAGGGCGGGCCCGGGCTGACGGTGCGGACCGTCGAGAGGATGACGGGCGTAAAGATCGACCACTATCTGGAGGTCGATTTCACCAGCTTCATGAAGACGGTGGACGCGGTCGGCGGGGTGAAGATCTGCACGGCGCGGCCGCTGAAGGACTCGTACACCGGGCTGGACCTGCCGGCCGGATCGCACGAGATGAACGGCGGGCAGGCGCTGCAGTACGTGCGTGCCCGTCATGTCGACGGGGCGGCCGACATCAGCCGTATGCAGCGCCAGCAGCGGTTCCTGGCGGCGCTGGTCGACCGGATGACCAGCGGCGGGGTGCTGCTCAACCCGGTGCGGTTCCGCGACGTCGCCACGACGATGCTGAACTCGGTGCGGGCGGACGGCGGATTCGGTACGGAGCAGGTCCTGGCCCTCGCCAAGGCGATGCGGGGCTTCACCCCGGCGTCCTCGGAGTTCGTCTCGGTGCCGATCGGGGACGTGAGCTTCCGGGTGAAGGGCATCGGCTCGACGGTGAAGTGGGACGCGCCCAAGGCGCAGAAGCTGTTCCAGGCCCTGCGCGACGACCGGCCGCTCGCCCCGCACAAGGCGGTGGCGAAGGGCGGGCCGAAGGCGGCGGTGGTGGATGTGGCGCCGAAGACGATCCGCGTGCAGGTCTACAACGCGACGGGGACGGCCGGTCTGGGCCGGAAGGCCGATGACGCGCTGCGGGCCACGGGCTTCAACACGACGCGCGCACCGCGGACCGGCGGCGGCGCCCCTCACCCGCGCACGGTGGTGGAGTACGACCCGCGCTGGGACCGCTCGGCGAAGTCCCTGGCGGCGGCGCTGCCGGGAGTGAAGCTGAAGGCGGTGAAGGGGCGCGGCGCGACGCTGCGGGTCTTCGTGGGCTCGGACTACAAGGGGGTCACGCCGGTGCGGCCGGAGGAGCCGACGAAGGGACCGTTCGTCGCGGTGAAGGGGGACGAGGTGGTGTGCCCGTAGCCCGGTCGCGCTACGCCGGCGACGGAGCGGACTCGCCCGCCGGGGCGCGGCTCCGCCGGCACCGCCCGGGGCGTCAGTCCTCGTAGCCCTCCGCCGCGCGGCGCTCCCGCAGATCCATGATCGCGCGGCGGCGGGCCAGTCGGTGGGTACGGCGGATCTGGGCCTCCTGGTAACGGCGCTTGTCCCGCTCGGTCTCCGGGAGCACCGGCGGGACCGGGCGCGGCTTGCCGTCACCGTCGACCGCCGCGAAGACCAGATAGGCCGAGCCGACCTGCTGGGCAGGGGTGGACTCGTTCCAGCGCTCGGCCATGACGCGGACGCCGACCTCCATCGAGGAGCGGCCGGTCCAGTTGACCTGGGCCTTCACATGGAGCAGGTCCCCGACTCGTACCGGCAGCAGGAAGGCCATCTCGTCCATGGAGGCGGTCACGGCCGGACCGCCCGAGTGCCGCCCCGCGACGGCACCCGCCGCGTCGTCCACCAGCTTCATGATCACGCCGCCGTGCACCGTACCCAGGAGGTTCGTGTCGTGGCTGGTCATGATGTGGCTGAGCGTGGTGCGGGACGCGGAGGTGGGCTTGCCCGGAATGTCACCCTGTGGGCGGTCCGTGCGCTGGGCCTGGTCTGTCATGCCCTCCACCTTATGCCGGGTCCCGGGCTCGTCCTCATTGCATCAGCTTGGCAACAGCGCCGCCCCGATTCCCCACCCACCCTGTCGGCGCTCGGGAGGCGGCCTGCAGACTGTCCGCATGAATGACTGGCCCGATGACGGCGGATACGGCCGCGGCAGCTCGAGCTCTCAGCCCGAGGGAGCCCGCCGGATGCGCCATGTGCAGCGCCCGCAGGTGCCCCAGCAGCAGCCGCAGTACGACCCCGGCTACGGCCAGGGCCAGCCGCGGCAGGGCTCCGGGTACGACAGCGGCTACAACACCGGGCAGGTCTACGGGCAGCGGAACTACGGCGGCGGGCAGCAGCCCCCCGTCATTCCGCCGCAGCCGGGCCAGGGATACCCCGGTACGCCCGGCCGTCCGGCACCGGACTGGCGCCGCCGCGTCAAGGTCGGCTCGATCGTCCTGGTCGTCGCCGTGCTGGCCTGGGGCATCGGCACGTACGCCTGGGCCAGCAGCCAGATGCGCAACGAGGTCGACCTGGCCAAGGTCATCGAGCGGCCGGCCGAGGGCGACTGCACGACGTATCTGATCGTCGGCTCCGACAGCCGTGAGGGCATGTCGGCCGAGGAGAAGAAGAAGCTGCACACCGGTTCCGCGCAAGGCAAGCGGACCGACTCGATGATGATCCTCGCCGCCTGTTCCAGCGGGAACACGATGGTCTCTCTGCCCCGTGACTCGTGGGTGACGATCCCCTCGTTCGTGGGCTCGGAGTCCGGGAAGAAGTTCGGGGCTCGTGGCGGCTCCAAGCTGAACGCGGCGTACGCGATGGACGGCCCGGAGCTCCTGGTCCGCACGGTCGAGTTCAACACCGGGCTGCGCATCGACCACTACGCGGAGATCGGCTTCGCCGGCTTCGCGAACATCGTGGACGCGCTCGGCGGTGTCGATCTGAACATCGAGAAGGGCTTCAAGGACGACAAGTCCGGCGCCGACTTCAAGGCGGGCGAGCAGACCCTCAACGGCGAGCAGGCCCTGGCGTTCGTCCGTACCCGGTACGCGTTCGCCGAGTCGGACCTGGCGCGGACGAAGAACCAGCAGAAGTTCCTCTCCGCGCTGGCCAACCAGGCGGCGACGCCGGGCACGATCCTCAACCCGTTCAAGCTGTACCCGACGCTGGGCGCCGGCCTGGACACGCTGATCGTCGACAAGGACATGTCGCTGTACGACCTCGGCAAGATGTTCTTCGCGATGAAGGGCATCAGCGGCGGCGACGGCAAGTCGATGAACATCCCGATCTCGGGCAGCGCGCCGCAGGGTTCGCTGAAGTGGGACATGCCGAAGGTGAAGCAGCTGGTGTCGCAGATCCAGAACGACGAGCCGGTCACGGTGACGTCGAACCGCTGACGCGCGGCGGGTGAGCGGAAGGGCGTCCTCGATCCGGCTCCGTATCCCGGGCCGCGGCGAGGCGTCGGTCGGAGTGGTCCACCTCCGCGCCCCCGTCGTCCGGCGCATCCGGATCAGCCACTCGCGCGCACCCAGGCCCGGTCGTGCGCGAGCACCGAGGGGTCCCGCACCAGCCGCAGCAGGGCTTCCTCGCCGGACGGCCGAGCGTGTGCAGGAAGCTCACCGCGTGGAGCGCCACGAACCGGGCCACTACGTCTCCACCCGCGCCCGGGCGGCGGTGCGGCGGCCGGCGGCGGCCGGCGGCGGTGCGGCGGCCGGCGCCGCCGCGAGGGCGTCCAGGTCGACACGCTCGCTCATGGCGCCGGGTTCCTTCGCCGTCCGCTTCCGCCGACCGGAGACCTGCCGACGGCGGCGATCGAAGTCAGTGACTCAGAGGTGCGCTCCGAAGGTCACGGCGCCGTCATCCACGCTGGTCGACGATCTTGTCCGCGTCCGCCATGATCTGGGCCCTCTGCGCGTTCGCCTTCTCCAGGACCGACAGATGCTTCGCTATTTCCTTTTCCTGAATCTTGATCTCAACATTCTGCCAAACGGAGATCAAATTGGTGGATGCTTTGCAGGCATAATCGGCAGCCGCGATGCGCAGTTCTGTCGCGCTTGGCTTCGGCATCTTCAGATCGGCCTTCGAAAGCGCCTGCAGGGGGCCCGTGTATGAATGGCCCTTCTTTGCCATGCAAGCCGACCAGTCCGCGGTGACCGCCTTCACCTTGGCATCCTTCAGAGACTCCACGAAGCTTTTGCTGCTGATCTGCCGTGCGACCGGGGAGTCCAGAGAACGGTCGCCCATGAGCTCTCCCCGGGCCACGGCAGCGCAACCCGACGGGCCGCCCAGGGCAGCCTCCTGCTGAGCTGAAATTCTCTTTCGAGGCGCAGCCGTACCTCCGAACCATGAAGGAGGGAGGTGATAGCCGTAGGTCAACATATCGGCTTTGACGATCGGCCCGTAGCGACGTCCGACCTCATAGGGGTCGGGGTACTGCTGGCCTGCTGCGCCCGTCCGATCTATCGGCGGAACGTTTCGCTGCCGCAAGCACGCATTTACCAGAATGGTGGTCGCGGACCTGACTCCCGACATTTTACTCGGCGTCAGCAGATACTTCTGCACGGGCAATGGGAGCGGATTGGCCTCAACGGCGACGGATGACTGCGCGTCCCCGCCGTGGGGCGGCCGCTGCGCTTTCGCCGTAGGCGCCGACCCTTGGGGATCAGGCTCAGGACTGCCCCCGGAAGCGGCACATGAAGAAAGCGCCAGCAGGGTGACTGCGGCGCATGCCGTGGTGAAGATATTCTTGACGTAGCGCATGATCCATCGATTCTTCGATCGCTCGACAGTCGTAGCGAACCGTAGGCCGTACCAAACAGCTTGCCGGCCCTGGCCGAGACGATCAGCCAGGGCCGGCACAGGAATTACGGGCAGCCCGCCTTCATGGAGGCGTTCTCGTTGTACGTGTACCAGAGCTGCCCATAGGAAGTATCGCCGAAGTAGTCGATATTCCCACCGTAGTTGCTGTTGTAATAGACCCACATGGAACAATTGGTGCCGTTGATCTCCCCCGAGGCGGCATTGTTCTTCACCGACTTCCCCGCACCGGCACCGGAAGAGTCGAAGTAGTAGCCGGCGAGATCCGGAATCGCGAGCGTCGTCTCGACGTTATTGGCGTCGAAGTAGCGCATGAACTTGGCACCGGACTGGCCCGAGTTGTAGTAGAGGCACACGCGGCTGTAGGAGCACCGACCGGTAGACCCCTTCGTGTCCGACGAGTTGTGGGTCTCGGCGGACGCGACACCCGTCCCCAGGATCGTCGTCAGAAATGTAGCGCCAGCGACGATTGCGCTCTTTATCTTCACTGAATATCTCCGTTGTCGTGTACGCGCCCACCAATGGGGTAGATCACAAAATACCGACGACGACGATCTTCGTCAACGACTCGGAGATGTACCCAAAAAGACAGCTATTTAAGCCTGAGGCATGCCATGCTGATATTTACGTGGACGATTAAACCCAAAACGGAATGCCAGCCTCCGACCTGGTGTGAGGTTCCCCCGAGATGCGGGGAGAGGCGACCGAGGCCAGATGGTGCTCAGGGGACTCACCATCGAAGCAGGTGCGTCATGGCCGAGGACCGCACGTTCTGGGCGCCCGGGAGCCGGCAGGTTTCCAAAGGCAACGAGGACGAATTCATCGAACGGTGGACCGCCTTCCTGGACGAAGAAGGACAACGACGGTTTCGTGTGCGCCCGGCTCCTGCGTGACACGGCCGCACCGGGGCACTTCATATCCTTCGCGTCCTGGCGTGACGCGGACGCGATGGGCGCCTGGAAGACCAAGCCGGAGTTCGCACAGCACTTTGGGGCCTGCAAGGCACTGTGCGACGAGATGCGGGCTAACGGCACGTACTGGCCGTGTCCGTGTAGACGCCCGGGACGCGCGAAGGCCCCCACTTGACGGTGGGGCCTCTTCGGGGGCGTCTCACCCCAGGATGCCCTCGGTCCGACTCCGTACCTCGGGCCGCAGCGAGGCGTCCGCGTCGATACGGGCCAGGACCTCGCGGCTGCACGGGTGCTCGTTCATGTAGCTGAGCATGCGGCCATGTAGCTGAGCATGCGGCATCAGGGCCATCCCCAGGAGGCCGGTGTCGTGCCACTCCGGCCGTTCGTCGTATGCCGTCTCGTCGTCCCCGTCATCGTCGAACCATGCGGCCGGCGGTTCCGGCTGTGCCCGCCGCGCGGCGGGCCGCCGTATCCCGAGCCTGGTGGCACTGCAAGACGAGTTCCGGGTATCGCAGGACACTGCCCGCAAGACGGTGCAGGTCCTCTAGGACGAAGGGCTGGTCACACGGTCACCGGCATGGGCGTCTACGTCGTCGACAAGGCCGCCGCGTAGGCGAACCCGCGCAACGCAACGACCCCCGGCAGCGCGCCGGGGGCCGCGAGTCGTACCGCCTCCGTACTACGGGAGGTTGCGGGCCATGACGATGCGCTGGACCTGGTTGGTGCCTTCGTAGATCTGGGTGATCTTGGCGTCGCGCATCATGCGCTCGACGGGGTAGTCGCGGGTGTAGCCGTAGCCGCCGAGGAGCTGGACGGCGTCGGTGGTGACCTCCATGGCGACGTCGGAGGCGAAGCACTTGGCGGCGGCGCCGAAGAAGGTCAGGTCGCCGTCGACGCGCTCGGACTTGGCGGCGGCGGCGTAGGTGAGCTGGCGGGCGGCTTCGAGCTTCATGGCCATGTCGGCGAGCATGAACTGCACGCCCTGGAAGTCGGCGATCGGCTTGCCGAACTGCTT
>NZ_JBVIUJ010000025.1:0-36995 GCF_055596705.1 Streptomyces sp. NPDC039609
GTAGGACCTGCCGTGGTCAGCAGACCGACCGCTGGGGCCGGCGACTCACATCCCGGGAGCAGCCCAGACCGTGATCGACCGGACAGGTCCTAGGTGGCCAGGGACCGGGCGGAGAACGGTGACGAACCACATCGGCAGCAGGGCGCGGTCGCGCACCGTGTCGGCAGCCGCCTGCGCGGAACCAGCTCCGGCTTCTGCCGGGCTTTGTCGCCCCGTTCAGGAATGCGGCTTTCGCGGTGCGCGCCGCCTCGTCCGACATGCCGGGGCGCGTCCGGGCCGGTCAGCCATCCAAGCGTTGCTGGCCGGTGCCCCTGCAGTACGAGCAGTCCATTCCGAGACCGCACTCGACACACTGCTTGCCATCCGTGAAGCCCAGACCCTCACATACGATGCATGTGCCCCAACCGTCACACATACGGCACAGCCGGTAGCCGGGCATCAACGTATGAGGCGCGGCCGCGCGCGGCGGACGTATCCAGCGATGGCTGAACCATACGGTGGGCGTCTTGCCCCACAGACCAAGATCGCCGAACGGCCGGCTGAAGACACCCACCTCGAACCCAGCGTGCTGTGCCTTCAGCGAGAGCCCCAAGGGGCCCTTGCCGGTCTCGAATGGGCACCAGCCTGCCGCGACCAGCGCTTCGGAGACTGTCGCAGCGACATAGGGAACGCCAGCCAGAGTCAAACCCATCGTGAACTGCCTGCCCATTGCCCCGCTCGTGGTGCGCCGGTCCTGGACCTGCTCCTCCACCTCGGGATCCCCGCCCCGCGCGACTGCGGCCGCGATGGCCCTCAATTCACTCCGCAACGAGTTCACCGAACGCTCGAACTCCTCAGCGGCGCCCTCGATTTCCTCGCTCAAGCCCCTACCCTCTCTCGGACGTTCGTTGCACACTTCTGCCGGATATCATGCCCCCATGCCCCACACCATCTGCGCGCTCGTCGTGTCCGGACAGGTTGACACCAAGCGGGCCCGGGAGGTGGGGCTGCGAGCCGCACTCACGCACGGGGGCGTCAGCGTGTTCCCGATCGATCACTATTTCTCCGCCTATTGGGCTGCAACGCGAGGGAACCGTGCGCAGCTTGACCTGCCAGACGGAATCGTCTCCGAGAGCACGACCTTTCCGGGTGAGGCAGTGCTGCACGACCTTGTCCGTGAGGTGACCGGCAGTCACAAGCCTCGGTTTGCCATCATCCAGACCGAGTACTTCGCCGGTACCGGCAGCCAGTGGGCGGCCGCGTTCGACGGCGCGGAGCGATTGACACCTGAGGGGACATCGATCAACCAGGCACTGGCTGCACTGGGCGTGAAGGCATCCGCCGTGGTGGACGAGTTCGACACGATCGGCCTGGGCGACTTCCGCAGCAACCCGGACTACCTTCAGGCCTACGTCGCCCTGTGCAACGAACTGGGCGTGTGAGACACCTGTCCCTCACCACTGCAAGTCCGGCGAGACGGCCGGTGGCAGCCTCGGCCATACCTGCCCATCAGGGCGCCCCGCGGGCGTCGAGCTGCCCCCTTCCCAGATCCAGCTACGAAGGGGGCGATCGGACCGATTGCAGTCCACACGTTCCAACCAGTCTGCAGGTGCGTTCATGGAAGCGCCCGTAGCAGAGCCTGGAACCGGACAGAGCAAGCCGCATCTGTGCTGTGGCAGGAGGGTGCGACCGCCGCTCAAAGAAGCAGGTGCGATGACGACCCGCAAACGCCGGCACGCCTCGGCCGTAGCCGGCGTCTGATCCACAGCAAGCGTCGACAGCAGCAACGGCCTCCTGCGTCTTCGGCAGCCGTAGAGAAGCTGTCCAGCACACGCGAAGGTTACGAGATCGCCCCTCGACAGCGGCCCAGGCGGATCGGGATCAGCCCCTCGACAGCACCTGAAGAAGATCACCGACCTGCGTGGCGGGCAGCATCGGTCTGCGCGGCCGTCCCGACCGGACGACGGCCGACTAGGACAGGACGGGCGTGCGTCACACCTTGTGAGGGGTCATCGTGCGCAGGACCTCCGGGGCATCATCGTCCGCCCCGATCGTTGCTAGCTCGCCGGCCTTGCCCCAGCCCGGTACTCGCCCGGGCCCATGAGCTTCACCGCGACGTTCCGTCCCTCCTGGGCTTGTTGTCCGGGGCGGCAGACCCGCAGCGCGGCCTTTCCCTGCTGCGTCGTCTTCCGCAGCGTGCTGCCGCTTCCCGGGCCGGCTAACCCTGCGCGAGGTCGTTAGGGGGTGAACGTCAGACGTTCCACCTGACCGGGTTCGTATGTTTGCTGGATCGGTCTGCCGTTGACGACGAGCCGGAAGGCCTCCGCGTCCCCCAGGACGAGAGCGATCTGCTCCCCATCTGTGAAGGTGCGGGTCTGGCCCGCCTGGAGAAGGCCGTCGAAGAGCAGGCGCCCGTCGGAGGCTCTGGCCGAAAGCCTGGCTTTACGTACCTTGGCGCTGACCACCACGGTGACCCTGTCCGCAGGGCTTCTGCCGATGGTGGTCGGAGGGGCCTGCGGGGACTGTGAAGACCTTCCGCCACTTCGCCTGGCCGAACGAGAAGACGCCGAACAGGACGAGCCCGACGGCCACAGCAACGAGCAGCCACGGACCGGCAGGCGTCTGGGCGAACGAACGGATCGCATCGTCCACGCCCTTGGCCTCGGCCGGGGCGAACTCGACCGCCGCCTTGGCCCCGAACCAGCCCACCGCAGCGAAGACGCATCCTCGCCCGACACCACCGACCATGCCCGTGACGTCCATGAAGCGCTGCGCCTTGCGGGGCATCCGCCCCCACGTCAGGTGCTTGCGGTACCTCCGCATCACCGCGCTTCCCGCCATACACAGACCGGCCACCGCGAAACAGACGGCCACCGCGCCCACCCACCACTGCCCGCCCGGCAGCCCCAGCAGCCGACCGGTGACGTCCTGACTCTGCTGGTCGCTCGACCCCGCCCCGCTGTCCCGTGAGTCCGCCGCGAAGGAGAACACGAGGAAGGAGGTGACGCCGTAGAACACACAACGCGCCCCGGACACGGCCCGCTTGGCCGCGCCGTCACCCTTGGGACCGGCGGCACCGAATACGGCCTCTGACAGCCGCCAAAGAGCCATGCCGGCGAGACCCAGCCCCAGCGCCCACAGCAGCACCGCGCCGAACGGGGCCTCCGAAACCTCGGCCAGGGCCCCACCTCGGTCGGCCTGCTCGCGCGTGCCGGTCAGACCGATCCGTACGGCCAGTGCCCCGACGAGCAGATACAGCACCCCACGCGCCACGAAACCCATACGGGCCCCGCCACGGATGGCGCCGCCACGGGCCACTCTTCTCGCCACCGTGGCCGAGCTCGCTGCGGTCATGTCCGGTCACTCCCCTTCAGGTCAGGAACATCGGGTTCCCCCTCGCCACCGGCCCAACCCCCGGCCCCTCCATGCCGGCGCCGCTGTGGATCAGGGGTTCGAACTCGAAGCGGACTCTTCGGTCACATCGTGACCGGCCGCGGGGATTCTCGTCGTCGGCTGTCGGTAGCGTGACCGCTTGTGATGGTGGGAACCGAAGAGTCCCGGCTGGTTGTGCTGCGCAGGAACAGCGCGTCGGGGAAGTCGTCCGTCGCGGTCGGCCTTCGTGAGAGGTTCGGCCGCGGCCTGGCCCTGGTCGGCCAGGACAACCTCCGCCGTATCGTGCTCCGCGAACGGGACCGGCCTGGCGCTTCGAACATCGGCCTGATCGACCTGACAGCCCGCTACGCCCTTGATGCCGGGTACCACGTCGTGGTCGAAGGCATCCTCTACGCCGACCACTACGGTGACATGCTGGCCCGGCTGCGCGCCGACCACCGCGGCCCGACCCACGCCTACTACCTGGACGTCTCCTTCGACGAGACTCTCGCCCGGCATGCCACCAAGCCGATCGCCGACGACGTCAACGAGACGCAACTGCGCGACTGGTACCGGCCGCGCGATCTACTTCACGACGGGCTCGAGACCATCGTCGGTGCCAGTAGCGCCCTGCCCGAGACTGTCGACCGCATCATGCTCGACACCGGCCTGGCCCACCTGCCCGCACTCGACCGCTGACCGGGCGCCGTTGCGACAAGCCATGGAACCTGGCCGGGACGCAGTACGGCGGGCCGACCCGCAGTACACGCAGGGTCAGCTCACGTCGTGACGTCAGCCCTTGCCGGGGTCGACGTCCGCTGTGTCGTCCTTGCTCTCCGGCTCGTCCTGGTCTTCGTCGGATGCACCGGGTGCATGGCCGAGAGCTGCTGGGGTGCGAGCTAATAGGCGCACGGACCGATGTCCGAGGCGTGCCCTAGTGTTCTCGGCGATTGCCTGACCTGGGAGATTCGCATGTCTGCTCGTGCTCGGCTCTGTGCCACCGTTCCCGCTCTCATGGCCTCGTCGCAGGCCGGTCCGCCAGAGATCGCCGGGCTGCCGGGGCGCAGGATGCTCGTCCAGCGGAGCGACGAGGAGATCGTGGCCCAGGCTCTGGATGACGCCTTCGCCGCACGCCCCGAAGCGAGCGTCCGATTCCCTGCGCCCTGGCCGCGGCGCCGGGGGACGTGGGAGGTGGCGCCGGACGCAAGCGTGGCTGTCTTCGCCGGGGTCCATGCCGTGCGGGCGGTGGAGCCGTCGGGTGCGACGCGCTGGGAGGTGCGGCATGGGTGCTGGTACGGCGCATGCCGCGAGATGCACGAGTCGTATGACGAGTACGCGGATCGCCAGGACCATCGGTACCCGGATGGTGGATCGGTCGGTTTCTCAGCGGACGGCAGACTCGTCTGGGCTCACGTACGCGGTCCGTTGCCCGAGGGCGAGCTGGACCCGGACACGGTCGACGAGTGGCTGGTACTCGACGCCGAGAACGGTCGAGTGCTCGCGCGGGTCAACGCCGAAGCCGCAGCGGCCGGCAGTTTCCACATTTCCCACCCGACCGATTCGCATCAGATGGGGTTGAGCGTCGGCGAAGGGCAGGACGGGGCGCCTCTGCGCTGGGGTCGGTGGGACGGGCGGAGATTGGACGTGGACTACCTCGAGGGTGACCTCTGCCTGCTGAGCGTGAGTCCCTCGGGGGAGCGGCTCATGACCGTCTCACACGACCAGGACTCGCTCGCCGTTCGCGACTCCCGTGGCGCCGTCGTGGAGGGGCTGGAGTGGGACGCCGAGTCAGTGATTCCTCGGCACCCTGACGCTCCGTGCGGCGATGATGAGGAGATGCCTGTCTATTGGGACTGGGCGGGCGGCTTCGCCGATGAGGCGACCCTGATCGTTTCGACTGCCGAGAGCGACGAGGAGTGGGGGCGGAGCCGGCACTGGCTGGTCGATACGACGGGGACGCGCGGGCTCGTTCCGGTCGCCTATCCGTCGCCGGTCTCCTGCCAGCCGACGGCACTGGGGAACGGCGCCTGGCTGACGCTGTCCGAGTCCCGTGATGCCCTGCACGTCTGGGTACTGCACACTCCGGCGCTCGATGTATGAGGCGACGGTTTCCCAACGCATAGGCGCCACCACGTGTAGTTGGCTGTGAGTCCAAGGCGTCATCAGCAGCTCGAGACGTTTTGGGACAGGCGAGCGCTCGCCGGGCCGCGCCGCCCGTCTGCTACGACCTGCCGCGGGCCATGCCGATCGGGAACGGCCGTTACCGGGTGGGGTTCGCCGACGGCCGACTGCAGGAGCCGGACAGTCCGGCAGAGGCCGCTGCGGTCCTTCTCGCGGGCCTCCCCGACGACGCTGTCCCGCGAACTTGAAGGTCAGGGTGTTCACACATGGGTCCGACCAGGTTCGTTCCTCCGGCCCCTGTAGCCGCTCTCCGCTCCCGGTGCGTTCCATGGCCTGGTCGACGAGTTCGAGGCCGCGGCCTCCGTGGCGGACAGCGGCGGCCACGGAAGCTCTCCGGGGGTGGGCTACGCGGCGCCCGCCGCTGCCAGTACCGCGACCGGCAGGAGCAGAATCCACTGTGGCAGGCGGAGTAGTGGTCTGGGCCAGCCGACGGACAGCGTGACGACCAGGAAGGCTGCCGCGTACGCGATGAAGTGCGCGGCCACGAACCACGCCACCAAGCCGGTCCCCGGCGTACCGTCCGTCAGGGAGAGGTAAAGCAGAGCGAGTCCGGAGAGCACCAGGTCGACGCTCACCATGTGCCACACGGCGTGCAGGACACGCTTGGGTTCGTCCGCGAGCCCACAGGACAGCAGCGGGCGCACCACATCGCGGCGCCCGCCTACGATGTGCACTGCGGCCACGCCGACAGCGGTGATGCCTGCCGCGAGAAACCAGCCGTTCATCGGATCTCGATTCCCTTGGCCACGACGGTAGCCAGCAGTGCGGCCAGCTGCTGGTCAGGGTGCTCTCCGACCAGCCCCACATGGAAGAACACAGCTCCTGCCAGCGTGTCCAGGACCAGATCCACAGGCGTTTCGGCCGCGATCTCCCCGCGCACCACGGCGCGTTCGAAGACAATCAGCAGCCGTTCCTTGGACGGGGCCAGGAAGTCGCCGCGAATGCGCGCCTTCAGTTCCGGATCTGCGGCGAAGTCAGCGAGCAGCCCCGGAAGTGCCGCCGCGGCGGCAGGCGCGCGGAACTCGTCGACCAGGCCCTGCAGCAGCACGGTCAGATCCCCGGCCAGCGTTCCGGTGTCCGGGGGCGGAGCATCATCGGTGGTCGTGAGGACGGCCTCGAAGACCAACTCCGGCTTGCCCGGCCACCGCCGGTAGATCGTGTCCTTGCCGACACCGGCCCGCGCGGCCACCGCCCCGATCGATGTCGCGGCGTAGCCGACCTCGACCACCAGCTCTGACGTCGCGCCGATGATTGCCTCGTGCGATCGGGGATCCCTGGGACGCCCCCTGGAGGGCAGAGAGAAACTCATGACATTTACCTTACGGGTCGACCCGTAAGGTAAACAAGAGGTCGGCCTGCCCTCAGAACCGGAGCCGGCGGCGCCTCTTCAGGTCGCCGGAAGGCTGACGAGCGGGCAGAAGAACTCCTGCCGGCCGCCGACGACGGAGTGGGCGGGATAAGCGACAACCGCCCCCGGACCCCGCCACGTTCGGACAGGACCCGAACACACCCACCAATGCCGATCCCGCCCAGCCTTCCGACTGAACGGGATCTCGTGACGGTTCACGAGAGTTCGGTCAAGGCGGCGGGTGGTATCGGGTGCCCTTCAGCCGTCAGCGGCAGTCGGGCACCTTCGAGTCGCACGGGGAGCAGTCGACGCCATCCTTGGCCCACAGCTCCTCGCCCGGGTCGAACCCGCAGGAGCGCAGGAAGTCCGCGGTCCGGATGACGACGCCGTCGCTGCGGCGCTGAATGAACGGGGCGTGGTGCTTGTACTTCCCGCCGTTGTAGAAGGAGCAGCTGGCGTGCTTTGCGATGGAGGACGACGGCCGTATCCGGAAGATCACCCGAGGTCGCGTGGCGGCGCCGCGCCTACATCGTGGACTGGATGGCCGGCCGTGTCGGCATGAGGGTACGGCTGCGCCATCTGCCGCAGTTCGACGGCAAGGTCGAGGTCTTCAACCGCCGACGGGCCGGCACCCAGGCCGCGCGTACCTCGCCGAGGTCGCGATACCGGCACGGCGCCGCACCCTGTCCAAGGTCCGTGAGAGCAAGGCCTGGGCTCTCACGGCGGACTTGAGCGGCGGAGAATCCAAGCCGGACCCGCTGCACCGCAACGACCACGCCTGCCGCGCCCGCTCGCGGCGTCCGGCCAACGGGCAGCAGGCCCAGGAGGGGATCAGCCGCGCTCGGGCGGTGGACCTGGCAGCCCGCGCGGAGGCCAGTGCGGTGGGCGGCTGCGGGTCCCGGCCCGGTCACCCCGGGACCGTGCAGTCCAGGATCCTCCCGTCCACCGTTCCCACGACCAGTCGCCGTTGGTCCGCCCGGAACGCGACGGACATCGGCGTGACCGGGTGGCCGTGCGCGCGCAGGGTGTGCCGGTCCCGCACCTCGCCCGTCGCCGTGTCGAGCGTCTCCACCTCGCCGGTGAGGTAGACGACGTACACGTTGCGCTCGTCGCCGTCGAGACCGGCGAGCGGCTGGTCGGTCTCGTATACCCAGCGTGCCGCTCCGTCCGGAAGCCGACGGTTCACGACGTACGTGCCCTCGCGGGCTTCCGCGTAGGTGGCGCCCGGCTCGTACGTCCGGCCTGCTTGGACGAGGGTGTCTCCCAGCTCGACGGCGGGGCCGCACCAGGGCTGGAGTGCGGACGCTGGGTCCCAGTGCAGGGGGAAGAGGGCGCGCACGGTGGAGGGGCCGTGGGTGCCTGGCGGCTCGATCGCGTGGATCCACGGCGCGTCGCCGTCCGGGCCGGGACCGTCCACGTACAGCAGACGGGTGCTGTGCCTGACGCGCAGCGCGGGGGAGTTGGAGCGACGGGGCGCAAGCCCGACTCGTGCCGCCTCCTGGTGCGCGGGGTCGAGCAGCAGCGCGGCCTCTGGGTCGCGCCCCAGCGGGCGCAGGGCCAGCCAGCCCTCGCCCGTGGCGCTCCCTGCGGGGGCCGATGGCATGTCCACGCTGTCCACCACACCGCCGTCCGCCGTCGATATGCGCCGAACCGTGGTCGCCCGGTCGACCAGCCGCCCCGTCGCGTCGTCGCGGCGAAAGCCCCGGTACGTCACCCACGCCGACTCGTCGTCAGGGGTCGCCTCGACCTGGACGCTTCCCTCCCCGCCGGCTGGTAGAGCCCAGCTCAGCGCGCCGGCCGGATCCCAGCATTCGAGGTCCGTGTGCCGGCCGGTAGCCAGCACCCTGCCGTCGGCCAGCACCGTGAGGTCCCGTACTTCCGCCCGCCGCCGCCACCGGCCCTCCGTCAACCGGGCTAGGACGTCCTCCACATGGGGGTCGTAGAGGAGCCCGCTTTCGACCATCGGATGGCGAACGTGGTCGGGGTCGACCAGACCGGCCGGAGCGGACAGCCAGTCGTCCGCCGCCACGGCCAGCTCGAAGCCTGTGCGGAAACCGCCATCCTTGTCCTCGGGGGAGAGCAGCATCGCGAGCCTGCCGTCCTCCAGCCAGCGCAGGTGCCGCACTTGGCGGCCCTTGCTCAGCAGGTCCGTCACGAGCCCGGTCTCGAGGTGCAGCAAAAGCAGCTGTCCCTCGAAGTCCCACGAACCGTCGTAGCGACCGGTGCCCACGGCGACCACCGGCAGCTCCGGGTGAGGCTCGATGGCACATACCGAGTAGCGGGAGGCGACGACGTGGCGCGGCCGGAGGTCGTCGGCTTCGTACACACCGATCCGGTGGCCGAGCCAGCGACCCCTGCCGCGCCACGAGACGTGGCCGAGGTCGCCGGCCGCGATGACACAGCCATGACGCGTGGCGGTCACCGCCCACTCCGGCCGACCGATCTCGGCGAACGGTTGGTCCCCCAGTATGCGGCGGACGGTCAGCTCTTCCGGCACGACGATCTCCCCTCAGGCGGCGCACAGTCTGCCAGGTCCGGCCCGCGCGTTCATGCGCCCTCTCGAGTCGCTCGACTCATCCGCGTACGAGGACGGGCCGACGGACTGTCCCGACGGTCAGCGGCCCGTGCCGAGCAGTGCGACGTGCGCGTGTTCTCGAACACTGCCACGGGGCGGCCGGGGACCCGGCGGGTGGGGTCAAAGTCGCGACCGGGGGAGTCCAGGCCGTACTGCTGTTGACCGAGGTGACACCCGAGCACAACTCTGGCTGCTCGACGGCATAGCCTCGGCCTGCGAGCCACAGCCGCAAACAGACCGAGCAGCCTCACCCCGCCGTGCTCCCTCCCTTTCAGGCACTGCTGGACGGTACAGACCGGGCGTCGCTCGCCGCGGCCTGCGGCACGGATGAATCCCTGCCGGCGGCGCTGACACTCCCGACCAGCCCTGACCCATTCATGCCCCGCCCCGACACCCTCCGCGCCGTCCACCGCTGAACCGTCCGCAACGACACCCCCAACTCCTGCGCCACCACCTGCTTCGATCCCCGCCCACCTGATCCTGGGCCGGGCGTTGGGGCACGTCTGCTTCCGGCAGACGGCCCCCCGAACCTCACCTGCAGCCCGTCCGACCGCCGGCCAGCAGCACGCAACTGCTCCTCAGTGGTGCCCGGCACCGGCTGTGTGAACAGCAGCTGCTCCAACGCCGCCCGTACCACCATGACCTCCGCCTGTCGATCAGCCCTTTGCATCGGGTCTCGCATGCTTCACGGTGGAGGGCAGCCGGAATCTCGATCCCCCGCCGCTAGGTACCAAAGATGCGGTAGTCCTCTGGCGAGTTGCTTTCAACTGCGCGTAGGAGGCCTGCTCAGCGGAGCGGGAGCCAGGTACTGGCGTAGAGGAAGAGTGCGCCGCCTGCTGCTGTGACGGCGCCTCGGAGGAGATGTACGCCGGCCTCGTTGCGCTGAGCAGGGCAGCACCGCCTCCACGCAGTCAGCCGCCCCGTAATCACCTCACTGCGCCCAGTCGATGCCGAGTGCGGCGAGGGCTGCGAGCTGTGTCTGGTCGACTTTGTCGCGGCGGGCTTTCTGGTTGGCGTACCAGATCCCAACCTGGTGTTGGGTGCCGTCGGGGAGCTATTCGACGACGGCCCGCCCCGGCATTCCGCCTTCCCGCGCCACGTGCTGCTGGAGGGCTTGGAGGCCTTTCTGGAAGGCCGCCGTGCCGCTGGCGGGGGCGGTCTGGTGGACGTGGTCGTCTTCGCCGCCGTCTTACGGGCCGGTTGAGCCTTCTGGGGCTCTACGCCGAGTTCGCCGAGCCGGCGCTGCTGCTCCTCGTTCCGCCGGTCCCAGGCCCGCCGTTGGTTGGCGAGCCACCGTCCGATGTCTTCGCCGTGCCAGCCCGGTCCAGGCCCCCCTGACGGCGTCCTCCCCACCCGCGCCGCTGTTCGGCGTCTCGCCCGCCACGGTCTGCCGAGTCATACAACGGCTCCGTTCGCTGCTGGCATTGGAGCCGGCTCCGCGGCCGGTGGCGGACACCGACCGGTTGTGGATCGCGAACGGCACCCTGATCCCGGTCCGCGACCGGAAGGTCGGCGCTTCGTCCCGCAACTACCGGTTCTCGGCGAACGTGCAGGTCATCATCGACGCGAACACCCGCCTGGTCATCGCGGCGGCCCGGCCGGCACCGGGCAGCAAGGCAGACGCACTTGTCTGGCGCGAGGCGGACCTGCCCGCCAAGGCGGGGGGAACGACAGTGATCGCGGACGGCGCCTACCTCGGCACCGGCCTGATCGTCCCGCACCGGAAGAGAGCCGGCCGCCCCCTCCTGCGCGGACAGGAAGAGGACAACGCCGAACACCGACGGGCCGCGCCCGCGTCGAGCACACCTTCGCCCGGATGAAGAACTGGAAGATCCTTCGCGACTGCCGACAGCGAGGCGACGGACTTCACCACGCCGTCCAGGCCGTCGCCGCCATACACAACCTCGCCATGACACGGTGAGCCAGCAGGTCAAACACCATTCAGGCCTGCCCGAAGCGGACCTTCTGCAACACGCTTTAGGGCGTGTATCGAGTCGTGATCAATTTGCGGGATGTGCCTTCGTGGCACGGTCCGGTCCGATAGACGGTCTTATGTGACGCGAGTGCAACTGACCGAACCGGCTTGGGAGTTCATTGAGCCGTACCTGCCGATCGGCGAGTACGGCCCGTACCCCGAGCGACTGCGGCAGCAGTTCGAGGGCGTGATCTGGCGGTTCAAGACGGGCGGGCAGTGGCGGGAGATGCCGACGGAGTTCGGCGCCTGGTCGACCGTCCACAACCGCTTCCGGCAGTGGCGTGACGCCGGCGTCTTCGAGGCCCTGCTGGAGGGCCTGATCACGGAAGCCGCGAAGCGGGGTGAGGTGGACCAGTCCCTGGTCAGCATCGACTCCACCACCGCCCGAGCCCACCACGGCGCGGCCGGGATGCACCTCGACGAGGACGTCGTCACCGCCCTGGAGAAACCCGCGGCCGAGGAGGAGAAGGCCAGGTCAAAGGGGGCGGCCTCGAAGAGCAGAACGGGCAAGAGACCGAAAGTGATCCCGTGCTGGAAGAACGACGACGCATCCGGCGTCGGCGAAAACTCCGGCTGAAGGCCGCCCTCCTCGGACGTTCCAGAGGCGGGCAGACCAGCAAGGTCCACCTCGCCGCCGACCGCAAGTGCCGCCCGCCGGCGTTCATCCTGACCACAGGCCAGGCAGCGGACAGCCCGCAGTTCATCCCCGTCCTGAAGAAGGTACGGGTTCGCGGGCCCGTCGGCCGACCCCGCATCCGGCCGGACGCGGTCGCCGGGGACAAGGCGTACTTGTCCCGCGGAAACCGCGCCCACCTGCGCAAACACCGTATCAAGGCGGTCATCCCGGCGAAAAAGGACCAGGCCGCCAACCGGAAGAAGAAGGGCTCCAGAGGTGGCCGACCGTCAGCCACGACGCCGATCTCTACAAGGAGCGGAACACCGTCGAACGCCTGATCAACAAGCTCAAAGCATGGCGAGGCATCGCCACCCGATACAACAAGACTCCCGACAGCTACCTCGCCGGTCTCCACCTGCGCGCCTCGATGACCTGGATGAAGGACCTCACCAGGACCACCCGATGATCACCACTCGATATGTCCCTAGGTGACGCGCTGAGGTGCCGGACGCCTTGGGCGGGCAGAGTTGAGTCAACGGTCAACCAGCCGTGGACGCGGGGCCTCACCCGTGGATTCCGCGTCGGTGTCGTCGGTGCCGACCGGGCCGCGGGGAAGCATCCGGTCTAGCCACTTCGGCAGCCACCAGTTGGTCCGGCCGAGGAGTGTCATGGTCGCCGGTACCAGCACCATGCGTACGACCGTGGCGTCGATGAAGATCGCCGTGGCCAGGCCGAGCCCGAACATTTTGGTGGAGGGGTCCTCGGCGACGGCGAAGGACAGGAAGACCGCCACCATGATGAGGGCGGCCGAGGTGATGATCCGGGCGGTGCGCGAGACGCCCTCGACGATCGCCGTGCCGTTGTCGCCGGTGCGCAGGTACTCCTCGCGTACGCGGGAGAGGAGGAACACCTCGTAGTCCATCGAGAGGCCGAACAGGATCGCGAAGAGGAACATCGGGATGAACGACACGATCGGAACCGTCGCTTCCAGCCCGATGAGTGCGCCTCCCCAACCCCACTGGAAGACCGCGACCATGATGCCGTAGGCCGCGCCGATGCTCAGCAGATTCAGCAGTACCGCCTTGAGCGGTACGAGGATCGAGCGGAAGACCAGCATCAGCAGCAGGAACGACATCGCCAGCACGGCGGCGACGAACACCGGCAGGCGCTGGCTGGTGCGTCGGCCCACATCGGACAGGCTCGCGGCGGCGCCGCCCACGTGGGCCCTGGCCGGGCCGTGCCCGATCGCGGTGGGCAGCACGTCGGTGCGCAGCCGGGCGATGGTGTCGGCCGTGGCCTTGTCCTGAGGGCTGGTGGTCGGGAACACCACGAGGGTCGCGATGCCGGTGGCCCGATCAATGTGCGTCGGCGCGACGGATGCGATACCCGGATCCGCCGCGACCGTGGTGACGAGACGGTCCACCACTCCCCGATCGCCGGAGGGATCCGCGACGATGACGATGGGACCGTTGGTGCCCGGGCCGAACCCCTCGGCGACGAGGTCGTAGGCGCGCCGTTCAGTACGGCTCTGCGGCAGTGAGCCGTCGTCGGGCAGGCCGACGCGCAGGCCGAGCACAGGCAGCGTCGCAGTCAGCAGCAGCCCCGCCGCGCCGACCGCGTACGGAACCGGGTGCCGGCTGACGTGGCCGATCCAACGCCGCCACCCGGCGGCGGGGGCGACGCCTGCCGCCGTCTCCCGCCGCCGTGCGAGTCGGCCCAGCCTCCTGGTCTGCAGAGCCCGGCCGATCCGGCCGGCCCGGGCCAGGCGCGGGCCCGCCGCGCCGAGGAAGGCCGGCAGCAGGGTCACCGACGCGACCACCATGATCAGAACGACGATCGAGACGGCGAACCCGCCCACCGTCATGAACGGCACGTTCGCGACCGCCATGCCGAGGATCGATACGACGACGGTGCCGCCGGCGAAGACCACGGGCCGCCCCGCCGTGGCCACCGCCCGTCCGGCCGCCTCGTGCGGATCGAGCCCGCGCGCGAGGTACTCCCGGTGTCTGGCGAGCACGAACAGCGCGTAGTCGATGCCCACTCCGAGCCCGACCATGCTGCCCAGGACCGGTGCGAAGGTGGGGACTTCCGTCACTCCCGCCAGTACCGTCATCGTGGCGACGCCGACGGTCAGCCCGAAGACCGCCATGCCGATCGGGAGCGCGGCGGCGACGAGCGAACCGAACGCCAGGAACAGGATCGCCGCGGCGGCAAGGATTCCGATCAACTCGCTTACGCCGCCGTCGGGGTCGGAGAAGGCGTAGAAGAGGCTCCCGCCCATCTCGATCCGCAGGGGCAGCTCGGCGCGCAGCCGGTCGCCGAGATCGACGAGGGCTTCGAGGTCCTCGGGCGACAGTCGGCTCTGGCCGGGATACTGCACCCGGACGACCGCGATCCGTCCGTCGGCCGAGACAAGTCCGCCGCGCACGGCAGTGTCCCTGCCTGCGTCGAGCGCCCCCGCCGGGTCGCTCGTGCCGAGCACGTGCGGCAGCCGCTTCACCTCTGCCTGCAGCCGCGTGAGAGCGGTGCGCGCGCTGTCGTCGTCGAAGAACGTCGCACCATCCTCGCGGGGGGTGACGACCACTTGGGCGGTCATCCCCTCCTGGCCGGTGCCTGCCCGCTCGATCAGTTCCGCGGCCCGTCCGGAGTCAAGTCCCGGAGCGGTCAGCGAGTCCGCGGTACGCCCGCCGAAGGCGACGGCGGCGAGGACGGTGAGCGTGGCGACGAGCAGCCACGCCGCGATCACCCGCCAGGGATGGCGAGCGGCGCTTGCGCCCAGGCGCAACAGGGCATTCGAGAGCATCGGGTCCTCCAACCACCTCGTCGGCCGTCCTTGTACGGCCGACGATGCCGAGGCTCCTCGCCACGGCGCTCCGCGGCATCGGCCCGCGGGCCGCGGCTCCGTCGGCCCCTGGGCGGAGTGACGACCCGTCCTTTCGGCCGATGCGCGGCACGCCTCGGCCCCTAGGCTGAGAACCGTGCTCCGAGACGACCTGCGAACCCTGTGGACCGAACCCCGGCCGCCCCACGCGCCCGCCCGGGTGCGGCGGGACTGGGCGCTGCTCGCCGCGGGCCTTGCCGGTGTGGCGCTGGAGGCCACCCTGCGCGAGAACGTCGTGTGGCGGCCGGTGGCGGTGGTGTTCGCCGTATGGCTGTGCCTGCTGCCCCTGTGGCGCCGGACCCGTCCGCTGGCGATGGTGACGCTGGCCTTCGGCTCGGTGGCCCTGCTTCAGGTGGCCTCGCTCGTCGCCGGACAGCGCGAGTCCGTCGGCCTGTACACCGGCGCGATCGTGCTCGTGCTGGTGTACGCGCTGCCCCGGTGGGGATCGGGACGCGAGATCGTGCTGGGCGAGGCGGTGACCGTCGCGACCGGCGCGCTGTGTGTCGCCGTGGACGAGACCCCGGTCGTCGAGAAGATCGTGGGCGTGGTCTTCCTGCTGCTGCCCGGCGTGGTCGGGGTTGCCGTGCGGTTCCGGGTGACCGCTCGCGAGCGGCAGTTGGACCAGGTGCGCTCCCGCGAGCGCGAGCAGCTCGCCCGGGAGCTGCACGACACGGTGGCCCACCACGTGTCGGCCATGGTGATCATCGCCCAGGCGGGCCGGGTGCTCGCGGGCACCGACCCGTCCGCCGCCGTCGAGGCGCTGGAGGGCGTCGAGGAGGAAGGGGCGCGCACGCTGGAGGAAATGCGCGCCATGGTCGCTGCGCTGCGCGACCGCGGGGTCGGCGCCGAGCTGGCGCCTCCTGCCGGAGTCGCGGATCTGGAGCGTCTGGTGCGCACCCCGGGTGGTCGCCTCAGGGTCGATCTGGGGCTCGACGGCGAACTGGACGCGCTGGCCCCGGCCGTGGACGCGGCCGTCTACCGGATCGTGCAGGAGTCGGTGACCAACGCGCTGCGCCATGCGGTCGACGCGACCGAGCTCGTCGTTCGGGTCGCCGAGGAACGGCACACGGTACGGGTGAGCGTGCGCGACAACGGCCGGCGCACCGGCCGGGGTCGCGACGGATACGGACTTACCGGACTGCGCGAGCGCGCGACCCTGCTCGGCGGCACACTACGAGCCGGCCCGGGTACTGACCGGGGCTGGCATGTCGAAGCCGAACTGCCGAGTGCGAGGAGCGAGAGCGGTGTCCATTCGCGTCCTCGTCGCTGACGACCAGACGATCATCCGCACCGGGTTGCGGATCATGCTGAACGCCCAGCCCGGCATCGAGGTGGTCGGCGAGGCCGCCGACGGACAGGAAGCGGTACGTCTGGCCCGCGAACTGCGCCCCGACGTCTGTCTGTTCGACATCCGCATGCCCGTACTCGACGGGCTCGAGGCCACCCGGCTGGTCGCCGGCCCGGGCGTCGCCGACCCGCTGGCCGTGGTCGTCATCACCACGTTCGACCTCGACGAGTACGTCTACGGCGCGCTGCGTGCCGGCGCCCGCGGATTCCTCCTCAAGGACACGGGACCGGACCTTCTGGCGCAGGCCGTACGGTCGGCGTCCGGCGGTGAGGCGCTCATTGCGCCCAGCGTCACCGTCCGTCTGCTCCAGGCATTCGCGGACCTGCCTGCCGGCCGGCCCGTGGCCCAGCCGGTCTCTCCCGTCACCGCCCGCGAGGAGCAGGTGCTCCTCGCCGTCGCTCGCGGGCTGACCAACACCGAGATCGCCGATGCACTGCACATCAGCCTCAGCACGGTGAAGACGCATCTGGCCAGCCTGATGGCCAAACTCGGCGCCCGCAACCGGGTCGAGATCGCGATGTGGGCCTACGAAACGCGCCGTATCCTCCCCGGAACCTGAGCCGGGTGCCGGGCCATGTCCCATGAGTCCCCGCCCGGACATCAGTGCACCGGTCGGCTCACGTCGGCTCCACGTGCCTCACCCGCCCCAGAGCGTGACGTACCAGGAGGCCCGGAACCGGGACGGTGAGACACCCGATACGACAAGACTCCCGACAGCTACCTCGCCAGTCTCCACCTGCACGCCTCGATGATCTGGATCAAAGACCTCACCAGGACCACCCGATGATCACGACTCGATGCGCGGCCTAGGAGGGTCGCCGACAACATCACCTGGGAGGCCGGGGCCGACGAGCTGCAGGCGCTCGCCGCTGGCTCAGTCCTGCGCGGCCGGCCGGGCGTTGCTCCCTCTGCCCGAGTCCGGCCGGCCGGTGGACACGCCGATCGTGGAAGCGGGGCCCGAAGGGGCTCGATCCGTGGATCGACCTACAGCCCGAATGAGATGGCGCCGGACCAGATCGGACGACCGGGCATCGTTCCTCCAGGTGCCCCCCTGGGGTCTGGCCTCAGGCTATGCAGACCCTGGCCGTGATCGCACGCTTGAGGCGTTCCTTCCAAACTGACCACGGTGCGTAGCTGCGCCCCTACACTCGCGGAATGCCGAGGATCAACAGGTCCCCAGTTCCCCACGTCATCGACGGAGAAGACAGGTTCCTGGGCGGCAGCGCACTGTACGTGGACTTGATCCTCTCGACCTGCTGGGGAAGTGCTGGCCGCGCAGCCCTTGCCACCCAGAACGAGTGGCAGCGCATCTGCAGCATGGTTTACGAACGCGCCGGAAACGCCTGCGAGGTACGTGGGAACACTCGCGAAGACCTGAAGGAGAAGGGGTACGCTCCCCGCCTTCACGCGCACGAGAGGTACACGTACCTCAACGACGGCGGGACTCGGGTACAGCGTCTGACCCGGCTGATCTGCCAGCGCCTTGCCTGCGACGAAGTGACGCACATGGGCCGCACCAGCACGCTGGGGCCGTTCTACCTGGCACGCGCCCGTACGCACGCCATGTTCGTCAACGGCTGGTCCGAGCGCGACCTGGACGCCCACATGACGGAGGCTCGGCGTCTTTGGGAAGAGCGCAGCCAGTGGGAGTGGAAGCTCGGCGTGACCGTCCTGAGGAATGCGGGCGGGCGTCTCATTTCGCGCCAAGGCAACCGCGAAGTGGTCTGGGATGGCTGAGCGGTCGGCCAGGCGCGCGCCTGGCCCCTGCCCGTGGCGGTCCGAGAAGGGCCGTTGGCGGGCTTGGCGGAGACTGTCAGAGTGAGCGCAGTGCGGCGACGAGCTTGCCGAGGATGATGGCCTCGTCGCCGGGGATCGGCTCGTAGGCGGGGTTGTGGGGCATGAGCCAGACTCGGCCGTACTGGCGGCGGAGCCGCTTCACTGTGGCTTCGCCGTCGAGCATGGCAGCGACGATGTCGCCGTGGTCGGCGGAGTCGGCCTGCCTCACGGGGACGATGTCGCCGTCGCAGAGCGCTGCGTCGATCATGCTGTCGCCGACCACCTTCAGCGCGAGCAGGCGGCCTTCGCCGACGAGCCGCTTCGGCAGGTGAGGACGTCTTCGACGGTTTGCTCGGCGAGGATCGGGGTGCCACGCGGCGAACTCCGCGCTGATCGCCGCCCAGGCCGAGGTGCCCGTCGTGAGGTTCTGGGGCGACGGGCCGCCCGGAGTCGGCAAGACCATGTTGTCCGTCGCGCTCGGCCGGGCTGCGGTCGAGGCCGGCCACCGCGTCTACTTCACCACCGCGGCCGAGCTCTCGGCTCGGTGTCACAAGGCTGCTTTCGAAGGCCGGTGGAAGTCCTGCATGAACTTCTTCGCCGGCCCGAAGCTGCTGGTCATCGACGAACCGGGCTACCTCCCACTGCCCGAGGACGGCGCTTCCGCCCTGTTCCAGGTGATCAACCAGAGGTATCTCAAGTCCTCCACGATTCTGACTACCAACGTCGGCATCGCTGACTGGGCAGGGGCCTTCGGTGACGCCACCGTCGCCGCCGCGATGCTCGACCGGCTCCTGCACCGGGCCGCGGTCGCCGGCATCGACGGCCCCTCCTACCGACTGCGCGGCCACCGGAACCAGGCCGAAACCCTCCGAGCCGGGGTGAACGCCCGTGTCTCCTGACAGCACCTCCGAGACCACCGAGGCTCCAACCGAGATGGCCCGTCGCTGCCCGCAATGCGAGACCGTCTTCACGGTCGCCGACCGCATGAGCCGCCGAGTGTTCTGTTCACCGACATGCCGTGACCAGAACCGCCGACGCACTCCGGTCCAGCGGACGTGCCCGCACTGCAAGAACGACTTCACAACAGACATGAGCCCCAGGCGGATCTTCTGTTCGCCAGAGTGCCGGGACGCAGCCCGCAGCGACGAGAACGCGATGGAGAGCCGGACCTGCCCGGTCTGCGACGACACCTTCGACTCACCCAAGACCGTCCGGCAGGTCTACTGTTCCCTGACCTGCCGCAAAGACGCTGAATGCTTCCGTGACCGGGCGCGAGACCAGGACCGGGTACGTCGACTCGGGGAGACCCCTCGCTCGGCATCGCCCGCGCTTCTCGAGCTGCCGCCAACACCCAAACCGGCGGCACGACCCACGTATCGGCAGGTCCCGGAGCGAGACCCATTGGAACCGACTGCGACCCGCAACTGTCCCCACTGCCAGCAGCCTGTCACCATCGTCGCTCTCCTGGCGACACCGGAAGCCGCCCGGCCGTCAGTTCCCACCGGCCTTCCCGATGTCGTCCCACTCCGCAGGGCTCCCTGAGAACACCATTAACTGATCGGCAGCCTGGAAAATCTGGCTGCCGACCCGCAGGCCGTGATGGCAGAGTCTGCCCATGGTCTTCCTGCGTTGCGAAGCGGTCCGATGGGTCGATGACGAACCCCAGCCCGGCCTGGTGAAAGTCCGCTTGGCTTTGTCAGCGAGTTACGAGAGCGCCTGTAGCTCAGCTGCGAGAGCGCCCTCTTCCACGGGAGAGTGATGTCGCTGAGATTTGAGAGCACGTGGATGCTTGCTTCGGGACCATGGTTGTGCTCTGCACGACGAGGGGGCCGGGGTGCTGCCGAAGTCCAAGGTCGATCTGTACGCGGCGATCCGCCGTGATTCGCGCCACGGGCTGTCGAACCGCGCTCTTCAGCGGAAGTACGGCGTCGGGTTCTTGACGGTGCAGAAGGCGCTGTCGTCGGCCTGGCCAGAGCCGAGGAAGCCGCTTCCGCCGAGGGCGACCCGGCTGGATCCGTTCAAGCCGTTGATCGACCAGATGCTGCGGGCGGACCTGGACGCGCCGCGCAAGCAGCGGCACACGGTGAAGCGGATTTTCGAGCGGCTGCTGGACGAGCACGGGGCGGACGAAATATCGTACCAGATGGTCCGCGGCTACGTTGCTACGCGCCGTGAGGAGATCCGGGTTCAGGCCGGCCGGGGGTTGGTGGAGGCGTTCGTCCCGCAGACCCACAAGCCCGGAGCCGAGGCGGAGGTCGACTTCGGGGACGTGACGGTGAGGTTGGCCGGCGAGCTGGTGACCTGCTACCTGTTCGCGTTCCGCTTGTCCTACTCGGGCAAGGCAGTGCACCGGATCTTCGCGTCGGCCGGGCAGGAGGCGTTCTTCGAGGGCCACGTCCACGCTCTCACCGTGCTTGGCGGGGTGCCGACCTCGAAGGTCCGCTACGACAACCTCAGGGCCGCGGTCGCCCAGGTGCTGGGCTTCTCCCGGCAGCGGGTGGAGGCCGAGCGGTGGACAGCGTTCCGCTCGCACTACGGCCTGGAGGCTCTTTACTGCCAGCCAGGAATCCGCGGCGCCCACGAGAAAGGCGGCGTCGAGGGCCAGATCGGCTGGTTCCGCCGAAACCACCTCGTCCCCGTTCCGGAGGTCGACACGCTCGCCGAGCTCAACGAGATGATCGAGCGGTGGGACGAAGCGGACGATGCCCGGCGGATCCGGTCGCGGCCCCGCACGATCGGCGAGTACTTCACAGCCGAGCGGCCACTGCTGGGCCCATTGCCGGACGAGCCGTTCGAGACGGGCCGGCTCTTCACCTTGCGGGTCGACCGCTACAGCCAGATCAGCGTCCGCACCAACCGCTACTCAGTGCCGGTGCGGCTGATCGGCAGGACCGTCCGCGCGATGCTGCACGCCTCCGAGCTGGTCGTCCATGACGGCCGCGAGGAAGTCGCCCGGCACGAACGGCTGATCGCCAAGGGCGGATGCCGCCTCGACCTGGACCACTACCTGGAGGCACTCGTGCGCAAGCCCGGCGCCCTGCCGGGAGCGACCGCACTCGATCAGGCCCGCTCCGCGGGCAGATTCACCCCGGTCCATGACGCCTGGTGGGCGGCGGCCGTCAAGGCCCACGGAGAACGCGACGGCACCCGCGCACTGATCGAAGTCCTTCTACTCGGCCGCCATCTGCCCCACGAACACCTGGTCACCGGCCTCGCGGCGGCCCTGAGGACGGGCGCGCTGACCGCGGACGCCGTCGCACTCGAAGCCCGCAAGGCAGCGGAGGAGGACGGCCACGCCCATGAGGAGCCTGTGCCGCCCACGGCCGACCGGTCCAATGTGACCTCCCTGGCCTCACGCCGCCTGGCTCACCTGCCACCCGACAAGCGGCCGCTTCCCTCGGTCGCCCACTACGACCAACTGCTGCGACTGCGTCGGCCGGATCGCCCCACCACCTGAAGGAGAACGATTGTGACCTTCCCCCGCCAGCGAGGACTCACCGAGCAAGCCGCCACTGCCGCGGTCGACCAGGCATGCAGGATGCTCCGGCTGCCCACCATCCGGTCCCAGTTCCCCGAGGTCGCCGCGACAGCCGAGCGCGAGCAGATGTCCTACCTCGGCTTCCTCGCCGAACTCCTCCTCGCCGAGTGCGACGACCGGGCCCGGCGACGCTCCGAACGGCGCATCAAGGCCGCCGGATTCCCCCGCGACAAGTCCCTGCGGAAGTTCGACTTCGACGCCAACCCCAACATCGACGCGGCCATGATCCACACCCTCGCCAAGTGCGAGTGGATCAAGAAGAGCCTGCCGCTCTGCCTCATCGGCGACTCCGGCACCGGCAAGTCCCACCTGCTGATCGCCCTCGGGACCGAAGCCGCGATGGCCGGCTATCGGGTCAAGTACGTGCTGGCGACGAAGCTGGTCAACGAACTCGTCGAGGCCGCCGACGAGAAGCAGCTGACCAAGACCATCGCCCGCTACGGCCGCGTCGATCTTTTGTGCATCGACGAGCTCGGCTACATGGAACTCGACCGCCGCGGCGCCGAACTCCTCTTCCAGGTTCTGACCGAGCGGGAGGAAAAGAACAGCGTGGCGATTGCCTCGAACGAGTCCTTCTCTGGGTGGACCAAGACGTTCACCGACCCGCGCCTCTGCGCGGCCATCGTCGACCGGCTCACCTTCGGCGGCAACATCATCGAGACCGGCACCGACTCCTACCGTCTCGCCACCACCCGCGCCCGCGCCGAACAGCAAGCAGCCGGCTGACCGGCGCGCGACAGCCATAGCTACCCCGGATAGCCGATCTGGGTGATGTCGTCGGCAAGGTCCTCAAGCCGAACCGCGGGGTTCAGAGCCGAGACGACTTCCTGCGTCAGCGGCTTCAGGTCATAGATGTGCTGGACTGCATCCAAGGCCGGTGCCACCTCGTAGTAGTCCTCGGCGAACTCCAGATAGGCCTCGGCGCTACCTTCCAACAGGAGACCGAACAGCCACTCAGCCCCGTCCGCGTCTTCCTCGTGCTCGCTCGGCACCTGAACGTCGCCGCACTTCCACTCGGAGTCCGTGACCTCGCGCCACAAGCACACGGTGGCCCGCTGAACACCGTTGGGATCGAGGAAGGCGACCTCGTGGGCAAAGGATCGCAAGGTCTGCGGCAGCGAGTCGAACAGACCTGGCCACGGCGCCGGGGGCGACACCCGGTAGGCGTTGATCGGTGACTCGTGGGAGGTCGCCTGGGCATAGACCCCGGGCTCGGAGAAGACGATGACGTAGTCATTGCCGCTTCCGTCCTTCATCGAGGCCAACTCCTCAGACGGCGCCCACTGCCTGTCATACGAGTAGTACCGGAATTCCCACTCCGGGCTCAGGACGGCATCCAACATGGCCATTGCCTGCGAGCGGGCACGGACGATCTCGGGGGCAGGCAGCTGCGCGATCACTTCATAGACGGTCACAGAGCAATACAAGCGGAAGCCACTGACACCACCCCAAGCGCCCCCGAAACGCCACGGTGCTCTCGGTTCTCGGCGACATTCCCCAGCCCGCCCGCCGGCAACCGTTCTCCAAGCTCGTCAACAAACGCTCTCAGGTCTTACCTACGCAGCCATCCGCTTCACGGACGCCCACCACCAGCAATGGACCTTCGTTGACAAGTGGCCTGTCTTCAGCGGCGAGGACCTCCACCCCGACTCCAGCTATCCCGTCGAGGTGGGCGTTCTCTGCGACATCCTGACCACCGGCAACAGCGCGGACACTGCGGACACGGTCAAGATCTCCGTCGCTCCCTGGGGACTCGAATCCCTCGACGGACACATCGAGTTCGAAGTGCGGGCTGATCAATTGACCACCAGCTGAGGTCCACGATCACCGGGGCCCCGCCGACCTGACGGTCGGCGGGGCCCACCCATGCTCTTCGCTCCCCACCCTCCTCACACCGTTCAAGCAGCAACGAACTGAGGCGAAGAGCGACACTGGTCCTTTTCAGGGCTGTGACCGCGCTTCCGTGATGACTACGGCAGCCAGCGGATCGGGCTCGTGCCGGCGATCCTGGTGGGGCGTGTCTGCTGTGAAGATCGTCAGTGTGGCAAGCTTTGGGTATGACCACCCGAAAGGCCCATGCCGCGTAGGGCCCCCATCCGACTCCGCCGGGAGATGCCTCGTCGCGGCCGTCGGTACCAGAAGCAGAAGTCGCCTGCCCGGCAGGCCGCGTCGGAACGGCAGGCCGCCTTGTCCATCGCTGCGGAACAGTCCGTCCTCGCACTGTTGACTCCTGATCCCTACCCTCGCTCGCGCGGCTACGTGAACGACACTCAGCTGATGCGCAAGCACCGAGGCGGCCTGTGGGTACGCCTCAGAGAACTGATGGCCGAGCGTGATCTCGTTCCTGCTGACTCGATTCTCGTCTACCTCTTCCCAGACGGGCCCTGCACCGAGACTGGCGTCCTCCTGTCGAACTGTGGCCGGGTCTACGAGTTCGAGCTGAGGTACGACCGGGAGAATGCTGGCGCCGACCGCTGGGCCCACGTCGCGTCCTGGCGCGACATCACCGACCGGTGGCAAACGGCAGCCTTCAGCCGAGAGATCAGCGACGCGTTCATGTGGCGACCGCCAGTGTGCCTCACGATGCTGGCCACCGCCGAGGCCGCCGGCACTCAGCCGTCAGGCTGAGCTGATCCAGGCGACGACCTGGTTGTCCGTCTGCCCCCACATCATCCCTGTGTCGCTGATCCAGGGCGACACTCTGTCGATCATCTGCCGTGACGTGAGGCTGGCATGCGGGATCGTTTCGTCGCGGCACAACTTCTCTATGGGCTTGTGTGAGATGTCGGACGTCTTGTTTCCGGGGATCGAGCTGAGGATCGAGCGGTTGCATGTCGCGGGCCGCACCCTGTTCGTGGACGCGGTTGGTACTGCTCCTCCTGGCCGTTGTCCGGACTGCGGCAACGGAGCACGGCGGGTCCACAGCCGGTACTGGAGGCGGCTGGCTGATCGGCCTGCTGGCGGTCGAGAGGTGCTCGTCCGCCTGCGGGTGAGGCGGTTTCTCTGTGACGTGCCGATGTGCCGCCGACGGACTTTCGTTGAACAGGTCGAGGGCTTCACGCGGTCACACGGCCAGTCGTCTCTGGCCATGCGTGACCTTGCCCGTTTCGTGGCCGTGGAGCTCGGGGGTCGCCCCGGAGAACGCCTCTGCCGACGACTGGGGCTGTCCGGCCGACGGACGACACTCGTCCATCTGCTGTCGGCGCCGATGGTCCCGGCTCGGGCCCCGCGGGTTCTGGGGGTGGATGACTTCGCCTTCCGTCGGGGGCACACATACGGAACGGTGCTCGTGGATGTTGAACAGGGCAAGCCGTTCGACGTTCTGCCCGACCGCAGCTCGGAAACCTTCCTTGCCTGGCTGGAGGCCCATCCCGGAGCGGAGGTCATCTGCCGGGACCGGGCCACCGGCTATACCCGCGCGATCAAGCAGGCCACCACCGGAGCGATCGAAGTGGCGGACCGGTGGCATCTGCTGCAGAACCTCTCCGTTGTGGTGGAGAAGACATGCCACCAGCACCGCGCCTGCCTGCGGAAACACGCTCAGGAGTTGGCTCGACCTGACGCCCCAGTCCCCGACACCTGGGTGCCGGATCAGCCGGCCGCGCTGCCGAAGACCGCCATCGTCGAGCGGACCCTCCACCGGCACGCCGACATCCTCGACCTGGTGGACAAGGGGTGGACGATCAGCGCGATCGCCCGTCGCTTGGACATGGACCGCAAGACAGTGCGGCATTTCCGGGACACCGATGTCGGCGTACTCATCGAATCCGCCCGGCACCGTCGAACGGGGCTCCTCACCCCCTTTCACCCCTACCTGCAAGCCCGCTTCCTCAACGGCTGCACGGACGCCAGCCGGCTCTTCCGCGAAGTCCGTGAGCGGGGATTCGGAGGCACGGTTCAGACGGTCCGCCGATACGTCGCGACCCTGCGAGACGGCACTGCCATACCCGCGCCGGCGCCGATTCCGAGCCCACGCGCGATCACGTCCTGGATCATGCGTCGCCACGAGTCGTTGAGTGAGGACGACGAGGTCCGGCTCAGCGAGGTCTGCCTGGCCTGCCCGGACATTGCCCGCGCCCGGGAGATCGCGCAGCGGTTCACGGCACTCGTCCGCGGCCGCACGGGTCACTTGTTGCCCGACTGGATCAGCGAAGTAGAGCGTGACGCACCTCTGCCGATCCGTGGGTTTGCCCGGTTCATGAAGTTCGACATCGACGCCGTAACCGCGGGCCTGACCTTGGAGTACAGCTCCGGCGTCGTCGAAGGCCATGTCAACCGCATCAAGACGATCAAACGGCAGATGTACGGCCGAGCCTCATTTCGCGTACTGAGGGCCCGAATCCTCATCCAGCCGTAGTCATCACGGAAGCGCGGTCACAGCCCTTTTCAGGAATCCCCATCATCCTGGCCTTCGCCGGCATCGCCGCGACCCTGATCTGTTACCGCAGGCTGGCGGCCTGGGGAGGACGGTGCCGGGGCTGCGATGATCCAAGGCGTAATCGGATGCCGCACCTGGGCTTCGGCATGCCGCTTCGTACCGAGACCTGTGCGTACACCATCGAGGTAGCCCAGGCCTGACTATCTGGACGCCGTCATGGCGATGCTCGGCGAGACCCAGAACCGCTATGCCGACCCGTCGGCGTGGGACCGGCTCCACGCACAACTCGGCGTACAGCTGCCCTCCGACTACCGGGCCCTCGTGGACGCGTACGCTCCGATCGAACTCAACGGCCACCTGTATCTCTCCCACCCGGCGACCGAGCGGTGGAACCTGGGCCAGTGGATACGCGACACGGTCCGGGCGTGGTCCGAGGTTCCCTGGGACGACCTCGACGCGGACGAGGACCCTCGCCTGCTGTTCGGACTCAGGGAGCTGAGCTTCGGTACCCGCGAGGGTCTGTGGCCGATCGCAAGCACCGACCGAGGAGAGATAATCTTCCTCGCCGCTGGGGCTGACACCGCATGGCTCCTCGTCGAGGACGGAGAAGGCGGCTGGTCACAGCACCACATGAGCTTCACCGAATGGCTCTACCGCTACCTCGTCGGCGAGAACATGGCCGGCCCCCACAGCTCCGCCTTCTACCCCGGTCCGGTCCAACTGCGCAGACTCCCGATGACCGCCGCCGAACGTCCAGAGCCGTGGCACGGCCCGGACCGCGGCGTCTAACCCCGTCTCACCACGGCAACCGGATCACCCTCCGGCTCGGAAGACAAGCCAAACGAGACGACCTCTTACTGATCTTCTCTTTAGTTCTGTGGGTGTGACGGGCTTGTTGGTGGGTGCATGGGCTCGTGTCTTTCATGCCTTCGCCTGTCGCTTCCGAGTCTGTCGTTCCTCCTTTGACGCGGCCGCAGTTGGCCGAGGCCCGGCGTGTGCGGGCGGCCGAGTTGTTCGAGCAAGGACGCTCGAGTGTCGAGATCGCACGGATGCTGGGAGTCAGCGAGGAGAGCGTACGGCGGTGGAAACGAGTATGGGAGGAGGGCGGCGCTCTCGCCCTGCGCCGGCGTCCGGCCACTGGCCGTCCGCTCAAGCTGGACAACAACCAGGTGGAGCTGGTGCGGACCGCGCTGGAGCAGGGCGCCCAGGCGCATGGGTTCGAGGCTGAACTGTGGACGCTGGAGCGGGTTGGTCTGGTGGTCGAGCGGGTGGCAGGCGTGGTGTTGTCGCGGGCGTCGGTGTGGCGGTTGCTGACCGGCCGACTCGGATGGAGTCTGCAGCGGCCCGAGCGGCGGGCTGTCGAGCGGGACGAGTCGGAGATCGCCCGCTGGATCGCGCACGAGTGGCCACGCATCAAAAAGGGGCCGTGAACACACGTGCCCGGATCGTGTTCCTCGACGAATCAGGCGTCTCTTTACTGCCGCAGGTCCGCCGCACCTATGCACCCCGTGGCCGCACTCCGCTCCTGCGGCACCGGCTGAACTGGAAACGTGCCTCGATGGCCGGGCCCTGGGATTCCACTCCACCGACCCCGATCGAGGTCCTCGGTTGTGTTTCCACCTCAAGCCCGGCAGCTACGACACCGCCGGGCTCATCGAGGTCCTGGAGCAGATGAAGGCGTTCTACCGCGGCGAGCGCGTGATCCTTGTCTGGGACGGGCTGTCCGCTCATTGGAGTCGGGCGATGCGGGCCTGGGTCGCCGAACAGGACTGGCTCACCCTCGAGCGATTACCTGCTTACGCGCCTGAGCTCAACCCGGTGGAACTGCTCTGGTCATCGCTCAAGAAACGCGAGCACGCCAACCTCGCCGGCGACCACCTCGCCGATGTCGCCGACGCAACCGAACAGGGCATCCACCGCATCAACCAGAACCCACAGCTGCCCTGGTCCTTCCTCACCCACACCGGACTCACCATCCACCCATCAACCCCACTGAACTAACGAAAAGATCAGTAAGGGCTGTCCCGTCATCCTTGGTGGATCAGCGGGACAGCCCTTGGGCGCGCCTCAGCGCGGGCAACAGGCGGAGCGCGTTGTCGCGGTTGATGCCGCGTCGTTGGCGGTCGGTGAAGACGGGGTCGGTCTCGATGGCCGGCACCGTGAAGTCGGTGATGATGTCTGCGGAGGCGGCCGGCCAGTCGGTGCCGAAGAGGATCCGGTCGGCGCCGGCGGTGGCCACCAGAGTGCCCGAGGGGGCCGACGGGCCCGCCGTGTCGTAGTAGAAGCGGTGGAGGTAGTCCCGTACACGGGCAGCATCGAGGGGTGGAGTGCAGAAGCCGCCGAAGGCCTCCATGCGGGTGGCGATCTGAGGGAGGAATCCTCCGGCGTGCGGCAGGATGACTGACAGGTGCGGGTAGCGGTCGAGTGTCCTGGTACGGATCAGGTTCACAGCAGCACGCGTGGTGTCCAGCAGGAAATCGCACATGAAGTTCGGAATTCCGGGGACGGTGGGCGCGCCGGGTGTTCCGCCCGGGAGGTCGAGCGGATGCGTGAAGAGGACCGCGGCGCGCTCGTCGAGTTCGGCGAGGAAGCGGTCGTACGAGGGATCACCGAGGTAGACACCGTTGTAGTTGGCTTTCACGCTGGCTCCGACGGCACCGAGCTCGTCGAAGGCGCGGCGGAGAGCCCACGTGGTCACTTCGGGATGGTCCAGGACAGCAGGAGCGAGGACGGCGAAACGGCCCGGGTGTAGGGCCACCAGGTCGGCCATCGCCTCGAAGACGACGGTGAGACCTTCCCTGGCCTGCGCCGCGGTGCGGTACCGGTCCTGCATGGTCGGGTTGAGGACCGCGGTCGCGATTCCTACCCGGTCCATCAGCGCCAGGGTGGAGTCCAGATCCCAACGCGCCCACCACAGCAGCTCCTGCCGCCGCACCAGGCCCTCACGCTCCGCCCAGTCCACCCATGCCGGAGCGGTGAAATGGTGGTGGACGTCGATCCTTGCCCGGCCGGCGTCATCGCCGCTCCCCGAGCCCCGCGGCACCGCTTCCCCCCTGGCCAGAGCGCTGGACTCGCCCGTGGCAGCGACGGTGGTCGCCAACGCCCCGCCGGCGATGAGCAGGCTGCGTCGGCTCATGGCCCGGGTCGATTCGGACATCCGCGTTCCCCATCCGTAGCGCCATCGGTTTGCCGCACCACGATGGCCCGTCGGCGGGCCCGCGATCACCACGGCGTGCCCTGTTCGAGGTCGGTTCCCTCGGACGGACGCGGTCCAGCCCACCGTCTGCCACGAAATCCCAGGCCAGGGTCCCTTCACGGCCGGCTCACGTACGAAGTCGGGGGCCGTCGCGTCCGGCGGCCCCCGTTCCGGGTGATCGGCAGCAGGTGGCGGTCGCGGTGTAGTTGCCGCGTGCGTTGCTGCCGGCCCGGCGATTCAGATGATGCCGGTCCCGGACGATGGGACCGCGCTGCTAGGAGCTGTCCGGCCGATCACCTGACCGCCCGCTGACTAGGGGGCTGGCAACCCCTGGATCTTGGTCGGACGACTCGTCGTAGGCTGCGTGTTATGAGCTTGTGGGACGTCTTGCCGGACAGCGAACGACCGCAGTGGACCCTCGATCCGTTCATGAGCGTGGGTCCACTGCGATTCGGAATGAGTTTGCGCGAAGCATCTGCTGCACTCGGCGGTATCCGTGCGGGCAATCGCCATCACGACCCACAGTGGGACATCACGTGCCACACGTACTCCGACACGGGGCTGCAGCTCTACTTCGCGGCCGATGAGAGCTTGTGCGGCGTCTCGGTCGATGCACTGCGGGGACCCCAGGTTGTCGCGGACGGGGCAGCACTGGTCGGCCGGCTCCCCTCCGAGCTGGAGCAGTGGCTGTGTGATCGCGCGGAGAGCCGGGAACCCCGGACGGAGCTCTTCTACCTGCCCGCAGCGCAGGCCGGATCGCTGACTCTTGGGGTGGCGCTATGCGTGCAGCGGGCCGACGATCGTCTGATCACGCGACCTGTCTTCCTTCCTGCCGAGGCCATGGACGACGTCTATCACCACTTGCCGAAGGAAGCCTGGGCCATCTTCTGAGCGTGCACCGCTCCGTACCGACGCCCCTCCGGGGTTGGTGGTCATGAGCGGAGCCAGATGATCAGAGCGGGAACGCCCTCGCAGAGCACCTCGGCACAGTTTCTCTGAGCTGCGGTGATGTCCCACAAACCGGAGCCGGTGGCGGTCGACCGGCCTGGTTCGCGGCCCAGAATCGCGGTTGCTGACCAGATCATCCCGTGATGGGCAGGCATTCGGTGAGCAGGTCGATGATGTCGCGCCAGGCTCGCTGTGCGTGTCGTGGGTGGTAGCCGACGCCGGGGACCGTGCGGTGGTCGACTGTCGGGTGGTGGAAGGCGTGCAAGGCTCCGCCGTAGATCACGAGGCGCCAGTCGACGCCCGCGGCCTGCATCTCGGCGGTGAACGCGTCCCGTTGCGCGGGCGGCATGATCGGGTCTTCCGACCCGACCCCGGCCCATACCGGGCAGCGAATGCGTGCCGCCTCGCCCGGTCGGCCCGTGGTGGTTGCGTTGACTGTCCCGATCGCGCGCAGGTCGACGCCGCCGCGACCGAGTTCCAGCCCGATGGCGCCCCCAGTGCCGTAGCCGATGGCGGCGATCCGGTCGGGGTCGGTCCGCGGTTCGGTGCGCAACACGTCGAGCGCCGCATGGCCGATGCCCCGCATCCGGTCGGGATCGGCGAGCAGCGGCAGGCAACGGGCCAACATCTCGTCGGGGTCGCTCAGATAGCGCCCGCCGTGGAGGTCGAAGGCCAGCGCTACATATCCCAGCTCGGCGAGAGCCTCGGCCCGTCGGCGCTCGACGTCGCTGAGCCCCATGCCCTCTGGTCCGAGCAGCACCGCGGGCCGGCGGTCGACACCGGCCGGGAGCGCGAGGTGCCCGATCATCGTTAAACGGTCGGCCGGGTACTCGACCGTACGCGTCGTAATCGTCGTCATGAGACGGGACTTTAGTGATCGTCGAGGCCGGTCAGGCTGGTGTTCTGCCGCTGGCAGAACAGCGCGGGTATCCCTCTGAAATACGGCGAGGTCTCACGAGAATCGTCACAAACCCCGTTCCCGCAGCAACGTTATCGGATCGCCTGCCCTGGGCACGGTGCTGGAGGTGGACCTGCCGGGTCTTCCGCCGGGGGACCGGCGCCTACACGACGAACAAGTCGGATTCGAAGGGGTTCGCGGAAGCGTTCGCTGAACTCGACGGCCAGTAGAGGGAGCCCCCGCGAGCGCAGAGCTGGGGCGAACCCGACTGAGCGACAACATCGCGTGAGAATCAGTCTCCGCCCCGGCCAACTGCGACAACGTCACCTGAGACCAGCCGCGAATCCAACAAGGTCGCGTGAGACAGCGAGAACATCGCGAGAGACGGGACACTACGTTCCCAGCTCAGGGCTCTCTCCGAAGGTGTCCTACAGGGGCCGCCGTTCGCTGAACCGTCACGATTACGGTTCAGCGAACGGTTGGGGGCCCTCTCGGCGAGCGAGGGTCCAGCAGGTCCTCAGACCAGCTGCGCGATGAGGTACGCGAGGGCGGTCGCGGCACCGAGACAGCCGAGGACGAACAAGGGGCGCCACGAGAAGGCGTCCCGTCTGTGGGGGCCCTGGCCGCCGTAGGGTGCGCCGCCCCCGGCGCCCGGCCCCGGCGGCGGTGGAGCAGACCCGCTGAGCGGCCCTGAAGGCGGGCCCTCCGGGCGGAGAGCGTCTCTAGGCGGCAGAACGGAACCGTCGCTCGTGGGCCTGCGTCCCGCTTCCGGACCGGGGCTCCGATACGGTTCGACGAGCGGGACCATGGGCGGGCCCCACAGCGGCGGTGTACCCTCTGGCGCAATCTGCTCGTGCAGCTTCCCCGCGGCGGTGCGCCGCCAGGAACGGCCCGCCACATCGGTGAACTCCACGGCCAGCCCCGCGGGATCGAGCTCGAGGGCCGTGCCCTCCGAGACGAGGACAAACGTCGAGTGCCCGCCCGGCATCAGCAGTACCACGCCATCCGGCTGCAGTACTTCGTCCTCCGCCAGGACACGAACGTCGCTGACAGGCTGGCTGCTGCCGTTGTACACCGTGACGTGACTGCCGTCGGTTTCGACGTAACTCGAGATCCAGCTCGCCTGCCGGATCCGCTCCGTCCGTTCCGCCTGCTCCTCGCGCTGTCTCCGAGTCTGTTCCTCGCGCTCGTCGCGCATGTGCTGAGCCCTCGTGGCGTGGTGGCCGTGACGGTAGCCGACAACTGCGGTCGCAACCGACACGACCAGGCCGAGGATCGCGATCACGGTCCCGATCATGTCTCCACCATGCAGCCTGCGACCCCGTCGGGCCGGTAGCGGCGCCAGGCTTCCACAAAATCCCGCCGCCCTGACCTGGCGAAAGCAGGTCGGAGGGCCGTCTGCTCATGGGTCAGAGTGACGCCCGTAGTGCCCGGGCGGCTGGAGTCGCAGGGCGCGGCCGCGACTGCCCGGTCCACGAGGACATCGCCCCAGATTGCGCCGGAAGCCTGAGTCCGGCATCCAGCATCCGGGTTCAGGAACAGGCACCCAGCTAGACCCACCCCTCACCCCACCCGCGCCACCCCGGGCACGGCCACATAGCGCCTCTGTCCAGCCCGTAGCCGATCAGGTACCAAGTAGGTACCATCGGGGGTATGCCGTCCTTGAATGTCACCTTCACCGACGAGGAGCTGGAGGAGGTCCGGGCCGCCGCGGCCGCCGAAGGCAAGTCGTTGAAGCAGTACGTCCACGACCTGCCGCTGCGCGAGCGCCAGCGCCACCAGTTCGTCCGCTACGCCCTCTCCTGGGGCGATGCCCACCGCTCCGAGTTCGACGACGCCTTCCCCGACGAAGCCCCGCCCCCGGCCGGCCGCCGACAGGGAGCGGACACCGCCTGATGATCCTCCACATCGACGTCCCCTGGCTCCTGGACGTCCAGGAGCAGGCCGTCCCCGAAGACGTCAGCATCGCCGACTACTCGGCCCTCGTCGCCGCCGTCGCCCGCCACAAGACCCGCATCCCGCGCCCCACCACAGCCGACCCCGATCCGGCCTGGCGCGCCGCCGCGCTCCTGCACACCCTGGTCCGCCTGCAGCCCCTGCCGTACCGCAACAGCCTGTACGCCTGCCAGGTCACCGCCGCCTACATGCACGCCTCCGGCGAGGGCATCGACCCCCCATACGGCGCCATGGTCGACCTCGTCCGCGACATCCAGGCCGGCAAGACATCCGTCTATCAGGCAGCCGACCGCATCCGCACCTGGCGCATCTGACCACCACGCAGCCGTGGCCTATCCCGGCTCCGCGTTCCGGTGCGGCGGGCCTGGCCGGCGGCCCGGTCGCTCGCATGCCGCCATGGGCGCAGACGCCCGAGCAGATAGCCGGCCGTGAGGGTGGTGGCCGTGGTGACGGCGATGCCCGCTACACCCATCGCATGCCGATCGCGGTGAGTTGTTGGATGCGTTCTGGGGTCAGTGTCGCGGCCCGGCTGCGCTGGTTCCCGATCCATGCGCCGAGCTTTAGCTGTACGTCCCGCTGCTCCTGTTCCTGGCCGCCGTGTTCGTCGTGGCTGCTGATCAGGATGGTTTCGGTGTGTTTGCGGGGGACGTGTAGGTGTCCTTCACGTTCGTAGTACTGCTTGGCGGCTTCGTAGTTCATCGCCCATTTGTCGGCCTGTGTGCGACGTGGCTTCGGCTTCTCGTCCTCGGTGGCGGGTGTGATTCCGAGGACCTGTTCGCACATCCATTGCTGCACCGTGGTGAGCTTGTCGAAGCCGAGCCGCTGTGCTCGTACCCATCGTCCGAGGTCTTCGCCGCGGTGCATGACGACGCCCGGCTCGGTGGGCAGTTCGCCGCCGACCTCTTCAAGGTGGAGGCGGGTGAGGTGGAAGGCCCTCTGCCATTCGATTGGCCAGGCGGGGCGCCAGGAGGGATCGATTTCGTCCAGTTGTTCGCGTCGTTCTGGCGATAGGGCGCCGGCCCACGACTCCACCGGTAGCCCTTCGGCTTGGCGTTGTTCGAGGCCCTGGGCTCGTCGGGCGGCGGCGCGTGCGTTCTTGAGCCAGGTGCCGACTTTATACCCCTGGTGGGCGGCGTCCAGCGGGGCCAGGAGGTGGCCGTGTTCGGCCGCCCATCCACGGGCGGCGGACAGGCCCTCCTCCCAGGCGACGTCGAAGTGGCTCCAGACCATGCCGAGCATCTCCAACTGGTCGACGCGGTTCTCGTTCATGTCCCCGCGGGCGTAGAACCTCCTGGCGTCGGCGGTCCACTGTCCCAGCGGGAACCCGGCGAGCGAGGCCGGCCATCCGACCCCCTCGGCTTCCTCGCCCCCGGGGACGCGGTAGGTGAACGGCACGCGCAGGTCGCCGTGCTCGCGGGCGTAGATGACCGCGGCCTCTACCCCGCGCCGCCAGTGCTCGTGTTCCGGGTTGAGGACGCGCAGGTTGACGAACACGGCCAGGGCGGCGGGGTCGCGGGGTGTGGAGAACTTCAGCAGGGCCTTGGCGGGGGTACTGACGCCTTCCCATTCGCCGTGCTGCTCTTCGGCTGCTCCGCCGAGTTCGCGGCCCTTGGGGGAGCGGCTGGGGGCCTGCTGCTCGGCGAGGGTTTCCACGATCCGTGCGTCGTGTGCCCGGAGTGCTTCTAGGAGTTTGGCGAGTCCGCCGTACGCCCGGGAGGTGAGCATGTTGTCGGCTGTCTCGCCCGGCCCGAGCAGGACCGGCACCACGAGTGAGGCCATCTTGCCCTCGCCGGGCTGCATCCGCAGCGCGCGGCCCACGGCTTGGACCAGGTCGGGCATCGAGCCGCGCACATCCGCCCAGTACACGGAGTCGCAGTTTCGGGTGTCGACGCCTTCCCCCAGCACCTTCACGGAGCTGAGGTAGCCCTTCTCCACCACGGTGCCGTCCGTGGCGATGCCGTCGGCGAACTCCCCGAGGACGCGGCGGCGGTGGAGCGGCCTGTGCTCGCCGCACAGCCAGTTGGCCCAGATCGTCTTCGGGTACAGCTCCGGGTCGGCGGCGTACAGCTGCGCGGCGACGTCGGAAAGGCCGGCCGCGAACGCCTCGGCCTCCTTCACGACATGGTGGAAGACGAGAGTGCGCCGGAAGTTCTCCTCCGCCGACGCCTTCACCAGCGCAGTCTGCAGGGCGGCGAGCCGCGCCCCGCGGACCTCTGCCGAGCGGCCCTCCGCGCCCAGGAGCTGCGCGGCTTGGAGCCGGGTGTCGGTGACGTCCACGCAGACGACTTGGTAGGGGGCACAGATTCCCCTGTCGATGGCCTCCGAGAGCGTCAGGGTGAAGCAGCGGCTGCCGAAGGGCCCGTCGGGGGAGTCGTCCATGCTCGCGACCAGTTCACCGGGCGCGCCGGCTTCGTCTTCGTCCCCGAGCTGCCACAGCCGGGGTGTGGCGGTCATGTACAGCCGGCGGAAGGACGGGATGCGGGTGTTGTCGTGCACGACAGCCCACGGCTTGCCGATCCGCCCCGACGTCCGGTGCGCCTCGTCGACCACGATCAGATCCCAGGCCGGAAGGCCGGCGGCGTGTGCCCGCTCCAGTGTGCCGAGCCCGAGGGAGGCGTAGGTGGCGAACACGGTCACCCTGTCGAACGGCCGCACCCAGTCGACCAGCTCGTCCACGTCCGTGGTGTTCGGGAAATCCACCTCCTCTCCCCGTAGAGACGAGACCCCGATCATCGGCCCTGCACGGCCTCCCTCACGCCACGCGGCCTCGGTCTGGGCCAGCAGATCCAGTGAGGGCACGAGCACCAGCACACGGCCCGCCTGGAGCTCCTCCGCGCTGCGCACAGCGACGAGGCTCTTCCCGGATCCGGTCGCCATGATCACCTGGGTCCGGAGCCCTCGCTCAGGCACAAGTGATCTTGCAGGAAATTCGAGGGCACGGATAACCGCATCCACGGCTTCTCTCTGATGCGGGCGGAGTGTTTTCTTTTCCATCGAGTCGTCCCTTTTCCGGATCCTCACTGCCCGTCTCTCCTGCCCGTTTGCTTTCCCCAGCGCGGCTCGCTGCTCTTCGACGGCCGCGGTGAGGCGGGTGTGCAGTTGCTCAAGGAAGCCCCAGAGGTCTTCGGCATCGATGCGGTAGCCGGCCTCGTCGTAGGTGCTGCCGATGAGGGCGCCCGCAGTGAGGTGGTAGACGCACCCTGTGGTGTGGCTGAGGGCGTACATGCCTCCACCTCCGTCTGTGGCGAATACCGACACCATGTCATCCAGCGCGCCCGTAAGCCGGTTGGGACGGATACCTGCCTCGAGCTGGGCAATGAGTGAGGCAGCGTCATCCATCCAGATCCCGTTGTCGATGTCGGGCAGCTCCACCGCACCGAGATGCCCGTAGTACGCCAGGAGCGGACCGGCCACGCCCCGGCGAGCCAAGGCCTCCGCCACAGCCGCGCTCTCTCCGGCCGGGACGAGGCCCACGGCATGCTCCCCGGGCGGGTGCCCATGGACCGCCTCGAAGCCAGACGCAAACTCACCGGCAAGCAACTCCATGCTCTGCTGCCATCTCCGCAGATCCACGAGCTGCACTCCATCACTCCTCGGATCGGTCAAAGGCTTCAAATCCAGAATATATCTATGCTTCATTTTGAAGCATACATTGACCCACACGCCCTCCATCCCCCTTGATGACTTGCCGCTACAAAGGGGAACACCCGCCCGGCAGCCCAGCACAAGCCCCTCCCTGGCTGCTGCCGGGCCGTCAGGCCCGCGGGCGAGCCGCGCGGAGCGTGGCACGCCCGGTGCGCAGCGCGCACCGAGTGACTGGAGCGCAGCGGAAGTCACTCGGTCGGCCGAAGGCCGACCGCGCCCCGCAACGCGGGGCGCACGCACTGCACTTGGCTCCGAAGCGCAGCGGAGGGGCCGGCGGTGAGCGCAGCGAACCGCCTCCGCTCACGCGGAGCGTGAGCGGAACACCCCCGCGAAGCGGGGGTGTTCTCTTGCACATCGCGCAGCGATGTGGTACCCGCTCCGCGGG
>NZ_JBVIUJ010000026.1:0-19835 GCF_055596705.1 Streptomyces sp. NPDC039609
TCGGTCGACGGCGCGTTCGGCCCGGCCACGTTGAGCGCGACGAAGGCGTTCCAGAAGCGCAGCGGGATGACGGCCGACGGCATCATCGGCCCGAACACCTGGAACAAGCTCGTCTCGGGCGCCACCAACTCCACCCCGTCGAAGCCCGCCCCGAGCAAGCCGTCCGCCGGCGGCACCCTGACCCACGCCCAGGCCACTGCCCGCCTCCGCGCCGCCGACATCGAGTGGAAGTCCTCCGGCAAGTGCAGCAACCGCAACAAGCGGACCTGCACCTCGTTCGACGGCGTCCGCGCCCACAGCATCGACGGCATCGTCGCGCTGAAGAAGAAGAGCGGCTGCCCCATCACCATCACCGGCGGCACCGAGACCGGCCACAGCGGCGGCACCAAGTCGCACTGGACCGGCTACAAGATCGACATCAGCCCCGAGCCCTGCGTCAGCGCCTACATCAAGAAGAACACCAAGCACGCCTACGACCGCGGTGACGCCCTAGTCCGCGTCGGCACCATCGGCGGCATCAAGGCCGAGTACGCCCGCGAGTCCGACCACTGGGACATCAAGTTCCTCTGATCTCATCGACTCCCCTCCACACTGACGAGAGCCCCGGTCCCAGTACCGGGGCTCTCGTGCGTCTGCATCACTGTCACAGCCGTCTGGATCCTTGACAGCTGAGTCAGGGTCACCTGATCAGGTAAGGTCTGGATTCCTGACAAGCCCGTAAGGAATTCCTGACACATGCCCTGGACCAGTGAAAAGACCGCCCTGCACACCGGCCACGTGGAGCCGCTGGTCAGGTCCGGCGACGGCTTCGAGCCCTTCCCCGGCCGGACGGCTCTGCCCTGGACGGCACTCGCCCCAGCCGCCATACGCGCCGGATGCAGCTGTGGAGGATGGACCGGCGAAGCACACCAGCTCGACCCGGAGCAGACCATCGAGGAGGCCGAGGCGCCGCTCCTGCAGGAGTGGACGAGGCACGTCTCCTTCGCCACCCTGCACGGCAGTCGGCAGTCGGCCGACCTGTCCGATGTCCTCGCGAACCTGACCGCCACGGACCCTCGCGCGGCTCTCGTCCTCGCCGCCCGGATCGAGCGCCTCGCCAAGACCGCCGCCGCCGAGGCCGCCGCCAAGGCACGGGCCGCCGGCGACTCCTGGGCCGACATCGGCGCAGCCTTCGGCATCACGAAGCAGGCCGCCCACAGCCGCTTCGGTAAGCCGTCACAGTGACGGCTTCTCCTCCACCGGTCAGAAACGGGTTAGTCAGCTAGCTGGCTTTCCAGCTAGCTGGCTCATCAGCTTGCTGACTAACCCGCAGGTGGAGCGGCCTTCTTCTTGAGCCACAGTCGGACAGCCTCATCCAGCGCGTCCTGCATCTCGATGCCGTCACCGATGCACTGCAGCTTGAACGCGCGCTGGAGGTCCGTGTCCATGTAGCTGCCGAAGGCCGGCCTCTTCCTCTTGGCCTTCTTCTCCCTGGCTCCGCTCACCTCGTCGCCGACGACGATGGTCTCTTCGTCGTCGGGAAGGCCGGGCGTGTCTGCGACGGTAGGCCGAACACCCCCGCTGTCGACGGTGCGGCCTCCCCTGCGGCTCCTCGCCGTCATGCGGGCACCGCCTTGAGGAAGGACTGGGCGAGGAGCTCGAAGGTCGCGCGGATCTCGGTCGCCTTGTCCCCTCTGGCCTCGCCGATCGGGAGAGCGTCGGTGTCGATCTCAGCGACGACGGTGCGCCTCTTGGTGACCGGCTCCCACACGAGGTTTCCGAAGACCCGGCGGAGAGAGTCCAGCTGCTCGGTCTGGACGGCGGTGCCGTCGTACCGGCTGACGACGACGCCCCAGATTTCGCAGTCCGGGTTGGCCAGGTCGTGGGGGACCCGCTCCTTCACGAAGTCCCGTACGCGCTCGGCGGCCTCGATGGCGTAGTACTCGGCCTCGGCGGCAATGATGACGCCGTCCGCGGCCGCCAGGGCGAGCTGCGTGAGGTGGAACATCGAGGGCGGGCAGTCGAAGAGCACGAAGTCGAGGTGGTCGTCGGCTCCCTCCAGTCCCTTCTTCAATCGGCGCCAAGCGCCGGAGATCCCGGCCTCGGCCATCCGGTTCTCGAGCGTGAGCTTCGCCGGCGCCAGCACGATCCGGCTCGCGTACGGGACGTCCCAACCGATCGGCTGCCATACCTCCATGACGGAACCCGACCGGTCCGCCTTGATCGCCTGGCTGATCGTCGGCTTCTTCTCGTCCGGACCGTTCGTCCACCCCAGCCGGTTCGACGCGTTGCCCTGGGGGTCCATGTCGATGACCCCGACCCTCTTGCCCTCCTTGGCCAGTGCTTCGGCCAGGCGGACCGTCAGCGTCGTCTTCCCGGTCCCGCCCTTGTTGTTCACGATCGCCACGCGTCGGGCCATCGCTCCTCCTCTCCAACGGTTAGCTGGCTAGCCAGTAAGCCAGCTTGCCAGCTAACCCCCAGCTCACATGCCATCCCACAAACCAGAGTTGCCGCCATAACCACCAAGCCGTCACTGTGTCGACTTGGCTTCGGCCGCCTCCTCCAGCTTCAGAAGCCGGCGGGCCTCAAAGGCCCGCTGCCGGTGACTGCGCTTGCAGTACAACCGCGGCGTCCTCGTCCCCAACTGACTCACCGGCTCGCCGCACCACTCGCACGACAAGTACCGGACGCCAGCCGCGCTCTGCTCAGGAAGCTCTTCACCCATGCCCCGCACCATAGCCGTCACTGTGACGTCTTTGGCCATCGGGCAAGCCGTCACAGTGACGGCTTTGGGCCCACGTCTGGCTCCGGTCCCCTGCACGACGAGATCGCGGCCCGTTCGGTCCTGAGAGCACCGAACCCCGGCCCGAGTTGCGACGAACGTACGCAGCTGCGCGACGAGCCACTCGAAGGTGACCTCCTCCTCTCCTCGCCGCTTCTCCAGCTCCTCGATGCCACGGTCGGTGAAGTACACGGCGAGCCAGACATTGCGAGTTCAGCAGCCGATTGCCTGGTCGCGTACCGGATCTCGTCACGGTCACGCGTAACAACCCCTCTTCAGCGCCCCATAACAGACTCGTGAGAACTGCTCTACCTCTCGAATGAGGTGCCGCAGTCTGATCCTCTTCTACGACCACCCGAACCAGCCGCTGCCCCAGACCGCACTCGGTCTGGGGCAGCTGCTTCTTCATCACCCCCGGCTGGGTGCGCACCGGCGAGTACCTAGCGGGTGTTCGAAAGCCGTTCGACTCGCTCTCAAGCTGATGGAGGGACTTGCGGGGCTAACCCACAAATCCTTCAACATGCGATCTCCCGCCCGCTGCCGGGGCCGGGACGACTTTCTCGACCTACTGGAGGACCGCCATGCCCATCTCCATCGACCCGCTGCTCGTGCTGCCTCTGCTCGTCGGCGTCTTCCTCATGGCCCTCGTGGCCATCGTCTGCATCGTCGCCTTGCTCCGTGCCGACCGAGCCGACACCGTCGCCGTCATCAAGGCCTTGCCCGAGCTCGCCGCGACACTCCTGCGGTTTCGTCGGCGGCCTCGGCGATGACATCCAGGAGCTCGTCGGCCCGAGCACTGGCTGCCTATACCCGCCGCCCCATAACGTCGGCCGCATTTCCCCTACTCGGCCCGCAGGCCGATGAGCACCAGGAGCAGCTCGTCGCCGCGCTCTGGGGGAACGTCCCTCAGCGCAACCCGGCATTCATCGACCGGGGACGGTGCCGGCACTTCACCGGTCGGCTGGGCCGGGATCGGCGTGTGCGTCATCGCGGCCCGCCGTACGCCTGCGAGATGACGTACGACGCGCCGATGCGTACGCGGAACGGCCGGCCCCAGGGCTGGGGACCGACCGTTGAGGGCGCGGCTTCAGGCAGCGGCGCCGTAGGTGGTGCCGGTGGTCTTGCGTAGGTGCTCGTGGACTTCGGCCACCCGCGCCAGGGTGGAGGCGGTGGAGATCATGGCCCTGCGCTTCTGCCTGTTGTTGATGTCCTGAATGGTGTTCAGCGCGTGGTCCACGGCGGAGGTCAGGAGCCTCAGCACGTACTGGGTGTCGTACTGCTCTGCCCTTACGTCGAGGATGACCTCGTCGTAGACCTTGGCCATCTCCTCGTCCATCCACCTGCGGTCGCGGTCCAGCATCCTGTCGTCGGGGATGCCCCACGCCTTGACCCAGGCAGTGAGCCACGGAGCGAGGTCCTCCGGCGAGTCGATGTCGCAGGCCTCGAGGAAGCTGAGGTACTGCCGCAAGTCCCGGGGGACCGTGCGGCCGGTGACGATGACGTGCGCTGTGCTGTGCGGCACGTACACGCCGGCCCGATCCTCGATCACCCTCATGGACGGGCGTCCGGCCCTCGCCCACGCGTCACGCATGGCGGCACCGAGATCGGCGATGCTCTGTACGAGGTGAGGCTTGGGCACGACGGTCGACCGGCGCTCGTTCTTCTCGGCCTTGTCCACTGCGGCCAGGGCCGCGCGGTAAAGGTCGTTCAACTCGTCGATCAGGTCCCAGGTGAGCTTGTCGACGCAGCCCTCGGCGTAGGACAGGACGACGTCCATCGAGGGGAGCTCCTTGCCGGAGGCCGCCCTTTTGTAGTGGGAGGCCGAGTACTCGCCCTTGGTGTTCTCGACGAGCTGCTTGTAGGTGAGTGCCTTCGCCGTGCGCAGGGAGCGGAGCTTCATAGCGAGCTCCCCGCGCTCGGGAATGGTGAAGTCGACGTCGACCTCAGGGCGCGGCATGGGTGCCGCCCTCAGTTGGTCGGGTTGCCGGCCGCGGCGCTCAGGATCCGCCGGAGGAACCGACGGGGCCCGCCACCACCTCCCCCCGCGTTCGAGGCGAGGATGACGACGACGCCGATCCCCCCGGCCCAGCACAGCAGGAAGCCGATCTCGTTGACGTCCATCTTGGCGACCAGCCGCAGGACGACGGCGGCCGTCAGGAAGAGGCCGATGACCGCGGCCTGGGCAAGGCCGAAACCGTGCTTGGGCTCCGGCGTGTTCGAGGTCGGCTTGTCCTCCGCCGCGGCGCGGGCAGCGGGGACGGTCTTCTTGGTCCCGTTGGACACAGACATTGGGCTGAACCCCCTGAGAGAGGGGGCGGCGACCCTTGGCCGGCCGCCGCCCTTGCTGCTGACTCCTTCTCCTCAGACCGGAGACCGCAGGGAGGGGTGGCGCCCCAGCCTCGTGCGCGATCTCAAGTCCTGCCGACCTTGTGTTCACGACCTGCTTGGCGGGCTGGTCGTCAGCGATCACGCGCTCGGTAAAAGACAAGGATTCCAGCTTTCCGAGGCACTCAGATGGCGCACACGGGTTGGCCCAAATACCGTCCAACCTGACCGTAGCGACACGAGTATGGCGATGACCTGCAGCGAAGGTTGCGGCCGGCGGATTGGCCCGCCGGATGTCCAAACGTTGACCGCAAATGATCTCTAGCCAGCCGTCATAGTTGGTCTCCGCGACCCAACACGCGCTTCAAAACCGTGGGTTGGGCTGGCACGCCCCTGATTGCTGCTGACTCCAACAACTCATGGGCCAACTGGCCGCTGTGGCAGGCGGCCGAAGCAGGAGCAGGAGGGGCGGTCGCCGCTTGGCCGCGGCGCCCCCGTCCTGCCTGCTCCACCCAACGGTCGGTCACCAAGCCGGCCCCCAGAACCAGGAGGACCACATGCCGCCGTAACGACACACCCCTGCACCCAGATCGCCGGCCTGATCGACCCGCCGCGCGACTCCACCCGCAGACCCAAGCTCCACTCTGCCCACCAGCAGAGCACCACTCCGACGGCTCCCCGGACCGTCACCAGTCGATATGCCGCCCTGAGAAGGCGGCTTTTTTGCGTCCTGGTTCACCATCCGGCCGTCCATGCCGCCCCTCTCCGAGCGAGCAAAGATCGCGGGCGGGAGACTGACGCCATGAGCACCATGCGCCGCCCGCTCGGCACCGGCCCGTCGACGAGCACCAGGACCGCAACGCCGATGCCGGCCCCGCGGCTTCTCCCCATCGAGCGAGCCGACCGAGCCGACCAAGCCGCACTCCTGGACGACGCCGACGAGCACCAGGACGCGGAGTTTCCGCATCGCCGGCGCACTCTCGGCAACGGTCCTCGGACTATCTGAGACGCGGAGCAAGATAGTGCGAACTGGGCCCAGTAACGCGGGCTTGGGCCAGGGGCAGGAGCGGCGAAGCCCCACAGTGGCCCAGTCGTTCGCCGTTGTGCGCCGCCGAGACGACGAGCGTCTCGGCGGCCACACTCAGAGGACGATGTTCAGGTTCCCGGGTGGCTCGTCCCGCCTCTGCATGAAGATCTCCGGGGCGATCACGGTCACGATGCCGATCCAGGTTCCGAGGTTGTCAACGTACTCCGGGTCGATGTCCCACAGGACAACGAGGCCGACCACGACCAGGAGCACCCTGCTCCACCTCCTGCGGGGGGAGAGGGGGTGCGCCGGGGTGCCACTGGGTATAGAAGCCATACTCTTGTTCCTATCTGCCGGTCTCGCCGGCGCTTGGACCGCGTTCGCCCCACAGGTTGGTAGCCGGGGAGGGGCGGCGCGGTTCTCTACTTCCCTGACTCCTTCTGGACAGGGAAACCTTCGAGCCCCGTGGGGGGCAGTCCGCGCTGGTGGAAGGGCGGCACCAGGCGGTAGAGGGGGCGGGAGCCCCTTCCCGAGCGGGCCGCGAGGGTGTCGAAGTACTCGAACCCCGCCGACTCCAGGGCACCGTGCTCGACCAGGTCCTCGATGCCAGCCGCGACGGTCTTCTGGGCCAGGCCGTACCACTCGTTGATCCTGGCGTGGACAAGAGAGAACTTGTTCTTTCTCTGGCCAAGGGCGATCAAGAGCATCGCCTTGCCCGCGAGGGAGAGCTTGATGTGCAGCTCCTCCTCCCAGTACTCGAACGGCAGCTGGAAGTACTTCTCTCCCACGTTCATGGGCGGCTCGTACGGTCCGCTGCCGTCCTCCATGCGCTTGGTGACCGTCGTCCTCCTCTGAGAACCACGGGCCGTGGTGATGAGGTGGAGGTCCTTCAAGGCCTTCCACCCCCTGGAAACCGCGGAAGCTCCGGACTTCTCGTCGAAGATGCCGATGGTCCTGGCCCAGGTCGTCGACCACTCCGTCACCGAGTGCCCCGGTCCACCCGTGATGGCGGCGACGAGGAGATAGAGGTCGAGCGCCCGTTCCTGCCGAGCCGCGACGAGCGCCCTAAGAGGACCAGGCTGCGTGTCCCGCCCCTCGCCAAGCTGAAGGAAGACCCTCCTGATGGGGACGGTCCGATTGGTCCTCGCCGAGCGGTTCAGGATCATCTCGATGGTCCTGGCCTGGCTCATGGAGCCCTCGGCGTCGGGGGTACCGACCGACTCGTCCCGGCCTATCTCGTCCCCCGACTCCGGTTCGGTTGCGGTGTGCTGAATCGGCGTCATGCTTAAAGAGTCGCACATCGATGGCGGAGCAGTCCAACCTGAAACCGCCGGTCAGCTGCGCTGACTTGACGCCTAGTAGTGCAAGATAAGACGACTAAGTTGATGGCTATGTGAGACCACCGTGTAGGACGAACAGTCAAGATAACTCGTACGCGGTTTGAAGGAGGCCGACCCTCCGGGGAAGCGGTTCGACCCACGGACCGGTGACGACCAAAAAATCTTGGCTGTATCGGGGCACCCGAACGACAGGAACTGCACGCGGCCTGGAGGCCGTCAGAGTTTCTGGACTTTCTGGACCCCCTTACGCGGGCGCGCGTAAACCGCTTCGCCTCAGGCCTGGCCGAACTTCCGCACGTCAGAGTGCGGGGCACCTCTCCAGTCCAGCCATCGCCTGTTTCCGGGCCGAGGCGGGCGAGCTCCTGAGTGACGAAGTCGAGTACCAGGCGCGGGACTTTCCGCGCGGCCGGCGGCGTCTCGGACAAGGGCTCGGAGCCGGTCAGATCGGGGGAGCGAGTTATTCGTTACTGGGCTCAGTAACGGCGAAACCGCCACCGGGTGGGCGACGGTTTCGAGGGTCCGGGGACGGACCGGCGTTACGCGGCCGGGCGCGGGCGCTTGGCCCGGATCGGCTTCTTGAGGCTGACCTTGACCTTGATGGGCGCCTTCGGGTTCCGGAAGCGGTGGAGTGCGGCGGCCAGGTCGTCCTTGCGGTCCGCGTTGGCGGCTCGGCGAGCCTCAACGAACTTCGCTTCATCCTCGGACATGACCTGGAATGCGAGCTGGTCGGCGTCGAGGTCACCGGGTGCGACGGGTGCGGCCTCGGGCGGTGGGTCGAGGACGTCCTTGCCCCACACCAGGCCCCACGACTCGATCAGGCGCCGTACTCCCGGGAGCCCGTACACCTCGGCGACCTTGATGAGGTCGAGCCGCCGTCCGGGGCGCCGGGCGATGTCTCGGTACCAGGTGCCGGCGGGGATGACCGCAATCGCCGTCAGTCCCTCCGTGTCGTTGGTGATCTCTGCCTCGCTGCGGGTGTCCTGCTGGATCCCGAGCTCCTTGATGAGCTTGTTCAGGTTCTGCGTCCGGTAGTGCTTGCGGACCTGGAACACACCGAACTCCCGCTCGCGGTACTTCTCGACGAACGGGCCCGGCTTGCCGAGCTGGAGCAGCTCGGCGGCGGCGACGTCGCCCAGGTCGAGCGGCCCCATACGGCCGTCGAGCCGTCCCTCCTTGAACGCTCCGCCCGCGAGCTCCAGACCGATCTTCGCGGTACCCCCCTTGGCCTTGTCTCCGTCCTTGTACAAGTAGCGGGCCGCCTGCCCCTCCTCGCCCTTGTTGAGCGGCCGCAGGTCGAAGCCGTGGCCCTTCCCCCCGCACGAGCAGCCAGCCCGCTCGCACTCCTCGCTGACGCTGTAGCCGCCCGCCGCTTCCACCGCGTCGGCCCAGGCATCGGCGAGCGCGTCACGGAACTCACCCTGGGTCTCGTAGTCAAGGACCGTCTTGGTGACCCACATCGTGTGCCAGTGCAAGTGCCAGCCAGTGGCCCAGCCGAAGGTGTCCTCGAAGGCCCGCTCGTAGCCGACGATTCCGTAGTCGTCGCGGAGCCGCCGCCAGCGACGGCCGGCGGACCCGTACGCGCCGGTCCAGCCGTCGTGCAGGACCGCGACCAGGCCGTGCCGCATTCCCTTGCGGACCGTGCCGAATTTTTGCCTGGGGAAGTGCCGCAGCGTGTTCGTGCCGAGGTGCAGTCCGTATCCGGCGTCCGCGAGTCCGTCAGCAGCGAGCTGGATGTTGGACGACCGCACGGCGAGGATCCGGCTCATGCACCACGGGCAGACGTGGACGTTGTTGCAGCGGCACGTCTTGCCGAACGTCGCCTCGCCCGGCTTCCAGAGCAGCTCCGCCGTCCCGCCGGTGAGCCGATAGCCGCAGGCCTTGAAGGCCTCGCTCACGGAGACCGTCTGGTGGGCGTCCCGACGCTCGAACCGGACGTCGCGCGGGTCCTTCTTCGACTGTCCCTTTTTAGGCTTCGCCGCTACCGCAGACCGCCTCTGACCTGCAGTGGACGGAGATTTTCCCTTACTACTAAAGCCCGCGTTACTTTTTGGCTCGGGACGGTCCTGCACCGCACCGCCGGCGAGTGCCCGGCGAGCCTCCTCCTCGGCCTTGGCGACTGCCCGCTTTGCCCGCATTTTGCAGGCGGGGGAGCAGTAGACCCTGGGGCGCTTGCCGGGGATGTGAACGATCGGCTTGCCGCAGCCGGGGCCGTTGCAGTGGGGTCCGGCGGCGCGCGGGGCTGTGGGTGTTGCGGACGACGAGGCGTCGCTTACGCTGGGCACAGCGTTGAGTCCTGTTCTGTCTGCTGTGAACGGATCGGGTTGGGGCTCACAGAGCGGTCAGGGATTAGGCCCCCTGGCCGCTCCGCTGTTTTTCTGAGGACGATCCAAGCACCTTTTGGGCCTGTCGTTCCCCCGGACGCGCTTGGGGCCGGTGGGCTTTGACGGTGCGAAGGAAGCCCGCCGACTTCAAGTCGGCGGGCTTCTGCATGAGTCAGCTCGTGGTCGGGTGCTTGGTGACCCACTCATACGGGGTCATTTCGCGGGAGCGGACGAGCGCCTCACGGGCGGCGTCGGTGGTGAACTCGTAGCCGGCGTAGGCACTGGGGCCGGGGAACGGGCTGCACGGGATGCTCGCCAGGAGGCGCGCGGCGTGGTGGACGCAGCCGAGCTTCTCGGCGCCTTGGCGGTCGCGGAGGAGGACGGCGTCGGTGGCGCCCTCGCAGGGGCTGGGGTCGGTGCGGTGGGCGGCGGAGCAGCGGGCGGTCATGCGGCGAGCTCCTTCTCGTCGGTGAGGGTCCAGGTCCAGGTCTCGCCTTCGGCGGCCGCGCGGGCGGCGGCCTCGGCCAGGAGCCGGACGGCGGCCGCGACCTTCGGTTTGGTGAAGCGGTGGCGGGCCACCTTCATCAGCGCGTCGCCGATCGCCTCGGCCTGGGCAGGGGTGATCTGGGCGCCCTCGGCGGCCGCGTGCTCCAGGAGCTTCACGAGCGGGCCGCGCTCGTCGTACGGGAGGACACCGGCGACGTAGTCGCGCAGGCCGGTGACGAAGGTGAGCGGGTAGCGGTCCTGGCCGAAGAAGTCGGCGCCGTGGCTGGTCACGAGGTGGGTGCTCATCGCTGCGTCTCCTGTCGGGCGGCGGCCGCGGCTTCACGGGCCAGGGCGAGGACTTCGGTCTGGGTGCGGCCCGACGCGTCGTTCCACTGGTGGAAGGGCTGGGTGATGCCGCGTCGGGCGAGGGCGTTCTGGAGGCGGGTGCCGGCGGCGCGGGCGGTGGTCTCGTCGCCGTAGCCGAGGCGGAACAGGACGGCCTGGGCGCCGAGGATGCAGCGACGGCCCGACGTGGAGCGGACGGCGCCCTGGGCCCAGCCGTACCGCTCGATCACGAGCGCGGTGAGCTCCAGGTGCTCGGCGACCTCGATGTGCCGTCCGCCGCCGTGGAGCTGACGGAGCAGCGGGAATCCGAGCGCCCAGTCGGGCAGGATCCGCAGCGCCCGGACCGGGACGGTGAGGATCGGCGCGGCCGCGGGGGCCGGGGCGGTGCCGAGGGCTTCGGCGACGAGGTCGGCGGTGGTCTTGGTGACGAGCGGGTGCGCGGTCGTACGGATGCGGGCGATCAGGTACTGCTCGATCTCGCGGACCAGGAGCGCGGCCTCGTCGGCGAGTTCGGGGGCCGGAGTGGCGGGGGCGGTGAGGGTCTGGGCGGTCACGGTGCCTGACTCCTTATGTACCAGTTTGGCCTAGGACGGAGACCCGGACGCGGCCCGGGCGGGCGTGCGTCATCGCAGGTCAGCGAGTTGGGGGACTCGGACGGATCCGGGCCCGACCCGGACGCGGATGTCCGGGTCGGGGGGTCTGACGTCCGGGTCAGGGCCTGTTCGGCCAGGGGGTAAAGCGGGTCAATCCGGGCGCCGGTCCGGGTTGTGTCCGGGCCGAATCGGGCGGATCAGCGCTTGGACAGCTCGTGGGTGTGGCACAGGACGGGGCCGATGAAGAGGCCGATGCCCTGCACGGTCCAGCGGCCCTGAGTGAGCGGTCCCGGCGGGACCTCGTCGATGACCGTGCCGGTCTTGCCGACCGCGCGCGGGTCGTCCTCGCAGGAGGTGATGAGGACCTTGTCGCCTGCCTTGAACATCGCGTTCTCCCTTGGTCAGGCGGTGAGGCCGAAGCGGCCGGTGGCGGTGGCCTCGACGCGGGCGAGCGGGTAACCCGCAACGCGGGCCTTCTTCTCGCCCCAGGGGCGCTTGGCCTTCTCCTCGTCGCTGCGCTGGACCAGGGCGCCGAGCTTCTCCGCGGTGACCGGGTGGCCGGCGGTCTTGAGCTCGTCGACCAGGAGCTGCCCGGGCAGCCACTCGGCCGGGCCGGTCTCGGTGGCGTGCGCGTCGAAGACGTCGAGCACGGCGGCCAGGAGCAGTGCCTCGTCGTCGCCCTGGGCGCGGAGCTGGTCGGTGAGCGGGACCGGCCCGTTCGGAAGCGTCCCGGCCTTTCGCCGCCACTCGGTCGCGCGCGTGAGGAGCGTCTCGACCTGCTCGTCGGTGTAGTAGTCGGCGCGGACCATCTGAGGATTGGTGCCCTCGGCCCACAGGTAGCCGGCGCCCCGCATCTCGGCCTGGATCGTCTTCGCGCTGTAGCCGGAGGCGGCGGCGCCCTTGCCGAGGATCGTGTCGGACGCCTCGGGGGTGGTGCACCGCAGTGCCCACCGGATGGAGAGCAGGTCGCGCAGCGAGGTGTCGACGACGTCGGAGCCGGGCTTCTGGGTCGCGCAGAAGGTGATGATCCCGGCCGCCCGGCCTCGGCTCACGAGGTTGCGGAGAGCCTTGGTGATCTTCTTCCCGTAATCCTCGTCCGTTGTGTAGAACATCAGCTCGTCGACCCAGAGCAGCAACTGCCGCAGCTCGGGGTGCTTGTTCGCGAGCTCCTCGGTGACCTTGCGCTTGCCGAGCTTCTTCAGCAGCGCGTACCGGCCCTTCATGTCCCGGATCAGGTCCTGGAGCATGTTGTAGAACGCCTCGGGGTCGGCGTCGCCCTCGAAGGCCTGGCAGAGGTGCTCGAACGGCTCCAGGTCGCCGCCGCCCTTACCGTCGGCGAGCCAGAGGATCACGCGCGGGTCGAGCGCAGCCGCGAGCAGGATCGTGTTGCCCGAGGCGGACTTGCCCGCGCCCGGCTCGCCGCCGACCAAGCCGGAGCGCTCCACCACGCTGATGGAGATCGCGAGTCCGCGCACGTCGGGGCCGATGGAGATCGGGCCCCAGAAGTTGGCGGCCGCCTCCAGGGCGAGGAGCGGGCCGGGCTTGGCCTTGTCGGTGAATGGCAGATCGCGGGAGACGTAGAGCTCGACGCGGCCGGAGCGGCCCTTCTTCGCGATGGAGACCTGTGCCTCCTCGACGCCGAACGCGGCGGCGAGTTCGTCGGTCGCGCGGATCGCGCGCTTGGCGGGGATGCCGGGCGGGAGGTCGAGGACCGCCGTCCACGCACCGCGGTTGTCGAGCATCGGCATCTGCACGACCCGCAGGGTCTCCTCCGATCCGATGACCTTCGCGGCCCGGAACGCCTGGTCGAGCATGGGGGCGGTCATGCGGTCGCCGTCACCCAGCGAGCGCCACTCGCTCGTCCAGTCCGCGTCCTCCTCGTACGGCTTGCGTCCGGCGAACGCCCCAGCGCCGAAGGTGGACACAAGGCCGGCGGCCAGGCCGAGGCCGCCCGCCGTGGCGTAGCCGGAGCCGATCGCGGCGAGCGGCGGGCCGTAGACGACACCGGCCCGCAGGTTCCGGGCGCGGTTGCGGTCCTTCTTCGCCTTCTTGTGCAGCGCGACGGCCTGCTCGGCGGCCGCGGTCGCCTTCTCGGCCGCCTTCATCGCAAGCTCCTTCTTGCTACCAAGGATTCGGGGAGTGAAGCGGGCGTGCCGGGAGGCGGCCCTGGCCTCGCGGGTGAGGACGTGGGCGGTGTGCGCGGCGGACTGGACGCGGACGCCTTCGAAGCCGACGACCCACTCGTGCATCCGGCGGGCCCCGCGGCCGAACTGGCGGACGTGGCCCTTGTCGGTGGCCTGGCGCCGGACCCAGCGCCGGAAGCCCCGCCGACGGGCCCGGTAGAAGACACCCGCCCACGCGGCCCACCCCTCGGGCGACTTCATCCACGCCGGGATGAGCGGGGCGTCGTCGAACGCGTCCAGATCGACCTTCTCCACCGGCCCGGCCGGGACCGGCGCGGCGGGGGCGAGAGGCTTGTCGAGGACGACTCGGGCGGTCTCCAGGACCACGGTCCGGTCCGCCGCAGCGGGGGCCGACACCTCGGTGTCGTCGTCCTCCGTGTCGGCCCAGTCGTTCCACTGCTCGGTCTGTGCGTGGAGGTAGGTCACGGTCGCGCCCTCGGAATCGGCCGGGGCGACGGTCTGCTCGCTGATGTGCTCGGTCATGCTGGCTCTGCCTCCTGGTGAGGTAGCGGGGCCCGGCCGGTGCTGCCAGGCGGAGGCCGGGCCCCGCGTACAGGGGTGGGTCAGGCGACGTGCAGGCGGCGCTGTTCGATGACGCGGTCGCGCAGTCGTAGCGCGTCCTCGCGGCGGATCTGGAGCTTCTTCGCGAGGCCGGCCGCGGAGATCTGGCGGCCCTCGGCGACGAGTTCGGCGGCGGCCGCGAGCGCGTCCGGCAGGAGCTCGTTCAGCTCCTCGTCGGACCGTCCCGCCGGGGTGTCCCGGCGCGGTGTCTCAGCGGACTTCTCGGGAGGCTTCGGCCCAATTCCCGCTTGGGATTCGGGCACCTGTGTGAGTTCGGGAAGCGGGTTGAACTTCGCGGCCTGCAGACCGGTCTGCAAGAGCTCGTCGCGGACGTTGTCGCCGAGCTCGAACGCGGCCCCGAGCTGAAGCACGGCGTTGGTCGCGGTCGCGTACAGCTCAGCCGAGAGGCCGGGCTCGGCACCGGTGTGGATCCGCCACGCAGCGGCGAACGCCTGCTCGTCGCTGATCGCCCCGTACGGCAGCGCGGACTTGAGCTTCTCTGCCTGCTCGGCGATCGGCTTGTGGTACTTGCGCCGCGCGGCAACGTGCGCGGTGCGGGCCTTCTCCTCGCGGCGCTGGGCACGGGTCTTGCCGTGGCTGCCGTGGGTCTTCAGGTCCCAGATATAGATCGCGAACAGCGACGAGGCGCCGAGGACGAACGCCACCCACGGGTGGGCGCCGTACGCCTCCAGGCCGTGCCAGAAGTTCACCGCGGCCGCCACGGTGGCCACGGCCCAGGTCCCGATCCGGTACTTCCTCGGCTCCCGGCCCGAGTCCTCGGCCTGCTTGCCCATGAACGTGATCGCCCAGGCCCCACCCTCAAGCATCGCGGCCAGAAGGCCGGCCATCGGCGCCGCCACCGTCGCGCCGGTCAGCGCACCGATCTGCGAGAGCACGGCCGGGACGATCGAGGCGACCATCACGAACCCGACGAACAGCGTTGCGGGGTTTGCCTTGAGCCAGCGCACGGCCTTCGCGCGCTTGGCGGCCGACCGCGCCTTCTTCGCCTGCTGCTCGGCGGCCTTCGCCTTCTTGTCGGCCTGCTCCTGGCGGCGCTTGGCCTCCGCGTCGCGGCGCTTCTCCTCGGCCCGGATCTGCTCAGCCTTCAGGCCCGCCTCGTACTGCAGGCGGCGGTCCTCACGGTCCTGCGCGCGCTCGGCGGCCTGGTCGGCGCGGCGCTCTTCGCGGTACGAGCTCATCGGGTCCCCCCAGCCGTCGGGGACGCGATCCCCGACAGGACATCAGCGAGTTCGGCACGGAGTCGGGGCGAGACCCGGGCGAGGCGGTAGCGCTTGGCGAACCGCTCGTCGGCGGCCGCGATCGCGCGGGCGATCGCCTCGGTGATCAGGCTGGCCAGGGCAACAACTCCGGCCACCAGGCCGAGGGCGAGCTCCAGCACGGTCAGGACGAACAGAAGGGTCTGGGCGGCGGTCCGCATCACGCGACACCCCGCTCGAACCGCTGGGCCGAGCGGCGCGGGAAGGACAGCACCCGGGCGCCCAGCAAGCTGCGGTAGTAGGCGAGGTCCTCGGCATCGACCTCGTTCGCTGCCTCGTCCTCCAGCACACCGACGATGTCCCGCAGCGCGTCCTGGCCGGCGGCCGAGTCGAACTCCACCGACTCCAGCTCGAAGCCCAGCGCCGCCTCGGCGAGCTCGGTCGGGGTAACGATCCTCTGACCTGCAACGATCACGTACATGGGTCGTGCTCCTCTCGATGGAACGGCCCAGCGGCCCCGGGTCTAGCCACCCGGGGCCGCACCCCTTTCAGGGCGCAGCTGACTGCTCATCTCCCTCTCGATGACTCCGAGTTGGCGACATCCCTAAGGTTCCCTAGGGCACCCTAGGGTGTCAAGCGGTACAGTAGGGAACCCCAGGAGAGTCGAAGGAGATAAGGGCATGTCAGGTCAGACCGACAATCGAGCGCCATATGCACGCATTGCGGCGCACTACGAAGACCTGATCAACTCCGGGGAGCTGCGGCCCGGGACCCTCCTCCCCAGCATCAACAAGCTCTCCGAGCAGTGGAGCGTCAGCACCGCGACGGCAGAAAAGGCCCTGCGGAAGCTGCGTACCGACGGACTCGTGCGAGGCATTCAGGGCATCGGCACCGAGGTCATTGACCGGCCGGTCCCGATGTCCTCGGGTTCGCAGCGGCAGGACCGCGGTCGGCGTACCGGATCTTCCTGGGGGAACGGCGAGCGCTCCGACTCGCACACGGCGGGCGTGGTCTCAGCACCGGAGGACGTTGCCGAGGCCCTCGGCATCGAGCCGGGCAGCGACGTCATCCGACGATCCCGCGTCTACCGGGACCGCCACGGCATCGTCGCGCACTCCACCTCGTGGATCCCCATCGAGCACGCCGAGCTGGTCCCCCAGCTCTCAAAGAGCAAGCGCCTCACCGGCGGTACCTCCCTGGACCTGATCGCCGAGGCCACCGGACTGCCGATCACGCGGCGCGTCGACAAGGTGTCATCGCGGATCCTCACAGACGAGGACGCCGAGCTCCTGGAGCTGAAGGCCGGCACCACTGAGGCAATCGTGGTCATGACCGCGAAGTTCATGGACAGCGAGGGCAACGTCGTCGAGTACGGCGTGGACCTCGGCGGCCCCGGGCGGGCCTGGAGCGCCGAGTCAGAGGTTGGTCGGTGAGCACCTCTCTCCGCCCCTCCGACAAGACAGCCATGCCCGTCTGCGTCCTGATGGCGGGCCTCCCCGGGTCGGGGAAGACCACACTGTCCCGAGCACTGACCGACCTCGGGTACTCCAGGCTTTGCCCGGACGAGGAGATGTTCCGGCGATACGGCCGCTACGGACACGACTTCCCCCGAGGCGCGTTCCTGGTCCGCGAGCGGCCAGTCCTCGAGGACCTCGCGGCAGAGCTCCGGCAGCTCTTGGCCGCCGGAAAGTCAGTCGTCTTCGACCACGGGTTCTGGACCCCCTCAGAACGCGAGCAGTGGCGGACACTCGTGACCGAGGCCGGCGGCTCACCTCTGGTGGTGTACCTCTCCGTCCCTCACGACGTCCGATGGAGCCGTATCCAGGAGCGCAACGCGCACGCGCACACCGATGCGAACAGCATCGAGTTCTCCGAGGAAGACCTCCTCCGCTTCGCCGGGCGCTTCTTCCCTCCCGGCCCCGAGGAGCCCCACATCGTCTACGAGGGCAACGTCGAAGGTCTCATACGGCGGCTGCTCCACACCCCGTAGCCCAGGAGGCCCGCACCGTCCGGTGCGGGTCTTCGTCGTACCTGCGGCTCTTCGGTGGGTGCGCCCAAGGTCCGTAATCCTCCGTGGCCAGGCCACCGGCGACTGCGAGCCCATGGGTACCTCAAAAGCGGCTAGCGGCGGGAGGGGTGGGGTCGCGGGCGCTGAGCGGCCGACCGACGGCCCAGGAGACGGGCATGGTCGCCGTACCCCCGCCGTCACGACCGCGAGCGCGTGAGGCGACCGCACCGTCCGTCTGGGGTCGAGGGGGAGCAGCTGCTGCCGCGCGTCACGTGGGGTCGGTGTGGTCGCTCCGCATCGGTGCCGGCCTCGTCGTGGCTGAGGAGCGTGTCGTCAGGCCGGGCCGCGCTGCCTCGGTCAGTGGCCGCAGCCCGCCTTCGGGTAGTCGAGGTACTTCCAGGTCGCGGGTCCGACCTGGCCGTCGACCTTCAGGCCTGAGCACTGCTGGACAGCCCGGACGGCGGTTTCCGTTCCGGAGCCGAAGTTGCCGTCGACCTTCAGGGAGTAGTCGTAGTTGTAGTTCAGCAGGCACTGGATCTGCTTGACCTTGGAGCCGACCATGCCCTCGGCCATCGTCTGGGTGCGGTCGGAGTTGTGATTGCAGTTCGTCCGGCCCGCCGCGCCCAGAGGTACAGCGCTGGACGTCGGAGTACGAGTCGCAGCAGCGGATGAGGCGGACACATTCGGAGCGGTGCTGCCGGGAGCGGCGGTAGGCGTGGATGACGCCTGACCGGGGCCGCCCGTGGGGGTTCCTGAGGGCGACGGCCCGTCGGACTTCTCAGGGTTCGACGAGCCCTCGGTCTGCTCACTGCCGTCGGGCTTGTCGTCGCTTCCGTTCGGGCTGGAGCTGGCGGCCGGCGGCTGCTCGTCGTTCGGCCGGGCCCCGGGACTCTGCGACTTGTCCGCGTTGGCGTTCCCCTGGTCCTCGGGGAGGGAGTACCAGCGGCCGAGGACCAGGAGGACGACAAGCCCGGCCACCAGGAGCCACTTCCGCGGGATTCCGCGTCGGGGGCGTTGCTGGACGGCGGTGACGACGGGCTCGGCCTGCTTCGGCTTCTTCTCCGGCGCGGCGGCCGGAGCGGGTGGGGTCTCCTGGTTCACGGGTACGGGCACCGGCTCTTCCGTCCGTACCTCTTCAGCCGGGGCGTTGCCGTCGGGGGTGCTCGTGTCGACCACCGGGGCGGCGGGCGCGCCGGCGTCCAGCTGCGCGCTGCGTGCCGTGTCGGCCGCCTCCCACAGCTGCAGCATGTGGTCGGTGTCCAGCTTCCGCCGGGCGCAGAGGCGGACGATCGCCTCGCGCGGCGGGAAGCCCTGCCCCTTCAGGACACGGTTCCAGGAGGACCTGGAGTACTGGGTGTCGTGGCCGAACGCGTCCAGGGAGAGCTTCTTCTCCGCCTTGATCCGGACCAGTTCGCTGCGCAGGGCCTCAACTTCCGCTGGTACCGGCTCGGTCCGGGCGCCCGCGTCCTCGGAATGCACGTATCCCCCTCTAAGCGATCACGTCAGGTGTGTTCCACATCCATTCCTTTTCGCAGGTCAGAGCCCTGCGGAACGGCCGGTACGGCGCGGTACGGATGGGACAGCGATCAGGTTACCGATGGGACGGCGGCACCCCGAATCTCATCTCGACAGCGCAGCCCGGACGGGCAGCGAAGCCGCCCCGACACCTCCTGCACGAGCAGGCGGCCGGGGCACGTATCGAGAGATGAGACATGCGAAAGAACATCAGGAACCTCGTCATCCAGACCCTCGCGGTCGCCACGGTCTCCGCCGGCGCGTACGGCATCGTGAGCACGACGGGCGATACGGCGAGCGCGGCGAGTCCGAGCGCGTTCAGCGTGAAGGGGATCGACACCAGTCACCACAACGCCCACCCGATCCAGTGGTCGAAGGTGAAGGCCTCCGGGCAGAGCTTCGTCTTCCAGAAGGCGACCCAGGGCACCGGCTACCGCGACCCCCGGTTCGCCGCCGACTTCGCCGCGGCCTCCCGGGCCGGGCTGATGGCGGCGCCCTACCACTTCTACGACTCCGGCTCCGGCGCCACGCAGGCGGCCCACTTCATCCGTACGGTCAAGGCCGCCGGCTACGACGGCAAGCGGGCCGGACAGCTGCCGCCCGTGGTCGACCTGGAGAAGATCAAGGGCAAGTGCCCGTCGGGGGTCAACAGCACCCAGGTCTCCACATTCATTGCCAAGGTCCGCCAGTCCTTCGGGGTGAACCCGATCGTCTACACCTCGAAGGACTTCACCGACACCTGCCTGCGCGGCAAGGTCAGCGGCCTGGCCAACAGCCCGCTGTGGCAGCCGCGGTACGAGAGCGGGTCGAGGGAGCCCGCCTCCATCGGCGGCCGCTCCTGGTCGATCTGGCAGTACACCGAGCACGGCTCCGTCCCCGGCATCGGGGGCAACGTGGACCGCAACGTCTACCGGGGCACCCTCACCCAGCTCCGAGCGCTTGCGCACCTTGGCCCGACCTCTGGTAAGCCGGTCCCGCCCCGCGGTGACACCACCCCCGCGCCGTCGAAGTCCTGGCCCGTGGTGAAGTCCGGCTCCCGCGGCACTGACGTCCGCACCGCCCAGCACCTCCTGGCCGCCGCCGGCCACCGGGTCTCGGTCGACGGCGCGTTCGGCCCGGCCACGTTGAGCGCGACGAAGGCGTTCCAGAAGCG
>NZ_JBVIUJ010000027.1:0-17238 GCF_055596705.1 Streptomyces sp. NPDC039609
CTCCTAAAGCGGGTGTCGCAGGTTCGAATCCTGCCGGGGGCACAAGGGAAAAGGCCACCTACCGATCTTGGTAGGTGGCCTTTGACATCTACTTCTGACATCAACGGCGGTGGTCACTCACGGCTGGGCCGCCTCTTGAGCAGCCGGTCCATGTGGCTGATCGCCTCGCGCTGGGTGTCCTGGACGACGTGCGTGTAGACGTCCATGGTGATGCTGATCTGGCTGTGACCGAGGATCTCCATCACGACGCGGGGCGCGACGCCGGCGGCGGTGAGGAGGGTGGCGCAGCCGTGTCGGGCGTCGTGCAGCCGGATGACACGGAGGCCGGCGGAGGCGGCGACGCGGGTGAAGGAGCGGTAGACGTTGCGCGGCTCGACCGGGCGCCCCGTGCTCGTGGTGAAGACGTAGCCGCCCTCCTGCCACTTATCCCCTGACTTGGCCCGCTGATCGTTCTGCCGCATCCGGTGCCAGCGGAGGGGTGCGATGCACATGGCGGGCAGCGGCACTGCACGCCGGCGACGGCCCTTGGGATCATCGTCGTACAGGACGCCGCGACGGCGCTGGGTCTGCTGGCGGACGTAGAGGACACGGTGGTCCAGGTCCACGTCCGCCCAGCGGAGACCGACGAGTTCGCCCCGACGGAGGCCCATTGCGATGGCGAGAACGAAGGCCGCGTACAGCGGGTCCCGGCGGGCAGCGGCGAGGAAGTCGAGGGTCTCATCCAGCGACCAGGGGCTGAGTTCCCGCGCCTTAGCCCGGGGCGGCTCGACGAGGGTGGCCACGTTGCGCGTGATGAGCTCCTCGCGGCAGGCGGCGGTGAGGGCCGTACGCAGGACCCGGTGCGACTCCTTGGCCGTCGCGGCGGTGGTCTTCTTCTCCACCTGCACGAGGAAGCGCCGGACGTCGGCGACGCCGAGAGACTCAAGTCGCTTGGAGCCGACCATCGGGACGAGGTACAGACGGACGTGCGCCTCGTACTTGTCGTACGTGCTGAGCTTGCGACGCGGCTTGATGACGTTGTCGAGCCAGTACGGCAGCCACTCGGAGAGCTTCGCCGACCGGGTCGGCACAGGGATGCCGTTGGCGGCCTTGTCGAGGAGCCCTCGGCGCTTGGCGTCGCACTCGGCCCAGGTCTGGCCGTACGCAAACTTCCTGGCGCGGGTGCCGTCCGGCTGGAGGACGTAGACAGCGGCCTGGAAGCGGCCGTCCTTCCGCTGGGTGATGGTGCCGGCGCCGTTGGGGTTGCGCTTGCGCTGGGTGGCCATCAGGCGGCCTCCCCGATCTCGCGGACGATGAAGTCCCGTACGGCGTCGGCCGGAACGCGGCGGGCGCGGCCGATGGTGATCGAGGTGAGGCGGCGCGAGCGGATGAGGTCGTAGACGGTCGAGCGCCCGAGCTTGAGCCGCGCCATGACCTCGGGCACGGTGAGCAGTTCGGCGGTGGCGGTGGTCATGCTGCGGCTCCTTCCAGGGCGAGTTGGTCGCGTAGGGCTTCGCGGGCGGTTTCGCGGTTGAGCTGGATGTCACGGGCGATGGACGTGGCCAGGGCGGCTTCACCGGGGGTGTGTCCGTGGCCGGCGTACTCCCAGGAAGCGAGGACGAGCACGGTGTCCGGGTCGGCGCCGTCGTCTTCCTGCGCAGCGCGGTAGTCGGCACGAATCTGGCGGAGGACGCCGAGGGTGGTCGAGTAGCGCCGGGACTTGGTGGAGAAGTGGCCGCGGAAGCCAAGCATGTGCGCCCAGGCAGCGAGCTTGCGGTCCGGGTAGAGCGGGGCGAGGTCGAGGCAGGCTTCGATGAGGCGGCGTGGGTGCTCGGGCACGTCCAGGAGGTCGAGCACTTCGCGGTTGCCGATGCGGCGGTCGAGGCTGCCGGTGGTCTCGGCTGCCTTCGTGGCGTACTTGGCGACGTAGGCGGCGACGGCCTGTTCGGTGATGTCGGAACCGTCGCCGAACGCCTTGACCGGGCGGATGTCGAGCTGTCGACCCCACTGGAACCCCCGGCGCGGCTGTCCCCCGGCGGCGGGGACGGTGATGGTCGTGTAGGCGTGGACGGCGGCTGCGCGGATCGCGTCGTCGAGTAACCCCGCGGTGGCCCAGGACGGTGGGGTGGTGCCGGGGCCGTCCGGTCCGTCGAGGCGGATCACGGCGTGGAAGTGGATCGCGCCGCGCTTCTGGAACTCGGCGACCTTCCCGTACGAGACTCGTAGCACGTCCTTCATCGCACGCTGAGTGAGCCCGGCACGGGCGGCGAGCTCACGGCGCAGGCGGTTGGTGAAGCGCTGCCAGAGCTGCCCGGCGTGGTTGTTGAACAGGACGGCCCCCGCATAGTCGTACGACTCGGGGTCGAGCGCGGCGCCGAGGAGGGGATCACCTTCCTGGTGGTGGGTGCCGCAGCGGCAGCCGCCACGGTCGGGCCGGTTGTGCACGGGCCCGAAGGACGGGGCGGTGAGGGTGGCGAACACCCGGGGGTGATCGCGGACGGTCGCGGGGATGTCTTTGGACTCGTCGCCGGCCAGGCCCGCGCGGATCAAGTGGTAGGTGTCCCCGGCGTACGTGTGCGCGCAGGAGGGGCAGCGGGAGGCACGGCGGTTTCCGCAGGCGACGCGGAGGCGTCCGCCGGGCTCGGCGTCGGTGGAGTAGCGGCGCAGGGTCTCACCGGACGTGCGGTCCTTGGCGAGTGACCAGCCGGTCAGGTGGACGGGATCGGAGCAACCGCCGGTGCGGTGTACCTGATCCTTCCAGCGGTCGAAGTCGGGGGCAGCGGCCACCCGGAGGACGTCGTTCAAGGTGGCCGGGTCCAGGCCCGCCGCAGTGGCGACGGTGCGCTGATCCATGATGGGAGTTCCTTCCGGTGAGAGATCGGCAAGGGGTACGGCTCCCGGGCGGCGGATGCTTGGCGGTATCGAGGCCGCCCGGGGGCCGGTCAGCGGCGCTTGGTCGAGGACGCGATCAGCGAGCGGACGACGACGGCGCAGACGGCGACCGAGGCAGCGGTGACGGCGGTCGCAAGGAGCATCGAGACCAGGACGGTGCCGACGACCAGGACCACGGCGGTGCCGGCGCCGACGAGGGCGAGCGCAGTACCGGGGGTGATCCGGACGACGGGCCGGGCCGGAACGACCGGGGCCGGAGACTGCTGCACGGTCTGGATCGCGGTCGACTGGACGACGGCGGGCGGCGTGGTGATGCCGGTCGGCATCGGCATGGTCGGGATCTTCGGTCGGAGCATGAGGTGGTTCTCCCTTCCAGGTCAGGTCACTTGGAGATGGCGGTGTCGATGACAGGGGCCAGCAGGCTGTCGGCGAGGAGGAAGCCGCCCAGGAGGATCACGGCGACGAGCCACCAGGGCGGGCGGATCAGCTTGATGCCGAGAACGCCGACGACGACCAGGGCGAGCCAGAGCGGGACGTCCACGAGCGGATTCCGTTCAGTCGGAGATGCGGCAGCGGTGGGTGCGGGCCGCGAGCTGGGCGGCGGAGGAGCTGGAGTAGTCGGAGGACCAGCCGCAGCGGTCGGCGGTGCAGACGGCGGCGTACTTGGTGCGGCCGTGGCGGTCGCGATGGGTGCCGATCTGCACGGGTCCGATCCGCATCACGGAGTGGAAGTGGTCGCGAGGGGACATGGCGTTCTCCGTTCTGATCAAGCGAGTTGGGCGGCGATGGCGTCAGCCATGGGTGCGGGGACGCCGAGCCGGGCGCGCAGGGTGTCGGTGTCGATTGGGTGGCCGGTACGGGCGCGATGTTCGGCGGCGACCTTGCGGGCGTGCTCGACCAGCGCGGCCGGGACGGTGATGGCGGATGCGATCTCGCGCACCGGCTGGTCGGGTTCGGACTCGGGCTCAGCAACAGCGTCAGGTTCCGAGACGTACTCCGGTTCGGCGGGCTCTGGGCTCGGCTCGACTGTCGGGGCCGGGGAGTGGGCGAGGAGCGTGCCACCGAGGAACGCGACCGCGGGCCATCCGGCGACGCCGAAGCGCAACCAGGCGGGCGGATGGGCGAGGTCGAGGAATCCGGCGGTGGCGACGTTCGCGCCGAGCGAGGCGAACAAGGAGACCAGAAACCAGCACCAGGCCAGCCGGGAAGAGCCGTCCGCGCGGAGCCGGCGCCAGGCGGCGACCAGGAGCAGGTCGACGGAGACGGGGTAGGCCCATGCCTTCCATCCGGTCTGTCCGGCAGCGGCGGCCAGGTCGTGCAGGTGGGCGAAGGACAGCGCACCGGCGATCAGGGCTTGGACCAGCACGGCGTCGACGCGGAGCTTGCTGGTCATGCGATCACCTCCTTGCAGGCGTTTTGGGCATGGCGGGGTAGGGACGTGGCGCGATGCGGTCACGCCGACCGGAGGTTGGGCGGGATCAGGCCGTCGCCGGGGCCGGGATCTTGGCGAGGGACTCCGCTGGCTCGACGTCGGGCCGGAAGTCGGCGAGGCCAGGCAGGTCCGGGGCCAGATGCGCGTACCTGTTGCAGGCGTTGACGGCCGTGCGCAGCGAGATGTGCGGAGTACGGATGCGGGACCATCCGCCGGAGGCGTCGCCGGTGATCGCGAGGCCGGGAGACTCGATAGGGATCTGGACGGTAGCGAGGACAGCATCCGGAGCGACGTCTCCGAAGGCCATGTTGGCGCTGGTCTCGTCGTTGACGCGGTGGGCGGTGCGGACGCTGAGCTGGGCGCGGAGCATCGTGATGCCCTTGCCGAGTTCAGAGCCGAAGCGCTGCCCGCAGATTTCGAGGTAGATGCCGGCGGCGCGGCCTAGCTGGGCGAGCCGGGCGAGGGCGGTGATGACCCGGTCTCGGCGCTTCTCCTCGTCCTTGGTGGCGAACAGGGCGAGTTCGGCGACCTCATCAACCAGGACCACGATGGGCACCGGCCGCAGGTGGTCGGGCAGGTCCCAGATGTCGGCGGCGATCTCGGCGTCCGGGGTGTCGGCGGTGATGCGCTGCTCGGTCCGTATCAGCTGGTAGACCCCTTCCATGTGTGCGATCAGCGCGTCGAGGAGGTCGGCGGCGGCGTCGGGGTTATCGGCGAGGGCGGAGAAGCGGCGGGCCAGGGGGAACAGCTCGACTCCTTGCTTGCAGTCGATCCCCACCAAGGCCACTTTCTGAGCGGCGAGTTCAGCAACGAGGTTGCGCTGGTAGACGGACTTCCCGGATTTCGTAGCTCCGATCGTGAGGGCGTGCGGAGAGGTGCGGTAGTCGCGGTAGTGGACGGCTCCGTCCTCTCGTAGTGCGACCGGAATCCGCATGGTCGTGCGCTTCACGTTGGCCGGCAGACGGACCAGCTTGAGCACGTCGTAACCAGTCATCCGCAGTTCGACCACGCCGGAGCGAATCTCCCGCGAGGTGACTCCGTACATGCCGAACGAGTGCCGGAGCCGGTCGCACGAGGCCGCGACGGCGAAGGCGTCCTGTCCGGGGCGGAGCCCCAGTCTTAAGACGAGGCCGGTCCGGGTGGGCCGGAGCCTCAGGACGCGAGGTGCGCGCGGCTCAGGCGCAGGCCGGTTGGCCATCCGGGCGATGGCCAGACGCCAGCGAGGCGGAGGGACGGTCAGCCCGCAGGCATCCATGACTGACCTGTACCGGACCAGGACCCTGACGGTGGCGAGCGTGACGCCGAAGGTCACCCAGTACCAGGCGGGCCGCCGCCACCGCAGAAGAACTGCGAGGGCGACGACCACCACACCGGAAACGGCCAACCACCGCATGATCAGGCAGCCTTCGAGTTCGACGCACTGCCGACCAGCGAGGTCACCGCGACAGCCCGAAAGGCGATGCCGTGCCGACGCTGGCCGTTGAACTCGTTCTCCCACGGCCGGGCGACCAGGCCCGTGACCGCGACCGGGGTACCCATGACCAGTTCGGCGGAGACCCCAGTCTCCGGGACGGTCACGGTCAGGATCTCCACCTCGCCATTCGCCGCGAACATCACGCCCACGGTCGACAGCGCGGCGCCGGTCTCGGCGTCCGTCGCGCGCTCGCCGGTGCGACGGTCCTTCACCTTGGGCTGCGGGGGCTGGGCGACCATCACGGAGGCCGCGGAGGTGTCGACGGGGATCTGACGCACAGAGATCACTCCTCTAGAAGTGCTGAACTCCGTCACTCATGTATATGAGTGACATGAAGAAGAGTGCCTCACTCCTATACATGAGTCAACCCGCCCGGACGAAGAAGTCCTGGCGGGTTGAGGAGAGTTGAGCGAGCGTCAGTCAGCGGCAGGGATCCGATACTCGAAGACGAACTGGTCAGCGGCCATGAGGGTGTCGCAGACCTCGACCACGCGACCGGTCTTGGTGACGGCGTTCCGCAGCAGGTGAACGACGGGAGCCCCAGGACTCAGGGCGAGTTCGGAGGCTTCGGCCTTCGCAGCCGGCCGTGCCTGCAACGTCTCCACGAACTCGGCGAAGACGTGCCCGTCATCCTCCAGGCGGGCGTAGATGCCACCAGGCCCAGGGTTCTCGGAGAACAACTCAGGGATGTCCTTGACCACGTCCCAAGGCAGGTACGAGGAGGCGGTCTCAACGGGAACGCCGTTACGGAAGTACAGACGCCGCCGCGCGAGCACCTGCGTACCGGCGTCGACGCCCAGCCGCTCGGCGATGTCCTCCGATGCCTCCATCGGCCCGATGTAGAGGACACTCACCTTGGCGGTGGCACCGGACTGGGCAGACTCGGCGAGGTAGGCAGCCTTCCCGCCCCGACGATGCGAGGCCCGGAACCGATCCGAGGACCGCAGCCGCACGGGCGGCCGGTCCTTCACGATCGAGCCCTTACCGTGTCGCGTCTCAACGAGACCGCTCGCACGAACCTCGACCATCGCCTTACGAATCGTCCCGCCTGCGACGCCGTACCGCTCGACGAGCTCAGACTCGCTCGGCACCAGGTCCCCGGGCTTAAGAACGCCGGCCTTGATCTGCTGCACGATCTCCTCGGCGATCTGGACGTACCGAGGTACGGCCCTCCCACCTCCTGCGGTCGTTCCCATAGTCCTTCTCACTCTCCTATGCTCCTGTACATGAGTAACAGCGCCCGAGAGACGACGTCAACGCCACTGCACTCCGTGTCCGTCGCGGGCGCAGTCGTACGCGAAGACGGCCGCCTCCTGGCGATCCGCCGAGCGGACAACGGCACCTGGGAACTCCCGGGCGGAGTCCTAGAACTCACGGAGGCCCCCGAAGAGGGCGTTGCCCGAGAGGTCTGGGAAGAGACGGGCATCCGCGTAGAGGTCGAAGAACTGACCGGCGTCTACAAGAACACGACCCGAGGCATCGTGGCGTTGGTCTTCCGCTGCAAGCCGTCCGGCGGCGAGGAGCGAACCTCCACAGAATCGACCGCGGTCGAGTGGCTCACCCCGAACGAGATCTCCGACCGCATGACAGAGGTCTACGCGATCCGCCTCCTGGACGCCCTGGACGACGCAGGCCCCCACGTCCGCAGCCACGACGGCCAGCGCCTGGCCGACAGCTCTCTCTGAGGAGGAGGACGGGTGACGACTTCGGTCCCGCTCCGTTTCGAGCGCCTGGCCAAGAAAGGCGACCACAGCGACCTCAGGTTGCAGCTCGGGGCGTACCGCCACAACTGCGATTCGTACTACCTCGTGATCGACGGGTCCCCCACGGCCTCACGACGCCTCGGGGCGAGCCTCGCTCGCCTGCTGGAGCAGTGGAAGGACCAAGTCGACGAGCTGAAGGGCACCGCTGGGACGGCCTACCTGCCCTACGACTTCTCAGACCAGTGCACAGCATGGCTCCGGGTGACGTCCACGGACGGGCGCAACGCAGAGGTGCACGCAGGATGGAGCCTGGTAGAGGCTTGGGGCATCGAGCCCTCCAACTACCGTGCAACAGCACCAGAGATCACAGACTTCGATCCGATCGCGGGCACCAAGATCGAGTGCACCTTGGACGACCTGTCCCAGTGCATTGCCGCGAACGCCGAGCTCCACGCAACGTCGCGGTACTAGCGCGGTAAGAGTTTCCCTACTTCATCAAGGCACCCGCCGCGCACAGCGCGGCGCGCGCGGCCCGTCGCCCGGGCCTGCGCTCCTGTCTACGCCCCGCTCCAGCCCGGCCGCCGGCCGCACGCCTGACAGCTCGGGTTGATGGGTGGTGAACCCCTCTGTGGCTGGGGCGGTCGGCTCCACGGCTTTAGGCAGCCACTTTGGGGCGAGCCTCTAAGATCATGGCCCCAACGTCGTGCTTTACCGGGCAGGTCCACAGACTGCCCGACGCGCCGGAAGCTTACGGGGCCATGATCACTCGCCCCAAAGCAGCTCCCGCCCAAAGCCGCTCCACCGACCGCGGTGCTCCGTTAGAAGCCCTCACCTCAATGGACCGCCGGGTACGACTGCTCAAGGTCAGCTGCTGTGAGACGCTCAGCCAAAGCCTTGCCGTGCTTTACGTGATACTCCAACGCGCTCACATTCCACGGGTCGAAGTTTTCATCGGCATGGATGAGCCTGCGGGTGAAGTGCAGAGCATCGTTGGCACCTGCCCACACCTCGGCTTCTGTTTCGTCACTCCCAGGAGCATCGAGCGCAATAACCACATAGCGAGCAAGGCCGCCTTCGATGCGCCGAAGCGTCCACTCGAACGTACCGTGCCTGTCCACACCGTCCTCGCTCAGGGCGAACCCATCCACAGCGAAGGTGGCGACCTCGCCCGTAACGGCAGCGATCCAGTCTTGGAGCTCCTTCGACGTCACTTGATATCGATCTCCCATCCTGGCTCAACCAAGGCATCCACCGGAAAGCCGTACGGCAGCAGGTACTCGATGCCCCCACCAAGCTTCACCCGACCGGGGCCCCTTAGCCACAGCACTCGAGCGGGATTGATGAACAGCACATGCAGCGGCGGATTAAGGGGCTTGGGCAACGCCAACCATCCAACCGCCTCTTCAGGCGTATAAGCCGTAGGCGTCGTCCATTGCTTGACGTCAGCCCCAGTTGCATACTGCCCTACCTGATGCCTACGGACGTACCTGAGAAGGCATCGGCCACCCAGCTCTTCGGCGACCTCTCCCCCCGGCCGATCAGGCCAGGACTCGACGTTCTCGTGTGTCAAAAGTGGCTTGCCGAGCATTTCGATGTCAAGGGTGGTAGCAATGCGTCCGCATGTTGACATGCTCCACTCCTTTCACAACCTCGTGCTCAGACTGCCATCGGCCGTAGCGCACTGCCACTCGTGACCAGGCGCCCTCAACGGCTCCGATTCGGGCCGCTTCGGGGCCACCGAAGGTCGATGAACTACGACCATGCCGCCAACCAACGGCAGAAAAACCGCAGGTCATAGCCTTGATCGATCAGGATCGGGGGGCACTCAGGGCCCACAGACCCCAATAGATTCGAACGCATGTACAATCCGAGCGGACTGCATCCTTGCTTCCCAACCTGCAGTCCGGCACCCTGACGCCGAGGGGCTGGTGGACTGAGCTGACGGCCAGGAGGTGGCATGGAAGCGATGAACACTTGTGGGGCCTTGCTCGCTCTGTGCATCGCCCGTCTGCCCGATCGATCCCTGCCTCGGCACGCGTGGGCAGCGGAAGTGCTCGTGGAGCAGTTGTGGGAGTGTTCCGTTGGCGCCGGCCATGAGGAATGGCGAGCGCTACTGACCCCACTAGTCGCTGACGGCAGAATCGACGCCCGGCGCATCCGCAGCGAGGTCTGGGAGCTCGCCCGGAGCGGAGTTCTCGAACCGGATGGGACCGGTCGGGAAGCACGGTTCACGGTGACGCCCGAGGCCGCGAAGGAGTCTCTGGCTCTGACCTCATTGGCCTCCGCTGACCAGGACGTCGTAACCAAAGCAATTGATCAGTTGACGGCCCGCTTGTTCACCGACTCGAAGTAGGCGCGCGCCTGAGAGTGGTCAACAGCTGGCACCACGGCTGCGTCACCAACACGCCGCCAAGAGGCGGACTTACGCCGGAACGTGGCCAATTCGATCCCTCCCTCCTTCGCGGAAATCGCCGTGACCCTCCAAGACTCATCCCGGCGAAGGTGGGGAGCCTGCCAAACGTTGGCATCGACCTCACTCCAGTCAGCGATCTTGATGCCAGCAAGGGCGACACTCATGTCGCGGGCGCTGGCAAAACGCTGAGTGGGGTCGGGGTGGGTGGCTTTAAAGATCAGCTGTCGCAGACGGCGGCAGACCCATACCGGAAGCCGGCGGTCACTCTCACGCAGCGGTGGGAGTCCCTCCTGCAAGGCGTCGACGACCTCAGTCTTGGTGTAGGAGGCATAGTCGAACTTCCCCGCAAGGAGTTCGATCAGGACTAGCCCCAGGGAGTAGAGATCCGCCGCGCGGGTGATATGAGGGCCGACCATGATTTCTGGCGGGGAGTACATGTGCGCTACCTGGACGGCGGGCGTGGCCCCAGAATCGTCCATGGCGCCGGCGACACCAAGATCACCAATCTTAACGAGGTCGGCGTCGTCGGTAAGGAACAGGTTGGGGCTCTTGATGTCGCGATGCAGGATGCCGTGGTGCTCGTGCATCTCCGTCAGCCCCTGAAGCGCCGCCTGGACGATGCGTAGCGCCTTGGTGGGGGCGAATGTCTCCCCACGCTCGAGAGCGTCAGTGATGCTTCCCCTCTCGAAGTACGGCATGAGGATCTCGACCACGCGCATGGGCTGGGGGTAGTCAGGGACGCCAGCCACGGCACGCACGTCCACGATATTAGGATGCTTGATCATCTCCATGAGGCTGGGTTCGATCAGACCATCGGCATCCTGAAATTCCGACAAGTCGACACGCTTGCCAACTAGCCAGTTATTAAGGACTGAATCCCACCACACATGTACTTCGTGGACCCCGATGGGCATGCTATGGAGGCACTCGTAGTCCAGGACCAGCCGTCTCCCACGCTCTCTCATCGCTGAATTCTCCGTCGCTCGGGATCCGGGGTCACTGGTTGTCGTCGGGGGCGGAATCGTTAAGGGCAGCGAGCGCAGCAGCAAAAGCGTCCCCGCGGCCCGGGTTCCAGTACTTGGGTCGGGCGGCGGCGCCGATCCGTTCCAGAGGGACGCTGCTGAGCGAGGCGGCGGTGACACCCACCAGCTTGCCGATCTTCTCGGTCGTCCATTCCTCACAGCGAATGCCATCTTCATGGCAGGCCAGTTGAGCGAGGGTGACCATGGACGCGCGGTCGGCGGCCTGCCGGTAGGACCAGTTGTTGTACTTGCGGGTGGCGACGAGCACGACGAGGTCCGGGGCGAGGACGTGAATGTCCTGGTAGATACGGCGGTAAGTATCTCCCGTCCGTTCATAGCCGTTTAGGCCCTCTGCCGGCCCGAGACGCTCCGGCGCTCCGGGCACCAGGCGGATTTCTGGGCTCTGCTGGAGGGCGCCGTAGTGGAGTGCGCCGGAGTTTACGGCGATGCCGAGGACTTTCACGTACCACTGCTTTCGGGCGGGACGGCAAGGTCGAGCGAAAAGGTGAATCGTGCCAGGAAGTAGTAGCGGTTCAACTACGGACAAGACGCAGGCCAGGCCTAACAGGGGCGGTGGCCTGACACCCCCCCTCCACACCGACAGGGACGAGGCCGAACACAAAATCGTTCAACTCTGTCTGCGGGATGAAGAGTTGGTGGGCGATGTCGGCGGGCGTGATGCCTCGGGCGCTACGCAAAGCTTCGAAGACCTTGGCTAGGAGCTGGCTACTCTCGCGCCCGAGCTGGGAGCCGGGTTCGCCGGTGCGGTAGCCGCGCTTGGTCAGCTCCTTGGCTGTCTGCGTGTACCGCCACTCCGACAGCAACTCCAGCTTCCGTAGTCGGTAGGCAAGAGCCATCGCCGAGACACCCCACCGACGCTTGGCGCTGATGATGCGATCGACGGTTGCCCCATGAAGCTGCTGCGCCAAGATGCCGGCCCTGGGCATGAGGAACGCGGAAGCGAAGTCGTTGGCCTCACCCTCGGAATCACGTCCGCGAGGAACTCGGTGCTCGCAGTGGAGGATCAGGTGCCCGAGTTCATGAGCCGCGTCGAAGCGACCCCGCTCGCCAGTCTTGCGGGTATTGAGGAAGACGAAGGGGATGTCCGACTCGGTGACAGAGAAGGCATCTATGGCCAGGCAATCCGAAGGCAGCGAGAACACTCTGACACCGTTGGCCTCCAGTAGATGGACCATGTTCGGCGCCGGAGCCTCCCCTAGCCCCCAGGCCGCCCGCAGTCGCTCCGCCGCAACCTCGGGCTCCTCGCCGGGATAGGTAGGCAGATTCGCCTTGGGTAGGCGGAACCTTTCCCTTAGCCAGGAGTTCAGGTCCATCGCCAGCGCACCCGACCCCAGGGCACTGTCACGCTCCATAGCCGTCATCTTCGTCGGTGCCCTGAAGCTCACTTGGTCCAGTTGGAGCTCGGCTGGGCGCGGGCTGGAGAAGAAGGCGAGTGGGTAGCCGAGCGCATCGGAGAGCTGGGAGAGCGTCTCCTCAGTGGGCACTCTGCGACCGTTTTCGAACGCCGTGATGCTCTGCGCTGAGACACCTGACTTCCCCGCAAGATCCGCCAGCGTCATCCGCCTGCGCTTACGCGCAAGCACCAGTCGTTCAGGGGTAAACACTCTCCGCAGCTCCCACTCGCACTCGCACCTGTCCGTCAGCCCCCGAGTAGCTCCACCTCGACCTGCGGACCGCTCTCGTCGCCGTCCGGCTCGTCCAGCAAGCTGACGTCGGCGCCCGGGTCGCCGAGGTTCGGCAGTGACAGCGGGATGCGCTCCAGCCACTCGTCAACGAACTTGCCGGTCATCCTGACCGGCAGCGACAGCTCGGCCGAAAGCACTCCATCACGCCACTGATACAGCAGGAACCAGGTCGGAATGTCCTCCAGCTCCCGCCCGAACAGGACCTCGTCACGAGACATGAACATCAACTGGCCGTTCTTCTCAACCAGTCGAGCCATAACCGGCCCCTTCGGGTTCTTCGACCGCACAGGCATCCGCACGTTGCCCACGCACCCGGCCCCGCTGATCGCCGTGATCGCGTGACTCCCCGTCGGGTGGATCATCCGCAGGATGTTGTCCCGGGATGTGCGTACCCATCCCTTCGGATCCAGCAACTCGGCCATGTACCGATTTGTCCGGCTCCAGAACATGACGCCGCGCATCATCGGGGCGTCGAAGTCGGTACAGCCCCGCACATCAGAGATTGCCTGCTCCAACGAGGCATGGAATGTCTCAATGGACACATCTAACTGCCCAAGCCGCTGCTGACTGCGCTCCAGGTTCCGCACGAGCCCCTCCAACCGAACCGTAGGTTTCAAAAATCCTACCTCACCCGAGGTGGGATTTTTGAAACCAGCGACATACTCGCATGTCAGTTCGACTTTGTCACTTGACTCCTGGTCCGAGACACACCCACCCGGCGGCGAAGCACGGCTACTTACGTGGTGGGTCAACCGCATGGGCGGCAAGCAGCGCTAAGCGTCGCGGCGTTGCGGTCTACTCGTTGGCAGGATGGACCTCAGACCCATGGGCCTCCGGCGCCGTGTGCGCAGGTTCAAGTCCTGCCAGGAGCATTTGCCTTCAGCCAGTGGGAGTCCTGGCCCGACCAAGGCAGATGCTGCCTCGAGAGTGGGCACCAGTCCCACCGGGTCCCGCCCTGCCGTTGCTACGCGCTGATCGCCACAGACCTGCGATAGACGTGATCGCCGCGCCCATCAAGTCCAGGAAGGCGAGTCATCCAACCGCTCCAGGATGAGCTGATAGGCGTTCCTCAGCCGCGTGAAGTCGTAGAAGTTGCCCTGCGGCTCCCGCTGAACGGTCAACAGCCCTTGAGCTTCCAGCTCTTTGCGGCCCTTGGTCCACGTGTCCGGTGACAGAGCGTAGCGCTGACGCCTGGTCGTGGGGATGTACTGCGGCTCCAGATGCCCTCCGAGAGCTTCCCGGAGGACAAACAGTAGGGCCGTTGCAGTCGGCGACAGCTGCAGGAGCCAGCCGCGCGTCCAAAACTCGACCGGCATGCCAACGTACCGACCCTCATCTCTCGGCTGCGTGTACCCCCCTCCATCACCGGCGGCACTCAACAGCGTGATCGCCGAGGGCCGCCCCCACTGCGGCTCAAGTTCGATGAACCTGTTGTCCGCCAGCCACTTCAAGTTGCTGGCCACTCGCCGCGGCCCCGTCTTCGGATCGAGCGCAAGCATCTGCGTCCAACCGTTCGGACCTGGAGGTTTCCGCAAGTCAAAGGGCTCTTGAGTGGCCATCATGGTGATGCACATGTAAAGCCGGAGGCGCACCATGCCCCCGCGCCCCCCTTGGATGAGCCGGGCAAGGGGCGGAGCTGATCCGTCGCCCTCAGGAGCTATGGCGAACGCCGGCGGGAACGGGATGTGTCCCCGCCGCTTCGCCTTGTCTGCTGCCCCCCGCAGGTAGCCGAGCGCCTCAGACCGGCGTTCACCAATCGGCACGTCTTTTACCTTCCTGCAGGAGAAACCGGGATATGGGGATACCAGGGGTACCAGGGGGTTCACTGGACCTTCTAATAGATTCCGCCACAGCGGTCGGGAGACTACAGCAAGAGCGTCTCACTCCTGCAGCACAAAGGAATATGCCTCCTCTGCTAACGCCGGATGTCTCCTTCACAATCGGCATTCACCCCTTTTGACCTGCTGTTTTCTTCCTGCCAGCATCGTCATCAGTCAAGCAGGAGATCGCCCAGCAGCCCGCCTGAACGCTGCCGCGATTCCACTGATGAGGGGATTGATACGGATTGTCCAACCACGACTCATCGCTCCGGGGCCTCTGGGCGGCGGTCATCATGCTCAGTGCGCTCGTTGCCGCCATGCTGAGCACCGCCGCTCTCTGGACGGTGGAAGCACCCGCGTACGCCTTGCTTGGGGCAGGGGGTGCCACCTTCATCGGTGTGGCCACCCTGGGGTTCACCCTCAGGAAGTTCTTGACTGAGTAAGCCCCGTGGCGGCGAGGTACAGACAAGCCGAAGGCGGGCCTACGGACATGGAGTCCCTCCGGCCCGCCTTCAAGCCCACCGCTCCTTCGTACTCATTAACGGCTAGCCGAAGGCTGCTGCCGGTAGCCGTGGGCCTTCCTTGCCTCCGCGAGTGCTGAAGTCCGTTGCTGGCAGGCGATGGCCACGGCTTATCGCTACGCGGAGCGCGTCCTTGAGGGCATCCGCCAGGTCCGCTGTCAGGCGTCGAAGTTCATCCGGGTCGGCCCCATCGTCGTTGAGGGCTTCCAGCGCGTGTGCCACGAGGGCGGCCGCCAGGTCGAGTTGGATCGCTTCGGTGTTGTCAGCCAAGCGGGACAGGTAGCTGCAGCTGTTGTCAGTGCTCAGGTAGCAGGGCTTGCCGTCAGGGCCTGACCACGGGAGGAGGCGCAGTTCGCTGTGGGGCGTCATCCCTCGGACTTCCTCTCTTCGGTCGTGTGGTGGGTGGTGAAGCGTGCATCGGTGCGGTCGCCTGGGAGGACTAGGAGGGCGGCCTCGACCACGCGGCCTGTGGTGTCGGCAGATACGCGCGTGATCGCGAGGACTGCCAGCGCTGAGTTGATCCGGAGGGTTGAGGCTTCCTCCGGGGTAGGGAGGCGGGCGCTGACCTTCTCGCAGGTCTCCGCGAGCCGGGGTCCGAGTTCTGCTGGCCTGGGCCAGCGGCACGGCGATTCGGCCGGCGCCAGGTCTCGGGGGACGTAGATGCGGGCCAGGCTGTGTGGCGACTCCCCTACGTGGCTGACGCAGTGGTATTCGGTCAGCAGGGCTCGCGACGGCACCTTCAGCAGGGTGCTCAGCGCCCCTTGGGCCCGGAGTTGGGTCGTGCGGACCGTGACATGAAGAGTCGGAACGATGGGGGTGAGGGCGCCTCCCTCGTACGTGAGTCTTCGGCGGAGGCGGCGGACGAAGTTGCCCTTGCCGTGGACCTTCTCGATCAGGCCCTCGGCCTGGAGGAGCGCGAGGGCGTTGCGCAGCGTCGCCGTGCTGACCTTGTAGCGCGTGGCGAGCTGGGGCTCCGAGGGAAGGCGTTCGCCGGGCTTGAGAAGGCTCGTGGTGATCTGGGTCCGGAGGTCGTCGGCGATGGTGTGGCGGAGCGACGGCACGGGTTGGATCACCACCTTCTGAGGACCCGCACGGCGACGAGTCGGGTTCGGGGGTGGATGGTCAGCAGTTCGCCCGACTCGAAGAGGAGGCGTTTGGCGCCGCGCGGCAGTTGGAAGAGGTCGGCCACTCGGCAGGGTTGGCCGCCGATCTGGATGACGTCGCCGCGCTGCACGTTGGTCGAGGTGATCTCGACAGGCGCGGCCATCGCACCGCTCGGAGTCCAGGACTTCATGAGACCGACTCCGTAGACGTGGCCGCTGCGGCCGGCACGTGGCACGAGCAGGCGCATGTCTCGTAGACCACGGGAACGCCGACCGGCGCCGTCACCGGGGACGAGTGCGCGCACTCGTGGTGCGTGCCGATCCGGCACGAGGTCGATCGGTAGGGGGTGGCCTTCGTGTGCGGCATCAGTGGGCCTCCGCCGGCTTGAAGCAGGTGCAGGCGAGGAGTTCCTCGACTGCCAGTACGTACGGGCGAACGAGGGCGGTCTCCTCACCCGGAAGGAACTCCGTGCGGTCCCGGAGTTGCCTCAACGACAGCGTCGGCCAGTCGGCGACGGTGGGGCTGGCGGGTGTTAATGGGGCCCGGTAGCGGGCCTTTCGGAAGTACCGCTCCCTGGTGCGCGATACGGCGCGGCGGATACGGTTGAACATGCTGATCAGCTCCTATCGCTGACGGCCAGGTCCCCGGACATCGCCCGTCGCGGGGACCACTTTGTGTACGGCGGCCCATAGGGTGCGGCCGCCCAGGCTGGTGGCGAGGAGTCCGAACCGGTCTGCCTGCGCCACGACTTCCAGGACCTCCCGCCATGTCTCAGCGGGGAGGGATGCCGGTACCTCCGCTTCGATCCACGTGTGTCTGGTGTGCTCTTCCACTCGTGTGGCGAGCCCGACGGCGGATAACCGGGCGGCGATGGCCTCCGCGCTTACTTCTGGAGCAGGCACAGGAAAGCCTCCGTCACCGGCGATCACTTTGAGTGAAGCTAGTTAACTAGGTTAGAGCTAGTGGACTAGATTTTCCATATGCCTGAGCAGCCGCCTTATCTCCGTATCGCCGACGAACTGCGGCGGCGGATCGCGGAGCACGAGTGGACGCCCGGAGACCGGCTGCCTTCCCGCGCCCAGATCGGCCAGGAGTGCGGCGTGGGCGAGAACGTTGTTCGCCGCGCACAGGAGCTCCTGATCTCTCAGGGCGTGTTGGAGGGGCGGGCCGGG
>NZ_JBVIUJ010000027.1:17337-18572 GCF_055596705.1 Streptomyces sp. NPDC039609
CCGGGGACGTATGTGGCTGAGCCCCGACAGCGGGTTCGGATGGTTCGGTCTGCGGCGCGTGAGCAGCCCGACGGGTCGCCGTTCCGCGCGGACATGAAGGCCGTGGGGCGCCACGGAGGTTGGGAGAGCCGGACCGACGCCAAGGTTCCGGCGCCGACGGAGATCGCGGCGCGGCTCGGCATCACCGATGGGGACCTGTGCGTCCGCACCGTGTACGAGTTCCTTGCCGATGGTCGGCCGGTGCAGCTGTCGACGAGCTGGGAGCCGTACGACCTCACCGCCGGCACCGTTGTTGTGCTCCCTGAAGGTGGACCGCACGCCGGAGCAGGCGTCGTGAACCGCATGGCCGCGATCGGCATCACGGTCAGCCACGCGGTGGAGCAGCCCGAGCCGCGGCAGGCGACCGCCGATGAGGCTTCACTCCTCGGGATCCAGAAGGCGGCTCTCGTCACGCACATCCGGCGGACGTACTACAGCGACCAGGGCCGCCCCGTGGAAACAGCGGACATCGTCGTCCCCGCCGCCCTGTGCGAGATCGTCTACGAGATTCCGATCAGCCGCTAACGGAGCACAACACCAGGGGGAAAGCTATGGATTCAGTCGGATACGGCTTGGCCGCATTGGTCTGGGGCGCGCCTATCGCCACTCTGCTGGTGGGGGTGCTTGCCACGATTGCGGTCGTTCGATGGCGGCGAAAGACCATCGCGGACTTGGAGCGCGCCGAACTGGACGCTGACGTACGGCAGGGTGCTGGGCGGCCAGTCGGAGCATCAGAGGAGGTCTGACCTCCGGCGACACGTAAGACGCACCGCGAACATCGAACCGGCCCGACGTCACTCACGACGCTACGGCCGACCGCTGACAACGCCCGGGGTAGGTTGCGTGGCATGACCAGTGGCCCTCCTCTCTGCCCCGACTGCGATCAACCAATGACATCGCGCGGGCTTCTCCTCTCCCGGCGCGAGGAGGACGACAAGCGCGTCTGTCGCGGTATCTGGCAGTGCCCCGATCGGCATCTCTGGTGGCACTGGGCCGACCGGCCGAACGATCCCATGGAGCCATGCCCCTTCCCACAGTTCGGGAAGTGACATCCACGGCTGACATCAACGGGTGTGCACTCGGGCGGTGTCGGGCGGTCGTCGGCAGCAGGGCAGCGCCCTTGAGCGGGCCCCGGAAGACCCGCCCGATCGAACTCCTAAAGCGGGTGTCGCAGGTTCGAATCCTGCCGGGGGCAC
>NZ_JBVIUJ010000028.1:0-16490 GCF_055596705.1 Streptomyces sp. NPDC039609
ATGGTCATCGCGGTCTGCGCCTTCGGCCTGGCGCTCCACCCGGAGACCCGCACGGTCCGCACCGGTATCGGTTCGGCCGCGCCGACCCCGATCCGTGCCAAGGAGGCCGAGGCCTTCCTGAACGCGGCTCTGGAGGAGGGCGGCTTCTGGGAGAGCGGCAAGATCATCACCCCGTCGATCGCCAAGCAGTTCGCGGATCTGTGCTCCGGTGCCGCGAACCCGATCGACGACGTCCGCGGCACCGCCAAGTACCGCCGCCACGCCGTCGGCATCATGGCCCGCCGCCAGCTCGGCTGGACCTGGGAGCAGTACCGCGGCACCGGCCGCACGCTTGAGGGAGCTGCATAACCATGCGCGTCAATTTCACGGTCAACGGTCGTCCGCAGGAAGCCGACGACGTCTGGGAGGGCGAGTCCCTTCTCTACGTTCTGCGTGAGCGGATGGGGCTTCCCGGCTCCAAGAACGCCTGTGAGCAGGGCGAGTGCGGTTCCTGCACCGTGCGTCTCGACGGCGTGCCGGTCTGTTCCTGCCTGGTCGCCGCCGGTCAGGTCGAGGGCCGCGAGGTCGTCACCGTCGAGGGTCTGGCCGACTACGCCCAGCACCGCGAGGACGCCCACCCGGGCGGTGCCTGTGGCACCGGCGGCTGCGGCACCAGCCTCGACTCGGCGAAGAAGTGGCAGGCCAAGCCGGCCGACTCGCAGACCGGCGAGGGTGGCGAACTCTCGCCGATCCAGCAGGCGTTCATCGACGCCGGCGCCGTTCAGTGCGGCTTCTGCACCCCCGGTCTGCTGGTCGCCGCCGACGAGCTCCTGGAGCGCCGGAGCGACCCGTCCGACCAGGACATCCGCGAGGCGCTCTCCGGCAACCTCTGCCGCTGCACGGGTTACGAGAAGATCCTGGACGCGGTCCGCCTGGCCGCTGCCCGCCAGGAACGTCAGAAAGAGACGGTCTGATCATGGCTGGTACCACCACGGGTATCCCCACCAACGTCACGCAGGGCTCCCGGACCAAGGGCGGCATCGGCGAGTCCACGCTCCGCCCGGACGGCACCCTCAAGGTCACCGGTGAGTTCGCGTACTCCTCGGACATGTGGCACGAGGACATGCTGTGGGGCCAGATCCTGCGCTCCACCGTCGCGCACGCCGAGATCGTCTCCATCGACACCTCCGAGGCCGTGGCCATGTCGGGCGTCTACGCGGTGATGACGTACGACGACCTGCCGGCCGAGACGAAGTACTACGGCATGGAGTTCAAGGACACTCCGGTCCTGGCGCACGGCAAGGTCCGCCACCACGGTGAGCCGGTCGCCCTCGTGGCCGCCGACCACCCGGAGACCGCGCGCCGCGCCGCCGCGAAGATCAGGGTCGAGTACAAGGAGCTGCCGCTCGTCACCGACGAGGCCTCCGCGCTCGCTACCGACGCCGTGCTCGTGCACGAGAGCCGCGACGACCACCACGCCGGTCACGTCCCGCACCCGAACATCGTGCACCGCCAGCCGATCTTCCGCGGCGACGCGGACGAGGCCGCCAGGAAGGCCGACGTCATCGTCTCCGGCGAGTACACCTTCGGCATGCAGGACCAGGCCTTCCTCGGTCCGGAGTCCGGCCTCGCCGTGCCCGCCGAGGACGGCGGCGTCGACCTGTACTGCGCCACCCAGTGGCTGCACTCGGACCTGTACCAGATCGCTCCGGTCCTCGGCCTGCCCGAGGAGAAGGTGCGGATGACGATGGCCGGTGTGGGCGGCGCGTTCGGTGGTCGCGAGGACATCTCGATGCAGATCCACGCCTGCCTGCTGGCCCTGCGCACCGGCAAGCCCGTCAAGATCGTCTACAACCGCTTCGAGTCCTTCTTCGGTCATGTGCACCGCCACCCGGCGAAGCTCTGGTACGAGCACGGCGCCACCAAGGACGGCAAGATCACGCACATGAAGTGCCGGATCGTGCTGGACGGCGGCGCCTACGCGTCGTCCACGGCCTCGGTCGTCGGCAACGCCGCATCCCTCTCGGTCGGCCCATACGTCATCGACGACGTCGAGATCGAGGCGATCGGCCTCTACACGAACAATCCGCCCTGCGGTGCGATGCGCGGCTTCGGCGCCGTCCAGGCGTGCTTCGCGTACGAGGCGCAGATGGACAAGCTCGCCGCGAAGCTGGGCATGGACCCGGTGGAGCTGCGCCGGCTCAACGCCATGGAGCAGGGCACGATCATGCCGACCGGCCAGGTCGTGGACTCGCCGGCCCCGGTCGCCGAGCTGCTGCGCCGGGTCAAGGCACGCCCGATGCCGCCGGAGCGCCAGTGGGAGGTGGCCGGTGAGGGCGCGGACGTCCGCGCGTTGCCGGGCGGCCTCTCGAACACGACGCACGGCGAGGGCATCGTCCGCGGTGTCGGCTACGCGGTCGGCGTCAAGAACGTCGGCTTCTCCGAGGGCTTCGACGACTACTCGACCGCCAAGGTGCGCATCGAGGTCGTCAACGGCGAGCCCGTCGCGATGGTCCACACGGCCATGGCGGAGGTCGGCCAGGGCGGTGTGACCATCCACGCGCAGATCGTCCGTACCGAGCTGGGTGTCACGCAGGTGACCATCCACCCGGCCGACACCCAGGTCGGCTCCGCCGGTTCGACGTCCGCGGGCCGCCAGACGTACATGACCGGCGGCGCCATCAAGAACACCTGCGAACTCGTCCGGGAGAAGGTCCTGGAGATCGGCCGGCGCAAGTTCGGCTCGTACCACCCGGCGTGGGCCACGGCCGAACTGCTGCTGGAGGGCGGCAAGGTCGTCACCGACGGCGGCGAGGTCCTCTCCACCCTCGTGGACGTCCTGGAGGACGAGGCCGTGGAGGTCGAGGAGGAGTGGCGGCACCGCCCCACCGAGGCCTTCGACCTGCGCACCGGCCAGGGCAACGGCCATGTCCAGTACTCGTTCGCCGCGCACCGCGCGGTGGTCGAGGTGGACACCGAGCTCGGCCTGGTCAAGGTCGTCGAGCTGGCCGTTGCGCAGGACGTCGGCAAGGCGCTCAACCCGCTCTCCGTCGTCGGCCAGATCCAGGGTGGTACGACCCAGGGCCTGGGTGTCGCGGTGATGGAGGAGATCATCGTGGACCCGAAGACCGCGAAGGTGCGCAACCCCTCCTTCACGGACTACCTGATCCCGACCATCCTCGACACCCCGACCATCCCGGTCGACTACCTCGAGCTGGCGGATCCGAACGCGCCGTACGGGGTGCGTGGCATCGGGGAGGCCCCGACCCTGTCCGCGACGCCGGCGGTCCTCGCGGCGATCCGGAACGCGACCGGCCTGGAGCTCAACAAGACGCCGGTCCGCCCCGAGCACCTCACCGGGGTCTGACCGGCACCTTTCTCCAGGAGTGGATTCCGGGCGGCGCGTGCCGGTGCGCCGCGCCGCCCATCACTTCGGTATCTGACCTTCCGTCAGAATGGAACGTGTTCTAGTCTGCCGCGCATGGGCATCGGAATCACGCAAGAGCAGCGGGAGTTGGCCCGGTCCGTGCGCGGCTGGCTCGGTAGGGCCGTGCCGCCCGAAGATGTGCGCAAGCTCCTCGACGCGCCGGCCGACAGCGTCACCGGACGCCCCGCCCACTGGGACGGGCTCGCCGCGCAAGGGCTCCTCGGGATCCATCTGCCCGAGGAGTACGGGGGAGGGGGCGGCGATCTCGTCGATCTGGCCGTCGTGCTCGAGGAGGCCGCGAGGGCGCTGCTCCCGGGGCCGTACCTGCCCTCCGTTCTCGCCGGCGAGGTCCTGGCCCGGGCCGGACAGCGGGAGCTGACCGCCGCACTCGCCGCAGGGGAGCGCATCGGGGCCGTCGCCCTCGCGCCCGGCGGACTGACCGCCGTCGAGACCGAGGGCGGGCTGCTCCTCGACGGGGCCGCGCCGCCCGTCCTCGGCGGCTCCCAGGCCGATGTGCTGATCCTCGCCGTGAGCACCGCGCGCGGCACGGTCTGGGCCGCCGTGGACGCCGACACCCTCGCCGTACGCCCGCACCGGAGCGCCGATCCCACCCGCCCCACCGCCGAGGTCACCGCGGCCGGGGCACTCGTGCCCGCGCACCGGATCCTGGGTCTCGACCCGGACCTCGTCACGGATCTCGCGGCCGTGCTGTACGCCGCCGACGCCTGCGGGAACGCCGCCCGGGCGCTGGAGACGGCCGCGGAGTACGCCAAGGTGCGCGAGCAGTTCGGCCGGCCCATCGGGCAGTTCCAGGGGGTCAAGCACCTCTGCGCCGACATGCTCGTACGGGTCGAGCAGGCCCGCGCCCTCACCTGGGACGCGGCCCGGTCCACCGAGGACGCGTCCCGTTCCCTGACCGCCGCGCTCGCCGCCGCCACCGCCCTCGACGCCGCCTACGACTGCGCCAAGGACTGCATCCAGATCCTCGGCGGCATCGGCTTCACCTGGGAGCACGACGCCCATCTCACCCTGCGCCGGGCCCTCGTCGCACGCCAGCTCCTCGGCCCCGGCGACACCCACCGCGCACACGCCGTCCGGCTCGCCGCGCAGGGCACCAGGCGCGAACTCCGGCTCGAACTGCCGCCCGAGGCCGACGCGTTCCGCGCCGAAGCACGCGCGGCGATCGCCCCCGCCGCAGGCCTCGACCCGGGAGACGCCCGCCGCACCCTTGCCGACACCGGCCATGCCGCCCCGCATCTGCCGCCGCCCTACGGCCTGGGCGCGGGACCGCTCCAGCAGCTCGCCGTACAGCGGGAGCTGGACGCGGCCGGCGTCAAGCTCAGCGGGCTCGGGATCGCGACCTGGGTCGTTCCCTCCCTCCTCGCGTACGGGACGGCGGAGCAGCGGGAGCGCCACCTCGGTCCGACCCTGCGGGGCGAGCTGCTGTGGTGCCAGCTGTTCTCCGAGCCCGGCGCCGGGTCCGATCTCGCCTCCCTGCGCACCAGGGCGGAACGGACCGAGGACGGTCGCTGGCGGATCAACGGGCAGAAGGTGTGGACGAGCGCCGCCCAGTGGGCCGACCACGGCATCCTGCTCGCCCGGACCGACCCGGACGCCCCCAAACACCGGGGGCTCACGTACTTCCTCGTCGACATGAAGAACACCCCGGGGATCGACATCCGGCCGCTGAAGGAGATCACCGGCGACTCGCTCTTCAACGAGGTGTACTTCGACGACGTCCTGCTGCCGGCCGACGCCGTCGTCGGCGAGGTCAACGACGGCTGGAAGGTCGCCCGCAACACCCTCGGCAACGAACGCGTCCACATGGCCGACCAGGTCGCCTTCGACTCCGGCCTGGAGGCGCTGATCGACCGGGCGGCCGACGCCGACAGCACCGTACGGGTACGGATCGGGGCGCTCGCCGCCGAGGCGCACGCGCTCGCCTGCATCGGGTTGCGGACCACGATGCTCCAGGTCTCCGGGCTGGAACCGGGCGCGGGTGCGTCCGTCCGCAAGCTCGTCCAGACCGTCCACCAGCAGAAGGTCGCCGAGCTCACGCTCGAACTGCTCGGCCCCGAGGGAGCGGTACGGGAGGGCGCGGGGGAACGGGCCGTCCACGGCCTGCTGATGTCCCGCTGCCTGACCATCGCGGGCGGCACCACGCAGGTCCAGCTCAATGTCGTCGCCGAGCGCCTGCTCGGCCTGCCGAGAGACTGAGGGGAACCGAAGATGGGGAAGGCGTACATCGTCGGCGTCGGGATGACGAAGTTCGAGAAGCCCGAGACGCGCGACTGGCAGTACTGGGACATGGCGCGCGAGGCGGGGACGGCGGCGCTCGCCGACGCCGGGATCTCGTACGCGCAGGTGGAGCAGGTGCCCGTCGGCTACTGCTTCCAGGCGTCGACGGCCGGGCAGCGCGCCGCGTACGAACTCGGCCTGTCCGGCGTCCCCGTCTACAACGTCAACAACAACTGCGCGACGGCGTCCACGGCGCTGATGATGGCCCGGCAGTTCGTGGAGGGCGGGATCTCCGACTGCGTCCTCGCCCTCGGCTTCGAGAAGATGGCGCGGGGGGCGCTGGGCGGGGGATCCGACGGAGGTGACTTCAAGACGTCGCCGGTCGCGCGGCACTACGGGATCATGGCCGCCGCCCACGGCTTCGAGATGTCCCCGCCGACCGCGCAGATCTTCGGGAACGCGGCCCGGGAACACATGGAGCGGTACGGGACGACGGAGGTCCAGCTCGCCGCCGTCGGCGCCAAGAACCACCGGCACTCGGCGAACAACCCCAACGCCCAGTTCCAGGACGTGTACTCGGTCGACGAGATCCTCGCGGCGAAGACGATCCACCGGCCGCTGACCAAACTGCAGTGCTCGCCGACCTCGGACGGCTCCGCGGCGGCGGTCGTGGTCTCGGAGCGGTTCGTCGTCGAGCACGGGCTGCACGACAAGGCCGTCGAGATCGCGGCGCAGGCCATGACGACCGACACCGGGGAGTCCTTCGACTCGGGATCGTGCATCGACGCGGTGGGCCGGCCGATGTCCCGCGCCGCCGCCCGGCAGGTGTACGAGCGCTCCGGCCTCGGCATCGAGGACGTGGACGTGGTGGAACTGCACGACTGCTTCTCCATCAACGAGCTCCTGACCTACGAGGCCCTCGGCATGTGCGAGGAGGGCGCGTCCGGCAAGCTCGTCGAGTCGGGCGCGACGACGTACGGCGGGCGGTGGGTGGTGAACCCCTCGGGCGGGCTGATCTCGAAGGGCCATCCGCTGGGCGCCACCGGTCTGGCCCAGGCCGCCGAACTGGTCTGGCAGCTGAGGGGCGAGGCCGGCGCCCGCCAGGTCGAGGGCGCCCGCGTCGGCCTCGCGCACAACATAGGGCTCGGCGGCGCGGCGGTGGTGACCATGCTCCGGAGGTCGTAGGACCGAATCCCGATGTACGGGGCACGGGCCGTCTGCGACCATCACACACATGGTCCGCACCGAGTCAGTCACCGAGCAGTCCGCCTCCCTACGCCCCGCTCCGCGCACCTGGCTCGTGGTACTCGCCGCGTGCGCGGGGCAGTTCCTGGTGGTGCTCGACGTGTCGGTGGTGAACGTCGCGCTCCCGTCGATGCGGACCGACCTCGGCCTCTCGGCCACCGGACTGCAGTGGGTCCTCAGCGCCTACTCCATCGCCTTCGCCGGATTCATGCTGCTCGGCGGCCGGGCGGCCGATCTCTTCGGCCGGAAGCGGATGTTCCTGCTCGGTCTCGGGCTCTTCACGGCCGCCTCCGTCGCCGGCGGGCTCGCGCAGGAGGGCTGGCAACTGATCGCGGCCCGCGCGGCACAAGGTCTCGGCGCCGCGGTGCTCGCGCCGGCGACGCTCACCATCGTGACCGCCGCCGTACCGGTCGGGCCCGCGCGCACCCGGGCCATCGGCACCTGGACGGCGGTCGGCGCGGCCGGCGGCGCGGCGGGCGCGTTCGTCGGCGGTGTGCTGGTGGACCTGCTCTCCTGGCGCTGGGTCCTCCTGATCAACGTCCCGGTCGGCGTCCTGGTCCTGGTGGGCGCCATGCTGTGGCTGAGCGAGAGCCGGACCGGGGGCGGCCGTCGGCTGGACCTGCCGGGCGCCGTCCTGGTCACCGCCGGCCTCGCCGCCGTCGCGTACGGCATCGTGCAGACGGAGGAAGTCGGCTGGGGGGATCCGGCCACGCTGCTGCCCCTGTCCGGCGGCCTGGTGCTGCTCGGGGTCTTCGTCGCCGTCGAGGCGCGCACGGCAGCCCCGTTGATGCCGCTGAAGGTGTTCCGCTCGCGCGCCGTCGCGGCCGCCAACGTGGCGATCCTGGTGTGCGGTTCGACCTCCTTCGCCATGTGGTTCTTCATGACGGTGTACGCGCAGAACGTCCTCGGCTACACCCCGCTCCAGGCCGGTCTCGCCCTGGTGCCCAGCTCGGTCAGCGTCATCGTCGGCTCCAAGCTGGCCCCGCGTCTGATGCCGGCGGCAGGCGCCCGCAACCTCGCCGTCATCGGCGCACTCGTCGCCGCGACCGGCTTCGGCTGGCAGTCGACGATGACCGCCGACGACACCTTCCTCACCGTCATCCTGGGTCCCGGCATCCTGATGATGCTCGGTATGGGCCTGCTCACCACCCCCCTCGCCACGCTCGCCACCTCGAGCGCCGCCCCCGGCGACGCGGGTCTCGTCTCCGGCCTCGTCAACACCTCCCGCACGATGGGCGGCGCGCTGGGCCTGGCCGTCCTCTCCACCGTCGCGGTGGCACGGACCGGCGGCGCCACGACCCCCGAGGCGCTGACCGAGGGCTACGCCCTGGCCTTCCGTACGGCGACGGGCGTGCTGGTCGCCGCGGCGGCCCTCATGCTGCTCTGGCTGCCGCGGCCGGAGCCCAGGGCCTGACGACCCGGAACCGATCGCTCAAGAGCCGACCGCCCAGGAACCGACGGCTCAGAGCCAGCCCTGCTGCCGGGCCGCCCGCACCGCCTCCATACGGTTGTGGGTGCCCGTCTTGCCGATGGCGGACGAGAGATGGTTCCGGACGGTCGACTCGGACAGACGCAGGGTCGTGGCGATGTCGGCGATCGTCGCACCGTCCACGGACGCGCCCAGGGCGTCCCGTTCGCGTGTGGTCAGCGGATTCGGGCCCGCGCTCAGAGCGGCGGCGGCGAGCGCCGGGTCGATGACCGTCTCCCCCCGAAGGACCTGCCGGATCGCCACCGCCAGCTCCTCCACCGGGCCGTCCTTCACCAGGAACCCGGCCGCCCCGGCCTCCATCGCCCGGCGCAGATGGCCGGGGCGCCCGAAGGTCGTGAGGATGAGGACCCGGCAGTCGGGGACCTCGTCACGGAGATCCGCGGCGGCGTCGAGGCCGGAACGGCCCGGAAGTTCGATGTCGAGGAGAGCCACCTCGGGCCGGCTGTTCAGCGCCGCGTCGACGATCTCGTCACCCCGCCCCACCTGGGCGACGACTTCGATGTCGGGCTCCATCCCGAGCAACAGCGCCAGCGCGCCCCGCATCATCCCTTGGTCTTCGGCGAGCAGAACTCTGATCATCCCGTGGTCTCCCACTCCTGCGACGCCTGGGTCTCTCACGGGGAGTTCCGCGGTGACCCGGAACCCTCCGCGCGGGGCGGGTCCCTAGTCAAGGGTGCCGCCTGCGGCCGCGACCCGCTCGCGCAGGCCCTTCCGGCCGTCACGCGTGTCGCCGTCACGGCCGCTGCCGGTGACGGCCGGCGTCGCCGCCTCGGCCGTGCCGCATGCCGGTCCCGTTCCGGGTTGCCGCCCACCTCGACCTCGCGGCGCCCCCTCGCGCCGGACACGGCAGCTGACGTACCGTCAGACATGAGCGTCAGGGGGTTCTCAACTCACCCCCGCTGGGCTATACATGAGGATCTACCGACCTAGAACGCGTTCTAGAACGGGCGTGTACGGGACGGTCCCGCACGGCCTCGGTGCGGCCGACGGTGCGGACGGTCGCACCGAGGTCTTCCCTCTTCACGGATCCTCCGGGATCTCCAAGGAGCAGCATCCCGATGCCCATTGACGCCGCCAAGGCCGTGGCCGCCGAGCCCCGCAGCGCCGAGATCGCCTGGGACCACAAGGACATCCAGCTCTACCACCTCGGACTCGGTGCCGGTGTCCCGGCCACCGACCCCGACGAGCTCCGCTACACCCTCGAATCCCGGCTGCACGTCCTGCCCAGCTTCGCCACCGTCGCCGGCGCCGGCATGGGAGTCGTCGGCGGACTCTCCGCGCCCGGCATCGACATCAACCTCGCCGCAGTCCTGCACGGCGGCCAGACGATCACCCTCCACCGGCCCATCCCCGTCAAGGGCAAGGCCGTGACCACCTCGCGCGTCGCCGCCGTCCACGACAAGGGCAAGGCCGCCGTCCTCGTCCTGCGCTCCGAGGTCGCCGACGACGATGGCCCGCTCTGGACCAGCGACGCTCAGATCTTCGTACGGGGAGAGGGTGGCTGGGGCGGCGACCGAGGGCCCTCCGAGCGCCTCGAACTCCCCGGCCGCGAGCCCGACAAGACCGTCGAGCGGGCCATCCGCCCGGACCAGGCCCTGCTCTACCGGCTCTCCGGCGACTGGAACCCGCTCCACGCCGACCCCGAGTTCGCCGAGCTCGCCGGCTTCGACCGGCCGATCCTCCACGGACTCTGCACGTACGGCATGACCCTCAAGGCGGTGGTGGACACGGTGCTCGGCGGAGACGTCGCCCGAGTCCGGTCCTACCGCACCCGTTTCGCCGGGATCGTCTTCCCAGGCGAGACCCTGCGTATCCGGATCTGGCAGGACTCTCCCGAGCCCGGCCGCGTCCAGGTGTCGGTCACGGCGGTCGAGCGCGACGACGCTCCGGTGCTCGCCGACACCCTCGTCGAGTATTCGTGATTGGAGCCCGCACCATGCGCGCAGCCGTACTGCACGAGATCGGCCAGGACAAACTGGAGGTCCTCGACGACGTCGAGGCGGTGGGCTTCGGCCCCGGCAAGGTGAAGATCCGGGTCAGGGCGACCGGACTGTGCCACTCCGACGTCTCCGCCATGAGCGGCGTGCTCCCGCAGCCCGCGCCGTTCATTCCCGGCCATGAAGGCGCGGGCGAGATCCTCGACGTCGGCGACGGCGTCACCGGGCTGAGCGAAGGGCAGCGGGTGCTGCTGTGCTGGCTGCCCGCCTGTGGGGTCTGTCCTGCCTGCAAGCGCGGTCAGACGCAGCTGTGTCTGGCCGGATTCATGAACGCCGGCACCCCCAACTTCCGCAGGCCCGGAGGGGAGGTCTTCGGTTTCGCGGGGACCGGCACGTTCACCGAGGAGGTCGTCGTCGACGCCGGCTGCGCCGTGCCGATCCCCGATGACGTGCCCTTCGACATCGCCGCCCTCATCGGCTGCGGCGTCACCACCGGGCTCGGTGCGGCCATCAACACGGCGCGGGTGCAGGCCGGTTCCTCGGTCGCCGTCATCGGCTGCGGGGGTGTGGGCATCTCGGCGATCCAGGGGGCCAAGCTCCAGGGGGCCGCCCAGATCGTCGCCGTCGACCCGGTCGAGTCCCGGCGCGAGGCGGCCCTGCGCTTCGGCGCGACGGAGGCCGTCGCGCCCGACGGGCTCGCCGACGCCAAGCAGCGGATCACCGCGGGCGAGGGCTTCGACTACGTCTTCGAGGTCGTCGGCAAGTCCGCCACCGCCCGCACCGCGTACGAGACGACCCGGCGCGGCGGGACGCTCTGCGTGGTCGGCGCGGGCGCGCTCGACGACTTCCTGCAGCTCAACATGTTCGAGCTGTTCTTCGACGAGAAGAAGATCCTGCCGTCGATGTACGGCGGCGGTGACGTGCTGCACTCGTACGAGCGGGCCATCGCGCTCTGGCGGGCGGGCCGGATCGACCTGGAGTCGCTCATCACCCACCGGGTGCCGCTCTCCGGGATCAACGAGGCGATCGAGCAGATGCGTACGGGTGTCGCGCTGCGTACCTGCATCGAGATCTGAGAGGACCACGACACATGTCACTCCCCCTTGAGGGTCTGTCCGCGATCGTCACGGGCGCCGGCCGGGGTCTCGGCCGGGCCGAGGCGCTGGAACTCGCCCGGCTGGGCGCGTCCGTCGTCGTCAACGACTACGGGCAGGCGGGGCGGGACGGCTCCGGTGCTGCGTCGGCCGCGCCCGCCGAGGAGGTCGCGGCGGAGATCCGCGCGGCGGGCGGCCGGGCGGTGGCGCACCTGGGCGACGTCGCCGACTTCGAGACCGCGCGGGGCCTTGTCGACCTGGCGGTCGACGAGTTCGGCAAGCTGGACGTCCTGGTCAACAACGCGGGCATTCTGCGGGACCGGATGGTCTTCTCGATGAGTGAGGAGGAGTGGGACTCGGTGATCCGGGTCCACCTCAAGGGGCACTTCAACACCACGCACTTCGCGGCGGTGCACTGGCGCGGGAGGGCGAAGGCGGGGGAGTCCGGGGTGTACGGCCGGATCGTCAACACCTCGTCCGAGGCCTTCCTCGCGGGCTCCGCCGGGCAGCCGAACTACGCGGCGGCCAAGGGCGGGATCGTGGGTCTCACGACCTCGACTGCGTTGGCGCTGGCCAAGTACGGCGTCACGGCGAACGCGATCTGCCCGCGGGCGCGCACCCGTATGACGGAGGACGTCTTCGCGGGCTTCGCGGAGCCGGCGGCGGGGGAGCTGGACGCGCTGGCGCCGGAGCATGTGGCCCCGCTGGTCGGCTACCTGGCCTCGCCGGCGGCGGCGTCGGTCAACGGCCAGCTGCTGGTGGTCCACGGCGGGATGGTCGCGATCGTGGACCGCCCGAGGGTGACGGCCAAGTTCGACACGTCGAAGGACGCGTTCACGTACGAGGAACTGGACGGGCTGCTGTCCCCGCACTACGCGTCGCGCCCGGCGGGCGAGACGTTCGCGGCGGCGGAGGTCCTGGGGCTGAAGAGGGGCTGAGGGGTGGGGGCGGCGGAGACGCTGCGCGTGGTGCGCAGTGCAGCGCCCAGTAACGATCACGCAATGACGCATGCCAAAAGTGGAACTGGTGTGCGGATCTCGGGCAGGCTCAGGAGGTTTCGTGTAGGCACAACATAAGTAAGGCTCGCCCATGCGTGTTCGTTGGGTCCGTAGCCCTCGGCTGTTTCCACCGGGTCGTTCCGGTAGACGCAGGCTGAGGGCTACGGCTCTTTTCGTCCTTGTCTTTTTCTCCGGCATGCTCACCACAGAGACGGCGATGGCCATGGGGGCCACTCTCTCGCCGGTGAAGATGCCCCGATTCTCCCTCTCCGGACTTTGGAGATGGGCCAACGAGAACCCTCTCGACACTCCTGACCAGCAGGGCGGTACCGCCCGCGGCAAGGGGCATCACGCCTCGTCCGACGCCACCAGCACCGAGGGCGACGCCGGACGCAAACCCGGTAAGGGCAAGGGTGAACTCGACCCGTACGAGCGGTACACCGACAGCCCGGGCACGTCGACCACCGGCACCGCCAAGGGCAACGCCAAGAGCTTCGACGCGCGCACGAGCAAGCGCGATGCGAAGAAGTCGACGGCCACCTCGGACTACTACGTCAACGCCGACGGCTCCACGACCGTGCGCCACTACACGGGCCGGGCCAACTTCAAGGGCGCCGACGGCACGTGGAAGCCGATCGACACCCGGCTGACCGAGGACACCGACGGCAGGCTCCAGCAGAGCGCAAACTCGCTGGACGTCGAGTTTGCGCCGACCGCCGCGGACCAGCAGCTGGCATCCGTGGACTTCGGTGCGGGCCGCTCCCTCGCGTACGCCCTGCGGGGCGCCACCAAGGCCGAACCCACCGTCGCCGCCAACGGCACGGTGACCTACCCCGAGGTCCTGCCCGACACCGATCTGCAGATCATTCCCCTCGCCGAGGGCTTCAAGGAGAACATCGTCCTGAAGTCCCCGAACGCCGGGAACTCATGGATCTTTCCTCTTGAGGTCCAGGGACTGACCCCGCGGATCGCCGCCGATGGCGACGTGGAGTTCACCGACGCCGACGGGAAGGTGATCGCGACCATCCCGCACGCGTTCATGGAGGACTCCACGGTCGACCCGCGCTCCGGCGACGCGGCGGAGTCCCGGGCCGTGGACTACGAGCTCACGACCGTCGACGGCAAGCCGGCGCTGCGGATGACTGCGGACCGTGCCTGGCTGGACGACCCCGCGCGGGTCTACCCGGTGACCGTCGACCCGACGGTGACCGCGTCCAATTCCACGTACGTCCAGAGCAACTACGCTGCGGACCGCTCCACCGAGAGCATGATCAAGGTCGGCTCGTACGACTCCGGCGTCAACAAGGCGAACTCCTTCCTGCAGTTCCCCTCGCTGAGCACCACGCTCGCGGGCCAGCGGGTCACCGCCGCCACCCTGAACGTCTACGCCATCTGGTCCTCGACCTGTACGGCCAAGCCGTTCTCGGTCCATCCGGTGACCCAGTCCTGGTCACCGACCACGACCACGACCTACCCCGGCCCGACGTACAGCGCAGCCATCGGCACGACGACGCCCGCGCCCGGAGCCTCCTGCTCCAACGACAACGACGTGGCGACGGTCGGCGTGAAGATGCCGGTGTCGCTGTCGACGTCCTGGTTCACCCAGGTCGCCACCGGCGGCGCCAACTACGGTCTCGCGCTCACCGCACCGACCAACGACATGCTGCACTGGAAGAAGTTCCACTCGGACAACTCGGCGACCGCCGGTTTCCGTCCGGCGCTGGACCTGACCTACACGGCGAACACGAAGCCGCAGGTCAACGCCCAGTACCCGCCGGAGAACTTCCAGGCCAACACCCTCCAGCCCGAGCTGCTCGTCTACGCGAGCGATGCCGACAACTGGCCCGAGGCCCTGTCGTACTCCTTCGAGGTCTACGACGCCGACAGTGGCTCCACCACGCCCGTGGCCACGTCCGGCGTCACCGCGGAGCGTGCCTGGAAGGTACCGGCCGGAAAGCTGAGTTGGTCGAAGAACTACGACTGGTACGTCAGCGTCACCGACGGCTACGACTCGGTGCTCTACTCAGCCAGCCGCTTCTCCACAGCTGTTCCGCAGCCGCCGGTGACCTCGGGTCTCGCGCAGAACACCGACGGCCATGAGTTCGACCCGTCGGACGGCAACTACACGACCGAGGACACCGATGCCGATGTGCCGGTGATCGGCCCGTCCCTGGAGATCGACCGGTCGTACAACAGCCTCGACCCGCGGATCGACAGCGCCTTCGGTGCCGGCTGGTCCACGGTCGTCGACATGAAGGCGGCCGAGACCAAGGACAGTGCCGGGACGGTCACCAGCGTCGTGATCACCTACCCGGGCGGCGAGCAGGTCGCGTTCGGGCGCAACAGCAACGGCACCTTCGTGCCGCCCCTGGGCCGCTACGCGCGCCTGGAATCGGTGACGACCCCCGCCGTCGGCTACAAGCTGACGGACAAGGACTTCACCGCCTACTCCTTCACGCAGGCGACCACCAAGGCCGGCGTCTACGCGATATCCAGCATCAAGGACTTCGCCGGCCGCGCGGAGACGTTCGCGTACGACGCGAACAAGCGGCTGACGAAGATAACCAACGAGACGTCCAAGCGGTCGCTGACCCTCGCCTGGTTCCAGCCGGCCGGAGCCACCGCCTGGCACGTCCAGACGGTCGCCACCGACCCGTCCACCGCGGGCGACTCGGCCACGGCCCAGACCTGGCAGTACGGCTACACCGGCGATCAGCTCACCAAGGTGTGTCCGCCCGCCGACTGGGCCAAGTGCACGACGTACACGTACGCCACCGGCAACCACCACCGGACCACGGTCCTGGATGCCGACCCGTACGCGTACTGGCGACTGGGCGAGACGGCCGGTGAGACGGTCACCAAGGACACCGTCGACTCCAACCAGGGCAAGTACAACGGTCTGTACCGCAATGTCACCCTGGGCAGCTCGTCCGTGCTGGCCGGGTCGACACAGAAGACGGCCACGTTCAACGGCACGACGTCGTACGTGGAGATGCCCAGCGCCCCTGGCGCCACGCCGTCGTACACAACGATCTCGTTGTGGTTCAAGACCACGCAGGCCGGCGGAGTCCTCTTCTACTACGGCGACAAGCCGCTGAGCGTCGCCGACCCGGTCGCATCCACGACGTACAACACCCCGGCGCTGTACGTCGGCACCGACGGCAAGCTCCGAGGCTGCCTGGCCACCGGCACGTGCGGCACCACGATCACCTCCGCCGCGTCCGTCAACGACGGACAGTGGCATCAGGCGGTCCTCACCGGAGCGGGTAACACCCAGACGCTTTACCTGGACGGTGTCGCACAGGGCAGCAAGGCCGGCCAGATCAAGGACTGGAACACCCCGTACATCAGCCTCGGCGCGGGTGTGAACAACCGCGGCTGGCCCGCGATGAACGCGAACGACCAGCTTGGCCACTTCTCCGGCCAGCTCGCCGAGGCCGCGATCTACACCGAGCCGCTCACCCAGGATGTGATCTCCGCGCAGTACCAGGCGGCGAAGCGGGCCGCCGGTCTGCTTCAGACGATCACCACCCCGGGCGGCAAGACCCAGGCCTCGGTCGTCTACGGCACCACCGATGACCTGGTTCTCCAGGCCACGGACGGTAACGGTGGTACGTGGAAGCTCAACCCGGCCACGGTCACCGGTTCGTCGCAGGTGTACCGCTCGGCCGTGATGGGTTCCGCCCCCGCCGGTTACTGGCGTCTGGACGACACCCAGGCCGCGCCGCAGGCCGCGAACCAGGTCAACACCGGTTTCGGCACGTACGACACCGTCACGCAGGGTGTGGCGGGACCGTTCGGCGCGACCGATGCCACGGCGGCGTCGTTCAACGGCACGAGTTCGTTCGTTGAGGTGCCGTACGGGCCGCTGCATGCCAACCCGGACCGCTCGGTCGAGCTGTGGTTCAAGACGACCAAGCCCGGCGTCCTCATGAGTGACCAGTCCCGGACGCTGGACGACCCGGCGGGTGTCGGTGGCTCGTACAGTGACCTGCTCTACGTCGGAACCGACAACAAGCTGCACGGCCACTGGTGGAACAGCACCTGCAACGGCACCGCCACGCTGGGCTCCACGGCGACCGT
>NZ_JBVIUJ010000029.1:0-12776 GCF_055596705.1 Streptomyces sp. NPDC039609
GCCAAGTGCTTCGCCTCCGACGTCGCCATGGAGGTCACCACCGACGCCGTCCAGCTCCTCGGCGGCTACGGCTACACCCGCGACTACCCCGTCGAACGCATGATGCGCGACGCCAAGATCACCCAGATCTACGAAGGCACCAACCAGGTCCAGCGCATCGTCATGGCCCGCAACCTCCCGTAATCGTCTGCCACTTGAAAGGAGCCAGGCCGTGACCCTGAGGATCGCTGTCTGTGTGAAGTACGTACCCGACGCGACCGGCGACCGTGGTTTCGCCGACGACCTGACGGTCGACCGCGACGAGGTCGACGGCCTGCTGTCCGAGCTGGACGAGTACGCGGTCGAGCAGGCGCTGCGCATCTCCGAGGAGTCCGACGACGCCGAGGTCACCGTCGTCACCGTCGGCCCCGACGACGCCAAGGACGCGCTGCGCAAGGCGCTGTCGATGGGCGCCGACAAGGCCGTCCACGTCAACGACGACGACATCCACGGCACCGACGTCATCGGCACCTCCGCCATCCTCGCCAAGGCCCTGGAGAAGACCGGTTTCGACCTGGTCCTCTGCGGCATGGCGTCGACCGACGGCACGATGGGCGTGCTGCCGGCGCTGCTGGCCGAGCGGCTGAACCTCCCGCAGGTCACCCTGCTCTCCGAGGTCTCGGTGGAGGACGGTCTCGTCAAGGGCCGCCGGGACGGCGACGCCGCCACCGAGCTGCTCGAGGCCCCGCTGCCGGCCATCGCCTCGGTCACCGACCAGTCCGGCGAGGCCCGTTACCCCTCCTTCAAGGGGATCATGGCCGCCAAGAAGAAGCCGGTCGAGGAGCTGGACCTGGACGACCTCGAAATCGACGCCGACGAGGTCGGTCTGGCCGGGTCCTGGACCCTGGTCGAGTCGGTCGCGGCCCGTCCGGCCCGTACCGCGGGCACGATCGTCACGGACGAGGGCGACGGCGGCAAGCAGCTCGCCGCCTTCCTCTCCGCCCAGAAGTTCATCTGACCCACCGTCACTATCGTTCAGGAGCAAGGAATCATGGCTGAGATCCTGGTTCTCGTGGACCACGCCGACGGTGCGGTCCGCAAGCCGGCGCTCGAACTGCTCACCCTGGCCCGCCGGATCGGCGAGCCGACGGCCGTCGTGCTCGGCGCCGGCGAGGCCGCGGCGTCCATCGCCGCGACCGCCGGCGAGTACGGTGCCGCCACCGTGTACGTCGCGGACGGCGCCGAGTTCGCCGAGCAGCTCGTCGTGCCGAAGGTCGACGCGCTCACCCAGATCGCGAAGGACAAGGGCGTCGCCGCCGTCCTGGTGACCTCCTCCGGCGAGGGCAAGGAGGTCGCCGCCCGCGTGGCGCTGCGCCTCGGCTCCGGTCTGATCACCGACGCCGTGGAGCTGGAGGCCGGCGAGAACGGCCCCGTCGCGACCCAGTCCGTCTTCGCCGCCTCGTACCAGGTGAAGTCGGCCGTGTCGCACGGCGTCCCGGTCATCACGGTCAAGCCCAACTCCGCCGCGCCGGAGGCCGCCCCGGCCGCCGGTACGGTCGAGAACGTCACCGTCGCCTTCAGCGGCAACGCGGCCAAGGTCGTCTCGCGCACCCCGCGCGTCTCCACCGGCCGCCCCGAGCTGACCGAGTCCGCGATCGTGGTCTCCGGCGGCCGTGGCGTCGGCGCGGCCGAGGGCTTCGCGGTCGTCGAGAAGCTCGCCGACTCCCTCGGCGCGGCCGTCGGCGCCTCCCGCGCCGCGGTGGACGCGGGCTGGTACCCGCACTCCAACCAGGTCGGCCAGACCGGCAAGCAGGTCTCGCCGCAGCTGTACATCGCGGCGGGCATCTCCGGCGCGATCCAGCACCGGGCCGGTATGCAGACGTCGAAGACCATCGTGGCCGTCAACAAGGACGCCGAGGCCCCGATCTTCGACCTCGTCGACTACGGAGTGGTCGGCGACCTCTTCGAGGTCCTGCCGCAGCTGACGGACGAGATCGGCGCGCGGTAGGGGTCGAACCCCCGCTGAAAGGAAGCGGCCCGATGGCACTCTGTGCCATCGGGCCGCTTTCGTCGTGTCCGGCTCGGTCCCGGCCGGACCGCTCGCGTCGTGTCCGCTCAGATCCAGCCGTCGAGCGGGACCTCCTCGCAGAGCCGGACGACCGGCTGCCCCGCCACTGCCGAGCGGGCGGAGAGCTTGACCCGGACTCCGGGGCGCACCGCGTGCGGCGGCCCGTCGACCCGGCAGCGGACGACGAAGCCCTCGGTCATGTGCACCGGCCACAGGTCGGCGTCGGCGGCGGTGACCCCGCGGCGTACGGTGATCACGCCCTCGCCCTCGCTGCGTTCGGGCGCGAGGTCGGTCGACCCGCAGGTCGGGCAGAGCAGGCGCTGGAAGGTGGTCGTCTGGCACCAGCGGCAGAGCTGGTAGTAGAGCTCGGCGTCTGCGGCCGATTCCTCGGTCCGGACGGCGACGCTCCCGGTCCTCAGTCCCGTGGATCCGGTGTGGAACACGATGCGTTCTCCTTGCACTCGGCGGCTCAACCGTGCATGGAGTCAAGATATGGCACTGAGTGCCATCAAATAAAGACCTCAGGAGACCTGAGTTCCCTCAATTGAAGATACTGAGATCCCTAAGGCGCTTCTCAGCCCTCGCCGAGGCTCGACTCCACCTCGCGCACCACGCGCCACATCGGCGTGGACCGCTTGGTGATCACCACGACGACGTCCTCGGTCTCATCGCCCTGGACGCCACCGCCCTCGCCGCCCCCGCTCCAGGTGTCGCGGACGAACTCCAGGGCCTGGTCCACCTCGGCCAGCGGGTCGCCCTCGCCGCCCGAGCGCAGCCAGTGACGCAGGGCGTGGTTGTGGGCGGCGACCACGGAGGCGGCGACCACGTTGGCCCGCAGGGTGCCGTCGCGGCGGTCGGCCCAGCGGGTGCGGAGATAGTCGCCGAGCGTCTTCTCGTACCGCCAGACGACCGACAGCTCGTACGTCCGCAGACCCGTCACCTCACGGGTGAGCCGGTAGCGCTGGACGGAGAAGGTGGGGTTCTCGGCGTACATCCGCATCACGAGGCGGGTGGCGTCGCAGATCCTGACCAGCGGGTCGTCGGTGTCCGCGCTCGCCGCGAGGAACTCGGTCATGTCGGCGAGGCTCTGCTCGTGGTCGGGGAAGACCACGTCCTCCTTGGACGGGAAGTACCGGAAGAAGGACCGCCGTCCGACGCCGGCGAGGGTGACGATGTCGTCGACGGTGGTCTGCTCGTACCCCCGCTCCAGGAAGAGCTGGAAGGCCGCGGCGATGAGGGAGTCCCGCATCGCGGGCTTGGCAGTGTTCGTCGACGCAGTTCCCATGGCCCGAACCTAACATCCGGCGGCCGGAAACGCGGCACTTGGTGCCAGCCTGAGCTGGCACCAAGTGCTATTCCGCAGGTGCGGGACGTATGGCGGTCAGCGCGCCGCCATGCGCAGGGCGCCGTCCATCCGGATCGTCTCGCCGTTGAGGTAGTCGTGCTCGGCGACCATCGTGACGAGCTTGGCGTACTCCTCGGGGCGGGCGAGACGCTGCGGGAAGGTGACACTCGCGCCGAGCCCGGCCCGGATCTCCTCGCTGAATCCGGCCATCATCGGGGTGTCGACGATACCGGGGGCGATGGTGACGACCCGGATGCCGAACTGGGCGAGGTCACGGGCGGCGGTGACGGTCATACCGGCGACGCCGGCCTTGGAGGCGGCGTACGCGATCTGGCCGACCTGGCCCTCGAAGGCGGCGATCGAGGCGGTGTTGACGACGAGGCCGCGCTGGCCGTTCTCGTCCGGCTCCTGGCGGGCGATGGCCTCGGCGGCCAGCCGCATCACATTGAACGTCCCCAGCAGGTTGACGTTCAGGACCGTGCGGAACAGGTCGAGGTCGTGCGGGCCCTTGCGGCCCAGGATCCGGGCGGAGGGGGCGATGCCCGCGCAGTTGACGGCGACCCGCAGCTCGGCACCGTCGGCCTCGATCCGGGCGAGGGCCTCGCGGACGGGACCCTCCTCGGTGACGTCGGCGGCGAGCAGCGTGACGCCGTCGGGCCGGGGCCCGGTGGCGGCGACGGCCTTGTCCAGGTCCAGGCCGTAGACGGTGGCGCCGCGGGCGGCCAGGGCGGCTGCGGTGGCGGCGCCCAGGCCGGATGCGGCGCCGGTGACGAGCGCGGCGGAGCCGGCGATGTCCATGGAACTCCTCGTACGAAGTGAGTCGTGACGTCGGGAAGGACGGGAGGACGGAAGGGTCAGCGGACGAGCTGACGGCTGATGACGAGCCGCTGGATCTGGTTCGTTCCTTCGAAGATCTGCATGATCTTGGCCTCGCGCATGTAGCGCTCCGCAGGGAAGTCGCGGGTGTAGCCATACCCACCGAGGACCTGGACGGCGTCCGTGGTCACCTTCATGGCGGCGTCGGTGGCGATCAGCTTGGCGGCGCTGGCCTGGCGACTGAACGGGCGGCCGAGGTCACGGCGGCGGGCCGCGTCGAGGTAGGTGGCGCGCGCGGAGTCGACGGCGGCGGCCATGTCGGCGAGCAGGAAGCCGAGGCCCTGGTGGTCGATGATCTTCCGGCCGAAGGTGGTGCGCTCGTTGGCGTACGCGACGGCGGCTTCGAGGGCGGCCTGGGCGAGGCCCGTGGCGCAGGCGGCGATGCCGAGGCGGCCGCAGTCGAGCGCGCTGAACGCGATCTGGAGGCCCTGCCCCTCGTCGCCGATCAGCCGGTCGGCGTCCAGGAGGGCGCCGTCCCAGTGGGCGGAGGTGGTGGGAACGGCCTGGAGGCCCATCTTCCGCTCGGGCTTGCCGAAGCTGAGGCCCTCGGTCTCGCCGGGGGCGAGGAAGCAGGAGATGCCGTGGCTGCCCGGCGCGGTGCGCGCGAAGAGGGCGTAGAAGCCGGCCCTGCCGCCGTGGGTGATCCAGGCCTTGTTGCCGGTGACGCGGTACGCGGAGCCGTCGTCGGTGCGCTCCGCCTTGCAGGCGAGGGCGGCGGCGTCGGAGCCGGCCTGCGGCTCGGAGAGGCTGTATCCGCCGATGGTCTCGCCGGCGAGCATCGCGGGCAGCCAGCGCTCCTTCTGCTCCGCGGTGCCGAAGGAGTACAGCGGGTGGCAGGCGAGCGTGTGGACGCTGGTGGCGACGGCGACGGCCGCCCAGCGGGCCGCCAGCTCCTCCAGGACCTGGAGGTACACCTCGTACGGCTGACCTCCGCCGCCGAACTCCTCGGGGTACGCGAGGCCGAGCAGCCCGGCGTCGCCCAGGGTGGTGAACAGCCCTTCCGGGTACGTCTCGGCGGCCTCGTGCTCGTCCACGCGGGGGGAGAGCTCCTTGTCGGCGATCTCCCGCGTGAGGGCGATGAGGTCCGCTGCCTCGGGGGTGGGAAGCAGGCGGTCGACATCCATGGCGACTCCAGTGACACTCAGCACCGCTGTAACGGTACTGCGGGCGGTACGGCAGTACCGTTGAGAGTAGCGCAGAAGAGTTCCGCCGTAACCCCCCGAACGGGTTCGACCTGCATACTGTTCGGGTGATCGAGACCTCAGCCGCCGGTGCCGCCCCCAAGCTGACGGGCCGCGGTGCGGCCCGCCGGTCCGCCCTGTTCGAGGAGCTGGTGGCCCTCCTGGTCGGCGAGGGCTTCGCCCAGCTGACCCTGGACGATCTCGCGGCCCGGCTGCGCTGCTCCAAGCGCACGCTCTACGGCCTGGCCGACAGCAAGGAGCAGCTCGTCCGGGCGGCCGTGGTCCACTTCTTCCGGCGCGCGACCACCCGCGTCGAGGCCGTGCTCGCGGCGGAGCAGGAGCCCGCGGAGCGGCTGGCCGCCTATCTGAGGGCGGTCGCGGCGGAACTGGCTCCGGTCTCCCCCCGGTTCTTCGACGACGTGGCCGCCTTCGAGCCGGCCGCCGAGGTCTACGAGCGCAACACCCGCGCGGCGGCGGGCCGGGTGCAGCAGCTGATCGAGGAGGGCGTGCGCGCGGGCGCGTTCCGCGACGTGCACGTGACCTTCGCGGCCGATGTCATCGCCTCCGTCATGGTCCGCATCCAGCAACGGCAGGTCGCGGCGGCGACCGGGCTGGCGGACGCGGAGGCCTACGGACAGCTGGCGGAGCTGCTCCTGAACGGCCTGCGCAAGAGCTGAGCGGCCCTGCGGGGCATCGGGCCGATACCGCCCCTTGCCTCGTCACACCCGATCGAGGACGTCCACGAACCGGCGCCCACCCCGCCGGACTCCGCCCGATCGGGGACCGGGTCAGAACTCGTCGTCGGTGTGCGGCAGTCGCGCCGTCCGCAGCGCCGTGTCGAGCATGGCGGCCGCGCCCGGGATGTGCTCCTCGACCAGGCCCGCCGCGACCAGGTCCGTGACCCGCGTGCCACCGAGATAGCAGGCCCCCAGGTCCCTTACGGCGATGGAGAGTTCGGCCGGTTCGCCGGTCGGCTCGTACCGCGCCGCTTCGGCGCCTGCCGTGAGCCGGAAGCGGCCGGAGTTGGCGGGGAGGCGACTGTCGTGCACCTCCAGGACGAGGTCCACCGCGGCGGCCCAGGCGCGAGCCGTCAGCGCGGCACGGACGTCGACGAGTCGCACCCACAGCGCGGGGAACTGCCCCGTCACCCGCACCTGGTCGCGGTCCCCGGCGAAGAGCAGCAGCGCGTCGTCGAGCGGCCTGCCCCAGGCGCGGACGGTGCCGGTCAGGTCGATCGAGGCGAGGTAGCGCCAGAGCGCGGCCGCGGCGGCCGGGGTGTCGGCCTCCAGCTCGTCGACCCGCACGAGGCCGGGGGTGTGGGTCTCCTCGTTCTCGCCCTTGGTGCGGTAGACGGCGTAGCCCGCGAGGGGGTCGCCGAGGGCGACGATCCGGGGCGGGGAGAGCTCGTCGTCCTCCTCGTCCTTGTCGGCGAGCCACTCCCCGCTCCAGCGCTCCTCGTCCCGTGCGTTCCGCCCGGCCCGCAGGGCACGGGTGGCCTCGAAGTAGGGCCCGACGACGGCGGGCGCGTCGGCCGGGTCGAGCAGACGCAGCGGGCGTTCGTCGGGGTCGATGCGCAGGGCGAGCGGGCGCCGTGAGTCGATCTCGACGGTGACGCCCTGGGTGGCGGGTCCGAAGCCGAACCGGCCGTAGATCGCGTCCTCGGAGGCCCAGAGAGCGGCGATCGGCTCGCCACGCTCGGCCGCGCGGCGGAAGAGCTCGGCGAGCAGGGCGGAGAGCACCCCGCGGCGCCGGTGGGTGGGGGCGACGGAGACATAGGTGAGCCCGGGGCAGGGCAGTTCGCCGCCGGGTACGGAGAGGGTGAAGCGGTGCACGGCGACGAAGCCGACGAGGGTCTCGCCGTCGTACGCCCCGATCCGCTCGCACGGGAGGAGCAACTCGCGGTGATGCGTGCGCTGCTCGTCCTCGGGACGCTCGTGGAAGACGAGGTACGCGAGGTCGAGGGCGCGGTCGAGATGCGCTTCGGGCACGTCACGAATGTCCATGATCCGGACCCTAACGGTCGACCGCGCCGGTGCTCGAACGTCGGGCGTGCCAGCGGGTCAGGCGACGGAACCTATCCGGCCGTCCGGCGCGCGCGGTCCGTCGTGGTGGATCGGGGTGTGCGCGCCGGTCAGGGAGGCGCCGGAACCGCCTCGGCGGCCGGCGACGATCTCGGCGGCGATGGACAGGGCCGTCTCCTCCGGGGTGCGGGCGCCGAGGTCGAGCCCTATCGGGGAGCGCAGACGGGCCAGTTCGAGCTCGGTGACGCCGACCTCGCGCAGACGCTTGTTGCGGTCCTCGTGGGTGCGGCGGGAGCCCATCGCGCCGACGTAGGCGACGGGAAGCTTCAGGGCCGCTTCGAGAAGCGGGACGTCGAACTTGGCGTCGTGCGTCAGCACGCACAGCACGGTCCGCCCGTCGACCTCGGTCGACTCCAGGTAGCGGTGGGGCCAGTCGACGACGATCTCGTCGGCCTCGGGGAAGCGCGCCGGCGTCGCGAAAACCGGCCGGGCGTCGCACACGGTGACGTGGTAGCCGAGGAACTTGCCGACCCGGACGAGGGCGGAGGCGAAGTCGATGGCGCCGAAGACGATCATGCGGGGGGCCGGGACCGAGGACTCCACGAGGAGGGTGAGCGGCTGTCCGCAGCGGCTGCCGTCCGCGCCGATCTCGACGGTGCCGGTCCGGCCCGCGTCCAGCATCGCCAGGGCCTCGCCGGCCGCGGTGCGGTCCAGCTCGGGGTGGCCGCCGAGGCCACCTTCGTACGTACCGTCGGGGTGGACCAGGAGCGCCCGGCCCATCAGGTCGGTGGGTCCGGAGACGATCCTGGCGAGGGCCGCGGCCTCTCCCGAGACGGCGGCGGCCAGGGCTGCGGGGAAGACCCCGCCGCGGACCGGGGTGACGAGGATGTCGATGACTCCGCCGCAGGTCAGGCCCACGGCGAAGGCATCCTCGTCGCTGTATCCGAAGCGCTCGACGACGGTCTCGCCGTCTTCGAGGGCCTGCTGGCACAGATCGTAGACCGCGCCCTCCACACATCCGCCGGACACCGAGCCGATCGCCGTGCCGTCGCTGTCGACGGCGAGCGCGGCTCCCGGCTGCCGGGGCGCGCTCCCGCCGACCGCCACGACGGTGGCGACGGCGAACTCGCGTCCCTGCTCGACCCACCGGTGCAGCTCTTCGGCGATGTCCAGCATCTCGAACTCCTCGATAAGTGTGTGGAGGGCGACGTTACGGGCGTCAGCTGACGCCCAGCCAGCTCTCGATGGGATGGATCGCGAAGAACACGATGAAGATGGCGGTCAGGCCCCACATGAAGGCGCCCACTTCGCGTGCCTTGCCCTGCGCCGTCTTGATCACGGCGTAGGAGATGACACCGGCCGCGACACCTGTGGTGATGGTGTACGTGAACGGCATCAGGACCACGGTGAGGAACACCGGGATCGCGACGGAGCGGTCGCTCCAGTCGACGTGCTTGGCGTTCTGCATCATCATCGCGCCGATGACGACCAGGGCCGCGGAGGCGACCTCGGCCGGAACGATCGCGGTGATCGGGGTGAAGAAGAGACAGGCCGCGAAGAACGCACCCGTGACGACGGAGGACAGACCCGTACGGGCACCCTCGCCGACGCCGGTCGCCGACTCGACGAAGACGGTCTGGCCGGATCCGCCGACGCCGCCGCCGATGACACCGCCGGCACCGTCGATGAACAGCGCCTTGGACAGGCCGGGCATCCGGCCCTGGGAGTCGGCGAGCTTGGCCTCGGAGCCGACACCGATGATCGTGGCCATGGCGTCGAAGAAGCCGGCGAGCACCAGGGTGAAGATGATCATGGTGATCGTGATGTAGCCGACGTCACCCCAGCCACTGAAGGACACTTCGCCGATGAGCGAGAAGTCCGGCGTGGAGACGGCGCTGCCGTTGAGCTCCGGCGGGCCGGAGAACCAGGCCTTGGCCGGCAGGTCGCCGACGGCGTTGACGATGGCGGCGATGACCGTGCCCGCCACGATGCCGATCAGGATGGCGCCGGGCACGTTGCGGGCCTGGAGCGCGAAGATCAGCAGCAGGGTGAAGGCGAAGATCAGGACCGGCCAGCCGGCCAGCTCACCGGCCGGGCCGAGGACGACCGGGCCACCGCCGGGCGAGGGGTTCTCGTGGACGAAGCCGGCCTTGACGAAGCCGATCAGCGCGATGAAGAGACCGATGCCGATGGTGATCGCGTGCTTGATCGCCAGCGGGATCGCGTTCATGATCATCTCGCGGAGACCGGTCACCACCAGGAGACAGATCACCGCACCGTAGGCCACACACATGGCCATGGCCTGCGGCCAGGTCATGACGGAGATGACCTGCGAGGAAAGAACGCCGGAGACGCTCAGACCGGCTGCCAGGGCGAGCGGGACCTTGCCCCAGAAGCCCATCAGCAGGGTGGTCGCGGCGGCCGCGAGGGCAGTCGCGGTGATGAGTGCGGGCTGGCTGAGGACGTTGCCGTCCACATCCTTGCCGCCGAGGATCAGGGGGTTGAGCAGGAGAATGTACGCCATCGCCATGAAGGTGGTGACGCCGCCGCGGATCTCCGTCGCGACGGTGGATCCTCTCTCCGAGATGTGAAAGTACCGGTCGAGCCAAGAGCGGCCGGCGGGGACGTTCGAGCCGGAGCCCGCGTCCTCCGAGGCGGTCTTGGGCTCCACTGACGACTGGGTCATGGGGCCTACTCCCAAGGTTCAAAGGGGCACCCGCATAAGACTGGGAAGTCAGAAAAGCCGCGGGATTTGGGATGGTGCGTTGGCTGCACGACCCGGGGGACGGCCCGAGACGAACTTGGATGAATCAGGTCAATCTGGTGCTACTCGGTACTGCTCGATGGTGCTGGTGATGCTGGTGTTACTCGGTGGTGCTGGTACTGCCGTTGGTATCGAGCGGTGATACCGGGGGGTCGCTCCGGGCGGTGCGGGCGGGAAGTGTGACGTTCCTGGGAGGCACACACCGCCCGGAGAGTCCTACAGGGTGCCGGTGAGCGCCTCGGGGCGGACCGGCGTCTTGTTGAGCTCCAGGCCGGTCGCGTTCCGGATCGCCGCGAGGACGGCCGGGGTGGACGACAGGGTCGGGGCCTCGCCGAGTCCCCGCAGGCCGTACGGCGCGTTGGGGTCGGCCAGTTCGAGTACGTCGACCGGGATGGTCGGCGTGTCGAGGATCGTCGGGATCAGGTAGTCCGTGAAGGAGGGGTTGCGCACCTTCGCGGTCTTCGGGTCCACGATGATCTCCTCCATCACCGCGACACCCAGGCCCTGGGTGGTGCCGCCCTGGATCTGGCCGACGACGGAGAGCATGTTGAGCGCCTTGCCGACGTCCTGGGCGGTCGCGAGCTCGATGACCTTCACCAGGCCGAGCTCGGTGTCCACCTCCACCACCGCGCGGTGCGCGGCGAAGGTGTACTGGACGTGGCCGTCGCCCTGGCCGGTGACCAGGTCGAACGCGACGGTCGGGCGGTGCCGGAACTCGTGCTCCTGGTCGACGGCCTCGCCCTCGAGCACGTCGGCCAGGTCCGCGAGGACCTCGCCGCCGTCGGTGACGACCTTGCCGTTCTCCAGCAGGAGCTCGGCGGTGGCCCACGCCGGGTGGTACGAGCCGAACTTGCGGCGGCCGATCTCGAGGACGGCCTCGCGCACCTTCTCGCAGGTGTTCTTCACCGCGCCACCGGTCATGTACGTCTGCCGGGAGGCGGACGTCGAACCGGCGGAGCCGACCTGGGTGTCGGCCGGGTGGATGGTCACCTGGGTGACACCCAGCTCCGTGCGGGCGATCTGGGCGTGGACGGTGACACCGCCCTGGCCGACCTCCGCCATGGCCGTGTGGACCATCGCGACGGGCTCGCCGTTGATGACCTCCAGGCGCACGCGGGCGGTGGAGTAGTCGTCGAAGCCCTCGGAGAAGCCGACGTTCTTGATGCCGACCGCGTAGCCGACGCCGCGGACGACGCCCTCGCCGTGCGTGGTGTTGGACAGACCGCCGGGCAGCGCGCGGACGTCCGCCTCCTCGCCGGCCGCGAGCCACTGCTGCTCGGGCGGCATCGGGCGGGCCTTGACGCGGCGCAGCAGCTCGGCGACCGGGGCCGGCGAGTCCACGACCTGGCCGGTCGGCATGATCGTGCCCTGCTCCATGGCGTTGAGCTGGCGCAGCTCCACCGGGTCCATGCCCAGCTTCGCGGCGAGCTTGTCCATCTGCGCCTCGTACGCGAAGCACGCCTGGACCGCGCCGAAGCCGCGCATCGCGCCACAGGGCGGGTTGTTCGTGTAGAGCGCGACGGCCTCGATGTCGACGTCGTCGATGACGTACGGGCCGACGGAGAGGGAGGACGCGTTGCCGACGACCGCCGGGGAGGCCGAGGCATAGGCGCCGCCGTCCAGCACGATCCGGCACTTCATGTGCGTGATCTTGCCGTCCTTGGTGGCGCCGTGCTCGTACCAGAGCTTCGCCGGGTGGCGGTGCACATGGCCGAAGAAGGACTCGAAGCGGTTGTAGACGATCTTCACCGGCTTGTTCGTGGCGAGCGCCAGGAGGCAGGCGTGGATCTGCATCGAGATGTCCTCGCGACCACCGAAGGCACCGCCGACGCCGGACAGCGTCATACGGACCTTCTCCTCGGGCAGGCCGAGGACCGGGGCGATCTGCTTGAGGTCGGAGTGCAGCCACTGCGTGGCGACGTAGAGGTCGACGCCGCCGTCCTCGGACGGCACGGCCAGACCGGACTCCGGACCGAGGAAGGCCTGGTCCTGCATGCCGAAGGTGTACTCGCCCTCGACGATCACGTCGGCGCGCTTGCGGGCTTCCTCCACGTTGCCGCGGATGATCGGCTGGCGGTGCACGATGTTCGGGTGCGGGACGTGACCGGAGTGGTGGTCGTCGCGGCCCTCGTGGATCAGCGGCGCGTCGGGGGCGAGGGCCGAGGCCTCGTCCGTGACGAGCGGCAGCTCCCGGTAGTCGATCTTGATCTTGGCCGCGGCGCGGCGGGCGGTCTCCGGGTGGTCGGCGGCCACGAGGGCGACCGGCTCACCGTGGTGACGTACCCGGCCGTTGGCGAGAACGGGGGTGTCCTGGATCTCCAGGCCGTAGTTCTTCATCTCGGCCGGCAGGTCGTCGTAGGTCAGCACCGAGTAGACACCGGGCATCGCCAGCGCCTCGGAGATGTCGATGGAGACGATCTCGGCGTGCGCGACGGTGGAGCGGAGCGTCTGGCCCCACAGCATGTCCTCGTGCCACATGTCCGAGGAGTACGCGAACTCACCGGTGACCTTGAGGGTGCCGTCCGGGCGGAGCGTGGACTCG
>NZ_JBVIUJ010000030.1:0-11355 GCF_055596705.1 Streptomyces sp. NPDC039609
CGACAGCTCCCGACCCGCGCAGCGCACCGCCACCGCATCCGGAGAACGCAGCACCTGAGCCGCGAAAGCCGCCTGCACCGAGCCGGCGGCCGACGCCGCGCACGACGCGGACGACCGATCCTCGGCCAGGAGAACATCTTCTGTAACAAGCATTGTTCGTCACCCTCTTTCGGGGTCGAGGTCGCACGCGTGCCGCACGGAAGGCGCTGTACGAGGACTCATGCGTTGGAGGTGGAAAGGGACACGGAGCCCAGGGATCCGAAGGAGGCCCGCACGGTGGCGCCCGCCTTGAGGTCGACCGCTCCGGCCAGGGAGCCGGCCAGGATCACGTCGCCGGCGCCGATCCCCGCGCCGAAGGAGGCCAGGATCCGGACGAGGCAGGCCACGGACTCTGCGGGATGGCCCATCACGGCCGAGCCCCGGGCGGTCTGGACGGAATCACCCGACTCGAACACCATCGTCTCCGCGGCGAGGTCGCGTCCGTCGAAGGGAACGGGCTCGCCCAGCACGACCATGGCTGACGAGGCGTTGTCGGCGACGGTGTCCACCCAGGCGATGTCCCAGTTCTCGATCCGGCTGTCGAGCACTTCCAGGGCCGGGAAGACCTCGGTGGTGACGGCCAGGACGTCCGCGGCGGTCGTACCGGGACCGGACAGGTCGGTACCGATCCGGAAGGCGATCTCCCCCTCGACCTTCGGCGCGATGAACCGGCCCGGATCGAGGAGGGCCCCGTCGCCCAGGATCATCTCCTCGGTGAGGAAACCGAAGTCGGGCTCGTCGACGCCGAACATCTGCTGGATGGCGGCGCTGGTGGCGCCGATCTTGTATCCGGCGTGCACCGCGCCGTTCTCGTGCTCAAGGGTGCGGAAAGCCCGCTGGACGACGTACGCGTCCCGCGCGGTGAACTCCGGGTACCGGAGGGAGACCGGCGGCACCGCCTTGCGCTCCCGCTTGGCGTTCCACAGTTCGGCGGCTATGTGCGCGTGAACCGCTCGGGGATCCTGAAGCATGGTCCGGGCTCCGGTGGTCACTTGGTCGCCAGGAACAGCCGGCCGCCCGGCATGACCTGCGAGCTGCAGTCGACGTCGGAGAAGCCGGCGCTGCGGAACTTCTCCACCCACTGCTCCTCCGTGGGCAGCTCCACGTCCATGAAGTTCGCGTGCAGGTAGGTGAAGAGGGAGCTGAACTTGCGCTCGCGGTCCTCCTGCCCGTAGGAGACCGCGTCGACCACGGCCAGCACGCCACCGGGTGCCAGGGCCTTGTGGCAGGTGCGCAGCACGTCGTCGAAGACGGCCTCGTCCTGCAGGACGTCGTGCATCACGAAGCAGGCCTGGATGGCGTCCGCGCCCTCCAGCGGAGTGGGATCGGCGATCAGGGACTCGACCGAGCGCTCGACGACCTGCAGCCGGTCGGCCACTCCGGCCCGCTTCGCGTCCTCCCGTGCGGCGGCACAGGCGCCCGCGCTCAGGTCGAGGGCCACCCCGGTGCGCTGCTCGTCCTGCCGGAGGAGACCGATGAGCAGGCCCGCGGCGCCGGCGCCGAGGTCCACCACGTGCTTGGCCCCGGCGGCCGTGACGCGCTCGACGACGGCGGGGTAGAAGGTGCGGTCCCCGATCCAGCGGGAGCTGACCGCCACCCGGCGCCCGTCCCGCTGGTGGGTGTCGGCGGCGGACTCGTCACCGGACAGGAAGGCCCGCGCGTTCTGCAGGAACGGGCTGTTGGCGGTCAGCGCCCAGGAGAGGTAGCCGACCTCGTGCCGCCAGTCCGCGTAGTCCTCGGACGGGCGGTACAGGTCACCGTCCACGGCCGTCAGCAGCCCGGCGGCCGAGAGGGCGCGCAGGTACTCCCCGAGACGGTCCTCCGGAAGGCCGGTCGCCCCGGCCAACTCGGCGACGCCGAAGGTGCGGCCCGAGTCCAGGACCTGGTCCGCGCCGATCTCGGCGCCGATCTGGAGCAGTGCGGCGACCGCCGCGTAGTCCGCGCCGACCTCGCCCGCGGTTTTCACGTTCACCATGTCTGTTGTTCCTCGCATTTCTGATAGTCCGTCACATGACTGCGTAAAGGGAGTCCTTCTCGGCGAGGCCCAAGGCGACCTCGATGATGGAGTCCTCCTGGCCGGCGACGACTCCGCGGCGGCCGAGTTCCATCAGGATTTCTCGCGGGTCCACCTGGAAGCGCTCCGCGGCACGGCGGACGGGTGCGGCGAATCCGGAGAAGACACCGGCGATTCCACTGGTGATGGTCACGCTGTCGTTCGCCGGAATGCGCTGTACGAAGGTGGATTCGGCGAGATCGGCCGCGTCGAGCGCGCCGAACAACTGGAGCCTGGTCTCGATCTGCTCCAGGTGCAGGTTCGCGGCCACCAGTTCGAGGGGAGCGTTGCCCGCTCCGGCGCCGAAGCCGCGCGCCGTCACGTCCACGATCGTCGCGCCGGCCTTGATGGCGGCCATGCTGTTCATCACCGACAGCCCGAGGTTGTTGTGGCCGTGGAACCCGATCTCGATGTCGAGTTCCCCGACCAGTGCCCCGACCTTCTCGTCGACGGCGGCCGGGGTGTACGCGCCCGCCGAGTCCATGAGGATGACCGCGTGCGCTCCGTACTCCTGCATGAGCCGCGCCTGCTCGATCAGGTCCTTGGTCGGCGCCATGTGGCTCATCAGCAGCATGCCTTTGACGGTGACGCCCATCGAACGCAGCATGGTGATCTGCTGGCGGGTCACGTCCGCCTCGGTGCAGTGCGCGCCGACCCGGACCTCGTCGACCCCGCATTCCAGCGCCGGCTTCAGGTCGCGTTCGACCGTGGCGAACCCGGGGATGGACAGGACGCCGAGTTTCGTCCCCTTCAGCTGCTCCCGGGCGGCCGTGAGCATCTCGGTGTCGCTCAGCGCCGCGCGCCCGACCTGGAGGGAGGAGGCGCCGAGGCCGTTGCCGTGGCCGACCTCCAGGAGGTCGGCCCCCGCGAGCTCGGCGGCCTTGGCGTAGGCCACGATGTCCGAACGCCCCAGCTGGTGCGCCACGGCGTGGTTGCCGTCCCGGAGGGTGGTGTCACAGATTTCGAGCCGTCGCTCGGTGGGGGTGCTCATCGACGTGCCTCCGCTCGGCCCTCGGCGACGGCCACCGCCGCGCAGGTGATGACGTCCAGATTTCCGGCGTAGCGCGGCAGCCAGTCGCCGAGTCCCTCCACCTCGATCGTGACCATGACGCGACCGTCGGTGGCAACGGGCGGCACGACGACGCGATAGCCCGGGACATAGGAATGGATCCGCTTCTCCATGTGCTCGACCGCGACGCGCAGCGCATCCATGTCGATGTTCTCGGAGTCGGGGACGGCAATGGTGTTTCGCATGACGATGCCCGGCTCCGCCGGATTGATGATGAGAAACGTCCTGGCGCTGTCCACCCGGCAGAATTCGCGGGTCGCCTTCTGGGTGATGAAGGCGTATTCGTCGATGTTCGCCCGGGTCGCCGGACCGACACTCGCCGAGGAGCTGGCCGTGGCGATCTCCAGGTATCCGAGACCGTCCTCGGAAGCGTCGCTGAAGCAGCGCGCGATGGGAACCGCGGCCTGGCCGCCACAGGACACCATGCTCACGTTCGGCTCGGTGAGGCATTCCTCGAGGTTCAGTGCCGGCACGCAGAACCTGCCGAGGTTCGCCGGGGTGAGGTCGACGACCGGGATCCCCAGGGCTTCGAGGATCTTCCAGTTGTGGACCGCGTCCTTGGCCGAGGTGGCGTCGAAGACGAGGTCTATCCCGTCCGCCATCGCGGCGACGGCGTCGATCCCGCCGTCGGTCGTCGTCACCCCGTGGGACTCGGCGAGTGCGATTCCGGGCGACGTCGCGCGTCGTCCGGCGAACAGTACGCACTGGAGCTGGGGCGAGGCGATGACCTTGAGCAGCAGGTCGCAGCCGATGTTTCCCGTGCCGATGATGGCCACGCGAAGAGGTTCAGCAAGGGGACTTTCCTGTGTGTGCATTCACCTGTCCTCTGTCCGCATTGTCAGTACTGCCAATTCCGAAGAAACTGTGTGAGGTGCCCGGTCCGCTCGAACCGGGCCAGTGGTCTGTACGGGGACTTCCGGGTGCCAGGCCGGCTCCTGCAGGCCGGAATCCGGGTCGACGGTTCCGGCTTCCCAGCCGGCCCGGCCCAGTTCCACGACGATGTGGCGGGCCCGCACGGCGGGTAGCGCGAACGTGACGGACAGGGTGCGCTCCGTCGCGGAGTACCGCGGCACCGCGTCCTCCTGGTCCACCTCGAATTCCTTGAGCGCGTCCAGCAGGCGGACCAGCTGCCCCGGGCGTTCCGGGACCAGGACCTCCACGTGCGTGCTGTCCGCGGCCTGCCACTCCCGGATCGCGGCCAGTCCGGCGGCCCCTCGGTTCAGCAGGTCCGCCACCGGCTCCGGGTTCCGGCCGTCCCGCAGTGCGCCGAACGGGTCGTCGAGGCCGGTCAGCAGGCTCGTCAGGTCGTCCCTGAGGTCCCGCAACACCCCGGCGACGGCGGGTGCGTTGGCCCGCAGGATGTCGTTCCACAGCTCGGTGTCCCGGACGGCCACCCGCGTCACGTCGTGCAGTGCCTGCCCGGCGAGGCGGAACGACTCCCGCGAGCCGCCCTGGAGCCGCGCGGCCATGAGACTGGCCACCACCTGGGGCGCGTGGGAGGTCAGCGCCACCGCGTCGTCGTGCACGCGGTCCCCCATGATCACCGGGACGGCCCCGCACAGCGCGATCATCGCGAACACCCGGTTCACCGCGTCCTGGGAGGTGCTCTCCGAAGGGGTCAGCACCCAGGCCTTGTCCTCGAACAGGTCCGCGCGGGCGGCCAGCGGGCCGCTGCGCGCAGGGCTGGCGAGCGGATGCCCGCCCACATAACTGGAGGACGGAACCGCGGAGTTCCACAGGTCCCGCGCCAGCTGCGCCTTCACACTGGCCACGTCGGTGTAGGTCCGGGCCAGCCCGCGCGCCTGCATCTCCGCGAGCACTCCGCCGACCGCGCTCGGCGGTACGGCGATCACCGCCAGATCGACCGGCTCGTCCGGGGCTCCCAGCGCCCCCGCGCCCAGCGCCGCCGCCGTGCGGGCGGCCGCCTCGTCCTTGTCGAGCAAGTGCACGTGGATGCCGTGCCGGCTCACGGCCAGGCCGATCGACGTACCGATCACGCCGGTGCCGACCACCGCCATCGTGCGTACCATCGTTCCCCCTCTCCCCGTCGGGCCCGGTACACGACGGCAGGTCAGTAGCTGAAGTCCGCCCAGCGCATGCCGTCGGTGGACGGCACGAGACCGCCTTCCCGGATCGGGCCCTCGTCGTCGACGACCTCGCCCAGCGCGGCATGGACCTGGATCTTGGCGCCCTCCTCCAGCACCGACTGCACGAGCGTCGAGTCGAAGAGGTCCCGGTCCGTGCCCGCCTCCCCGGCGGGCCGGTCGGCCAGTTCGGAGAACTCGCGGAACGTGGACTCGCGCCGTTCGGCGTAGGAGGCGGCGTTGACCAGCCCGCTCTCGTGCGAGGCCCCTCCTCCGACCAGCTCGACGAAGGACTCGAGCCCGGAGGACGAGCTGTTCGTCACCTTCTTGGCGGTCCAGAAGTACGAGTCCTCGTCCCGGTGCATGTCGTAGAAGGCCACCAGGAAGTCGTGGAAGAGCGAGTACTCGTGCCGGTAGCGGGTCTCGTACTCCTCGAAGCACGTCGCCTCGTCGAAGTCGCCCGCCAGGGAGGAGTTGATGGAGCGGGCGGCCAGCAGCCCGCTGTAGGTGGCGAGGTGCACACCGGAGGAGAAGACCGGGTCGATGAAGCACGCCGCGTCGCCCACCAGGACCATGCCCGGACGCCAGAAGTTCTCCTGGCAGTACGAGTAGTCCTTGCGGATCCGGATCTCGCCGTAGGGGCCGCTCTCCACCCGGCGGGCCTCGGACAGGTGCTCCGCGATGAGCGGGCACTCCTCGATCAGGCTCATCAGGGCCTTCTCGCGGTCGCCCTGGACGCGGTCCAGGGACTCGCGCCGCAGGACCGCGCCGACGCTGGTGAGCTCGTCGGTGAGCGGGATGTACCAGAACCAGCCGTCGTCGAAGGCCGCGCAGAGGATGTTGCCGGAGTTGGGCGCCGGCAGGCGCTTCCCGCCCTCGAAGTACCCGAAGAGCGCGATGTTCTGGAAGAACTCGGAGTAGCGCCGGGTCCCGCCGATGCGGCTGTGGATGCGGCTCTTGTTGCCGGAGGCGTCCACGACGAAGCGGCTGCGCACCGTGTGGCGCACCCCCTCGGCGTCGCTGTAGAGCACCCCGGAGACGCGGCCGTCCTCCTCGACGACGTCGACCACGGAGCTCTTCTCGCGGACCTCGACGCCCTTGTTCCGCGCGTTGTCCAGGAGGATCTGGTCGAACTTCATGCGCTCGACCTGGTAGGCCAGCGAGGTCGGCCCCGAGAAGGTGTCGGAGACGGAGAAGGAGAACGTCCACGGTTCGGGGCTGCTGCCCCACCGGAAGGTGCCTCCGCGCTTGGGCATGAACGCGGCCTTCTCCAGCTCCTCCGAGACGCCGAGCAGTCGGCAGATGCCGTGCACCGTCGAGGGCAGCAGGGACTCCCCGATCTGGTACCGGGGGAACTCCTCCTTCTCCAGCAGAAGGACACGGTGCCCCTGCATCGCCACCAGGGTGGCCACGGTGGAACCGCCCGGCCCACCACCGACGACGACGACGTCGAACTCGTGGTCGTGTGTGTCGTGCATGACTTTCTTCTCCTTCGATGGCCTTGGAGGGATTCCAGGCCTCAGACGCGGTGTTCAGCCCCGCGTACCGGAAACAAGTGAGCGCAAGGTGCGGGCGGCGGCCAGATCGGCGCATCCCGCCAGGAGGAGTGCCTCCTCCAATTCCGTCCGGAGGATCGAGAGCACCTGGGTGACTCCCTCGGCCCCGGCCGCGGCCAGGGCCCACAGCACCGGCCGTCCGATCAGGACCCCGTCGGCGCCCAGCGCCAGGGCCCGCAGGATGTCGGTGCCGCTGCGGATCCCGCTGTCCATGAGGACCCGGCCCCGCCCCTCCACCGCCTCGACCACCCCCGGCAGCGCGGTGATGCTGGCCGGCGCGCCGTCAAGCTGCCGGCCCCCGTGGTTGGAGACCACCACGGCCTCGGCTCCGAGCCGGACGGCCCGGTCCGCGTCCCCGGGGTCGAGGATCCCCTTGACCACCAGGGGAAGCCGGGTCTGGTCCCTGATCCACTCCAGGTCGGACCAGCCGAGCGTGGGGTCGAAGGCGGTCTTGGTGTGCGCGGCCACGGCCGACTCGTGGGGCCGGCGCTCGTGCGCCGCGGAAGGACCGTCGGGGTCCAGGTTGGCGCTGCGGATCCAGGACGGCAGGGTGAACTCGTTGCGCAGGTCGCGCAGTCGGCGGCCCATGACCGGGACGTCCACCGTCACCATCAGCGCCCGGCAGCCCACCTGTTCGGCCCGGCGGATCAGATCGAGCACCCGGCCGCGGTCGTGCAGCCAGTACAGCTGGAACCACAGGTCCGCCCCGACCTTGGCGATCTCCTCCATCGGGGTGCTGCTGATGGTGCTGACCACGAAGGGGACCCGCGCCTCTCGGGCGCCCTTGGCGGCAGCGAGCTCCCCCTCCGGATGCAGAAGTCGCTGGTACGCCATCGGGGCGACCGCCAGCGGCAGCGCGGCCGAAGTGCCCGGGAGCCGCGCCGCGGTATCGCTCCGCTCGACGCCGGCCAGCGCCCTGGGCACCACCGACACCTCGTCGAGGGCCGACCTGTTGGCCGCCAGGGTGGACTCCGTACCGCTGCCGCCGGAGACGAAGTCCCACACCTCCGGCGCCAGCCGGCTCCGGGCCGCCCTGCGCAGGTCCGCCACGCACAGGGGCTGCGTGCCCGCTCCGTCGGCCGGTGCCCCGAACTGCTGGGCCATTACTTCCCGGCCTCCGCATCGGCCCGCTGCCGCTCGACCGCCTCGTAGAGGGCCTTGATGTTCCCGCTCCCGAAGGTGCGGGCGCCCATGCGCTCGATGACCTCCATGAAGAAGGTGCGGCGCGGGTGGACCGACTTGGTGAAGATCTGGAAGAGCTGGCCGTCGTGGTCCTCGTCGACCAGGATGTCCAGGTCCTTCAGATCGGACACCGAGTATTTCGTCGGGTCGAGGGCCAGCAGGCGGTAATACGCCTCCGGGGTTCCCAGGAAGGAGACTCCCTTCGACTTGAGCAGGCCCACCGACTCCACGATGTTGTCCACCGTGAAGGCGATGTGCTGGACCCCGGCCCCGTCGTGGTTCTTCAGGAACCCGTCGATCTGTCCGGAATCCAGTGAGGTGTCGGGCTCGATCAGGGTGAGTGTGACGGCACCGGACCGGCTCTGGACCACCTTGGAATCCATGGCCTGATTTCCCACCTTGATGCGCTCTTCGAAGATCGTCCGGAAATCCAGGACGTTCTCGTAGAACTCCACCGTGGGGGCCAGCTGACCGGCTTCGAGGCAGATGGCGAAATGGTCGATCAGATTCAGTCCGCTGTCGAACCGGGCACCCTCTCCGGGTACCGGGCGGAAGCCCGGGAGTTCACGTGCGTCGCCGAGTGCGGGGCGCTGCACGAAGGTGTGGATCACATCGCCGAAACCCCGGACCGAGGCCGTTGTCAGCCCGTCCCGTTCCGTCGGCTCCGCCACCGCGGCGGCACCCCGGCGCACCGCCTCGGCGAACGCCTTCCGCGCGTCCGAGGTCGTGAGCGCGATGTTCGCCACTCCGTCACCGTGCTGCGCCACATAGGCGGCCGCGGGATGATCGGCACCCTGCGCCGAGGTCAGGACCAGCCGGATCTGGTTCTTCCCGAGGGCCACCGACCGGACACCCGGGGCGGGCCCCGCGGAGCCGGCGGCCCCGTAGATCTCGAAGCCGTAGCCGTCGATGAACTGCGCCGCGACAGCCGCGGTGTCCTCCACATAGAACTCGACATGATCGATGGCGAGCCCGTCGAAAACCGACACGTCCGCATCAGACATTTTTTTCACCGTCCCCCTCGATGTACGGATCAGACCGTGGCGTTCATCTGCTGGACGAGGCTGTGCGGCCGCATGTCCGTCCAGTTCGCGTTGATGTACTCGATGCAGGCCGCGCGGCCACTCTCGTGAACGGCGGTCCAGCCCGCCGGAACCTCGGCGAACTTCGGCCAGAGCGAATACTGGCGCTCCTCGTTGATGAGTACGAGGTATTCCGCCTCGGGGTTTTCGAAAGGATTGGTCACGACCTCGCTCCTTCTGTCGGTTGCGGCTGCACGCGGCATGTCTCGCCGAAGCCCTCGTCCACGACGGGATAAGGGCACGGAAGAGCACACCGGCGCAAGCAGGAATGATCCGCGGAAGTCTTGGGATCCGGATTCGCGGGATCGGGCGGGAAATCCTCTGCAAGGCCCGTCGGCCTTGAGGACGTTCACCCCGCCGGGCGGCCCGGATTCCGTCTGGGAGGGAGATTTGCATGAAGGAGAAGAAAAAATCCACTCCCGCCGGGTGGCCGGATCCGACCGGTGTCCAAGTGCGGCGGCGCCGCACTTGGACACCCTGGCCACCATGCGGCTGACGCCCTGCCGCGCAGTGCCGCGAGAGTTCCGCCGGAGCGCGGCACGGTCGGTGCGGCCGTAGCCGGTAGCGGCCACGACAGCGGTCGGGCGAGTGGCCGGTTGGGGTCTGGCCGGTTCGTGACAGTCCGCCGGAAGCGCAGGTCACAGGGGTCTGCGGGAGCCCGTGGCTGGCACCAAACGGCCCGGTCGGGTCCTGCCAGCCGCAAGGTCTTACGAGCGGGGTACGGCGGGGGCGAAGCTCTCTTCAGCGCCGCCGAGGCCCGGTCTCCCGAACAGACCGGGATATGGGCCGGCGACCACACGCCTACCTCCAGGAGCACAGCCATGCCCCGCGCCGACACCGAACTGGAGCAACCCGCGTCGGCACCGGCCGGAGGGCCGTGCACGGGTCGCCACGGTCCCCCCGCGGTCGTACGCATGACCCCGTCCCCGCCCGCCCATCTCCGGAGGCCGCAGTGAGAGCGCCCCAACTGACGACCACCGGCACCGGATCCGGCACCGGCACTGGCACTGGCACCGGCACCGGCACCGGCACCGGATCCGAGGGCCTGGTCCGGCCGGCCGGCTCCGGAGTGGAACCGGGCGAGGCACCGTGCGTCGAGGTTCCTCTCACCGTCCTGGCAACAGGCGAGTCCCTCCGCTCCGAGGGGGAGGACGAGGAGCACACCGCCCGCCTGGCCGAGACCGAGGACCCCCTCCCGCCCATCCTGGTGGACCGCCGGACCATGCGCGTCATCGACGGCAGGCACCGCCTCGCCGCCGCCCGGCTGCGCGGTCAGCGGACCATCTCCGTGCGGTACTTCGACGGCAGCGCCGACGACGCGTTCCTTCGCGGCGTCGAAGCCAACGTCACACACGGCCTCCCGCTGTCCCAGGCCGACCGGCGCATGGCCGCGGAACGGATCGTGGCAACCCATCCACACCTGTCCGACCGGTCCATCGCACGGGCCTCGGGGCTCGGCGCCAAGACCGTGGCGGCCATCCGCCAGGCTTCCGGCGTGGAGACCCGGGAGGACCTGCGGGTCGGCAAGGACGGCCGGGTCCGGCCGGTGAACAGCATGGACGGCCGGCAGCGCGCGGCCGAGGCCCTGGCCCGAAACCCTCAGGCGTCCCTGCGCGAGGTGGCCCGGATCGCCGGAGTCTCGCCGACGACGGTGGGCGAAGTCCGCAGACAGCTGGCGGCGGGCCGGGATGCCCACGGGGCGGACGGCACGCCCGGACCGCGCGACGAGGCCGAGACCGCAGCGGCACAGGCGGGTTCCGCCGCGGCACCGCGCGTCCAGCCGCAGCCGAACCCCGCGGCGGTACTGAAGAAGCTGGTGCGCGACCCCGCACTGCGCCAGCGGGAATCGGGGCGCCATCTGCTCCGCCTGCTCCAGCAGAACTCCATCGACGAGCGGATGTGGGCCGACCTGGCCGCCGCGGTGCCGGCGCACTCCGGCGGCCTGGTGGCGGACCTGGCCCGCTCGTACGCGGAGACCTGGACGGCCTTCGCCCAGGAGCTGGGCGGACGGCCGGGGGCCCGGACCGTCCAGAGAACGAACGGCTGAGCCGCCGCGACGCTCATCCGGCACCGCGTGACCGCGATGCCCGCCCCTCGAAATCCGTGCGACTGCAACCCCGAAAGAGAGTCATTGGCCATGAGTACTGCACGTGCTGTCCGTCGTGCCGAGGATCGGTCGTCCGCGTTCGGCGCGGTGTCGGCCGGTGGTTCGGTGCAGGCGGCTTTCGCGGCTCAGGTGCTGCGTTCTCCGGATGCGGTGGCGGTGCGCTGCGCGGGCCGGGAGCTGTCT
>NZ_JBVIUJ010000031.1:0-9654 GCF_055596705.1 Streptomyces sp. NPDC039609
TCCGGGAGCGCGGCGAGTGCCGGGTCCTGGTCCTGGTCCACGGTGACCGTGTTCGGGACGGCGGGCAGGCCGCGTTCGCGCATTGCGGTGTCGGTAAGCAGGACGGGGGCGGAGGTTTCGTCCACGATCCACTGCATCCGCTCCAGCGGGGAGCCGGAGTGCAGCGGCAGGTAGAAACCGCCCGCCTTCAGCACCCCGAGCAGGGCCACGACCAGGTCCACCGAGCGTTCCATCAGCACCGCCACCGGCGCTTCGTGGCTCACACCGAGTCCGATCAGGCGGTGTGCGAGCCGGTTGGAGCGCTCGTCCAACTCGCGGTAGGTGAGTTCGCGTCCCGCGCAGCGGACCGCGACCGTGTCCGGGGTCCGCGGGACCTGGGCGGCGAAGGCCGCATGGACCGAGGACGCCCGCAGGCCCTCCGACGGCTGCGCACCCGCCCAGGACTCCAGCAGCCGCACACGCTCGGCCTCATCGACCACATCGATCCCACCGATCCGGCCATCAGGATCACCGGAGACGGACTCCAGGATCCTTACCAGACCGGTGATCAGGCGCTCGGCGGTCTCCTGCTCGAAGAGGTCAGCGGCGTAGGTGACGTAGGCCCGCACCGGTCCGGGAAGGCCCTGGTCGGTGTGGGTCAGGAGGAGGTTCAGCGACAGGTCGAACTTCGCCGTCTGCTGCTTCCCCACGATCTCTTCGGCCGTCAGGCCGGGCAGCTCCGGGGCGCTGTCCGCACCGGTCCGGACGTTGAGGAGGACCTGGAACAGCGGGTGCCGGTCCGGTGAGCGCACCGGGTTGACGGCCTCGACCACCCGCTCGAACGGCACGTCCTGGTGCGAGTACGCCGCCAGGCTGGTGGCGCGGACCCGTTCCAGCAGCTCCCGGAAGGTCGGGTTCCCCGAGGTGTCGTTGCGCAGGACCAGGGTGTTGACGAAGAAGCCCACCAGGTCGTCCAGCTGGTCGTCGGCGCGTCCGGCGACCGGGGTTCCGATCGGGATGTCCGTCCCGGCGCCCATCCGCGTCAGCGCCACCGCGAGGCCGGCCTGCGCGACCATGAACGGCGTGGCGCCGGTGGACCGCGCGAGTTCGGCCATCCCGCGGTGCAGGTCCGCGTCCAGCTCGAAGAAGACGGTGTCGCCGCGGTGTCCGGCCGCCTGGGGGCGCGGGTGGTCGTAGGGGAGTTCGAGCTGGTCCGGGATGCCGTCCAGCGTCTGCTTCCAGTATCCGAGCTGCTGGTTGACCAGGGATGCGGGGTCGTCCTCGGCGCCGAGGAGCTCGCGCTGCCACAGCGTGTAGTCGGCGTACTGCACCGGCAGCGGGGACCAGGAGGGGGCGCGGCCCTGGAGCCGGGCGGTGAACGCCGTCTCCAGGTCGCGGACGAGCGGGCCCAGCGAGGCGCCGTCGCTCGCGATGTGGTGCAGGAGCAGCAGCAGGACATGCTCTTCGGGCCCGGTGGTGAACAGCGTGGCTCGCAGGGGCAGTTCTGCCGAGAGGTCGAAGACATACTGTCCGGCCTCCCGCACCAGCGTCTCCGTCTCGTCGGCACGGCAGTCGACCCGGTGCAGCCGCAGGCCCGTGGAGTCCTCGTCCAGGATCACCTGGACCGGGGCGCCGTCCACCTCCTGGAACACCGTGCGCAGGCTCTCGTGCCGGGCCACCACGTCGCCCAGGGCGCGCTCCAGCACCTCGGGGTCCAACTCCCCGCCGATCCGGAAGGCCGCCGGTGCGTTGTAGGTGGCGCCGGCCCCCTCCAGCTTGTCGAGGAACCACAGGCGGTTCTGTGCCGGGGACAGCGGGATCCGCTCCGGCCGCACCGCGGCGGTCAGCGCGGGCCGGGCCGCACCGGCCGCCGCGACCCGCTCCGCCAGCGCGGCCACCGTCGGGGCCTCGAAGACCGTGCGCACCACCAGCTCGGCGCCCAGCACCGCACGAATGCGGCCCGCCAGCCGCGTCGCCAACAGCGAATGCCCGCCCAGCTCGAAGAAGTCCTCGTCGATACCGACCGCCGGCACGCCCAGCACCTCCGCGAACAGGCCGCACAGGACCTCCTCGCACGCCGTGCGCGGGCCGCGCCCGCCCCCGGACACCGGCAGCTCCGGCGCGGGCAGCGCCCGCCGGTCCAGCTTCCCGTTCGTCGTCAACGGCAGCCGGTCCAGGACCACGAACGCCGACGGCACCATGTACTCCGGCAGCAGGCCCGACGCGTGCACCCGCAGCGCCTCCACGTCCACGGCGCCGTCCCGGTCGGCCGCGGGGACCACGTAGCCCACCAGGCGCTTGTCCCCCGGCCGGTCCTCCCGCACCAGGACGGCCACTTCCGAAAGCCCCGGGAAGCGGGCCAGCACGGCCTCGACCTCGCCCGGTTCGATGCGGAAGCCGCGGATCTTGACCTGGTGGTCGACGCGGCCCACGAACTCCAGGAGCCCGTCGGCCCGCCAGCGCACCACGTCACCGGTGCGGTACACCCGCGCCGCGGGATCGTCGGAGAACGGGTGCGCGACGAACTTCTCCGCGGTCAGCTCCGGGCGGTTCCAGTAGCCCCGGGCCACGCCGGGGCCGCCGACCCACAGTTCGCCGGGGACCCCGGGCGGCAGGAGGGCACCGTTCTCGTCCATGACGAACACCTCCGTGTTCGTCACGGGACCGCCGATGGGGAGCTGCCCCGCCCGGGGGGTGTTCCGGTCCACCTCGTAGCAGGTGGTGAACACGGTGGCCTCGGTGGGGCCGTAGCCGTGGACGAGGTGCTCGGGGGCCCACGGGCCGTCCACCAGCTGGTCCACCACCGGCCGCTCGACGGCCTCGCCGCCGAAGAACACGTAGGTGAGCTCGGAGAGGAGGTCGGGGCAGTCCAGCAGGTGCTGGCGGAGGAGCGGGGCCGTCAGCCACATCATCGTCACACCGCAGCGGCGCAGGGCGGCCTTGAGCTCGACGGCGTCGAGGAGGACCTCCTTGTCCATCACCGCCATCGCGGCACCGGAGGTCAGCGCGGGCCAGCACTCGAAGGTGAAGGCGTCCCAGGCGAAATTGGAGGGGTGGGCGACCACGTGGCCGGGGCCGAGGCCGGAGAACACCTCGCTGTCGACCAGCCGGCAGACCGAGCGGTGCTCGATCATGACGCCCTTGGGGGTACCAGTGGAGCCGGAGGTATAGATGACGTGGAAGAGGCTGTCGGGGCCGGTCGGCACGGCCGGGGCCGTGGCGGGCCAGGTGTCGATCGCGAGCCGCTCCGCGTCGATCGGCAGCAGTTCGGCGGTCACTCCGGCCAGCCGATCCCGCAGGTGGGCGTGCGTGACGACCAGTGACGCCTGCACGTCCGCCACCATGAACTCCAGCTGCTCCACCGGGTAGTCGTGGTTGAGCGGCACGTAGGCGGCGCCCGCCTTCAGGACGCCCAGGACGGCGACGACCGCGTCGATCCCCCGCTCCACACAGACCGGGACCAGCTGCTCCGGACGCACCCCCCGGTCGATCAGGTAGTGGGCGAACCGGTTCGCCCGCTCGTCCAGCTCGCGGTAGGTCACCGCCTCGTCCCCACAGGAGACCGCGAGCGCGTCCGGAGTCCGCTCGGCCTGGTCCTGGAAGAGCCGGTGCACGGTGGTGTCGTCGGGATACGGCACGGTCGTGTCGTTCCAGTCGACGACCAGCCGCCGGTGCTCCTCCGGGGAGAGCAGGTCAATCCGGCTCAGCGGCCGGCCCGGGTCCGCCGCGACCGCGGCGAGCAGCAGCGCCAGACAGTCCACGATCCGCTGTGCGGTGTCCGCGGTGAAGAGGTCGAGGGCGTATCCGAGCCGCCCGGTGACACCGCTGGGAAGGCCGTCTGCCGCGTGCTGCTCGAAGAGCTCCAGGGTGAGGTCGAACTTGGCGACGTCGGTGTCGCCGAGGGTCACATCCGCGGTCAGGCCCGGCAGGTCCATCGGGACGGAGTTGTTGTTCTGCAGGGCGAGCAGCACCTGGAAGAGCGGGTGCCGGGCGGTGGAGCGCTCCGGGTTGAGCACGTGCACCAGGTGCTCGAAGGGGACGTCCTGGTAGGCGAAGGCCTCCAGGGACACCTCCCGCACCCGGGCCAGCAGCTGCTCGAAGGAGGGGTCGCCGCTGGTGTCGGTACGGATCACCAGGGTGTTCACGAAGAACCCGACCAGGTCGTCCATCGCCTCGTCGGTCCGATTGGCGACGGGGGTGCCCACCGGGATGTCGTGCCCCGCGCCCAGCCGGGAGAGCACCGCGGCGAAGGCGGCCTGCACCACCATGAACAAGCTGGCCCCGTGGGTGCGGCCCAGGCCGGTCAGGCGCCGGTGCAGCTCCGCGTCGAGGGTGAAGGGGACCGAGTCCCCGCGGTGGCTCGCCACCTTGGGCCGGGGGTGGTCGTAGGGCAGTTCGAGCTGGTCCGGGATGCCTTCCAGGGCCTTGGTCCAGAAGGTCAGCTGCTCGTTCACCAGGGAGCCGGGGTCGTCCTCGGAGCCGAGCAGCTCCCGCTGCCACAGGGTGTAGTCGGCGTACTGCACCGGCAGCGGCGACCAGGACGGCGCGGCCCCCTCGCAGCGGGCGGCGTAGGCACGGCTGATGTCGCGGGTCAGCGGGGCCAGCGACCAGCCGTCGGAGGCGATGTGGTGCGTGAGCAGGAACAGCACGCACTCGGTCTCCGACAGGGTGAAAAGACGGAACCGGACCGGCGGGTCCACCGCCAGGTCGAAGCGCTCCGCCGCCAGGGCGGCGATCCGTCCGGGCAGGGCGGCCTCGTCGGTCGGCACCACCTCGAAGTCCCGCATCGCCCGTGTCGCCGGCAGGATCCGCTGGAACGGCACGCCCTCGGCGCCCTCGGGGAAGACAGTGCGCAGGCTCTCGTGGCGGTCCACCACGTCCTCGAGGGCGGCCCGCAGCGCGGCCGGGTCCAGCGGCCCCGACAGGCGCACGACGAGGGGCAGGTTGTAGGTGGCCCTGGCCCCCTCCAGCTTGTCGAGGAACCACAGGCGGTTCTGTGCCGGGGACAGCGGGATCCGCTCCGGCCGCACCGCGGCGGTCAGCGCGGGCCGGGCCGCACCGGCCGCCGCGACCCGCTCCGCCAGCGCGGCCACCGTCGGGGCCTCGAAGACCGTGCGCACCACCAGCTCGGCGCCCAGCACCGCACGAATGCGGCCCGCCAGCCGCGTCGCCAACAGCGAATGCCCGCCCAGCTCGAAGAAGTCCTCGTCGATACCGACCGCCGGCACGCCCAGCACCTCCGCGAACAGGCCGCACAGGACCTCCTCGCACGCCGTGCGCGGGCCGCGCCCGCCCCCGGACACCGGCAGCTCCGGCGCGGGCAGCGCCCGCCGGTCCAGCTTCCCGTTCGTCGTCAACGGCAGCCGGTCCAGGACCACGAACGCCGACGGCACCATGTACTCCGGCAGCAGGCCCGACGCGTGCACCCGCAGCGCCTCCACGTCCAGACCGCCCTCCAGGCCCGGCTCCGCGACCGCGTAGCCCACCAGGCGCTTGTCCCCCGGCCGGTCCTCCCGGGCGATGACCATGACCTGCGACATTCCCGGGAAACGGGCCAGCACGGACTCGACCTCGCCGAGCTCGATGCGGAAGCCGCGGATCTTCACCTGCTCGTCGGCCCGGCCCACGAAGTCCAGTACCCCTTCACCCGCCCAGCGGGCCAGGTCCCCGGTGCGGTACATCCGCGAGCCGGCCGGACCGAAGGGGTCGGCGACGAACCGCTCCGCCGTCAGGTCCGGACGCCCGAAGTAGCCCCGGGCCACGCCCGAGCCCGCCAGGTAGAGCTCCCCCGCCTCGCCCGCCGGTACCGGCGAGAGCGCGTCGTCCAGGACGTGGGCCCGCATCCCGTCCAGCAGGCGCCCGATCGGCAGCGGCGACGGGAGATCGCCGCTGCCCGACCAGGGGTGCGTCGTGGCGTACAGCGTGGTCTCGGTGGGCCCGTACGCACTGCGGACGACGATGCCCGGGCAGTGGTCCAGGACCCGCCGGACCGCTGTCGGGGAGACCACGTCACCACCCGTGATCACCTCCCGCACCCCCGCGAAGCAGCGCGGATCCTCCTCCGCCATCACCTGGAACAGGCCGGCGGAGACGTCCAGGGCGGTGATCTCCTCGTCGGCGATCAGCCGGGCGAGGGCAGCCACGCTCAGCTCGCCCTCCGGCGTGATCACCGTCCGCCCGCCGTGCAGCAAGGGCACCCACATGCCGTAGATCGACGGGTCGAAGGCGTACGGGATGACCATCAGGACCCGCTCGTGCACCCCGGGCTCGAACAGGCTGTCCGCCACCAGGTCGAGGACGTCCCGGTGGGTGACCGCCACGCCCTTGGGGCGGCCCGTGGATCCGGAGGTGTACATCACGTACGCCAGCTGCCCCGGTCGGCACTCGACACCGGGGTCGGTGACGGGCATCCCCGCCGACCGCGGGTCCTCGTCCACCACCAGGACCGTGGGGGCGGACGGCAGGCCGCGACCCCGCATCCCGGTGTCGGTCAGCAGCACCGGCGCGGAGGTCTCGTCCACGATCCACTGCATCCGCTCCAACGGGAACGCGACGTGCAGCGGCACGTAGAACGCGCCGGCCTTCATGACCGCCAGCAGCGCGACCACCAGGTCCACCGAACGCTCCATCAGCACCGCCACCGGCGCCTCCGGACCCACACCCAGACCGATGAGCCGATGCGCCAGCCGGTTCGACCGCTCGTCCAACTCCCGGTACGACAGCTCCCGACCCGCGCAGCGCACCGCCACCACGTCCGGAGAACGCAGCACCTGAGCCGCGAAAGCCGCCTGCACCGAACCACCGGCCGACACCGCGCCGAACGCGGACGACCGGTCCCCGGTACGACGGACAGCATGTGCAGTACTCATGGCCAATTTCTCTCTTTCGGGTTGGGCTCGCGCGACTTTCGGTTGGCCGGCAGGGAGCGGAAGGGGGTGCACCGGGCCACCGCCGGCACCGCGACCCGCGAGGAGCGGGGGCGGTGCCACCGGTGCCCCGGGAAGGGGCGGGGGCTAGGCCGGGACCGGATCTGCCACGTCGCGGTTCCATTCAGACTTGGAGGTCTGCCAGCCGTCCTCGTCCACCCCACGCCGCCAGTAGCCGGAAATGGACAGCTGCTCGCGGTCCAGGCCGCGCTCTATGCGGAGGTGGTGCCGCAGCGCCTTCACGAAGTGCGCCTCGCCGTGGACGAAGGCGTGCACCGTGCCGTCGGGGAACTCCGAGGCGGAGACGGCCTCGTGCAGCGCGTCGCCGATCGTGCGCTCCCCGCGGTGCAGCCAGACGATCTCGGCCTCGGCCCGCGTCCGGAACTCCTGCTCCTCCTCGGGACCGGACACCTCGATGAAGGCCTTCGCGACCGCCCCCGCGGGCAGCGCTTCCAGGGAGGCTCCGATCGCCGGGAGGGCGCTCTCGTCCCCTGCCAGCAGGTGCCAGTCGGCCTGCTCGCTGGGCGCGTAGCCGCCGCCGGGACCGATGAAGTGGATCTCCTGCCCCGGCTCGGCCCGCGCGGCCCAGGGGCCGGCCAGGCCGGTGTCGCCGTGGTGGACGAAGTCCACGGTCAGTTCGACGGCCTCCCGGTCCCAGTGGCGGACCGTGTAGGTCCGGGTCTTGGGCCACTGGTCCCTGGGGAGTTCCTGGCGGATGGCCGCGATGTCGAACGGCTCCGGGTACCGCACACCCTCCAGCGGGAAGATGAGCTTCACGTAGTGGTCGGTGTATTGCTCCACGGCGAAGGACTCCAGACCCTCACCGCCGAGCACGACCCTGATCATGTGCGGGGTCACGCGTTCGGTGCGCAGCACCCGCCCCCGGTGGACCCTCGACCTGTTCTGCGCCGGCTTGTCGGACATTGATGTTCCCCTTCCGGGTGGTCAGAACTGCTTCTTCAGCGCTCGAGCCAGCACCGGAGCAAGGTCCGCAAGTGCATCCGCACTCATCATCTGCATGTGCACGAACGCCGTGGCATGCTTCTCGATCCGGCCGCTCACGTACGGCTCCCAGACCTCCGAAAGTCCGGTGGGAGCGCCGTCCGGTCCGGCCGCCTCGAAGAAGATCATGTCCCCGTCGTACTGCTCGGTGGCCGTCGCGCGGCTGATCCTGAGGTTGTTCGCCGTGATGTCGACGAGGGCGGTGACGGTCCGCTCGTCAAGGCCCGCCAGGGTTCCGCCGTGGGCCTTGAGGATCTCCAGGACCCGCGGCATCGGGATCGGCTCGTCGCCGGCTTCGGCGTGGAAGGCCCCGATCCCGTCGAAGGCGAGTTCCAACAGGTCCCGCTGGGTGCGCGTGCCGTCGTCGGAGCCGTGGCCGCCGATGCCGGCGTCGACCACGGCCAGCAGGGACACCTCCTCCCCCTCCTGCTGGAGGCGGGCGGCCAGGGTGTGGGCCACCTTGCCTCCGAAGGACCAGCCCAGAAGGGCGTACGGGCCGGACGGCTGGACCGCCCGTATGCGGCCCAGGTAGTCCTCGATCAGCTCGTCCATGTCGGCGGGGAGCGGCTCGTCCCCGGCCAGTCCGCGGGCCTGCAGCCCGTACACCGGGTGCTCCCTGGGGACGTAGCGCAGCAGCCCCGCGTAGCACCAGGCCATGCCGCCGCCGGGGTGTACGCAGAACAGCGGCGGACGGCTGCCGGCCGAGCGAAGGGTCAACACGTGCTCCAGTCCGCTGTCCTGCTCCTCGCCGTCGCCCTGGCCCAGGTTCGACAGGGCGGCCACAGTGGGGGTGTTGAGCAGGCTGCGGATGGAGAGCCGCACGCCGAGGATCGCCCGGATGCGGCTGATGAGACGGGTGGCGAGGAGGGAGTGGCCGCCACGTTCGAAGAAGTTGTCGTCGATGCTGACCGTGGGCACGCCCAGGACTTCGGCGAACAGGCCGCAGAGGATCTCCTCGCGCGGGGTCCGCGGACCGCGCCCGGTCGGGGCGGGCGCCAGTGCCTCGGGGGCAGGCAGGGCCCGGTAGTCGACCTTGCCGTTGGCGGTCAGTGGGAGCCCGTCGAGGACCACGAAGGCGGAGGGGACCATGTACTCGGGCAGCAGCCCGGACGCGTGTCCGCGCAGCTCCTCGGTGTCCGGGCCGCCGTCCAGATCCGGCTCGGCGACCAGGTACGCCACCAGCCGCTTGTCGCCGGGCCGGTCCTCGCGGGCGATGACCGTGACCTGCGAGATTCCCGGGAAGCGGCCGACCACGGCTTCGACTTCGCCGAGTTCGATGCGGAACCCGCGGATCTTGACCTGGTCGTCGGCCCGGCCCACGAAGTCGATGAGCCCGCCGTCGGCCCAGCGGGCCAGGTCGCCGGTGCGGTACATCCGCGAGCCGGCCGGACCGAACGGGTCCGCGACGAAACGCTCCGCCGTCAGATCCGGACGCTGGTGGTAGCCGCGGGCCAGGCCCGCACCCGCCAGGTAGAGCTCCCCCGTCACGCCCGCCGCGACGGGCGAGAGCGCGTCGTCCAGGACGTAGGCGCGCATCCCGTCGAGCGGGCGCCCGATCGGGACCGGCGCGGGCACTTCCTCGGTGGCGGTCCAGGGGGCCTGGGAGGCGAAGAGGGTGGTCTCGGTGGGGCCGTAGGCACAGCGGACCACCGTGTCCGGGCAGTGGTCGAGGACGCGCCGGACCGCGGCCGGGGAGATCACGTCACCACCCGTGATCACCTCCCGCACACCCGCGAAACACCCCGGG
>NZ_JBVIUJ010000032.1:0-8557 GCF_055596705.1 Streptomyces sp. NPDC039609
TAGTCGTAGGTCATCGCGGTGCCGGTGGCCCCGTCGCTGACCGTCTTCAGCCGGCCGGCCGTGTCGTACCCGTAGGTCGACGTGCCCGACGCGTCGGTCCGCGTGGTCATCGCCCCGTCGCCGTTGTAGGCGAAGGACGAGGCACCCGAGGGCCCGTTGGCGGTGAGCAACAGGCCGCGGTCGTCGTACGAGAAGGTGTTCTTCTCCTCGCCGGCACCCGCGACGGCCGTCACCCGGTCGTCCGCGTCGTAGTCGTAGGTGTGGTCGACCGTGACGGCCTCCGCACCCGTACCCGTCTGACGGATCAGCCGGCTCTTCACGTCGTACTCGTGCGAGACGACGACACCACCCGGAGAGCGCATCTCCTTGACGCGCCCGCCGAGGTCGTACGTCGTCGTGAACGTACGGTCCGCGAGGTTCGGATGTGCCGGCGTCGACGGTTCGATCTGCGACTCCGGCAGCCCCCACGAGTTGTACGTCGTCAGGAACGCGTTGCCCCGGCCGTCCGTGAACCGTGTCCGGTTGCCTCCCGCGTCGTAGCCGTACGTCGTCGTGATCGACTCGGTGGCCGAGACGGGCTCGACCGCCTTCGTGATCAGACCTGTCGCGTCGTACGTGAAGGTCTTCGTGTGACCCCTGGCATCCGTCAGCGAGACCGGGTTGCCCGCACGGTCGTACGTCGAGCTCGACGTACGCAGCACCGCGCCCGCCGCGTCCAGGTCCTGGATCGACTTCAGCTGTCCGAACCCGTTGTACGTGTTCTTGGTGCTGGTGCCGTCCGCTTCCTTGGCCGTGAGGACCTGGCCGTCCATGTCGTAGGTGAACGTCGACACATTGCCGGCGCCGTCCGTGGCCTCGATGACCTCGCCCACGGAGTTGTACTTGTACGACTCCGTGACGCCGGTCGGCGACACGGTCCGGGACAGCTCGCCGCCCGGAGCGTTGTACTCGTTGATCGCCGTGAACGCCCGCTGCGTCGGCTGACGCACGATGTCCGTGCTGGTCAGCGGACGGCCCAGGTAGTCCCAGGTGGTCTCCTCACGGGCGCCGTTCGGCCGGGTGGCCGACAGCTGGTCACCGTTGGTCGAGTACGTGTACTTGGTCGTACCGCCGCCGGGCTCCGTGACCGAGGCCAGGTCGCCGAGCTGCGTGTACGTGTACGTGGTGCGACCGCCCAGCGTGTCCACCTCGGCCGTGACCTGCCCGAGCCTGTTGTACTCGTTCCAGGTCGTGGCCTTGAGCGGCGTCGAGGAACCGGGCGCCGTGTAGTTCGCCGACGTCTCCGAGGACTCCTGGCCCTCGGCGTCGTACGCCGTCACCGTCACATTGCCCAGCGGGTCCGACGACTCCGTCGCCTCACCGAAGGTGTTGTAGCCCGTCATCGACACGGGACGGATCGAGACCGGGGTCCCGCCGTTCTGCTCCGCGTTGACCGCCGGCTCCGTGACGGACGTCTGCTGGCCCGCCTCGTCGTAGCCGAAGTCGGTGACGTTGCCGTCGACATCCGTCATCGACAGCGGCAGACCACGCTGGTCCAGCTTCCAGAAGGTGGAACGGACCGAGCTGCCCGCTGCCGGGAGCGTGCCGCCCTTCACCGCGGACACCTGGGACGCCGTCAGCGCCTCGCCGTAGACCTGGATGTCGTCGAGGGCACCCTTGTGGTACTCGGCGTAGACACCGCTCGCCTTGCGGCGGCCGATCTGCATCGGACCGGTCGCGTCCCAGGGGGAGGTGAACGCGGTCTCCTGGATCAGGGATCCGTTGACATACAGCCGGATCTTGCCCGCCGCCGCGTCGTACACGCCGGTCAGGTGGGTCCAGGTCCCCGCCGTCACCGCCGCCGTACCCGAAGTGGCTCGGGCCAGGGTGGGACCGGACATGTCGGCCGACGAACGGTTGAAGGTCCATCCGTAGGCCGTGGAGTAGTACAGCTGGAAGGGGTTGCCGACCGTGCCGTCCTGCGACAGGAAGGTGTGGTTGGCCGTCTTGTCGTCCAGCCGCACCCACATCGCGACCGAGAAGCTGCCGCCGGTGTTGACGACCGACCCCTGCGTCTGGGCGTAGGAGTTGGTGTCACCGTCGAAGACGGCGCTGCCGCCCCGCTCGGTGCTCCAGTGCATTCCGGTGCCGTGCGTACCGGTGTTGTTGGCGCCGGAGGAGTCGCCGACCGAGAAGCCGGTCGTCTCGTCCAGCTTCCAGCGCGCCACCGGGGCCGTGGTGCCGTCGTGGACGGTGTTGCCCGTGACGTTGCCCAGGTTGTCGTACCGGGTGTCGGTCGTGGAGACGTCACCCGTCGTCGGGTCGCGCTCCGTCTCGGACACCACGTTGTCGTCCGGGTCGTAGGAGACCGTCGACGTCCTGGCGAGCCCGTTCGGGTCGAGGACCGACGTCGTCGTACGGTCCGCGGCGTCCACCGTGAACGTGGTGCGGTTCTGACCGTCGTCGGTGATCTGCTCGATCAGGTTGCCGGCCGCGTCGTAGGTGTTCGCCTGCTCCGTGAACGACTTGCCCGACACCGGGTCCTTGCGGACCACGCTCGCCGACAGACCGTCGTCGGTGTACGTGTACGCCGTCACCCAGCCCATGGCGTCGGTGATCGACGCCAGCCGGCCCGCCGGGTCGTACGCCCGCGACTCCTGGACCAGGGTCGTCGGCGCCGACGGGCTGTTCGGGTCGCCCGTGTAGTTCAGCAGGCTCGTCGTCAGCGGACGGTTCTCGGCGTCGAAGGTGTAGGTGTTGACGTTCCCCGCGGGGTCCGTCTCCTTCGTCTTGTTGCCGTACGCGTCGTACTCGAACGACGTGGTGTCGCCGCCCGGGTCCGTCCTGGTCGCCAGCATGTTGTGCGCGTCGTACGTCATCGACGTCGTACGCGCCGCGTCACCACCGGTCAGGTCGGCGACCGTCTGCGACAGGATGTTGCCGTCCGCGTCGAAGGCCGTCGTCGTCTTCGCCTGGTGCACCGCACCGGTGACCCGGTTGGTGACCTTCGGGTCGGTCTCGGTGACGACCTGGTCGTTCTTGTCGTACGTCTGCGACGTCGTGATCCCCGCCGGGTTGGCGTCGTTCACCTCGGTCTTGGACAGCTGCCGGCCGAGGTTGTCGTACGTGTACTTCACCTTGCCGCCATTGGCGTCGGTGATCTGCGCGAGGTCACCGTTGGCGAAGTACGTGTACGACGTCCGCTTCCCACCGGCCGTGGTCACCTCCGCGACCAGACCCGCAGGCGCCCTGAACGCGCCGCCCTCCATCGCCACCGTGTCGACGGTGGTGTAGGTCGTCGACGCGGTCCGCCCGTTCGGATGCCCGGGTACCGGCGGCGTGGTCACCGAGAGGAGATTGCCCGCCGTGTCGTACGCGTACGACGTCAGGTAGGTGTTGTCCGTCGGGCTTGCGGAACGGCCGTCGCGCTCGGTGAGCACCAGGTCGTTGCGCAGGTCCATCGGCGGGAACGCCGTCGTCGCGTCCGGGAAGTACGTCATGTACTCCGTCGAGCACTTGTTGGCCGCGGTGTCCTGGCAGGTGGTCTGCGAGACCGCGTTGCCCCGGACGTCATGGCCGGTGATCGAACGGTTGCCGTTGGCGTCCGTCACGGTGTGCAGGAAGCCACCCGTGTCGTAGCCGTACGTCGTCCGCTTGCCCTCCGTGTCGATCGCGGCCAGCAGACGGTTACCCATCTCCGCGTCGTACACGTAGGTCAGCGTCTTGTTCGTCGGATCGGTCAGCGTGACCGTCCGCACCGGAGCGACACCGGACGACGCCTTGTACGCCGACCAGTGGGTCGCGACGTCGGCCGCCGTCAGGCCCTTGGAGTGGACCGTGACGTCCGCGATCGAGCCGGTGAAGTAGCTGATGTCACCGGGAGCGTTGTTCCAGCCCTTGGCGAAGCCGGCGCCGATGTAGGTGCGGGCGTTGGTCTGGTCCTTGGCCGCGCCGGCGAAGTCGGCCTGCTTGACTCCGTCGAGGTACAGCGTCTGGGTGGTTCCGGCGGCGGAGAGCACCGCGTGGTGCCACTTGTCGTCGGTGACCACGGACGTGGAGCCGAAGTCCGCGGTGCCGGAGCCGGAGACGCTCCACCAGTGGCCGCGCAGCTTGCCGTCGGCTCCCACGTACAGCAGCGGGTTCCAGCTACCGGTGACCCCGGCGGGGTCGTTGATGGCCTTCTGCTGGTCGGAGACGAGCACACCCGGCTCGGCCGTCTTGAACCACAGCTCGACGGATCGGTCGGGCTTGTTGTGCCAGACGCCGAACGGCACCTCCGCGTAGGAGCTGGTGCCGTCGAACATGGCCGCCGTGACATCGCCGGCGCCGAACGGACCCTCCACACCCTGCGTCACGTTGTTGTACGTGCCGAAGCCGGTGTGGATCTCGTTGGCGGCCTGCGCCGCGCCCTGGGTGTCGTCCAGGCGCCAGTAGCCGGCCGGGGCGGAGCCCATCACCGCCGAGCGGTAGACCTGCGAGGAGCCGGTGATGGTCGCCGGGTTGAGCTTCCAGGTGCCGCCGTTGCCGTCCGTGGCCTGCAGGACCCGGTCGTCGGTGGTGCCGTAGACGACGGACGCCTGGGTCTTGCCGTTCGGCGTCGTGATCGTCTGCAGCAGCCCGGCGGACCGCTTCGCGGCCTGGTACTGCGTGGCGATCACGGAGGCGGGCAGCGGCTCGGCGAAGACGGCGACCTCGGCCATCTGTCCCGTGAAGTGCCCGAGCTGGTCGTTCGGGTTCATCGACGGCCAGCCGTCGGTGTTCACACCGGCGCCGAGGCTGATGTAGGGCTGCACCCAGTCGTTGATGGTGCCGCTGAGGGAGCCCTGCGAGACGCCGTCGAGGTACAGGGTCTGGCTGGTGGCCATGCCGGTGAGGACGGCGTTGTGCCACTGACCGTCGGTGACGGTCGCGGTGGACGTGATCGTCGACATGCAGCCGGGCGACATCGCCAGGCAGCCACGCAGCTTGCCGTCCATGCCGACGTAGACCGCGGGGGTGTTCTTCGTGGTGTTGGCGACCGGATCGGGGTCGCTCAGCGGCTTGTCGCCGTAGTAGAAGAGGACACCGCCGGCCGTGGTCGTCTTGAACCACAGAGACACCGACGTGTACGAGGGCGTGGCGCCGGGGGCGCTGGGCATCTCGACGTACGAGGTGGTGCCGTTGAAGGTGGCCGTCTTCTGCGTGGAACCGGCGAGCACGGACGAGCTGCCCAGGGTCACGTTCTTGTACGTGCCGTTGTACTGGCCCTGGTTGGCGTCGATCGCGTCGGCGGCCACGGTGCCGGACGTCTCACCGAGGCGCCAGTAGGCGAACGGGTCGGCGTCGAGAACCGTGGTCCGGTAGTGGTTGCCGGTGGCGTACGTGTACGTCGTGCACTTGGTCCAGTCGGCCGGCGGGCAGACCTTGGTCAGCTGGTCGGCCGTGTAGCCGTACTGCCAGGTCTGGGCCGTGGCCGAGTCGCCCGCGGTGGACGGGTCGGTGGCGACCGTCTGGACGTGCCAGGCGGTGGCTCCGGCCGGCTGGAACCAGGCGAGGGTCAGCGACCGCTTGGACGTCTCGTTGGTTATCTTCGTCAGCCGCTTGTTCGCGTCGTACGCGAACGTCTCCGCGCGGCCGGCGAAGTCCTCGATGCTGGATATCGCGTAGACGCCGGCCTTGGTGGTCGCCTGCGTGAAGGAGTAGGCGGTGAAGTCCTTGTCCGTCAGCTTGTAACCGACGGCGGGGGTCGTCACCGCTTCCAGACGCGCGTAGCGGCCCAGCGGGGGCACGAAGGTCCCGTTGGTGTTCCGGCCGAACGCGACCTGCTCACCGCCCGGGTAGGTGATCACCACGCTGGTGATCGCACCGGAGGGGTCCTTGACCTCGGCCGCCTTCATGTCGACGACCGTCGACCAGCCGGCGCCGAAGGCGCTGTCCACTCGCGGGTCGAGGCTGTTGTAGGAGCGGTCGATCTCCAGGGACGGGCCGACCACCTCCACATCGGCGTCGGTGTCCTCGGTGGTGTAGTTGCCGTCCGAGGGGTCGAACTCGTGGCCGTCGGTGTTCATCGACAGGCCCGAGGTCACCGGCGGCTGCGGCACGGCGGTGGTGAAGCGGCCGGACTCGACGACCTCCGTGGTGCCGTCGCTGACGCCCACGAGCCACTCGTAGTTCGTGCTCCACTTGAGCTTGCCCGCGGGAATCTTCCAGTTGCCCTTGGTGAGCGCGGCGGAGGTGACGACGGGCGTGGTGCTGCCGCTGTCGGCGTCGTAGACCTCGAAGGTGTACGACAGCGGGCTCGGCCCCTTGTCGGCGTCGCTCGCGTAGACGAGCAGCTCCGGCTGCAGGGTGTTGGCCTGGAAGTTCTCCGGCGGGTACTGGGCGTTGACCTGCGGCGCCGTGTTGGCCGTGTAGGTCAGCTCCAGCGCCGGGCGGAATCCGGCGGTCGCCGAGTTGTCCGAGTGGAACTTCTTCCAGTGGAGCATGTCGTTGGTCGGCGCGGTGAGCGCGAGACCGTAGTTGGCGGCACCACCGGCGACCTGGTTGAACCAGGTGGTCGACAGCGAGACCGGCATCTTCACGCCGACGCTCGCCGAGCCGGAGGAGTTCGAGCAGGACGCGCCGGGCGCGGGGGTGGCCGAGCCCATGGCGGCGCCGTACGTCGGGCCGGGGTAGGCGGTGACGCCGGACGGTGTCCAGGACTGCGTCACCGGGTGCACGGAGAACGCCTGGGCCGCACAGGTCGAGGACCACAGCGCGTACACGTTCAGGGTGGCGGCGGTGACCCGCTTGCCCGCGAGCGTGGTGCCCAGCGAGGAGAACTGCAGGAACGAGTTCGCCTTGTTGGTGCCGGAGTCGTACGAGCCGACCTTGATCTGCGTCTCGGTGGAGTGGTCACCCGAGATGGTGTTCTGCGTGTACGTGGAGTTGGACGCGGTCACCGTCGGGTCGACGGTCACCGGGTAGACCCGCTCGGGGGCATCCAGCCAGGCACGGTCCGCGGTCATCCGCAACGCCGGCTTGCCGTCCACGGTGACCAGCTCGTAGGTGACGGCCCGCGACTGGGCGGCGTCGCCCGAGCGCGGGTCGATCTTCGAGTCCTCCATGTACGCGTGCGGAATGGTCGCGGTGACCTTGCCGTTCGCGTCGGTGAACTCGACGTCGCCGTCGGCGGCCAAGCGGGGGGTGAGCCCCTTCACGGCCAGCGGGAAGGTCCAGGAGTTCGCCGCCTGCGGGGAGCGCAGGACGATGTTCTCCTTGAAGCCCTCGGCGAGCGGCACGAGTTCCACGTCGGTGTCGGGCAGCACGCCGGCGTAGGTCACCGTGCCGTCGGCGGCCACGGTGGGCTCGGCCTGGGAAGCACCGCGCAGCGCGTATCCCAAGGAACGCCCGGCGCCGAAGTCGACGGAGGCGAGCTGCTGATCGGCGGCGTCCGGCGCGAACTCGATGTCGAGCGAGTTGGCGCGCTGCTGGAGCCTGCCGTCGGTGTCCTCGGTCAGCCGGCTGTCGATCGGCTTCCAGGTGCCGTCCGCGGCCTTGAAGTTGGCCCGGCCGCTGAAGTGCCGGACCGTGGTGGAGCCGTCGGCGTTGACGTAGAAGTCCGAGGTGGCCGTGGACTTCTTCGCGTCGCGCTTGCTGGTGCGGGCGTCGAAGCTCTTGGCGTTGCCGGCGGCGGTGCCGCTGGTGGCGGGTTCGGGCTTGTCGGTGTGCCGCTCGAACGGGTCGAGTTCACCCTTGCCCTTGCCGGGCTTGCGCCCGGCGTCACCCTCGGCACTGGTGGCGTCGGACGAGGCGTGGTGCCCCTTGCCGCGGGCGGTGCCGCCCTGCTGGTCGGGGGTGTCGAGCGGGTTCTCGTTGGCCCATCTCCAGAGTCCGGAGAGGGAGAGTTCGGGCATGCGCAGCGGCGAGAGGGTGGCCCCGGTGGCCATTGCCGTCTCGGTCGTGAGCATGCAGGAGAAGAAGACTAGGACGAAAAGAGCCGTAGCCCTCAGCCTGCGTCGTCTACCGGTACGACCCGGTGGAGACAGCCGAGAGCTACGGACCCAACGTATGCGCATGGGCGAGCCTCTGTTTACACGATGCCTACAAAGCTTCGTGAGCCTGCCCTAAGTGCGCACAGCAGTTCCACTTGCGAACGGGTGCTTTACGGAATCGTTGCACGCCGGTCGGAACCCGCGGGTGGCCGCTAGAGTCCCGCGTCCCTGACGGCCTGTCTGACAGCGTCCGCTACCGCACTTTTGAGGTCTTTGCCGGTGGTCACGAGCGCGACATTCCCGGCGCCTTTTGTGCCGTCAACGACAACGAACCGGACCTTCGGGTACTTCTTGGCGCCGTCCTCGGTGACCTTCACCTGCGGTGCACCGGACGCCAGGACGACATCGCACTGACGCTGCATCAGACCGTTGAAGAACGGCTGTGCGTTGACCGCCGACTGCTCCCCCATGACGGGCACGAAGGTGACCCGCACCTGGGTGTCGCCGGACGCCTCCTGCATCCCCTCCCACACGGGGGCGGCCGGCGCGCCGGTCACGATGCCCTGCTCTCCGGTGAGGAGGCAGGCATCGAAGTCCTTGTACTGACGGGCCCGCGCGTCGGGCGG
>NZ_JBVIUJ010000033.1:0-2475 GCF_055596705.1 Streptomyces sp. NPDC039609
TGAGGACAAGCCCTCGGCCTATTAGTACCGGTCAGCTCCACCCATTACTGGGCTTCCACATCCGGCCTATCAACCCAGTCGTCTACTGGGAGCCTTACCCTCTCAAGGAGGTGGGAATACTCATCTCGAAGCAGGCTTCCCGCTTAGATGCTTTCAGCGGTTATCCCTCCCGAACGTAGCCAACCAGCCATGCCCTTGGCAGGACAACTGGCACACCAGAGGTTCGTCCGTCCCGGTCCTCTCGTACTAGGGACAGCCCTTCTCAATATTCCTACGCGCGCAGCGGATAGGGACCGAACTGTCTCACGACGTTCTAAACCCAGCTCGCGTACCGCTTTAATGGGCGAACAGCCCAACCCTTGGGACCGACTCCAGCCCCAGGATGCGACGAGCCGACATCGAGGTGCCAAACCATCCCGTCGATATGGACTCTTGGGGAAGATCAGCCTGTTATCCCCGGGGTACCTTTTATCCGTTGAGCGACGGCGCTTCCACAAGCCACCGCCGGATCACTAGTCCCGACTTTCGTCCCTGCTCGACCCGTCGGTCTCACAGTCAAGCTCCCTTGTGCACTTACACTCAACACCTGATTGCCAACCAGGCTGAGGGAACCTTTGGGCGCCTCCGTTACCCTTTGGGAGGCAACCGCCCCAGTTAAACTACCCATCAGACACTGTCCCTGATCCGGATCACGGACCGAGGTTAGACATCCAGCACGACCAGAGTGGTATTTCAACGGCGACTCCACCATGACTGGCGTCACGGCTTCAAAGTCTCCCACCTATCCTACACAAGCCGAACCGAACACCAATATCAAACTGTAGTAAAGGTCCCGGGGTCTTTCCGTCCTGCTGCGCGAAACGAGCATCTTTACTCGTAGTGCAATTTCACCGGGCCTATGGTTGAGACAGTCGAGAAGTCGTTACGCCATTCGTGCAGGTCGGAACTTACCCGACAAGGAATTTCGCTACCTTAGGATGGTTATAGTTACCACCGCCGTTTACTGGCGCTTAAGTTCTCAGCTTCGCAACCCCGAAAGGTCACTAACCGGTCCCCTTAACGTTCCAGCACCGGGCAGGCGTCAGTCCGTATACATCGCCTTACGGCTTCGCACGGACCTGTGTTTTTAGTAAACAGTCGCTTCTCGCTGGTCTCTGCGGCCACCCCCAGCTCACGGAGTAAATCCGATCACCAGTGATGGCCCCCCTTCTCCCGAAGTTACGGGGGCATTTTGCCGAGTTCCTTAACCATAGTTCACCCGAACGCCTCGGTATTCTCTACCTGACCACCTGAGTCGGTTTAGGGTACGGGCCGCCATGAAACTCGCTAGAGGCTTTTCTCGACAGCATAGGATCATCCACTTCACCACAATCGGCTCGGCATCAGGTCTCAGCCTTAATGTGTGACGGATTTGCCTATCACACGGCCTACACCCTTACCCCGGGACAACCACCGCCCGGGCTGGACTACCTTCCTGCGTCACCCCATCGCTTACCTACTACCACCTTGGTTCGCCGGCTCCACCACTTTCCTTTCCCCGAAGGGTCCGGAACGGCTTCACGGGCTTAGCATTAATGGGCTCGATATTGGGCGTTTCAAAGCGGGTACCGGAATATCAACCGGTTGTCCATCGACTACGCCTGTCGGCCTCGCCTTAGGTCCCGACTTACCCTGGGCAGATCAGCTTGACCCAGGAACCCTTAGTCAATCGGCGCACACGTTTCTCACGTGTGTATCGCTACTCATGCCTGCATTCTCACTCGTGAACCGTCCACAACTCGCTTCCGCGGCTGCTTCACCCGGCACACGACGCTCCCCTACCCATCACAGCACCCGTTGGGGCTTATTGCTGCAATGACACGACTTCGGCGGTACGCTTGAGCCCCGCTACATTGTCGGCGCGGAATCACTTGACCAGTGAGCTATTACGCACTCTTTCAAGGGTGGCTGCTTCTAAGCCAACCTCCTGGTTGTCTCTGCGACTCCACATCCTTTCCCACTTAGCGTACGCTTAGGGGCCTTAGTCGATGCTCTGGGCTGTTTCCCTCTCGACCATGGAGCTTATCCCCCACAGTCTCACTGCCGTGCTCTCACTTACCGGCATTCGGAGTTTGGCTAAGGTCAGTAACCCGGTAGGGCCCATCGCCTATCCAGTGCTCTACCTCCGGCAAGAAACACACGACGCTGCACCTAAATGCATTTCGGGGAGAACCAGCTATCACGGAGTTTGATTGGCCTTTCACCCCTAACCACAGGTCATCCCCCAGGTTTTCAACCCTGGTGGGTTCGGTCCTCCACGAAGTCTTACCTCCGCTTCAACCTGCCCATGGCTAGATCACTCCGCTTCGGGTCTTGAGCGTGCTACTGAATCGCCCTATTCGGACTCGCTTTCGCTACGGCTTCCCCACACGGGTTAACCTCGCAACACACCGCAAACTCGCAGGCTCATTCTTCAAAAGGCACGCAGTCACGACC
>NZ_JBVIUJ010000034.1:0-4271 GCF_055596705.1 Streptomyces sp. NPDC039609
ACCGAGGACGGCGCCAAGAAGTACCCGAAGGTCCGGTTCGTTGTCGTTGACGGCACAAAAGGCGCCGGGAATGTCGCGCTCGTGACCACCGGCAAGAACCTCAAGGCGTCTGTAGCGGACGCCGTCCGGCGAGCTGTCGAAGAACGTCAAGCGTAGAGGGCGGCAGGCTACCGCGCCGCTTGTAACGATCTTGCAAAGTGGTCGACCCCGGGTGAAGCAGGCCTTCGCGCATGAGGCAGGCTCACGAAGATTTTGTAGGCACCATGTAAAGGCTCGCCCATGCGCATACGTTGGGTCCGTAGCCCTCGGCTGTCTCCACCGGGTCGTTCCGGCAGACGCAGACTGAGGGCTACGGCTCTTTTCGTCCTTGTCTTCTTCTCCGGCATGCTCACCACCGAGACGGCGATGGCCATGGGGGCCACTCTCTCGCCGGTGAAGATGCCCCAATTCTCCCTCTCCGGACTCTGGAGATGGGCCAACGAGAACCCGCTCGACACCCCCGACCAGCAGGGCGGCACCGCCAGCGGCAAGAGTCACTACGCCTCGTCCGACGCCACCAGCGCCGAGGGTGACGCCGGGCGCGAACCTGGCAAGGGCAAGGGTGAACTCGACCCCTACGAGCGGGCGACCGACAAGCCCGATGAAGCAACCACCGGCACTGCGGCCGGCGACGCGAAGAGCTTCGACGCCCGCACCAGCAAGCGGGATGCGAAGAAGTCGACGGCCACCTCGGACTTCTACGTCAACGCCGACGGCTCCACCACGGTCCGCCATCACAGCGGCCGCGCTAATTTCAAGGCTGCGGACGGTACCTGGAAGCCGATCGACACCCGGCTGACCGAGGACACCGACGGCAGGCTCCAGCAGAGCGCGAACTCGCTCGATGTCGAGTTCGCGCCGGACGCCGCCGATCAGCAGCTCGCCTCCGTCGACTTCGGCGGCGGCCGCACTCTCGCCTATGCGCTGCGGGGCGCCACGAAGACCGAGCCCACTGTGGCAGCCAACGGCACGGTCACCTACGCCGACGTGCTGCCCGACACCGATCTGCAGATCATCCCCCTCGCTGAGGGCTTCAAGGAGAACATCGTCCTGAAGTCCCCGAACGCCGGGAACTCCTGGATCTTTCCTCTCGAGGTCCAGGGCCTGACGCCCCGGATCTCAGCCGACGGCGATGTGGAGTTCACCGGCGCCGACGGCAAGGTCGTCGCGACCATCCCGCACGCGTTCATGGAAGACTCCAAGGTCGACCCGCGCTCCGGTGACCCGGCGCAGTCCCGGGCAGTGGACTACGAGCTCACCACCGTGGACGGCAAGCCGGCGCTGCGGATGACCGCGGACCGTGCCTGGCTGGACGCCCCCGAGAGGGTCTACCCGGTGACCGTCGACCCGACGGTCACCGCGTCCAACACCACGTACGTCCAGAGCAACTACGCTGCGGACCGCTCCACCGAGAGCATGATCAAGGTCGGCTCCTACGACTCCGGCGTCAACAAGGCGAACTCCTTCCTGCAGTTCCCCTCGCTGGGCACCACGCTCGCGGGGCAGCGGGTCACCGCCGCCACCCTGAACGTGTACGCCCTCTGGTCCTCGACCTGCGACCCGCGGCCGTTCTCGGTCCATCCGGTGGCCCAGTCCTGGTCGCCGACCACGACCACGACCTACCCCGGCCCGACGTACGGCGCCGCCATCGGCACGACGACGCCCGCGCCCGGAGCCTCCTGCTCCAACGACAACGACGTGGCGACCGTCGGTGTGAAGATGCCGGTGTCGCTGTCGACGTCCTGGTTCACCCAGGTCGCGACGGGTGGTGCGAACTACGGTCTCGCGTTGACTGCGCCGACCAACGACATGCTCCACTGGAAGAAGTTCCACTCCGACAATTCGGCGACCGCGGGCTTCCGCCCGGCCCTGGACCTGACCTACACGGCGAACACCAAGCCGCAGGTCAACGCCCAGTACCCGCCGGAGAACTTCCAGGCCAACACCCTGCAGCCGGAGCTGCTCGTCTACGCCAGCGACGCCGACAACTGGCCCGAGGCGCTGTCGTACTCCTTCGAGGTCTATGACGCCGACTCCACCAGCAGCACGCCCGTTGCGACTTCCGGTGTCACCGCGGAGCGTGCCTGGAAGGTGCCCGCTGGAAAGCTCAGCTGGTCGAAGAACTACAACTGGTACGTCAGCGTCACCGACGGCTACGACTCGGTGCTCTACTCCGCCAGCCGCTTCTCCACCACCGTGCCGCAGCCCCCCGTCACCTCGGGCCTGGCACAGAACACCGACGGCCACGAGTTCGACCCCTCGGACGGCAACTACACCACCGAGGACACCGACGCCGACGTGCCGGTGATCGGCCCGTCCCTCGAGATCGACCGGTCGTACAACAGCCTCGACCCGCGGATCGACCACGCCTTCGGCGCGGGCTGGTCCACGGTCGTCGACATGAAGGCGGCCGAGACCAAGGACGGCGCCGGCACGGTCACCAGCGTCGTGATCACGTACCCCGGTGGTGAGCAGGTCGCGTTCGGCCGGAACACCAACGGGACCTTCGTGCCCCCGCTGGGCCGCTACGCGCGTCTGGAAGCGGTGACGACCCCCGCCGTCGGTTACAAGCTGACGGACAAGGACTTCACCGCCTACTCCTTCACGCAGGCGACCACCAAGGCCGGCGTCTACGCGATATCCAGCATCAAGGACTTCGCCGGCCGCACCGAGACGTTCGCGTACGACGCGAACAAGCGGCTGACGAAGATAACCAACGAGACGTCCAAGCGGTCGCTGACCCTCGCCTGGTTCCAGCCGGCCGGAGCCACCGCCTGGCACGTCCAGACGGTCGCCACCGACCCGTCCACCGCGGGCGACTCGGCCACGGCCCAGACCTGGCAGTACGGCTACACGGCCGACCAGCTCACCCAGGTGTGCCCGCCCGCCGACCCGCTCAAGTGCACCGTCTACACCTACGCCACCGGCAACCACCACAGGACCACGGTCCTGGACGCCGACCCGTACGCGTACTGGAGACTGGGCGAGACGGCCGGTGAGACGGTCACCAAGGACACCGTCGACTCCAACCAGGGCAAGTACAACGGTCTGTACCGCAACGTGACCCTGGGCAGCTCGTCCGTGCTCGCCGGCTCCACCCAGAAGACGGCCACCTTCAACGGCACCACCTCGTACGTCGAGATGCCCAGCGCCCCCGGCGCCACGCCGTCCTACACGACGATCTCGCTGTGGTTCAAGACCACGCAGGCCGGCGGAGTCCTCTTCTACTACGGCGACAAGCCGCTGAGCGTCGCCGACCCGGTCGCATCCACGACGTACAACACCCCGGCGCTGTACGTCGGCACCGACGGCAAGCTCCGAGGCTGCCTGGCCACCGGCACCTGCACCACCACGATCACCTCCGCCGCCTCCGTCAACGACGGACAGTGGCACCAGGCGGTCCTCACCGGAGCAGGCAACACCCAGACCCTCTACCTGGACGGCGTCTCGCAGGGCAGCAAGGCCGGCCAGATCAAGGACTGGAACACCCCGTACATCAGCCTCGGCGCGGGCGTGAACAACCGCGGCTGGCCCGCGATGAACGCGACCGACCAGCTCGGCCACTTCTCCGGCCAGCTCGCCGAGGCCGCGATCTACACCGAGCCCCTCACCCAGAGCGTGATCTCCGCGCAGTACCAGGCCGCGAAGCGGTCCGCCGGGCTGCTGCAGACGATCACCACCCCGGGCGGCAAGACCCAGGCCTCGGTCGTCTACGGCACCACCGACGACCTCGTCCTCCAGGCGACCGACGGCAACGGCGGCACCTGGAAGCTCAACCCGCCCACGGTCACCGGCTCCTCGCAGGTCTACCGCTCCGCCGTGATGGGCTCCGCCCCCGCCGGCTACTGGCGCCTGGACGACACCCAGGCCGCACCACAGGCCGCGAACCAGGTCAACACCGGCTTCGGCACCTACAACACCGTCACGCAGGGCGTCGCCGGACCGTTCGGCACAGGCGACGCCACAGCGGGATCCTTCAACGGCACCAGCTCCTACGTGGAGATACCGTACGAACCAGGGCACACACAGCCCGACCGTTCCGTCGAGCTGTGGTTCAAGACCACCAAGCCCGGCGTACTCATGAGCGACCAGTCCCGGACGCTGGACGACCCGGCAGGCGTCGGCGGCACATACAGCGACCTGCTCTACGTCGGAACCGACAACAAGCTGCACGGCCACTGGTGGAACAGCACCTGCAACGGCACCGCCACGCTGGGCTCCACGGCGACCGT
>NZ_JBVIUJ010000035.1:0-3679 GCF_055596705.1 Streptomyces sp. NPDC039609
GCGGAGATGGGCAACCGTCTGCTGGCCGCGGTCGACTCGGAGGGCAAGCGGACGACGTACGGCTATGACACGGGTGGCTTCCTGCACACCGTGACCGACGCCAACGGCAACCGCTCCATCACCGGCCACGACGTCCGTGGCAACGCGGTCTCCCAGACCACGTGCCAGGACACGAAGGCCAACAAGTGTTCCACGGAGTACATGACGTACTTCCCGGACGCGACCACGGCGTTCCCGCCGATGGACCTGCGTAACGACCTGGTGCTCACCGAGCGCGACGGCCGTTCCTCTGGCCCGACGGACAACACGTACCTCACCAGCTACAGCTATGACACGGCCGGCAATCTGCTTTCGGTGACGACGCCGCCGGTGGCCGGGCACCCGAGTGGCCGGACCGCGTCCACGACCTACACCACCGTCGACACGGTGGCGATGGAGGGCGGCACCGCAAAGGCGCCGGCCGGTCTGGTCGCGCAGGTGGTCACGCCGGGTGGCAAGAGGACGTCGTATACGTACTACGCCAATGGTGATCTCGCGCAGATCACCGACGCCAATGGCGCGAAGGTGACGTACACGTACGACAACCTCGGCCGGCAGCTGTCGAAGACGGAGGTGAACGACGCCAACCCGGCCGGGATCACGACGTCGCAGACGTACGACAAGAACGACCAGGTCGTCACGGAGACCGATCCGAAGGTGACCAACCGGGTGACCGGTGCGGTGCATCAGGCGCGGACGACGACCGGGTTCGACGCGGACGGGAACATCCTGTCGCAGAGTGTCGCCGACCTGACCGGTGGTGACGCGGCGCGGACGACGTCGATGACGTACGACGCGCACAACCAGCTGGCGACTAGGACGGACCCGGGCGGCGACACCACGTCGTTCGAGTACGACGCGTACGGCAACAAGGTCAAGGAGACCGACCCCGCGGGGAACGTCAACACCTACACCTTCGACGCCGAGAACCGTCCGCTCGTCACGAGCTTGCTGAACTACACCGGCGACCCGAACAACCCGTCGGCGCCGACGACCCTGGTTCAGGAGTCGCGGGCGTACGACCCCGCCGGCCGTCTCGCGTCGATCACCGACGCGATGGGCTGGGTCACGGCGTATACCTACACCGATGACGGCCTGGCGGCGACCGTGGTCCGTAAGGACCCGCAGTCCGGCAAGCAGTTCACGGAGCAGGCGAACACCTACGACGCGGCCGGGAACCTGATCGAGCAGGTCACCAACGACGGTCAGACGCGCACCACGTTCACGGTGGACGCGGCCGACCGTACGACCAGCTCGGTCCTGGACCCGAACGGGCTCGCGCGGACGTCGAAGGTGTCCTACGACCCGGACGACAACGTGGTGTCCGAGACGGAGACGGACCCGAGCACGGGTGACACCTCCACCGCGGACACGCGGTACGACAACCTGGGCAACGTCACGGGCAACACCGTCCACGACGGCACCACGGCACCGGTGGGCCGCTGGAAGTTCGATGAGTCCAGTGGCACGACGGCCGGCGACTCCTCGGGAGGCACCAACACCGGCACGTTGACCAGTGACGTCACCCGCTCCACCGAGCGAGGTGGGTCGGCCGTCTTCAACGGCACGACGAGCAGCTACGGCTCGACGGCGGAGCCCGCGGTCAATACCGGCGGCAGTTTCACCGTGTCGGCCTGGGCCAAGCTGGACGACCTCACCACGGTCGGGCTGTGCTGTCCCAGGACTCCGGCAGCACGTACGGTTTCGTGCTGTACTACGCCGTCGGTACCGGCTGGACCTTCATCCGTCCACGGGCGGACGCCACTCCGCTGACTTACGACCGGGCGGTCTCCGCTCCGTCGGCGGCGGTCGCCGGAGTCTGGACCCACCTGGTAGGTATGTACGACGCCCAGGCTGGAAAGCTGCGCCTGTACGTCAACGGCACGCTCGCCCAGGAAGTCGCCGTCACCGGCAACTGGGAGGCGACCGGTCCGATACAGATCGGCCGCCACAAGGCGGGCACAGGCCACAGCGGTTACTTCAAGGGTGGTATCGACGACGTCCAGGTCTACAGCGAGGCGCTGACCCCGGCGCAGGTCACCGCGGTCAAGGGCGGTACGCTCCCGGCCGCGGGCAGCTCGGTCCGTTCCACCTCGTGGAAGCTGGACCAGCGCGGTCTGCCGCTGTCGATGACGGATGCCAACGGCAATGTCACCGACTACGGCTACGACGAGGCGGGCCAGCAGACGTCCGTCACGGAGCCGGCGGTCAACGCGGAGCAGAACGGCGGGACCCCGGTCTCGATCCGTCCCGTGTCGATGACGGGCTACAACACCTTCGGCGAGGCGACCGAGTCGTCCGACCCGCTGGGCAATGTGACGGTGACGGCGTACGACGCCGAGGGCCAGGAGTCTTCGAACTCGTCGCCGAACTACACGGCACCGGGCTCGTCGACGCCGATCCAGGCCACGACCTGGAACGAGTACAACAGGCTCGGCCAGGTCACGGCGGAGGTCGACCCGCTGGGCGGCCGCACCACCTACACGTACTCGCAGCTCGGCGACCTGGCCTCGGTCACGGAGCCCGGCGGCGGCACGACGACGTACACCTACTCCACCAACGGCGACCAGCTGTCGGCCACCCGGCCGAACGGCGCCCGACAGGAGACCACCTGGGACTACCTGGGGCGTCCGCTGACGAGCACGGACATCGTGCGTCAGCCGACGCAGCGCGCGTACACGGCGATCAACGAGTACAACGCTCCGGGCGGCGAGCTGTCCCGAAGCGTGTCGCCGACCGGCGTCACGGAGTCGTACAAGTACAACTCCGTGGGCGAGGTCATCGAGGCGACGGACGGCGCCGGCAACGCGTCGACGTTCACGTACGACATGGACGGCCAGATCCTCACGTCCAAGGACGCGGACGGCACCAGCACGAAGAACACGTACGACGGGTTCGGACAGCTGACGTCGATCCAGGATCTCGACGCGACGGGCGCGGTGCTGCGCACCAGCAGCTACACCTACGACCGTGGCGGCAATCCACTGTCGATGACTGACGCCAGGGGGCACACCAAGACCTTCACGGTCGATGCCACCGGCATGGTCACGAAGATGGTCGAGCCGGTCTCCGCGACCGAGTCGATCACGACGACGTACGGCTACGACGCGGCGGGCAACCGGACGCGTTTCACCGACGGGCGGGGCAACCCGTTCCTGACGACGTACAACGCGTGGGGGCTGCCGGAGTCGCAGATCGAGCCGTCGACGCCGACGCACCCTAACGTCGAGGACCGCACGTTCACGACGGTGTACGACGGGGGCGGTCGGACGAAGGAAATGCGTTCGCCCGGTGGGGTGTCCGTCTCCTTCGAGTACGACGTGAAGAGCCGTCTGATCCGTCAGACGGGTACGGGTGCGGAGGCCACCACGGTCGACCACACCTATGACTACGACGCGGACGACCGGGTCACGGCCGTCGCGGGCGCCGGTGAGGAGAAGAACACCTTCTCCTACGACGACCGCGGTCTGCTGCTGTCCACGTCCGGTCCTTCGGGTGCCTCGTCCTTCGCCTGGAACGGCGACGGCGCGATGACCACGCGGACGGACGCGTCGGGCACGTCGACCTACGGGTACGACACGGCCGGCCGGCTGAAGACGGTCAGCGACGGGGCCACCGGCACCGCGATGACCTACGACTA
>NZ_JBVIUJ010000036.1:0-3612 GCF_055596705.1 Streptomyces sp. NPDC039609
CCCGCCCAGGACTCCAGCAGCCGCACACGCTCGGCCTCATCGACCACATCGATCCCACCGATCCGGCCATCAGGATCACCGGAGACGGACTCCAGCACCCGAACCAGCCAGCCCACCATCCGTCGGGCGGTGCCCTCGTGGAAGAGGTCGGTGCTGTACTCCAGCATTCCGGCGATCCCGGCCGGGCTGTTGTCGGTCCCGTAGCGCTCGTTCAGCGCGAAGCCGAGATCGAACTTGGCCGTGCGGGTGCTGAACGCCTCCTCGGCCTCGACCACCACCCCGGGCAGCGACAGCTCGTTGCCGACGGAGTTCTGCAGGCCCACCATCACCTGGAAGAGCGGGTGCCAGGAAGCCGTACGCACCGGGTTGACGGCCTCGACCACCCGCTCGAACGGCACGTCCTGGTGCGAGTACGCCGCCAGGCTGGTCGCACGGACCCGCTCCAACAGCTCCCGGAACGTCGGGTCCCCCGAGGTGTCGGTCCGCAGCACGAGCGTGTTGATGAAGAGCCCGATCATGTCGTCGAGGACTTCGTCTGTGCGCCCCGCGGCCGGGGTGCCCATCGGAATGTCCGTTCCCGCGCCCAGCCGGTTCAGCAGGGTGGCGACAGCGGCCTGGAGCACCATGAACAGGGTGGTGTTCGTGTCCCGGGCCAGGTCGACGAGCGCACGGTGCAGCTCGGGGCCGAAGTCGAGCGGGACCGCGTCGCCGCCGTGGCCTGCCACGTTCGGGCGGGGCCGGTCGAAAGGCAGCTCAAGCCGGTCCGGGGCGCCTTCCAGGGCCTCGGTCCAGTAGGCCAGCTGCTTGCTCACCACGGAGTCCGGGTCGTCCTCGGTACCCAGGAAGGCGTCCTGCCACAGGGTGTAGTCCGCGTACTGCACGGGCAGCGCCGGCCACGCCGGGGCATGCCCCTGGAGCCGGGCGGTGAACGCCGTCTCCAGGTCGCGGACGAGCGGCCCCATCGAGGCGCCGTCGGCCGCGATGTGGTGCACGAGCAGGAGCAGCACCCGCTCGGTCGGGCTGACACTGAACAGGGTCGCCCGGAACGGGAGGTCGGAGGCCAGGTCGAAGACGTGCCGCCCGGCGGCGCTCACCGCGGCGTCCAGCTCGTGCGGGCGGCAGCCGACGAGGTGCAGCCTCAGATCGACGGCGTTCACGCCCAGCACCGTCTGGACCGGGCTGCCATCGACCTCCGGGAAGACCGTCCGCAGGCTCTCGTGCCGCACCACGATGTCGTTCAGCGCCCGCTCCAGGGCCTCAGCGTCCAGGTCTCCGGCGATCCGGAAGGCCACCGGCATGTTGTAGGTGGCGCTCGGTCCTTCCAGTTCGTTCAGGAACCACAGCCGCTTCTGCGCGGCTGACAGCGGTACCAGTTCGGGGCGCTTGGCTGCCCTCAGCGCGGGCCTGGCCGCGGCCGCCTCCGAGACCCGGCCGGCCAGGGCGGCGACCGTGGGAGCCTCGAACAGGACCCGAATCGGCAGCTCGGCGCCCATGACCGTCCTGATCCGGCTGACCAGGCGGGCCGCCAGCAAGGAGTGGCCGCCCAGCTCGAAGAAGTTCTCGTCGACGCCCACCGCGGGCAGGTCCAGGAGCTCGGCGAACAGCCCGCACAGGAGCTCCTCCTGCGGACTGCGCGCGGCCCGACCACTGGTCTCCGGCTCGTGCAGGGGCGCCGGCAGGGCCCGCCTGTCCAGCTTCCCGTTGGCGGTCAGGGGCAGCCGGTCCAGCATCACGAACGCCGTGGGGATCATGTACTCGGGCAGCGACCGGCGGGCGTGCGCGCGCAGCGCGTCCGGGCTCAGCCCGGCACCCGCGGAGTCGGCCACCACGTACGCCACCAGGCGCTTGTCGCCGGGCCGGTCCTCCCGGACCACCACCGCGACCTGGTACAGGTCCGGGAAGCGCCCCAGGACCGCCTCGATCTCGCCGAGTTCGATGCGGAAGCCGCGGATCTTCACCTGGTCGTCGGCCCGGCCGACGAAATCCAGCTGGCCGTCGCCCCGCCACCGCACGAGGTCCCCGGTGCGGTACATGCGGCTGCCGGCCGGGCCGAAGGGGTCGGCGACGAACCGCTCCGCCGTCAGGCTCGGACGCCGCAGATAGCCGCGGGCCAAGCCCTCGCCCGCGAGGTACAGCTCTCCCGGCACCCCTTGCGGTGCCAGCCGCAGGCGCGCGTCGAGGACGTACGCCCGGGTGCCCCGCACGGGTGCCCCGATGGGGGCGGACGCGGACGGGCCGTCGGCGGACAGCGGCTCGCTGGCCGTCGCCGAGATCGTCGACTCGGTGGGCCCGTAGAGGTTCAGCATCCGCCGGTCGTCCGCCCAGCGGGCGATCAGCGAGGGCGGGCACGCCTCGCCGCCGACGCTCAGCACGCGCAGCGCGGGGAAGTCCCGCTCCGGCAGGGTGGCGAGCACACTGGGCGGCATGTCGGCGCAGGAGATCCGGCGGTCCTCCAGGAAGTCGCCGAGGGCGTCCCCGACCAGGGGGCCGGGGGCGGGGACGACGAGGGTGGCACCGAAGCAGAACGCCCGGAGGAAGTCCTCGAGGGCCATGTCGAAGCTGATCGAGGCCAGTTGCAGAACCCGGTCGTCCGCGCGGAGCTCGTACTTCTCCGCCAGCGTGGCGGCCAGCGCGCGGAGGCCGGCGTGCGTGACGGCCACGCCCTTGGGGACACCGGTGGAACCCGAGGTGTAGACGGTGTAGGCCAAGCCGCCGGGCCGGAGCGGGGCGGTCCGGTCGGCATCCGTGGGATTGCCGCCGTCCATCTCCGCCAGGGCCGCGGCATCGTCCAGCACCAGGGCCTCCGGCCCGCCCTGCGGGAGCCGTCCCGCGACCTCCCCGCTGGTGAGGACGCGGACCGGGGCCGCGTCCTGGAGCATGAAGGCGACCCGGTCCGCCGGGTAGTCCGGGTCGATGGGCACGAAGGCGGCTCCGGCCTTCCAGACGCCCAGCAGCGCGGCCACCATCTCCACGGACCGGGGCACCGCGAGGGCCACCAGGTCCTCGGCACCGACGCCCTGGCGGATCAGCCAGTGGGCGACCTGGTTGGCCCGGGTGTTCAGCTCGGCGTAGCTGAGCACGGTGCCCTCGTGCTCCAGCGCGGGTGCGCCGGGCCGGAGTGCCGCGTGCTCCTCGAACATGTCGGTGAAGAACCGGTGCGCGGGGGCGGGGCCGCCCGTGCCCGCGGCGAGCAGTCCGGCCCGCTCGGCCGGGGAGAGCAGCGGGGCGTCGAAGATCGGCAGGTCGGGGCGCTCGGCGAGGGCGCCCAGCAGCAGCCGGAGGCCTTCGGTGAACCGCTCCGCGGTGGTCCGTTCGGACAGGTCGGTGCGGTACTCCAGGAAGCCGTGGAGCCCTCCGGGCCGCCCGGCGGCGTCCGTGGCCTCGTAGAAGTTGAAGGTGAGGTCGAAGCTGGTGACGTCCTTGGTGAGGTCCTCGCCGACCGCCGACAGGCCGGGCAGGTCGAACACGGGGGCCGCTTGTGTGTGCAGCACCAGCATCACCTGGAACAGGGGGTTGTGGGCGAGGGAGCGGTGGGGGTTGACGGCTTCGACGATGCGTTCGAAGGGGGTGTCCTGGTGGGTGTAGGCGGCGAGGTCGGTGGTGCGGGTGCGG
>NZ_JBVIUJ010000037.1:0-1786 GCF_055596705.1 Streptomyces sp. NPDC039609
GACAAGTGGGGGGCCGCCGACGGCGCGATTCCCGCGGCCAAGATCAACGGCGGTTCCTGACCTCTCGCGTACCACTGAAGGGCAGTCGTCGTGACTGACAAGATCGACAAGGTTCCCGCCGGGGCGTCGCCCGCCCCGGCGGGGGTCCCGCCGGAGGCCATCAAGGCCATTCCGGTCCGCCACTACGGACGCTGGGTCGCCGGCGTCGTCGTGGTCGCCCTGCTGGTGCTCCTCGGCTACGCCTTCTCCCAGGGCAACGTCCGCTGGGCCACCGTCCCCGAGAAACTGTTCGACCCCACCATCCTGTCCGGCCTGGGCAACACCATCCTCATCAGCGTCGCCTCCATGGCGCTGGGCCTGGTCCTGGGCGTGCTCTTCGCCGTCATGCGGCTCTCCAAGAACCCGGTGACCAGCTCCGTCGCCTGGCTCTACATCTGGGTCTTCCGCGGCACCCCGGTCTACGTGCAGCTGCTGATCTGGTTCAACCTCGCCCTGATCTTCCCGATCTTCAACATCGGGTTCTACAAGGACGAGATGACCGACGTCATGACCCCGTTCCTGGCCGCCCTGCTCGGGCTCGGCCTGAACGAGGGCGCCTACATGGCCGAGATCGTCCGCGCCGGCATCCAGTCGGTCGACGAGGGACAGACCGAGGCCTCCCACGCACTCGGCATGTCCCAGGCCAAGACGATGCGCCGCGTGGTGCTCCCCCAGTCGATGCGGGTGATCATCCCGCCGACCGGCAACGAGTTCATCAACATGCTCAAGACCTCCTCCCTGGTCGTCGCCGTCCAATACCCCGACCTGCTGCGCGCCGCGCAGGACATCGCCTCGACCTCGTTCGCGGTCATGGAGATGTTCTTCCTCGCCTCGATCTGGTACCTGATCCTGACCTCGGTGTTCAGCGTCGGCCAGTTCTACCTGGAACGGCACTACGCCCGCGGCTCGCTGCGCGCACTGCCGCCCACGCCATGGCAGAAGGTCAAGGCGAACCTCGCCCGATTCTCCAACCGTGAGGCGGTGGCCAAATGACTCTCATGGTGAAGGCCGAAGGCGTCCACAAGTCCTACGGCGCCGCCCACATCCTCAAGGGCATCGACCTCGAGGTGAACAACGGCGAGGTGTTCTGCCTGATCGGCCCGTCCGGCTCCGGCAAGTCCACCTTCCTGCGCTGCATCAACCACCTCGAGAAGATCAACGCCGGACGGCTCTACGTCGACGGCCAGCTCGTGGGCTACCGCCAAAAGGGCGACAAGCTCTACGAACTGAAGGACAGCGAGGTCGCCGCCCAGCGCCGCGACATCGGCATGGTCTTCCAGCGCTTCAACCTCTTCCCCCACATGACGGCCCTGGCCAACGTCATGGAAGCACCCATCCAGGTCAAGGGCGAGTCCAAGGCCGTCGCCCGCGAGCGCGCCGAGCGCCTGCTGGACCGGGTCGGCCTGGCCGACAAGGCCGGGAACTACCCCACCCAGCTCTCCGGCGGCCAGCAGCAGCGCGTCGCCATCGCCCGCGCGCTGGCGATGGAACCCAAGCTGATGCTCTTCGACGAGCCCACCTCCGCCCTCGACCCCGAACTCGTCGGCGACGTCCTCGACGTCATGCGCGACCTCGCCGAGTCCGGCATGACCATGGTCGTCGTCACCCACGAAATGGGCTTCGCCCGCGAAGTCGGCGACAACCTCGTCTTCATGGACGGCGGCGTCGTCGTCGAATCCGGCCACCCCCGCGACGTCCTCGGCAACCCCCAGCACGACCGCACCAAGGCATTCCTCTCCAAGGTGCT
>NZ_JBVIUJ010000038.1:0-1701 GCF_055596705.1 Streptomyces sp. NPDC039609
GTCCCGCTCGGCGTCGAGCGTGATGGTCGGGACCCCGATCGTGGGGCGGGCGGCGAGCAGCTTCTCCAGTCCGTCGTAGCGGCGCTCCCCGTCGGCGAGGCTCAGCCGCCAGCGGTAGTTGTGGACGACGACGGCCGCGTAGTCGGGGTTGTCGAAGGCCGCCGCGGTGCGCTCGAACGTGGCGTCGTCGAAGTCCCAGGTCGGGGAGACCGTGTCCCAGACGAGCCGGGTCAGGTCGTGGCGCAGCTTCTTGTCCTCCATGGCGAGCCGGCCCCGCTCGGTGGCGAAGTAGTACTGGTACCACCAGGCGAGTTCGGCCTTGGGCGCCAGCGGCTTGAGATTGGCCTCCCGGTCGGTGACGAGGTAGCCGCCCACCGACACCAGCGCCGTGCAGCGTTCGGGCCGGAGCGCGGCGACGATGTCGGCGGTGCGTGAGCCCCAGTCGAAGCCGGCCAGCACGGCCCGGTGGATCTTCAGGGCGTCCATCAGCGCGATCACGTCCATGGCGATCGCCGACTGCTGGGCGTTGCGGAAGGTCCTGCCGGACAGGAAGCGCGTCGTGCCGTGACCCCGCAGGTACGGGACGATCACCCGGTACCCCCGCTCGGCCAGCAGCGGAGCGACGTCGACGTAGCTGTGGATGTCGTACGGCCAGCCGTGCAGGCAGATGACCACGGGCCCGTGGGCGGGGCCGAGTTCGGCGTAGCCGACGTCCAGGACACCGGCCTCGACCTGCTGGATCCGCGGAAACGTGGTGTGCGCCCCGGCGCGTGTACCGCGGTGCGCACCGGCGGCGCTCCCCGCGCCGGCCAGCCCTACGGCCGCCGCTCCCACGCCCACTCCGAGGGCCTTGCCGAAACTACGCCTGTTGATCACTCGGGCCTCCGTGGTGTGACGTGCACCGGCTGGTGCGAGGCCTGACTGTTCCATGCCGGTCGTCACCCGTCAAACAGGTGACGCACTATGAGCCAGCACGCATCAAGCCCTCTATTGACGGGAGATGAAAAGCACTGTCACCATCTCGTCACCGCTTGAACAAGTGACGAATGGGAGCACAGTCATGGCATTCAGCTACACCGCCGTCGTGAAGGTCGACGGAGAAGGCCGCAACGGCGGTAGCGTGCGGTCCGAGGACGGACTTCTGCGGACCTCGCTGGCCCTACCGAAGGAGCTGGGCGGCGCCGGTGGCGCCACCAACCCCGAGCAGTTGTTCGCGGCGGGCTGGGCGGCCTGCTTCCTGGGGGCCGTGCGCCGCGCCGCCGCCGAGCGGAGGATCAGGCTGACCGGCACCGCTGTCAGCGCCGAGATCACCCTCCACCACGGTGACGACGGTGAGTTCGGCCTGGCCGCCGCGCTGAGCCTCGAACTCGGCGGCGTCGACCAGGAGACGGCCGCGGAACTGGGTGCCGCGGCCCATCGGATCTGCCCCTACTCCAAGGCCACCCGCGGCAACATCCCCGTCACCGTCTCGGCCGTCGCCGGCTGATCGCCCTCCGCGGTGCCGCGTCAGGAGTCGTACGGTCCGTCGCCGGTCGCGGTGTCGGGCCGGGCGTGGCCGGGGGCCAGGCGGCGGTAGGCGGCCCGGGCGTGGACGAGGCGGGCCAGGGCCGTGCCGATGAGGGCGGCGGTGAGGAGGCAGGCCAGCCAGGTGGTGTCGCGGTGGCCGGCCCAGGTGAGGACGCCCGCCGGCGGGATGGCGAA
>NZ_JBVIUJ010000039.1:0-1467 GCF_055596705.1 Streptomyces sp. NPDC039609
CGCCGCGTGCCCGAACACCCGCTTCACCGAGGAGTGCAGGATCCAGATCGTGGCCAGGGCCGCCACGATCATCGGCGCCATCATCTGCCAGGTGCCGTAGCCGAGGACCCGGCAGGACAGGCCCATGACCATCAGCGCCAGCGGCGGCTTGTCGACGGTGAGGAAGTTCCCGGAGTCCAGCGAGCCGAAGAACCAGGCCTTCCAGCTCTCGGTGCCGCTCAGCACGGCGGCGCTGTAGAAGCTGTTGAGGCCGGCTCCCGACAGGTTCCAGGAGTACAGCACCGCGGCCAGGGCGAGGACCGCGAGCAGCGCGGGAAGGGACCAACGCGGCGCGGGGGCGGCGTCCTTCGGCGGAACCGGCGGGGGCCCGGCGGTGCGGAGCTGGGTTTCGGTGGCTGATGTCACCCGAGCATGGTGGGCGGCCACGGTGGGAGGCCGCTGTGCCGGAGCTGGCCGCCGCCTGTGAAACCGGGCAGGCTCCGGTAACGACTCGCACAAGACTTCGCCACACCTACAACCATTCGCTCCCGTCCGGGAGTCATGTGGTGCATGACTTCTGGGATATCCCGCCGCGCGAGAGTGCTGGCGGCGGCCGTGGGTACGGGCGTTCTCGTGCCGCTCGTCGCCACCGCCACGCCCGCCTCCGCCGCTGCTCCGGCCGTGACCTGCACGTCCGCCAATGCGGGGCTCGCCGCCAAGCTGAAGAAGGACATCACCGCCGCGCTCGCCACCCGCAAGGGCACGGTCGCCGTCGGCCTCTACGACCGCAGCACCAACACGACCTGCACCCTGCGGGCGAGTTCCGCCTACGACTCGGCCAGCATCGTCAAGGTGACCGTCCTCGCCACGCTGCTGTGGGACGCGAAGAAGACGAACCGGTACCTCACCGACCGCGAGAACACCCTCGCCAAGGCGATGATCACCAAGTCGGACAATGCTGCGACCTCCACCCTGTGGAAGCAGCTCGGCATGACGAAGATCAAGAACTTCCTCGCGGCCGCCGGCATGACGCAGACCAAGCCCGGCGCGAACGGCTACTGGGGTCTGACGCAGATCACCGTCACCGACGAGCAGAAGCTGCTGAAGCTCCTCACCGCCAAGAACGCGGTCCTCAGCGACAACTCCCGCGCCTACATCATCAAGCTGATGGGCCAGGTCGTCTCGTCCCAGCGCTGGGGCACCCCGTACGGGGTGCCCTCAGGTGTCACCGTGGCCGTCAAGAACGGCTGGCTGCAGCGCTCCACCAACGGCTGGCGGGTGCACAGCGTCGGCGCGTTCAAGGGCGGCGGCCACGACTACGTGATGACCGTGCTGTCCCACGGCAACAGCACGATGAACTACGGCATCGCCACCATCCAGGCCGTGGCCAAGGTCATCCACAGGGATCTGGCGGCGAGTTGACGGGGGAGGCCGGGCCGAGAAGATCCAGGAGCCTCCTGACGACGGCGAGGATCGTGTAGAGCACGG
>NZ_JBVIUJ010000040.1:0-1328 GCF_055596705.1 Streptomyces sp. NPDC039609
CTAGGACTTGTCCGGCCGATCATGTGACTACCGCGTGTCCGAGTCGTTGATGTGGGCATGGGGCGGGGTGATCTGAGTGATGCCGAGTGGGAACGGCTGCGGCCGTTCCTGCCGGTCAGCAACGGGCGTTGTGGCAGGTGGCGGGATCACCGGCAGGTGATCGACGGGATTCTGCACCGGGTGCGGACCGGGGTGCAGTGGCGCGATCTGCCCGAACGGTTCGGGCCGTGGAAGACCGTCTATGAACGCCATCGCCGGTGGTCGGCCGACGGCACCTGGGAACGCTTGCTCCAGCAGGTCCAGGCCGCGGCGAACGCCGCATGCGAGATCGACTGGGACATCTCGGTGGACTCCACGATCGTCCGCGCGCATCAGCATGCGGCCGGTGCCCGCACCGATCCACCCTCAGCACTCGCTTCAAAGGGGGCCGAAGGAGTGGAACACCAGGACGAGACGTGGGAGAGCCTCGTCGGCCACCTGGTGGAGGTGGTGCTGGAGGTGAGGGCCTGGGCCGCTCGCGCGGCGGGTTCACCAGCAAGCTTCACCTGAGCGCGGACGGCCGCTGCCGCCCCCTGTCCCTGATCGTCACGCCGGGACAGCGGGCGGACTGCACGCAGTTCATCCTGGTACTGGAGGCAATCCGCGTCCCGCGGACCGGGCCGGGCAGACCTCGCAAGAAGCCCGGCAGCGTCGCGGCCGACAAGGCATACAGCAACGGGCCCTGCCGCCAATACCTGCGGCGCCGGGGCATCCGGCACACCATCCCGGAGAAGGCCGACAGCCAGGCCGCCCGCCTGCGTAAAGGCTCACGTGGCGGACGGCCACCGGGCTGGGATGAAGAGCGGTACAAGAAGCGGAACACCGTTGAACGGGCGATCAACCGACTCAAGCAGCACCGGGCCGTGGCCACTCGGTACGACAAGCGCCAATACGTCTACCTCGGCACCGCTACTGCTGCGTCACTGGTGATCTGGCTCCGCTCGTGAGTGCCAGGATCAGTCCTCATTCGTCTTCCGGCAGGTGGTAGTAGACGGTCCCCGACCGCCAAGGGCCGTGTTCGGTCGCCTCTGACGAGATCACCACGTCCTGGATCTCAACACGTCCCAACGCGTCGATGGTGTCGGCCAGCCGTCGCAAGAGGGCCGGAACGCTATCGCAGCCCGGGCCAGCGGGGTTGGCCTGCGAGAAATGGCGCACGGTCCAATGCTCCGGAGTATCAATCACGGGCTGATCGTAGGACCTGCCGTGGTCAGCAGACCGACCGCTGGGGCCGGCGACTCACATCCCGGGAGCAGCCCAGACCGTGATCGACCGGACAGGTCCTAGGT
>NZ_JBVIUJ010000041.1:0-1028 GCF_055596705.1 Streptomyces sp. NPDC039609
GTCGTCGCACAGGGCGTTGGCGAAGGTCACGAAGTGCGGCATGAGCCGCTCGCCGTCCAGCACCGGCAGATAGCGCTGGTGCTTGCGCATCACGGTGGTCAGGACGCTCGCGGGCAGTTCGAGGTAGCGCTCGTCGAATGAGCCCCGCACGGCGTACGGGAACTCCAGGATGTCGGTGATCTCGTCGATCAGCCCGGCCTGGCCCTCCACGTCGATGCGCCCGCCCACCTCGGCGGCGGCCTCCAGGGCCCCGCGCACGACCGCGCCGCGCCGGGCGTCCCGGTCGAGCAGGATGCCGTGCATGTGCAGGAAGTGGGGGTAGCCCTCGGCGGAGGTCACCCGGACCTCCGGGTAGGGGGCCTGCCGCTGCACCCGCGTCGTGTCGCCCGCGGAGAGGGAGGAGACCACCACGGGCAGGGGAGTACGGCCCAGCAGCGCGAGCAGCCAGCGCACGGGACGCGAGAACGACAGGCCGGGATCGCTCCAGCGCATGTTGCGCCCGGCCCGCAGCCCGGAGACGACCTCGGCCAGCAGGTCGCTGAGCACCTCGACGGCCGGCCGGCCCTCCTCGTGCCGGGTCAGGGCCACGTACTCGACCCCGTTGACCTCGACGATCCGCACGTCCGTCGGTTCGGCGCCCTGGCTGCGGGCGAAGCCCTGCAACGCGGCGGTGGGGGCGCCGTCCTTGAAGGCGGCGGCGACCTTGGGCCCCCGCACGGTCTTCATGGTGTCCCGCTCGCGCGGCTGCACCCCGTCGACCGTGATCACGATCCGGCGGGGCGTGGCCATCACGGTGATCGCGCCGTGCCCCAGCCGGGTCGCGGCGAGCTTCGCGGTGACCGACTCGCGCACCGCTTCCGTGGTGGCGGGGACGTCGGCGTAGGGCAGTTCCTCCACGCCGATCTCGAACAGCAGCGTCTCGGCGCCGGGCACCTTGGGGAGCATGGCCCGCTCGGCCGGAGCCGGCGCCGCCGCCCGCCCGAGCGGATGCTCCAGCGCGGCCCGCCGCCGCTCCCACAGCTTGGCCG
>NZ_JBVIUJ010000042.1:0-1017 GCF_055596705.1 Streptomyces sp. NPDC039609
GATGCCGATGATCAACAAGTAGCCCAGCCCCTCGGCCGCCACTCCGATGATTCCCAGCACGACGGCGACCAGAACGAGAAGAAGCAAGAAGGCCATGACGCTTACGCTCCCAAGGGTGGATGAGCGCGGGCGTCAGCGGCGCGCGAGTTGCCGCTCGCCTCCTGCTCCCGTCTGGTAGGGCATGTCGTAGTGCTGGAAGATCGCTTCCTCTGACTCGGCGGGCAGGATGTCGTCCATGCCGAGCGAGGGCGCCTTCTTCACCAGCGTCTTGGCGTAGGAGACCTTGACGTAGCCGGGCCCGAGGATTGCCTCGTCGAGGGGTACGAAGGCCAGGTGGTGGCGGGTGGGGAGTCCGGTGCGGACTGTGGCCATGGCCGGTTCGTCGGTGGTGGTGTCCACGTAGACCGCTTCGAGCACGCCGATCTTGTGGCCCTTCGGGTCGACGACGCTGTGGTTGCGCCACTCGCGGATATCGGCTGAATGGATCATGGCCTGCCTCCTGAGCCGTTGACCCGGGCCGGTTCGAGCCGCCCCTGCGGGCAGTCACAGCCTGCTGAACCTCGGTGGCCCATTGTTTGTTCAGGCTATCCGCGAATCTTCGCGTCGCGCCCTTGCGTGGCAAAGGTTTCGAACGTGGTAGTCGGCAGACATGCCGATAGAGCCTTCCGGTGACGCGGACCGTTCGTCTCGGTTCGGGCGGCTGCACCGCGTGATCAGCCGTTCGCCAGTCGGGCGTGGGTGGCGGCGGAGCAGGGATATCGAGCTGTGGTCGCGTTCGCTGGGCTTCGCGGCGCTGGGGTTCCTTACGTTGGTGCCGCTGCTGATCATTGTCTCCGCTGCCGACGCCGAGCACGGGCGGGGGTTCGCGCAGTGGCTGGGGGAAGGGCTGGGCGTCTCGACGGCTTCCAGGCGGCAGGTGGAGCAGTTGTTCATCCGGCCCGGTCAGGCCCTGCGGACCACGACCGCGTTCGGTATCGCCGCTCTTGCCGTGTTCGGCCTGACGTTCGGGGCGGCGGT
>NZ_JBVIUJ010000043.1:0-1014 GCF_055596705.1 Streptomyces sp. NPDC039609
TGGCGGGCGGCGAGGGAGTTCGGGTCGTCCTCGGAGCCGAGGAGTTCGCGCTGCCACAGGGTGTAGTCGGCGTACTGCACCGGAAGCGGCGACCACGCCGGGGCGGCCCCCTCGCACCGGGCCGCGTAGGCCACGCTGATGTCCCGGGCCAGCGGGGCCAGTGACCAGCCGTCGTTCCCGATGTGGTGGTGCAGCAGGAGCAGGACGTGGTGGTCGGGCCGGGTGGCGAACAGCCGGGCGCGGACCGGCGGATCGACGGTGACGTCGAAGGTGGTGTGGGAGGCGGCCCGGAGGGCCTCTTCCAGCTCGCCCTCCGGGACCTGCACGACGGGAAGTCCGAGGCGGACCTGCCAGGGCTCCAGGATGCGCTGCCGGGGTTCGCCGTCCACCTCGGGAAACACCGTCCGCAGGCTCTCGTGCCGCGCGACCACGTCGTTGAGCGCTTTCTCCAGGGCCTCCTGGTCCAGGTCACCCGACAGCCGGACCGCGAGGGGGAGGACGTACGTGGCCGTCGTGTCCTCCAGCCTGTTCAGGAACCAGAGCCGGTTCTGCGCGGGGGAGAGCGGGATCCGCTCGGGGCGTGCCGTCGCGGTCAGCGCGGAGCGGGCCGGACCGGCCGCCGCGACCTGCTCGGCGAGGGCGGCGACGGTCGGGGCCTCGAAGACCGTGCGCTCCACCAGTTCGGCCCCGAGGACCGAACGGATGCGGCTGACGAGGCGGGTGGCGAGGAGGGAGTGGCCGCCGCTTTCGAAGAAGTTGTCGTCGATGCTGACCACGGGCACGCCCAGCACGTCGGCGAACAGGTCGCAGAGGACCTCCTCGCACGCGTTCCGCGGTTCCCGTCCAGTGCCGGACACCGGCCGTGCGGGGGCCGGGAGGGCCCGCCGGTCCACCTTGCCGTTGGTGGTCAGCGGGAGCGCGTCGAGGACCACGAAGGCGGAGGGGACCATGTACTCGGGCAGCAGCCCGGACGCGTGTCCGCGCAGCTCCTCGGTGTCCGGGCCGCCGTCCAGA